>NZ_DATBFE010000137.1:0-48367 GCF_036558665.1 Reyranella sp. | reverse complement strand
AGCGGCGCATCGCAGGTCGCGCAGTGGCTGACGCCCTTGCCGGTCAGCCGTTCCTCGCCCGGAACGCCAAGCGTCTTCAGATGGGTGCCGGTGGCGAGGATCACGGCGCGTGCCGTCACCTCGCCCTCGGCGGTGGCCAGCGCCCAGCCGCCGTTTTTCGCGGACAGCGCCGTCATCTCGCCGGCGACGCATTCGGCGCCGGCGGCGACCGCCTGCTCCTGCGCCATCGGGCACAGGTCGTAGCCGGGCACGCCTTCCGGGAAGCCAGGGTATCCTTCCACTTTTTCGATGCTGAGAAGCTGGCCGCCGAGCACGTCGCCGGTGAGCACCAGTGTGCGACGGCCCAGCCGCGCGGTGGCGAGTCCCGCCGACAGACCGGCGATGCCGCCGCCGGCCACCACGATCTCGTAGTCCTTGTCCGCCGCCATGGGTCGATCCTACCATCGGCGCCGCAGCCCCGAGCAACCGAGGATCGCCCATGACCGAGACCACCCTCAGACTGACTGACCTCGCCCATGGCGGCGGCTGCGGCTGCAAGCTCGCGCCCTCGGTGCTGCAGGAGTTGCTGGCCGACCAGCCGGCGGCCCCCATCTACAAGCAGCTTCTGGTCGGCACTGAGACTTCCGACGACGCCGCGGTGTGGCAGGTCGACGACAACACCTGCATCATCGCCACCACCGACTTCTTCATGCCGATGGTCGACGATCCGTTCGACTTCGGCCGCATCGCCGCCACCAACGCGCTCTCCGACGTCTACGCCATGGGTGGCAGGCCGGTGATGGCGCTCGCCATCCTCGGCATGCCGGTCGACAAGATCCCGACCCAGATGGTGCGCGAGATCCTGAAGGGCGGCGCCGCGGTGTGCGCCGCTGCCGGCATTCCCGTCGCGGGCGGTCATTCGATCGACTGCCCCGAGCCGGTCTATGGCCTCGCCGTGATCGGCACTTGCCGGCCCGAGCAGGTGCGGCGCAATTCCGGCGCCCAGCCCGGCGATGTGCTGATCCTCACCAAGCCGATCGGCGTCGGCATCTACTCGGCCGCGATCAAGAAGAACGCGCTCGCGCCCGCGGCCTATCAGGAGATGATCGGCACGACCACACTCCTGAACAAGGTCGGCGCCGAGCTCTCGGCCGACCGGGATGTGCATGCCGTCACCGACGTCACGGGCTTCGGCGTGCTGGGTCACGGGCTGGAGATGGCGCGCGGCTCCGGCCTCACGCTCGTCATCGAGGCCGACGCCGTGCCCACGATGACAGACGCCGCGGCACTTGCCCGGCAAGGGCATGTTACCGGCGCCTCGCACCGCAATTGGGCGAGCTACGGCCACGATGTCGTCCTGCCGGCGGGAACGCCGGACTGGAAGCGTCACCTGTTGGCCGATCCGCAAACATCGGGCGGCCTCCTGATCGCCTGTGCGCCGGGCGCGGCAGAGGTGATCTTGCGCAGGACCCGTGATTCCGGCTGTCCTGGTGCGCGCATCATCGGGCGCGCCGAAAGCGGCGCCCCGTCGATCCGCGTCACGACCTGACCCCGACCGAATGTGTCATCCTTGCGTATCGCGTCGATGACGAAAAACTTGTCATCCGATGCGTGGCGAGGGACCTTTCGCTAGCACCGACGACACGGCCTCGCCTCTCGGCCCGGGGTTACAGTCCCGGTGCGGCATGATGTGCTTTATTCCGGGACTGCGCAGCCGACTGCCCCCAACGCAGGAAGGCTGCGCCAGTCAAGTCCATATATCGCAGGAAGGCGCGGAACCATATGGAAAATCTGCGTTTTACCCGTATGGCGCTTCAGCCCAACGCCCCAGCCCAGTCGACTGGCGTAACGAGTCCGAGCTCTGCGCCATCCCGGCCTGCTCCGTTCAAGATCTACTATCTTCATCCGCGCCTTGCCGGCCCGGTATCGGACTGGGACCGTCATTTCAAGCGGATCGCCGGCATGGGGTTCGACCACGTCTGCGTCGCGCCGCCGTTCGCGCCGGGTCCCGACGGCGACCTGTTCCTGACCGGCCAGCATGACCGGTCCGATCCCGCCCTCGGGATCGACGGCCCCGCTGAAGCGGTGGTGCGGACCATGGCGGAACGGGCGGCCGCCGCCGGGCTGAATCTTCTGGCCGACCTCATGATCGATCGCGTCGCCGCCGCGGGAGAGACGGCGCTCCTGTTTCCCGACCTGTTCGGTGCGCCCGAGCGCATCGGCATGTTCATCGATCCGCGTCAGCCGGCGTCGCCGTTCCGCGCCGTACCCGCCCGCTTCGAGGAGGCGGAGACCTTCGCCGACTGGTGGGCCGAGCGGCTGCCACCGCTCGTCGAGGCGGGGCTTGCGGGCTTTCGCCTGCTGGGGCTGGAGCGCATACCGGCCTCGGCGCTGCGCCTCATGATCGAGGCGACGCGGCGCGAGACGCCAGGCTGCCGGTTCCTGGGCTGGACGCTCGGCCTGTCCTGGGAGCGGGCGGCAAGCTTCCCCGAGACGGGTCTCGATGCGGTTTTCGCCTCGACGCCATGGTGGGATGGCCGGGCGAGCTGGTACATCGAGGAACACAACATCCTGCAGCGCGTGGCGCCGCCGATCGGCGTTGCCGAGGCGCCGTTCGAGGAACGCCTCGGGGCGCAGGAGCCCAGTTCGGAGCGCCGACTCGCGCTCTCCCGCCGCACCTTGCAAATCGCGGCGCTGAGCGGCGGTGGTCTCCTCGTTCCGATGGGCTTCGAGTTCATGACGCGCCGCCAGCTGGACCCGCGATTCGGCGAGCCCGCCGACTTCGTCGAGATGGAGCGCGAGGCCGACGGTGATCTCGCGCCCGACATCGGCGCTGCCAACTCGACCCTGGTCCCTGCGGCCGTGAGGGTTGCCGGGGAATGGCGGGCCCTGACCGGATCGGGCAGTCCGGTCTCGGTCGTGCAGTCGCGCAACGGCGAGAGCGCACTCTGCATCAACAGCGATCTTGGCCGCGTGCGCTCCATCCCGGTCGCGCTGCCCACGCCCTCGGCTGCGAATGCCACTCTCGAACCGGGCGAAGTTCGCCTGATGGCGCTCGAGCCCGAGCCGCCCATCGTCGAGGCGCGGCCCAGGCGCAAGGATGCCTTGCGCGACGCGACGAAAGCGCCCCGCATCGTGATCGAGAACCTGGCGCCGCGCGTGGAGGGCGGCCCGTTCGCCGCCAAGCGCATCGTCGGCGAGACCGTCATCGTCGAGGCCGACATTTTCATCGACGGCCATGACGTGCTGGGTGCCGAGCTCCTGTGGAAGGCGGCCGACCAGAAGAGCTGGAACAGAACCCCCATGACACCGCTGCCCAACGACCGCTGGCAGGCAGCCATGACGCCGCAGCGCGTCGGCCGCTGGCTGTTCACCGTCGAGGCGTGGCTCGACGAGCTCGCCACCGTGCGCCATGCGATGAAGGTCAAGCGCGAAGCCGGCATGGACGTTTCCGTCGAGGTCGCCGAGGAGAAGGAGCTGGTCGAGGCCGGGGCCTACCCGCCCTTCGTCACCCGTCACGAGCCGTTGCCGCTCGATGTCGAGCGGCCCGCTGCGGGCTTCGCGAGCTGGTACGAGCTCTTTCCGCGCTCGCAGACCAGCGACGCCGGGCGTCACGGCACGTTCACCGACGTGATCGAACGCCTGCCGCGCATTCGCGACATGGGGTTCGACGTACTTTATTTTCCGCCGATCCATCCGATCGGCACGACGGCGCGCAAGGGCCGCAACAATGCGCTCAAGGCCGCGCCAGGCGATCTCGGCAGCCCCTATGCGATCGGCAGCGCCGAGGGCGGGCACGATGCGATCCATCGCGAACTCGGCGGCCTCGAGGATTTCCGCCGCCTGGTTGCCGCGGCGCACCGGCATGGGCTCGAGATCGCGCTCGACTTCGCGATCCAGTGCTCGCCGGACCATCCCTGGCTCAAGCAGCATCCCGACTGGTTCAGGCACCGGCCGGACGGCACCATCAAGCACGCCGAGAATCCGCCCAAGAAGTACGAGGACATCGTCAACGTCGATTTCTACGCATCGGGAGCGGTGCCGGCGCTGTGGGAGGCGCTGCGCGACGTCGTGCTGTTCTGGATCGAACAGGGCGTCAAGATCTTCCGCGTCGACAATCCGCACACCAAGCCGCTGCCCTTCTGGCAGTGGATGATCGCCGACGTGCGCAGCCGCCATCCCGATGCGATCTTCCTGGCCGAAGCCTTCACCCGGCCGAAGATGATGTATCGCCTGGCCAAGGTCGGCTTCTCTCAGTCCTACACCTACTTCACCTGGCGCAACACCAAGCACGAGCTGGTGGAGTACCTGACCGAACTCTCCACAACCGCGCCGGTCGAGTTCTTTCGCCCGCACTTCTTCGTCAACACGCCCGACATCAATCCCCATTTCCTCCAGACTTCCGGCCGCGCCGGCTTCCTGATCCGGGCCGTGCTGGCCACGACTACCTCGGGGCTGTGGGGCATGTATTCGGGCTTCGAGCTCTGCGAGGCGGCGCCTCTGCCGGGCCGCGAGGAGTATCTCGACTCCGAGAAATACGAGATCCGCGTGCGCGACTGGAACGCGCCCGGCAACATTGCCGCGGAAATCACCGCGCTCAACCGCATCAGGCGGACCAATCCCGCCCTGCACAGCCATCGCGGCATCCGGTTCTACAACGCCACCAACGACCAGATGATGGTCTATGGCCGCACGCGATCCGGGCAGGACGACATGATCCTGGTCGCCGTCAGCCTCGATCCGCACCATCCGCAGGAAACGGACTTCGAGCTGCCGCTGTGGGAATGGAAGCTGTCCGACAGCGGCTCGCTCGCCGCCGAGGATTTGATCACCGGCCACCGCTTCACCTGGTCGGGCAAGGGCCAGCGGCTGCGGCTCGATCCGGGCGTGCTGCCCTTCGCCATCTGGCGTCTCGCACCGCTGCAAGGAGACGGCGCATGAATATCCAGAGCAAGGAATTCACGCGCCGCGCCGAAGCGACCGACCTCTCGATGCGCGTGCCCTGCTGGTACAAGGATGCGATCATCTACCAGCTTCATGTGAAGTCGTTTTTCGACTCCAACAACGACGGTATCGGCGACTTTCCCGGCCTGATCTCCAAGCTCGACTACATCGCCGACCTCGGCGTCAACACGATCTGGCTCCTGCCCTTCTATCCGTCGCCGCGCCTCGACGACGGCTACGACATCTCCGACTATCGCGCCGTGCATCCCGAATACGGCACGATGGCCGACGTGAAGCGCTTCATCGCCGCCGCCCACCGGCGCGGATTGCGCATCGTCACCGAGCTGGTCATCAACCATACCTCGGACCAGCACCCGTGGTTCCAGCGCGCGCGCAAGGCCAAGGCCGGATCGGCGGCGCGCAACTTCTACGTCTGGTCCGACAACGACCAGAAGTATCAGGGCACGCGCGTCATCTTCATCGATACCGAGCGCTCGAACTGGACCTGGGACCCGGTCGCCAACGCCTACTACTGGCACCGCTTCTATTCGCACCAGCCCGACCTCAATTTCGACAATCCGCGGGTCGTCGAGGCGGTGCTGAGCGTGATGCGCTTCTGGCTCGATCTCGGGGTCGACGGGCTGCGGCTCGACGCCGTGCCCTATCTCGTCGAGCGCGAGGGCACCAGCAACGAGAACCTGCCCGAGACGCACGCCATCCTGAAGCGCATTCGCGCCGAGATCGACTCCTTCTATCCCGACCGCATGCTGCTCGCCGAGGCCAACCAGTGGCCCGAGGACACAAAGGAGTATTTCGGCCAGGGCGACGAGTGCCACATGGCGTTCCACTTCCCGCTGATGCCGCGCATGTACATGGCGCTCGCCCGCGAGGATCGCTTCCCGATCACCGATATCATGCGGCAGACGCCGCAGATCCCCGACACCTGCCAGTGGGCAATCTTCCTGCGCAATCACGACGAGCTCACGCTGGAGATGGTGACCGACTCGGAGCGCGACTACCTCTGGCAAACCTACGCCACCGACCGGCGCGCGCGGATCAATCTCGGCATCCGGCGCCGGCTGGCGCCGCTCCTGGAACGCGATCGCCGCCGCATCGAGCTGATGAACTGCCTGCTGCTGTCGATGCCTGGCACGCCGGTCATCTACTACGGCGACGAGATCGGCATGGGCGACAACATCCGCCTCGGCGACCGCGACGGCGTCCGCACGCCCATGCAATGGTCGCCCGACCGCAACGGTGGCTTCTCGCGCGCCGACTTCAACACGCTGGCCTTGCCCACGATCATGGACCCGCTCTACGGCTATGAAACGGTCAATGTCGAGGCGCAGTCGCGTGACCCCTATTCGCTGCTGCACTGGATGCGCCGCATGCTGGTCGTGCGCCGCGCCCATGCCGCTTTCGGCCGCGGCACCTTGCGCTTCCTCTATCCCAAGAACCGCAAGGTGCTGGCCTACCTGCGCGAGAGCGACGAGCAGACCCTCCTCTGCGTCGCCAACGTGTCGCGCACGCCCCAGGCCGTCGAACTCGAGCTCTCGGAATTCACCGGCCGGGTGCCGATCGAGTTGAGCGGCGCCTCGCTCTTCCCGCCGGTTGGCCAGCTTTCCTACCTGCTCACCCTCCCTCCCTTCGGCTTCTACTGGTTCATCCTCGCCAAGGAGAGCGAAGCACCGTCCTGGCACACGCCGGCGCCGGAGCCGCTGCCCGACTTCGTGACGATCGTCCTGTCACGCGAGGGGCTCGCCACCGCACTGCTGCAATCGGGAAGCGCCCTCCTCGAGCGCGACGTGCTGCCGACTTACCTTGACAAGCGCCGCTGGTTCTCGGCCAAGGACCAGAAGATCGAACAGGCGCGCATCGCCTACACCGCCCCCGTTCCCGGCGGCGATCGCGAACTCCTGATGGCCGAGACGGAGACGCTTATCAACGGCACCACGAGCCGCTGGCTGCTCCCGCTCTCCATGTCATGGGAGGACGAGGCGGCCGGCCCCCTGCCCGGGCAGCTTGCGATCGCCCGCGTGCGGCGCGGCCGGCGGATCGGCCTGCTGACCGATGCTTTCGCCATCCAGAGCTTCGCCACGACCTTGATGAATGCCATGGCCGAGGGAAAGGAGATCGAATCGCCCGAGGGCAGGATCGTCTTTTCCGCGACCGAGGCCGGACGCGAGGCGCTGCGGGTCAAGCCGGAGGCGACGGTAAGCTGGCTGTCGGCGGAGCAGTCGAACAGCTCGCTCACGGTCGACGACACGGCGATCCTGAAGCTCTTCCGACGCGTCTCGGCGGGCCAGCACCCCGAGGCCGAGATGAGCCGCCATCTTACCCAGCAGGGGTTTGCCAATACGCCCGCCCTGTTCGGCGAGATGGTGCGGATCGACGACAAGGGCGAGCGCCATTCGCTGGCCGTCGCGCAGGCCTTCGTGCGCAACCAGGGCGACGCCTGGACCTGGACGCTGAACCAGTTCAAGCGCGCCGTCGACGACCTCGCGATGCACGAAGCCTCGACCGAAGCCCGCGCCGATCATGTCGAGGACTACCACGCCATCGTCGCGACGATCGGCCGCCAGCTCGCGGCGATGCACGTGATCCTCGCCCGCGAAACCGACAACGACGCTTTCGCGCCGCACATCAGCACGGCCGACGACGTCAGCCAATGGATCGGTCGCGCCCATGCCCTGGTGAACAAGGCGTACGACAGCATTGCCCGGCTGCCGACGGGTGAGAAGGAGGCGGACGACGCCGCCGCCGCGGAGCTGATGGCCCACAAGGAAGAACTCATGGCGGCGATGGAACGGCTCGCCCGGTCCGGGAAGGGCACGCTGATGACGCGCATCCATGGCGATTTCCATCTTGGCCAGGTGCTCGTCGCGACGGGCGACGCCTACATCATCGACTTCGAGGGCGAACCGGGCCGCCCGCTGGCCGAGCGGCGCGCCAAGATGAGCCCGCTGCAGGACGTGGCAGGCCTGATGCGCTCGCTCGACTATGCCGTGGCGACGACGCTCGATCCCAAGACACCGGCCTATGCGCCGCTGCCGGAGGCGACGCGCATCAAGTTCATGCGCCGGCTGCGCGATGCTTCCCAGCGTGCGTTCCACGAGGCGTACAGCGCAGGCGTCAGCGAGCTGAAAGGCCTCGACAACCCCGATCTGCTGCTCTTCTTCATGATCGAGAAGGCGGCCTACGAGGTCGTCTACGAAGCGGCCAATCGACCGGCTTGGATCTCCGTCCCGCTGCACGGCCTGCATCGCTACACCCTGCGCGTTCTCGCCCAGGAAGCGGAGAGCGCCTCGTGAACGAGATCGCAACCCTTGCCCTGCCCCGCGAGGAAGCAGAAGCCCTCGCCGGCGCACGCCACAACGATCCTTTCAAGGTGCTCGGCCCGCGCGATACGGAGCGGGGCCGCCTGATCCGCGCCTACCTGCCGGGCGCCCTCGGTGTGGAAGTCCTGCGACGCACCGACAGAACGCCCATCGCCACGCTCGAGCAGCACGGCAAGGACGGGCTGTTCGAAGGCATGGTCACGGACCACGTGCCCTACCTTCTCCGGATCAAGTGGCCGCAGGCGGTTCAGGAGACGGAGGATCCCTACTCCTTCGGGCCGCTGCTGGGCGATCTCGATCTGCATCTCTTCAACGAGGGCCGCCATTTCGAGCTGGCGAGCGCCATGGGCGCCAACGCCATGACCTTCGAGGGCGTCGACGGTGTGGGCTTCTCGGTATGGGCGCCGAACGCCAGCCGCGTCGCCGTGGTCGGCGACTTCAATAGCTGGGACTCGCGGCGCCATCCCATGCGTCTGCGCTACCCGGCGGGCGTCTGGGAACTGTTCATTCCGCGCATCACGCCGGGAACGCGCTACAAGTTCGATATCGTGGGGCCCGGTGGCGTGCGCCTGCCGCAGAAGGCCGATCCGCTGGCGCAGCAGGCCGAACCGTCGCCCGCGACCGCGTCAGTGGTCGCCTCGCCGCGGCAGTGGCGCTGGCACGACGAGGCCTGGATGCAGGCGCGCGCCGAACGACAGGCGGTGACGGCACCGATCTCGATCTACGAGGTGCATCTCGGCTCGTGGATGCGGGGCAACGGCACGGTCTCGTGGGAAACGGCGGCGCAGCGGCTCATCCCGTACGTCGTCGACATGGGCTTCACTCATCTCGAGCTGCTGCCCATCACCGAGTATCCGTTCGGTGGCTCTTGGGGGTATCAGCCGCTCGGCCTGTTCGCGCCAACCGGCCGCTACGGCGCGCCGGAGGAATTCGCCCAGTTCGTCGACCGCCTGCATGCGGCCGGCATCGGCCTGATCCTCGACTGGGTACCGGCGCATTTCCCGACCGACCCGCACGGTCTCGCCCGGTTCGACGGCACGGCGCTCTACGAGCATCTCGACCCGCGCGAGGGCTTCCATCGCGACTGGAATACCTTCATCTACAATTTCGGTCGGCGCGAGGTGCAGGGCTTTCTGATCGCGAGCGCACTGCACTGGCTCGAGCGCTTCCATGTCGATGGCCTGCGCGTCGATGCCGTGGCCTCGATGCTCTATCGCGACTACAGCCGCAGCGCGGGCGACTGGATCCCCAATGTCTATGGCGGTCGCGAGCATCTCGAGGCGATCGACTTCCTGCGTCACCTCAATGCGGTAGTCAAGGAACGCTGTCCCGGCGCCGTGACCATCGCCGAGGAATCGACGGCATGGCCTGGTGTGACGCGCTCGGAACGGGAGCTCGGGCTGGGCTTCTCCTACAAGTGGAACATGGGCTGGATGCATGACACGCTCCTCTACATGGAGCGCGAGCCTATCCACCGCTCCTATCACCACGACGAGTTGACCTTCGGCCTGCTCTACGGCTTCTCCGAGAAGTTCATCCTGCCGCTGTCGCATGACGAGGTCGTGCACGGCAAAGGCTCGCTGTTCGGCAAGATGCCGGGCGACCGCTGGCGCAAGTTCGCCAACCTGCGCGCGTACTTCGGCTTCATGTGGTCGCATCCAGGCAAGAAGCTCCTGTTCATGGGCGGCGAGATCGCGCAGGAGCGCGAATGGAACCACGACCGCGAGATCGACTGGTTCCTGCTCGACAATCCCGACCATGCCGGCATCCAGCGGCTGGTGCGCGACCTCAACCATCTCTACCGCCGCGAGCCGGCGCTGCATGTGCGCGACAGCGAACCTGCCGGGTTCCGCTGGATCGTGGGCGACGACCGGTCCAACTCCGTCTTCGCCTATTTCCGCCACGGCCATGACGGCCACGCGCCGGTACTGGTCGTCTGCAACATGACCCCGGCGCCGCGCCACAACTACCGCATCGGCGTGCCGCGCGGCGGCGTCTGGCGCGAAATCATGAACACCGACTCGCGCTTCTACGGCGGCAGCGACATGGGCAACGAAGGCGCCATCCACGCCGTCCCCCAGCCGACGCACGGCGAGGCGCAGTCGCTCGATCTCACCCTGCCGCCACTCGCCACCCTCTATCTCCGTGCGGAAAGCTGATCCATGGCTCCTTTTCCCGACCGCCTCGAGCCGGGGGCGCCGTCCCCTTTGGGCGCCACCTGGGACGGGCTTGGGACCAACTTCGCCGTGTTCTCCGGCAATGCCACGCGCATCGATCTCTGCATCTTCGATCCGGCGGGACGACGCGAGGTGGCGCGCTACGTCCTGCCCGAATACACCGACGAGATCTGGCACGGCTATCTGCCGGGCAGTCGCGGAGGCCTGATCTACGGCTACCGCGCCTATGGCCCCTACGAGCCGCAGCGTGGCCATCGCTTCAATCCCAACAAGCTGCTCCTGGATCCCTACGCCCGCCGCATCGCCGGCGATCTGCGCAGCTCGGACGCGCTGTTCGGCTATCGCGTGAATTCGCCGCGCGCGGATCTTTCCTTCGATCGTCGCGACAGCGCGCCCGGCATGGTGAAGGCGGTCGTCACCGCGGACGCCTTCCACTGGGGCGACGACCGGCCGCCCAACATTCCATGGTCCGACCTCGTGATCTACGAAGCGCACCTGCGCGGCATGACGATGCTGCGCCAGGATCTGCGGCCGCGCGAGCGCGGCACCTTTGCAGCGTTGGCCGAACCCTCGGTGATCGATCACCTGCGCCGCCTTGGCATCAATGCGATCGAGCTGCTGCCGATCCACGCCTTCGTGCAGGATCAGTACCTCCTGAAGAAGGAGCTCAGGAACTACTGGGGCTACAACACGCTCGGCTTCTTCGCCATCGAGCCGCGCTATCTTTCCGACGGCTCGGCGGAGGAAATGCGCATCGCCGTGCGCCGCCTGCATGCAGCGGGCATCGAGGTCATACTCGACGTTGTCTACAATCACACTGCCGAGGGCAGCGAGCTCGGGCCGACGCTTTCCTTCCGCGGCCTCGACAATGCGAGCTACTACAGGCTGGTGCCGGAAAACGAGCGCCACAACATCAACGACACCGGCACGGGCAACACCTTCAACCTGTCACATCCACGCGTGCTGCAGCTCGTGATGGATTCGCTCCGCTACTGGGTGACCGCCTTTCATGTCGATGGCTTCCGCTTCGACCTCGGCGTGACGCTTGGCCGCGAAGGCTACGGCTTCGATCCCGGTTCCGGCTTCTTCGATGCGATCCTGCAGGACCCGGTCCTGTCGCAGGTGAAGCTGATCTCCGAGCCGTGGGATCCCGGCCCCGGCGGCTACCAGCTCGGCGCGCATCCGCCGCGTTTTGCCGAATGGAACGACCGCTACCGCGACGGCCTGCGGCGCTACTGGCGCGGCGACGAGGGCGAGCGCTCGGACTTCTCGGCGCGCCTCGCGGGTTCGGCCGACATCTTCGGCTATCGCGGCCGCAGGCCCTACGCCTCGATCAACTTCGCCGCCTGCCACGATGGCTTCACCTTGCGCGACACGGTGAGCTACGCCGAGCGGCACAACGAGGGCAACGGCGAGGACAACAACGACGGCACCGCCGAGAACTACTCGGCCAACTGGGGTGTCGAGGGACCGACCGATGATCCCGCCATCAACGAGATCCGCCGACGCCTGCAATACGCGATGCTCGCCACGGTGATGCTGTCGCAGGGCACGCCGATGCTGTTGGGCGGCGACGAGTTCGGCCGCACCCAGAACGGCAACAACAACGCCTATTGCCAGGACAACGAGATCTCGTGGTTCAACTGGGAGCAGGCCGACTCCGAGGAAGGGCGGGCGCTCAGCGCGTTCGTCGGTCGTGTGATCGCGCTGCGCCACCGCCATCCGGTGCTGCGATGGAGCCAGTACCTTCATGGCCGCGACGAACCCGTGCCCGGCCTGCTCGATATCCAGTGGTTCGATCAGCAGGGCCGGCAAATGACGAGCGACGCCTGGAACAATCCGCAGGAGCGAACGCTGGTGCTGCAGCGGGCGTCCAGGGAGGCGGACGGCGGCGTCACCATCCTCACCTGTCTCTTCAATCCGACGCCGGACGACGAAAGCTTCACCTTGCCACCGCCGGACCTGCCGACCCAGGTGCTGATCGACAGCGCGTCGCCGAAGGAGCCGGAGCGGACGCTCGAAAATCACACCCTGCTCGTCAAATCGCGCAGCGTCGTCCTGACCAGGAGCGTTCTCGAACCGGAGAGAAAATGACCGGGTTCGTTCGTCCGCTGCCGTTCGGCGCCACGGTTCTTGGCGAGGGTCGCACGCGCTTCAGGCTCTGGGCGCCGCAGCAGAACGCCGTTGCCGTGGTGATCGAGGATGGCGCCGCCCGGCCGATGACGCGCCTGTCCGAGGGCTGGTTCGAGCTCGAGACGAGTTGCGGCGCCGGCGCGCGTTACGTCTATCGCCTCGAAACGGGCCAGGACGTGCCCGACCCCGCCTCGCGCGGACAGGCCGACGACGTGCACGGGCCGAGCCTCGTCGTCGATCCCTCGGCCTATCGCTGGCGGCATCCCGGCTGGCGGGGCCGGCCATGGACGGAAACGGTGGTGTGCGAGCTGCACACAGGGCTCCATGGCGGCTTCGCCGGTGTGCAGGAGGAGCTGCCGCGCCTCGCCGCGCTCGGAGTCACCGCGGTCGAGCTGATGCCGCTCAACGACTTCTCCGGTCGGCGCAACTGGGGTTACGACGGCGTGCTGCCCTTCGCGCCCGACCGCGCCTACGGCACGCCGGGCGAGCTGAAGGCGCTGATCGACCGCGCGCACGAGCTGCGGCTGATGATGTTCCTCGACGTCGTCTACAATCACTTCGGGCCCGAGGGAAATTATCTCGGTCTCTACGCGCCGCAGTTCTTCCGCGGCGATATTCATACGCCGTGGGGCCCGTCGATCGACTTCCGACAGCCGCCGGTGCGCCGCTTCTTCATCGAAAACGCGCTGTATTGGCTGATGGAGTATCGCTTCGATGGTCTGCGCTTCGACGCCGTGCACGCCATCGACGACCAGCTCTGGCTCGACGAGATGGCGGCCGAGATCCGACGCACGGTGGAAAAGGGCCGCCATGTCCATCTTGTTCTCGAGCATGACGGCAACGAAGCGAGCCATCTGCGCCGGGACTTCGACGCGCAATGGAACGACGATGCGCATCACGTCCTGCACGTGCTGCTGACCGGCGAGCGCGACGGCTACTACGCCGATTATGCGACGGAACCGGCGCACAAGCTGGCGCGCTGCCTGTCGGAGGGCTTCGTCTACCAGGGCGAACCGTCCGCCTATCGCCGCGGCAAGCCGCGCGGCACACCGTGTACCGGTCTTCCTCCCACCGCCTTCGTGCTGTTCCTGCAGAACCATGACCAGATCGGGAACCGGCCATTCGGCGACCGCCTGACCACGCTTGCCGATATCGACGCGCTGCGGGCGGCCGTCGCTCTGCAGTTGCTGAGCCCGGGCATTCCGCTCCTGTTCATGGGCGAGGACCGGCTGGCTCGCACGCCCTTCCAGTTCTTCACCGACTATCACGGCAAGCTCGCCGATGCGGTCCGCGAGGGTCGCAGGCGCGAGTTCGCCGCCTTCGCCGGCTTCGACGGCAGGGACATTCCCGATCCCAATGCGATCGAGACCTTCGAGCGCTGCCGGCTGGACCGTTCCGGCGACGACAGTTTCTACCGCGCGGCGCTGTCGCTCCGGCAGGAGCTGATCGTGCCGCGCCTGGCTGCAGCGCGAAGCGTCGGCGCAGCCGTGCTCGGCCCGGCGGCAGTACTCGCTCGCTGGCACCTCGGCGACGGGGCCATCCTGAGCATCGCCGCCAATCTCGGCGATGCCTCCGTTCCCGTCGAGCAACCTGGCGGCCGGTTGGTTCTCGAGACGCGCGAGGCGGCGCTCGGCAATGGCGGGCTTTGCGCCCATGCGACGGTGGTCTTCGTCGAGGAGCCGAAATGAATGACGCGGCGATCCGCCAGCTCGCGCAGCAGGCCGGTATCGCCGTCGACTGGATCGACGCAGAGAGCCGGCCGCGGCAGGTGGCCGTCCCTTCCCTCGTCCGCTTGTTGGAGGCCCTCGGTCTTCCCTGCGCCGGCGCAGACGACCTGCGAGAGAGCAGCGAGCGGCTGAAACGGATGACGGCGAGTCCGCCGCTTGTCACCGCGACAACCGGCGCGCCGACCCGCATCGCTCCCGACGACGAGAAGGTGCCGGCCGAGCTTGTCCTCGAGGACGGATGGCGGAAGGCGCTGATCCTGCGCGACGGCATCGCGCCGCCGATCGCCACTCCGGGCTATCACAAGCTGCGCTATGGCGAGCGCGAGATCACGCTTGCGGTGGCGCCGCCGCGCTGCGTGACGCTTGCCGACATCGGCGAGAACCGCAGGCTATGGGGCATCGGCGTCCAGCTCTACAGCCTGCGTCGAGCCGGCGATTTCGGCATCGGCGATACTACGGGGCTGCGGGCGCTGGGTGCGGCCGCCGGGTCAAGCGGGGCGGATGCAATTGCCGTCAGCCCGACCCACAGCCTCTTTCCCTTCGACCCGTCGCGCTACGGTCCCTATTCCCCGTCGAACCGGCTGTTCCTCAATCCGCTGCTGGCCGACCCGGCCGATGCGCTCGGGGCAGAACGCGTCGCGATGGCGGCAGGCTCGGCCAAGATCGCCGACCGGCCCCTGATCGACTGGAAGGAGGCGGCGCACGCAAAGTTCGGTCTGCTGCGCCGGCTGTACGACGACTTCGCGCTGCGCGATCTCGCCAGCACGACAGCCCTTGCGGCGGAGTTCAGGACCTTCGTGCGCGAAGCCGGCGCAGCCTTGCACCGGCATGCACAATTCGAGGCGCAGGCGGCCCCCGGCCCGGCACCGCTCGATTACTTCCTGTTTCTGCAATGGATCGCCGATGCCTCGTTCGCCCGCGCCCAGTCCGATCTGCGTGCGGGCGGCATGTGCCTCGGCATCGTCAGCGATCTCGCCATCGGGCTCGATCCTGAAGGCAGCCAGGTCGGCGCCGATCCGGCGCAGTTCCTGGCCGGCCTCAGCATCGGCGCGCCGCCTGATGCCTTCAATCCCAAGGGGCAGGACTGGGGCCTGACTTCCTTCTCCCCGCAGGCGCTGGTCGCGGGCGGCTTCGAGCCCTTCATCGCCACTCTGCGCGCGGCGCTTCGTCATGCCGGCGGCGTGCGGATCGACCACGCCATGGGTCTGATGAGGCTCTGGCTGGTGCCGAACGGCGCATTGCCCATTGACGGCGCGTACCTCTCCTATCCCATGGACGATCTCATGCGCCTGCTGGCGCTCGAATCGCATCGTCACCACGCCCCCGTCATCGGCGAGGATCTCGGCACTGTCCCCGCCGGCTTTCGGGCGCGCTGCCGGGCGCTCGGCATGGCCGGGATGGACGTGCTGTGGTTTGCGCGCGATGGAGCGGGGTTCCTCGAGCCCGCGCGCTGGCGCGACGACGCGATCGCCACGACAAGCACGCACGACCTGCCCACTGTCGCAGGATGGTGGCAAGGCGCTGATCTCGAGTTGCGACGCGGGCTCGGCACGGTGAAGCAAGGCGATGTCGAGGAGCGCGAGCACGATCGGGCGGCGCTGTGGCAGGCCTTCACCGACGCCGGGGTGGCGACCGGCACGCGGCCGCCGGCCGACGGTTCGGCCGCGGCCGTCGACGCCGCGGTCGCCTTCGTCGCCATGACGCCGAGCCCGCTCGCCCTCGTTCCGCTCGAGGACATGATCGGCACGGCCGAGCAACCCAACCTCCCTGGCACGATCAACGAGCATCCGAACTGGCGGCGCCGCTTCAGCCAGCCGGCGGACAAGCTGTTGCAGGAACCGGCTGCCGTACGCCGACTCGGCCTGTTGCGGCAAGCCCGGCCATGACACCGCGCGCCACGCTTCGCCTGCAGTTCCACAAGGGGTTCACCTTCGCCGATGCAGAGAAGCTCGTGCCCTACATGGCGGCACTCGGCGTCAGCCACCTTTACGCCTCACCGCTCACGGCGGCGCGCGCCGGCTCGAAGCATGGCTACGACGTGATCGATCCGACGCGGGTCAATCCCGAACTGGGCGGCGAAGAAGGCCTCGCGCGCCTGGTCGAGGCGCTGCGGCGCCGGGGGCTCGGCCTGATCGTCGACATTGTTCCCAACCACATGGCGGCGAGCCTGGAGAATCCGTGGTGGGCCGACCTGCTGCATCATGGCGAGGCCAGCCGCTATGCCCGCTCGTTCGACATCGACTGGGATACCGAGGATCCGCAGCTGCGCGGCCGCGTGCTCCTGCCGGTACTCGCCAAGCCGCTCCACGAGGCGATCGCGGCGAAGGAGCTCGGCGTGGCCGAACGGGCCGGCAAGACGTTCCTGCACTACCATGATCTGCATCTGCCGATGACCGGCCCCGATATCGATCGGCAGGCCTACCGGCTCGCCTGGTGGCGCACCGCCAACGACCGCATCAACTGGCGCCGCTTCTTCGACATCAACGACCTCGTTTGCCTGCGCATGGAGGACGAGGAGACCTTCGAGAACGTCCACGCGCTGATTGCCCGCCTCTATCGCGAAGGGCTGGTCGACGGCGTGCGCGTCGATCACGTCGACGGACTCAACGATCCCGCCTCCTACTGCCGCAAGCTGAGGCGGCGGCTCGATCCCGAGGAGCCGATGCGCCCCTATCTCGTGGTCGAGAAGATCCTGCTGAGAGGCGAGACGCTGCCAGCGGACTGGGAATGCGACGGCTCGACGGGTTACGATTTCATGGATCAGGTAAGTGCCCTGCAGCATGATCCCGCAGCCGAGCGGGTGCTGGCGACGGCCTGGGCGCAGTTGAGCGGACGACCCGCCGACTTCGCGCCCGAGGAGCAGGCTGCACGGCGTGAGATCATTGGCCGAAGCTTCGCTGCCCCGCTCGAAGCCGCGGTGGCCGCCTTCGCCCGCCTCGCCAGGGCCGATCCAGCCACATCCGAGCTCAGCCGTCCTGCATTGCGGCGCGCGCTCGTCGAGATGCTGGTGCATTTCCCGGTCTATCGCAGTTACGCCACCCCGACCGAGCGGCCGAAACGTGACCGGCCCTATCTCGATGCCGCGGCGCACGGCGCGAAGCGGACCGGCCGGACGAGCGACGGCTGGGTGGTCGACACGCTGCACCGCTGGATGACCGAGATCGTGCCCGACGGCGCCGCCATTGGTCGATTCCAGCAGCTGAGCGCGCCGGTGGCAGCCAAGTCGGTCGAGGACACCGCCTTCTATCGCTACGGCCGGCTGCTGTCGCGCAACGATGTCGGCTTCGATCTCGATCGTTTCGGCACCCGTCCCGCCGATTTCCATGCTCTGATGGAGGAGCGTTGCGCCCGGCTTCCACGTTCAATGCTTGCAACGGCCACCCACGACCACAAGCGCGGCGAGGATGTGCGGGCACGTCTTGCGGTGCTGAGCGAGCGGCCCCAAGCCTGGATCGACCGGTCGGCGCGCTGGATGGAAGCCAGTGGGGCCTTGCGCACGGACGGCCAGCCGGCGGCCGGCGACATCGCCATGCTGCTGCAGATGATTGTCGGCGCCTGGCCGCTCGACCTGGCCTCCGACGATGCCGCGGGCCGCGTCGCCTTCGCCGAGCGACTGGCCGGCTGGCAGGAAAAGGCGCTGCGCGAGGCGAAGCTCCGGAGCGACTGGTCCGATCCCGACCAGATCTACGAGGCCGCGGCGCGGCGCTTCCTTCAGCGCCTGCTCGCCGAGGGGGCGCTGCCCGACCTGCTCGCCGATATCTTCGCCTTCGTCCAGTCGATTGCCGCCGCCGGCGCCGTGAACGGGCTTGCCCAGGCGGTGCTGAAGCTCACGACGCCCGGCGTTCCCGACCTCTATCAGGGTACCGACTACTGGGACTTCAGCCTGGTCGATCCCGACAATCGCCGGCCGGTCGATTTCGAGCGCCGTTGCGAGAGCCTTTCGTCACTGGACCACGCCGACGCGCTTGCCCACTGGCGCGACGGCCGGATCAAGCAGGCGATCATCGCTCGCCTCCTGGCGATGCGTCGTGCGCTGCCCGACCTGTTCACATGTGGCGACTATCGGCCGGTCGCGGTCGAGGGTCCGATGGCGGAGCACGTTGTGGCTTTCCTGCGCACCTATGGCGAAAGCCACCTGCTGGTCGCCGTGCCGCGCCTGCCGCAAGCGCTGGTGAGCGATCGCGGCACGCTGACGCTCGAACCGAAGTCATGGCAGGACTCGGTCCTTTCCGTCCCTGGACGCGCTCTGTGGGTGGATGCAATCGGACAGGAAACGCTGTCGGCGCCTGGCGGAGCTATCGCACTGCAGCAGGTCTTTGTTCGTCTGCCGGTCGCGGTCTTTTCCACAAAATGGTCTTAGATCGCGCTTTTACAAAACAATTCCTCTTTGGGTAGAAGAGTCCAACTCGCGGCGGCGTGGAATGCAGACACGCAGCTTTACGCACGGGAGCCGGGGAGGGGCAAAAAACCCAAGAGCGGCAATCCGACAGCAAGCGGCCATGACCTCACGGTGCGTAGGTAGCAACACATGGCCAGCCGGAGTGGCGACCGGCCCGCGAGCATTTTCTTGTCTGGCGCAGGCTCTGCGCCGCACAAACCTCGATCACCGAGGCAGCGCAAGGTCGCGCACTCAGTCTCCCTCGCCGCCGTGGCCGATGTCACGGGCGGATTGCCAGACGGTATCGTCCCACAGGCGCAGCCCGCCGGTAATACCCCTGTCGTTCGATTCGATCTTTACATTGTCGGGCAGCTTGCTCTTGTCGACATTGGCAGCGTTGCCGCCGCCGATATAGAGCGTGTCGTAGTTGAGCAGCGTCTCCACGATGTCGATCATCCTGAGCACCCGCCGGTTCCACTTCTTCGTCCCGGCCTTCTTGCGGGCCGCGGCGCCGAGATACGCGTTGTAGGTTTCCGACTTGTGGATGGGGTGATGTGCAAGCTCGAGATGCGGCGTCATGCGCCCGCCGGCGAAGATCGCACTGCCGACCCCCGTGCCGAGTGTGAGCACGACCTCGAGTCCATGGCCGAGGATGATGCCGAGCCCCTGTATCTCGGCGTCGTTGCAGAGTCGCGCCGGCCTGCCCAGACGATCGCCAAGTTTCTGCTGCAACGGGAAACCGCGCCAGGGATCGGTGCCGAAATGCGGCGCCGTCACCACGCGACCGTCGCGCACCACGCCCGGGAAGCCGATCGACACGCGATCGAAGGCGGGCAGCGGCTTCACCAGTTTGGCCAGCGCCTCGACCATCTGGTCGGGCGTGCAGCCCTTCGGTGTCGGCACCCGCACGCGGTCCACGATCATATGCCCACTCTTGTCCAGCACGGACCCCTTGAGCCCGGTACCGCCGATATCCAGCCCCAGCGTATAGGGGCCACCGTCGTTCGCGTTCATCGTTGCATGACCTCGATGCCACTCGAATTTCCCACCACCACTGTCGATGCCAGGCCGAGGAACAGGCCCGTCTCGACCACTCCCACGATGCCGGAGAGCTTCGCCTCCAGGGCGCGCGCATCGGCGATCTCGCCAAGATGGCAATCCACGATGTGGTTGCCGCCGTCACTCAGGAAGGGCTGGCCGGCCACGAGCCTCAGCCGCGGCTGCAGGCCAAGGGCGTCAAGCCGCTCCATCGTGCCCTGCCAGCCGAAGGCGACGATCTCGACCGGCAGGGGCGTCCGTCCCCCGAGACGGTCGACAAGCTTCGAGCCGTCCACCACTACCATCATGCGCCTGGCGGCGCTCGCCACGATCTTCTCGCGCAGCAGCGCGCCGCCCAGACCCTTGATCAGGTCGAGACTGTCGCGCTCGACTTGGTCGGCCCCGTCGATGACGAGATCGAGGCGCGGCCAGTCGCCGGCCGGAGCAAGCGGCACGCCGAGCCGCTCGGCCAGCGCCCGCGTCCGTTCGGATGTCGGCACCCCGACGATGCGAAGACCCTGCGCGACGCGTTTCGACAGTGCTTCGACCGCGAGCTCGGCCGTCGTGCCCGTGCCAAGGCCCAGGACCGCGCCGTCCTGGACTTCGGCGACGGCCCTTGCCGCCGCCGCCCGCTTCATGGAGGTGGCGTCCACCACTTCCGTCACGACCGGCCCTCGCCCGCCGCCGCCCGGTCGACGAGGAAGCGCAGCGTGCCCCGGGGATGGAGCCGGGCCGCCGGCAGCGACGCATTGCCGCCAAGGACCTGCCGCAGCACCGCGCGCTTGTCCTCGCCTGCCACCAGGAAGGCCGCCTCGTGGCTGCTCTCCAGCGCCGGATAGGTGAGCGTGAGCCGCGTGCCTGCTTCGGGATCGGTCATCGTGCCGACCCAACGGCGGCGTTCGTCGAGGACCGCCATGCCGGGGAACAGCGAAGCGGTATGGCCGTTGGTGCCGAGGCCCAGCAGCACCACGTCGAACAGCGGCTTGTCGGGCGCGAGCTCCTCGGCACCATAGAATTGCTTCAGCGTTCGCTCGTAGACCGCCGCAGCCTCCTCCGGTTCGAGTCCCTCGGTCGGCATCGGATGGATGTTCGCTGCCGGGACCGGGGCGCGTGCCAACATTGCCTCGCGCACCATATGGTAGTTGCTGTCCGCGTCGTCGTGCGGCACGAAACGCTCGTCGCCCCAGAACCAGCACGTGCGATCCCAGGGGAACGAGTCCCGGCGCGGTACGCTGGCCAGGAGCTGATAGAGTCGCCGCGGGGTCGTTCCGCCGGAGAGCGCGACGCTGAAGGTGCCGGTCCTCTGCCGCGCCAGAGCCAACAGCCAGTCCGCCGCCTGTTCGGCCAGCGCGGCGGCATCGTCCGCCACCTCAACGATCGGTTTCTTCATGGGCACCGTCCCGCGCGAATTGCCGCGATCGCCGCAGCATAGTCCCGGGCGCCGAAGATCGCCGAGCCCGCCACGATGGCGTTGGCACCGGCTGCGACGGCCTCGCCGGCATGCTCGCAGTTCTGGCCGCCATCGACTTCGATCACCGGATCGACACCCAAGGCGTCGCAAAGCGACCGCAACTTGCGGATCTTGGGCAGCATCTCGGGCAGAAACTTCTGGCCGCCGAAGCCCGGATTGACCGTCATCACGAGGATGATGTCGCAGAGATGCAGGACGTATTCGATCCAGTCGACCGGGCTCGCCGGATCGAGCACGGCGCCCGCCTTCTTCCCCATCTCGCGGACGCGCGACAGCACGCGATGGAGATGGACTGTCGAGGAAGGTTCGGCCTGCACCAGGAGATGATCGGCGCCCGCCCTGGCGAAGTCCTCGAGATAGCGCTCGGGCTCGACGATCATCAGATGCACGTTCAGGGGCTTCCTGGTCGCGCGCCGGACGGCCTCGATCACCACCGGCCCGAAGCTGATGTTGGGCACGAAACGGCCGTCCATGACATCGACATGGATCCAGTCCGCTCCGGCTGCATCGATCGCCCTCACCTCTGCCTCGAGCCGCCCGAAATCGGCCGACAGGATCGAGGGTGCGACGAGGACCGGCCGGGCCCTCATGCAGCGCTCTCCCGGTCCGGCGACAGAAGATATCGCTCGATGGCGCGCGCGAAGCCGTCCTCCTCGTTCGACGCGGTCACGAAGCGAGCCTTCGCCTTCACCTCGTCGCTGGCATTGCCCATGGCGATGCTGAACGGACACTGCGCGAACATCGCCATGTCGTTCCGCCCGTCGCCGATCACCGCGACCTCCTCGAGCGGCACGCCCATCAGCTTCGCCATGGTGCGCACCGCGACGCCCTTGTTGGCCTCGGGATGGGTGACGTCGAGATAGTAGGGTTGCGAACGGGCGGCGGTCGCGGATCCGCCAAGCAGGCTCTGCACCTCGGCCTCGCAGCGCGCCAGCAGGTCGAAGTCGTCGCTGACGCCCACCATCTTGTGGACCGCATCGAGAGCCGGGCCGAAGTCGCTCACGACGGTCGGCCCGAACTGCACCGTCATCGCCTCGTGATCGACTCTCGGCCCCTTGGGATTGCGGATGATCCAACGGCCATGGGCGAACACCCAGGCATCCACGCGCTTGCTGTCGAGGAAGTCAAGCGCGCGGCGCGCCACCTCGGGCGGCAGCACCCGCTCCTCGAGGAGGCTGAGATCGGGCCGGACATAGGCGCCGCCGTTGAAGCCCGCCATGACGCGGGATAGCCCGAGCGGCTCGACGAACATGCGCATGCCTTCGGGCGGCCGCGCACTAACGATCGCGAAGGCGATGCCCTTCGCGTGCAGGTCCGCCACCGCCCGTCTGGCGCGCTCGCTGAGCACCTTGGCCGCCGTGACCAGCGTGCCGTCGACATCGGAGATCAGCGCCGAGATCACTGGCCGTCCGTTCATTCTAGCCGCCGGCCGACAGGCCGTCGGTCGAGATCGCTCGCCAACGCCGGCCGTCGCGACTCAGGAGCTGGTTGGCTTCTTCCGGCCCCGAGCTGCCGGCCGGATAGATGGGGAGCTCGGCCCGTCCTTCCTCCTTCCAGGCGTCGAGCACCGGCTGCACCACGCGCCAGCCGGCCTCGATCGAGTCGGCGCGTTGGAACAGGGCGGCATCGCCGGTCATGCAGTCGTAGACCAGGGTTTCGTAGCCCGTGCTCGGCATGATCTCGAAGGCGTCCTGGTAGTTGAACTTGAGATCGACGCCGTCGATATTCACGGTCGGCCCGGGAATCTTCACGCCGAAGCGCAGCGTGACGCCCTCGTCCGGCTGGATGTGCAAGGTGAGGTCGTTGGGCGGCAGGCGCTCGACAGGCGTGTCGCGAAACAGTGCCAGCGGCGCCTGCTTGAACTGGACCGTGATGTAGCTTCGCCGCCTCGCGAGCGCCTTTCCGGTGCGCAGATAGAACGGCACGCCGGCCCAACGCCAGTTGTCGATAGCGAGCTTCATCGCGATATAGGTCTCTGTCGTCGACTGTCGTGGCACGTCAGGTGCCTCGCGGTAGGGAACGACTTGCTTGTTGTCGACGATGCCGGCGCCGTACTGGCCGCGGACGACGTTGCGCCGGGCCTCTTCGGCGCTCAGCCGATGGACGGCATCCAGCACCTTGGACTTCTCGCTGCGCAGCGCATCGGCGCCAAAGCAGCTCGGCGGTTCCATGGCGATCAGCGTCAGGAGCTGGAACAGGTGATTGGGCACCATGTCGCGCAATGCGCCCGTCTGGTCGTAGAAGCGGCCGCGCTGCTCGACACCCACGGTTTCGGCGACGGTGATGCGCACATTGTCGATGTGATCACGGTTCCACAGCGGCTCGACGAAGCCGTTGGCGAAGCGGAACACCATGATGTTCTGGACCGTCTCCTTCCCGAGATAATGGTCGATCCGGTAGATCTGCCCCTCGTCGAGCGTCTTCAGGATCTCCTTGTTGAGCGCCACCGCCGAGGGCAGGTCGTGCCCGAACGGCTTCTCGATGATGACGCGCCGCCAGTGACCGTCCGTCTCGCGCGTCAGCCCGGCCTTGCCGAGTTGCTCCACGATGACCGCGAACTCGCTCGGCGGCGTGGCGAGATAGAAGAGCACGTTGCCTGCCGTATGGTGCGCGGCCTCGACCTCCGCAAGCTTGCCGGCCAGCGCCTTGTAGATCCCGGGGTCCTCGAACTTGCCGCCAAGGTAGTATGCGCGTTGCGTGAACCAGGCGATGTCCGCGTCGCCCTTGCCGGCCTTGAACTGCTCCATGCCGTCGCGGAGATGCTTGCGGAAACCCGCGTCTCCGATGTCGCGCGAAGCAAGGCCGATCAGGGCAAGGTTCTCCGCCAGCAGGCCGTCCCGCCTGAGGTTGCGCAGCGCCGGCACCAGCAGACGGCGCGTCAGATCGCCGGTCGCACCGAAGATCACCAGCACGCAGGCTGGGGCCGTTTGTGCTCCGTCGCGGCCGGCCGCGGTCATTTCGGTTCCACGTGGCCGCCGAAGGCGTGACGCATGGCCGAGAGAAGCTTGTTCGCGGTGCCCTCCTTGTCGCGCGAGCGGAAGCGCGCGAAGAGCGCGGCCGAAAGCACATCGGCCGGTACCGCCTCCTCGATCGCCGCATTCACCGTCCAGCGTCCCTCGCCCGAATCCTCGACCACGCCCGAGTATTTCGCGAGCGCGGGATCTTCGGCGAGCGACATCGCCGTGAGGTCGAGCAGCCACGAGCTGATCACGCTGCCGCGCCGCCAGACCTCGGCGATGTCGGCGAGATCGAGCTTGTAGCGCCGCTCCTCCGGCACCTCCTTCGCGGCCGCCTTCTGCATGATCTCGAAGCCCTCGGCGTAGGCCTGCATGATGCCGTACTCGATGCCATTGTGGACCATCTTCACGAAGCGGCCCGAGCCGGCCGGACCGCAGTAGAGGTAGCCGCGCTCGACGCGGGGGTCGCGCTTCTCGCGATGCGGCGTCTTGTCGATCTTGCCCTCGCCCGGCGCGAGCGTGGCGAAGATCGGATCGAGCCGGTCAACGACCTCTTTCTCGCCGCCGATCATCAGGCAGTAGCCGCGCTCCAGGCCCCAGACGCCGCCCGACGTGCCGCAATCGACATAGTGGATGCCCTTCTGCTTCATCGCCTTGGCGCGGCGCACATCGTCCTGGAAGAAGGCGTTGCCGCCGTCGATGATCGTGTCGCCGCGCTCCAGCAGCGTGCCGAGCTGGTTGACGGTGTTCTCGGTGATCTCACCCGCCGGCAGCATGACCCAGACCGCACGCGGTTTGGCGAGCTTCTTCACGAGATCGGCAAGGTCGTTGCCACCCTGGACGCGATCGCCGACGAGCGATTTCACCGTCGCGGCGTTCTGATCGAACACGACGCACTCGTGGCCGGCGCGTGTCAGCCGCCGCACGATGTTGCCGCCCATCCGGCCGAGGCCGATCACCGCAAGCTGCATTTTCCTCTCCGCTACTTCTTCGCCTCGGCAAGCTGCTGGCGCGCCGCCTCGAGCACGGCATCCGGCGTGAAGCCGAACCTCTTCATCAGGTCCTTGAGGGGAGCCGATGAGCCGAAGGTGTGCATGCCGATCTTGGCGCCGCGTTCGCCGACATAGTGATCCCACCCCAGGATAGAGCCGGCTTCAACCGAAACCCGCGCCTTGACAGCGGGCGGCAGGACGTCCTTGCGATATGCGTCGTCCTGCATCTGGAACAGCTCCCAGGACGGCATACTGACCACACGGGCGCGCACGCCCTCCTTCTTCAGGTCCTCATAGGCCGCGAGGCAAAGCCTGACCTCGCTGCCGGTCCCGATCAGCAGCACCTCGGGCGCGCCGCTTTCGGCATCGGCCATCACATAGGCGCCGCGTGCCAGACCGGACGCCGGCGCATATTGCGTGCGATCGAAGACCGGCAGCGGCTCCCGGCTCAGGATCAGGCAGGCCGGCTGGTGCTTCAAGGCCATGACGACGCGCCACATCTCCGTCGTCTCGTTGGCGTCGGCGGGTCGGATGGTGATCAGGCCGGGGATGGCGCGCAGCGCGATGAGCTGTTCGACCGGCTGGTGCGTGGGCCCATCCTCGCCGACGCCGATCGAATCGTGCGAGAAGACGTAGATCGCCGGCACTTCCATGATGGCGCTGAGCCTGAGCGCAGGCTTCAGATAGTCGCTGAAGATGAGATAGGTCGAGCCATAGCTGCGCACCTTTGACAACGCGAGGCCGTTCATGATCGCAGCCATTGCATGCTCGCGGATGCCGAAATGCATGTTGCGGCCGGAATAATGGTCCTCCGCCTCGAATTCACCGGCGCCCTGATAGGTGAGGCGGGTCTGGGTCGACGAGCCGAGGTCGGCGGCACCACCAAGCAACCAGGGGAATCGTGGCGCAATCGCATTCAGCGCCTTGGCCGAAGCCGTACGTGTGGCAATGCCCTTTTCCATGTCGGCCGGGAAGCTCGGCAGGTCGGCGTCCCAGCCGTGCGGCAACTCGCGTGTCTGCATGCGCTCGATATGGTCGGCGAGTTCGGGATGCTGCCTGGCATAGCTCTTGAGCCGCCGCTCCCAGCCATGGCGCAGCTTGGCCGCGCGCGCGCCGATGCCCTGGGCGAAGTGCTCGCGCACTCCATCGGGGATCAGGAACTTGGCATTCTCCGGCCAACCATAGGTGCGCTTGGTCAGTTTGACTTCTTCCTCGCCCAACGGCTCGCCATGCGCTTCCGATGTGTCCTGCTTGTGCGGTGAGCCATAGCCGATCTCGCTATGCACCATGATCAGGGTGGGCGCATCCTTTGTGCGACGAAAGCCGGCGATCGCCTTCGCCACCTCGTCGGTATTGTTGGCGTCGGCAACGTGGCGAACCTTCCAGCCATAGGCCGCGAAGCGCTTGCCCACATCCTCCGTGAAGGCGAGATCCGTATGGCCCTCGATGGTCACGTGGTTGTCGTCGTAGATCCAGCACAGGTTCGAGAGCTTGAGATGGCCGGCCAGTGAGGCGGCCTCGCTCGCCACGCCCTCCATCATGTCGCCGTCGCTGCACAGCACGTAGACGTCGTAGTCGAACATGGTGAAGCCGGGCCTGTTGAAATACTGCGCCATCCACGCGCCCGCCGTCGCCATGCCGACGCTGGTCGCGCAACCCTGCCCCAGCGGTCCCGTCGTCGTTTCCACACCCGAGGTCAGATGATATTCGGGATGCCCGGTACATTTGCTGTCGATCTGGCGGAAGCGCTCGATGTCCTCGAGCTTCACCGACAGCTCGCCCAGGGTCTCGTACTTGGCGTCGACCGCGCGGGTGCCGGTGAGATGCAGCAGCGAGTACAGAAGCATCGACGCATGGCCGGCCGAGAGCACGAAGCGGTCGCGGTTGGGCCAGATCGGATCCTGGGGATCGAAGCGCAGGAACCGCTGCCACAGCGTATAGGCGACCGGCGCCATCGACATCGGCGTGCCGGGATGGCCCGACTTCGCCTGCTGCACGGCGTCGATCGACAGCGTCCTTATGGTGTTGATGCAAAGCTGGTCGAGGGAGACGCCGTCTTTCGCTGCCGCATCGTTCATGCTGCCCTCCCCTACCCTTCCAAAACGCCGAAATCGGGACGTGCCACGACGCCCCGCATCCGGCGGCCGGTACGGAATTCAGTGCCAACGACTTTGAGCTGGCAAGGTTCCCGTGCGCCGTCTGCTACTGCACCGCCGACTGCCAGGCCTCGATAGCGGGAAAGCGGTGGATGAAGTTCAGAATATTGAGCGTCAGATTGTCATGGACAAGGTAGCCCACCGCGACTTCCATCACGATCGCCAGTGCCAGCGTCGCTCTCCACGGCAGAATCGAGGCCAGCGCGAAACCCGTCATCATCGACAGCGTATCCGACAGTGAGTTGACGATGCTGTCGCCGACGTAGCCGCGCGCCAGCGCCTGCTGACGGTAGGCTTCGATCACCCAGGGCGTATTCTCGGCAATCTCCCAGGTGGCCTCGATGCCGACGGCGATGGCCAGCCGCGCGAGAACGGGCAGGCGCGGCAGGAGAAGCCGCAACAGGCCGTAGAAGAGGATGCCGTGGACGATATGCGAGAAGGTGTACCAGTCGGTCACCTGCTGCGACATCTCGGCCGAGCGGATGTCGCCCACCCAAAGCCGGAGCGTGCCACAGGTGCAGAGCCACACGCGACCCATGGCATGAAGGACCAGTGCCTGCACGATCATGATGCAGACGACCGCGGTCCATGCGCGGTGGGACGAAGCCCACATGGGCTTTCGCGCGATGTCCATCGCGAGAGGGTAGCACGCCGCGCCAGCCTGCGCTCGGCGCCTAGCGGACGACCTCGTTGCCGTAGACTTCCGGAATCTTGGCATCCTGGTCGGCGGGCGAGAACAGCTCCCACTCGATGCCGTTCACGTCGTGCGTCGAGGAGAAGCCGTGGGCCGCGTCGTCCTCGAAGCCGAGGTGGCGCAGTTGGCCGGCACGCTCGGGCATCTGGTTGATCGAGAAATTGAGCTGGTCGGTGCGGAACAGCGCATATTTGCGCGGCACGACCGCCGCCGGGCGTGTGCCGAGGCGGCGGGTGTAGTCCTCGATCGAGGCTTCGAGGTCGGCGACGGCAAGAGCGATATGGAAACGGCGCATGGACCCTCCGGCAAGAGCGCCCGCATGGCACCAGACTTTGCAAGCTGGTACAAGAGAGGCCGTTATCCTGGTACTGACAACACCACCATCTCCATCATGGCGCACTCACTTGCTGTGCAGAAGCGTGCGTTGGGCGATTTCCTGCGCGCCCAACGTGCCCGGCTTTCCCCTTCCGGCCTCGGCCTGCCGCCGGGCCGGCGCCGCCGCACGCCCGGCCTTCGACGCGAGGAGGTGGCGCAGCGGTGCGGCATGAGCGTCACCTGGTACACCTGGCTCGAGCAGGGCCGCGACGTCTCGGCCTCACCCCAGGCCCTGGCAGCGCTCGCCGGCGCGCTGCACCTGACGCCCGCCGAGCGCGGCTATCTCTTCGAACTCGCGGGCAAGCGCGACCCGGCCACTGCGGCATCGGACGATGCGGACACCGCCGGCATGGACGTGCCGCCCGCACTGGCCGATGCGGTTGCCGCGGTGAAGCCGCCGGCCTACTTGCTCGACCGTCTGTGGAATGCGCGCGCCTGGAATGCCGCCGCAGCCCGTCTGTTCGTCGGCTGGCTCGACCGCAACGAAGACAAGAACCTGCTGCGCTACGTCTTCCTGAACCCGGTGGCACGCAAGATCATTCCTGATTGGAACCGTCGCACGCGCCGCGTGCTGGCCGAGTTCCGGGCGGAGTCGGGACGCCATGTCGATGATCCGGCGCTGATGGCCATGGTCGACGACCTCAAGGCGAGCAGCGCGTTCTTCGCCCGCTGTTGGAGCGATCACGAGGTGCTGGAGCGGCTCGGCGGCGAACGTACTTTCGATCACCCGCGCGGCGGCCGCCTTTCCTATGAGCAGGTCGCCTTCACCGTTGCGAGCCGCATCGACTTCAAGCTGGTGATGCTGCTGCCGCGCCAACGGTGAGGGCGTTCACGGCCTGACCCTTCGCATCAGGTAGGTGTCCATGATCCAGCCGTGCGCCTCACGCGCGTGGCGGCGGGCGCGGTTGATGTCGGCCGCGACGTCCTCCAGCCGGCCGGCGATCAGGATCTCGTCTGGTGTGCCGAGATAGGCGCCCCAGAAGATCTCGATCGCCTGGTCGGCGAACCGGTTGTAGGTCTCCTCGCCGTCCAGCATGACGACGACGCTGTCGGCATGGTCGGGCCATCCTTCCGTGAGCAGTCGGCCGGTCGTGATCTCGACCGATTGGCCGATGCGGTTCAGTGTGATGCGATGGCGCGCGGCCAGGATCTGGATGCTGCTGATGCCGGGAATGACTTCGTAGTCGAGCGCCTTCCCGGCGGCGGCGATCGCCTCGACGTTGCGGATCGTGCTGTCGTAGAGCGCTGGATCACCCCACGCAAGGATGCCGCCGCACTGGCCATCCGCCAGCTCGGCCGCGATCATGCGCGCGAACGCTGCCTGCTTGTCCCGATTGAGCGCATCGACCGAGGCGAGATAGTTGGCCGGCGCGCGCTCGCGCGGCGGACTCGGCGCCTCCACGACACGATAGGGACGATCCTTGATGTAACGCCGCAGGATCTCGAGGCGAAGCGCCACCATGTCCTGCTTGATCGCCCCCTTCTCCAGCACGAAGAAGACGTCGACCCGGTTCAGCGCCTCGACCGCCTCGATCGTCACCTGTCGCGGATCGCCGGCGCCGACGCCGATGATCAGGATCTTCTTCACCGATCCTGTCTAATGCGCCGCCCGCACGGCGGCAACCATCCGACGTGATGGCCGACCTATCGATGCTGGCGATGCGCGAAGCGGCGGTAGCCGACGGTCGCGATGCCGAGGCCGATGCACAGCACGACGAATCCCGCCGCCCACAGGAGATAGCCCACATTCTGAAGGACCTGTCCGGACATGGTCGTCACCGGTTGACGAACCTGGAGAAGCGGCTGGTCCGTCCGCTCGTCGTCTCGTCCTGCTCGATCAGCGCGAGCTTGTTGTCCTCGAAGATGCGGAAGAACTGATCCCAGGGAATCTCCTCCAGGGACTCGTCCTTCTCCGCGAAATCGAAGCGCAGCACGCCGCCGCCTGCGCGATCGACCGTGCCCTTCACGCGGGCAGGACGGCCGCCGCGTTGCTCTGCCCATTGCCGGATCCGTGCATGGTCCGTGATCTTGCTCGCTTGCGCCATGGTTGCTCTCCTCTTGCAAAGAGACAACAACCCCTTCTCGCGGCCGGTTGCGCCTGCGACGTTACGGTACCGTACGTTCGTTCCGGTACCAGTCGAGGATCTCCGCGCCCGTCCACATCATGACGCCATCGTGGCCGAGAATATGGTCGTAAAGCATCTCGAGGTACTTGATGCGGTGTGGCACGCCGGTGAGATAGGGATGGATCGAGATCGCCATCACCCGCGGCGCGGTCTTGCCGTCGAGATAGAGGCGGTCGAACTGGTCGCGGCCGCGGCGCAGGATCTCGTCCGAAGGCTGCTGCTGGACGGCACTGATCACGACGTCGTTGACCTCGACCGTATAGGGGACAGAGACGATCTCGCCGGCGCGGGTCTTCAACGGCACCGGCTGCTCGTCGAGCACCCAGTCGGCGACGTATTCGATGCCGGCCTCGGCCAGAAGATCGAGGGTCTCGTCGGTCTCGGTAAGCCCCGGACTCTCCCAGCCACGCGGGCGCTTGCCGGTGAAGCCCTCGATGGCACGGATCGTATCGGCGATCGCGGCGCGCTGATCGTCGACCTTGTGCATGGGCCGCTGCACGAAGCCATGGCCCATGAACTCCCAGCCCGCGTCGCGCGCCGCGGCGCAAGCCTCGGGATAAAGGCTGCACGCCGTGCCGTTCACTGCAAAAGTCGCCTTGAGGCCACGCCCGGCGAGCACTTCCAGGAAGCGCCAGAAGCCGATCCGCATGCCGTACTCGTGCCAGGCCCAGTTCGGCACGTCAGGCAACAGCGGCTGGCCCATCGGGGGCGGCAGCACGGCGCGCGGCATCGGTGCGGTCGGGCTCCAGTTCTCGACATTGACGATCGTCCAGACCGCTATCCGTGCATGGCCTGGCAGATTGAGCCGCGGCCGTCTGGTGATCGGCACGTAGTCGAGGCGCTGCCGCACGCTGGCGCCGGTTGGTTCGTTCATGGGGTCCTCCATTCCGACACTGCATCATGGCAGGCGATCGCGCTACATCGCGACGTACGGTACCCCTCGAGGTCGCCCCGTTGACAAGGCGGTCGGCGCGGCCCCCAATCGTTGCCAGGCCATTGCGGGGATTTCCATGACTGATGTCGCTGTGTTGCCGGTCAAGCCGGACCCGCTTGCCCAGGCCCGCAAGATCGGACCGATGATCGCGGCCGCTGCCGACGAGATCGAAGCGACGCAGGAGATTCCCGAGCCGGCGCTGACGGCGCTGCACGAGTCGCGGCTCTTCCGCATGCTGCTGCCACGCTCGGCGGGCGGCGACCAGATCGAGCCGTGGGTTTATTTGCGCGTGGTCGAGGAAGTCTCTCGGCACGACGGCTCGGTCGGCTGGAACATCTTCGTCGCCAACAGCTCGGCGTTGATCGCTCCCTTCATCCCGCTCGAGTCGGCGCGCACGATCTATGGCGATCCACGCGGCCTCATCGCCTGGGGCCCGCCCAACCGCCATCGCGCCATCGCGGCGCCTGGCGGCTATCGGGTCACCGGCGAATGGCATTTCGCCAGCGGCAGGCGGCAGGCGAACTGGATAGGCGTGCATTGCCAGGTGATCGAGCCGGACGGTTCGCTGCGACTGAACCGCTTCGGCCGGCCGACGGTGCGCACGTTGCTGATGCCCAAGGCGCAGACGACGGCAATCTACAACTGGAACACCCTCGGCATGCGCGGCACGGCCTCCGAGGGCTATGGCGTGCGCGACCAGTTCGTGCCCGAGGCATATTCGGGCACCCGTGAGGATCCGAGTCTCAGGCGCGATCGCGGGCCGCTCTACGCCTTCACCATGCAGGGTCTCTACGCCGTCGGCGTGGCAGGCGTGGCACTCGGCATCGCGCGCGCCATGCTCGAGGCCTTCGTCGAGCTGGCGGCCGAGAAAGCGCCGCGCAACCAGGTTCGGCTCGCCGACAATCCGCTGGTGCAGTCCGACGTCGCTCGCCACGAGGCGGCGCTGGGCGCCGCCCGTGCCTATCTGATCGACGTGCTGAAGGAGGCATGGGAAAGTGCCGACGAGATCGAGCCGCTCGACGCCCTGCAGCGTGCCCGCGTGCGGCTTGCCTGCAGCCACGCCATCCAGAACGCGCTCGACGTCAGCGACCGCGTCTACAAGGCGGCCGGCACGTCGGCGATCTTCCTCGGCACGCCATTCGAGCGCCGCTTCCGCGACGTCCATACCCTCTCGCAGCAAATCCAGTCGCGCGACGCCCATTTCGAGGCGGTCGGCCGGGTCATGCTCAACGGCGATCCCGACGGCACGTTCATCGGCTGAAGCCCGGCCGGTGCGGCCCCGGACGAAGGGCCGCGCCTCGCCATGCCCGCCTCCGCCTATGATCGTGGCCTATGAAATCCGACGTCGCTGACGCTTCCCGGCCGTCGGCCGGCCTCGCGCAATGGGCGGCGACCCGGCGCGAGATCGAACGCAGCCGCTACTGGATCAGTCCGAAGGGCCGGCGCACGCGGTGGCGCAAGGCAATCTTCAATCGACTGCTCGCGATCCTCGCTCTCGGCCTGCGCCTGACGCCCTTCCACGCCCGCGGTCTCCGCAATGCGCTCGACGTTCGGCGGACCGAGCTCGAACTTGCCGTTCCCGGCTTGCCGCCGTCCTTCGACGGCTATCGCCTGCTGCATGTCAGCGACACGCACCTCGATGTCTTTCCCGAGATCGCCGAGGTGGCACACCGGCTGCTCGATGGCGTCGAGGTCGATCTGCTCGTAGTCACCGGCGACGTGCATGGCGATCAGCAGGCGCCGGTCGAGCGTTCGACTGGCCTCCTGGCGCGGGCGCTTCGCGGCGTCCGCGTGCGCGGACATCGCGTTGCAATCCTCGGCAATCACGATCCGATCGATATGGTCGGCGCCCTCGAGGCGATAGGCTTCGAGGTCCTCGTCAATCGAACCGTCACCGTCGAGCGCGGCCGTCACCGGCTGGGCCTGACCGGTCTCGACGACGTGCACAATTTCTACAGCGCCGCCGCGCATGCCGCGCTGCGCGACGCGCAAGGAGAATTCCGCATCGCACTCGTTCACTCCGCCGAAATGGCCGACCATGCCGCAGCCGCAGGCTTTGCGCTCTATCTCGCAGGCCACTCCCACGGCGGGCAGATCTGCCTGCCTGGTGGCAGACCGTTGGTCACGCAGCTCACCCGATGCCGCCACGCGGCCGTCGGCCTGTGGCGACAGGGATCGATGCTCGGCTACACGAGCCGCGGACTGGGCGTTTCGCCGCCGCCCGTGCGCTTCAACTGCCGCGGCGAAGTGGCACTGATCACGTTGCGGACGGCGCCTTGAAGAGCTGACACGGCCGTCGCGGTCTCGAGGACCCACGACAGCTCCCGGGCCCCAAACATCGATGGCGAGATTCGACGATTTCGCCTCGACAGCCGAACCGGCGTCGAGAAACATCAAGGCGCAAATCGTCAGGCTCTTCGTCGTGCGGCGGATCATCCGCCGGGCTGGCTGGCGGCGGCGCGTACAACAACGGAGGAACGCAAGCGATGGCGATCAAGATCCTGGAGATCCATCACACCGGCTTCCGCATCGATGCGGAAGCGCAAAAGATGAAGGCCTTGGAGAGTTTCTATACCGGCGTGCTCGGCCTCGAGCGCGATGCCGGCCGGCCCACCATTCCCGGCATTCCGGGCATGTGGATCAATGTCGGCGACGTGGGCCAGATCCACCTGTTCGGTGGAGCGCAGCCCTCGCCGGTGGCCAAGGGGCCGGGCCAGGACCCGACCCTGCCGCATGTCGCGCTGGCCGTTGCCGACATCATCGAGACGCGGGCCGAGCTCGACCGCATGGGCGTTCCCTACTGGCAGATCGAAGGGCTGACCAGTCCGGAGTCGTTGCAGGTTTTCCTGAACGATCCATGCGGCAACATGCTCGAGCTGCACCAGATCGACAAATGCAATTGCCGGGCAAGCAATCGGGCCAAGGCCTGAGATCAGGGCTGTTACGACGGGCTGTCCTGATGGTGCGCCGGCGCGTTGCGTTCGCTTATCGCTGGCGGGCGCGCTGCGGGTCCGTCCCGCCGGCGGTGTCCGGCAAGGTGCTGACCGATGGATTGTGGGTCCGAATGGTGTCACCCAAGTCCGGCGTGTCGGTCGAGGACCTGCCGGCCTTCTCGGCCGCGGTCGCCCGCACGCCCTGCGCCTGACGGTCACCCGTCCCGTTCGTTTGCGCACACAGCAATGACGGCAGCACCAGCGCCAGCGCGCCGGCCCCAAGCAATGTCTTCGACATGAAGCCCTCCGATCGGTGCAGAAGCAACACGGCGGCGGCGCCATGGTTGCCCGTCGAGCGGGTGAAAGGGAACGTGCGCCTCACCCGGGCCGTTTTCCGGACGAGTCCTTCCCAGCATTCCGGGAGCGCACCATGGCCAAGACCGTCGGCGACTTTCTTTTCACCCGCCTGAAGGAATGGGGCATCAAGCGCGTCTTCGGCTATCCGGGCGATGGCATCAACGGCATCGTCTCGGCGCTCGGCCGCGCCGACGGCGGGATCGAATTCGTGCAGGTGCGGCACGAGGAAGAAGCCGCCTTCATGGCCTGTGGTCATGCCAGGTTCACGGGCGAGGTCGGCGTCTGCCTCGCCACTTCCGGTCCCGGCGCGATCCATCTCCTGAACGGCCTCTACGACGCCCGGCTCGATCATCAGCCCGTGGTGGCGCTTGTCGGCCAGCAGGCCCGCTCCGCACTCGGCGGCCACTTCCAGCAGGAGGTGGATCTGCTTTCGCTCTTCAAGGACGTTGCCACCGACTTCGTGCAGGTTTGCACCGCGCCGGCGCAGGTGCGGCACCTCGTCGACCGCGCGATCCGCATCGCCCGCGCCCGACGCACGGTCACCGCTGTCATCTTTCCCAACGACGTGCAGGAAGCCGCCGCCGTCGAGGTGCCGGAGCATGCCCACGGAACGATCCATACCGGCGTCGATTTCAGCCAGCCGTTGGTGATCCCCAGCGAGCACGACCTCGAGCGGGCCGCCGACATCCTGAACCGGGGTGAGAAGATCGCGATCCTGATCGGCTCAGGGGCGGCGGACGCGGCGACCGAGGTGATGGAGGTGGCCGAGCGCCTGCAGGCCGGAGTGGCCAAGGCGCTGCTGGGCAAGGCGATACTGCCCGACGATCTGCCGTACGTCACCGGGCAGATCGGGCTTCTCGGAACCAAGGCCTCGTACACGCTGATGCAGGAATGCGACACGCTGCTGATGATCGGCTCGACCTTCCCCTATAGCGAGTTCCTGCCCCGGGAAGGCCAGGCCAAGGGAGTGCAGATCGACATCGATCCGACCATGCTCTCGCTGCGCTATCCCATGGACGTGGCGCTGGTCGGCGACGCCACGGCGACGCTGCGCGCCCTGCTGCCGCGGCTCGGCAGCCGTGCCGACGGCAAGTGGCGGAAGACGATCGAGGAGCACACGCGCCGGACGTGGCGGGAGGAGGAGGAAAAAGCCCGGCTGCCGGCCGAACCGCTCAATCCCGAGCTCATGTTCTGGGAGCTGTCGGCGCGCTTGCCGGACGAGGCCATGGTCGCGGTCGACACCGGCATGTCGACCACCTTTGTCGCCCGGGCCTTGAAGCTCAGGCGCGGCATGAGGATGGCCGTGTCGGGCACGCTCGCGACGATGGGGCCCGCGATTTCATATGCCACGGCCGCCAAGTTCGCCTTCCCCGATCGCCCCGCCTTCGCCTTCGTGGGCGACGGAGCGATGCAGATGCTGGGCCTCAATGCCCTCGTCACCGCGTCGAAATACTGGAAGCGCTGGGCCGATCCGCGCTTCATCGTCGGTGTGCTGAACAACCGCGACCTCAACATGGTGTCGTGGGAACTGCGTGCGCTGGGCGGCTCGCCGAAGACGCCGCAGACGCAGGACGTGCCCGACTTCGACTACGCGGCCTACGGACGCTTGCTTGGCTTCGTTGGCCTGACGGTGAGCCGGCCGGACGATGTCGCGTCGGTCTGGCAGGAGGCGCTGGCGGCGCGCCAACCGGTCGTGATCGACATGCAGGCCGATCCCAATGTCATCGCCCTGCCGCCGCACACGACGCTCGAGCAATCGAAGAACTTCTTCGAGGCGCTCGCCAAGGGCGATCCCGATCGGCGAGCCATCCTGCGGCAGGTCTATCACCAGATGACGCTTTGATCGCCGCAATGCGGCACGATCGTCAGATACGGCGGTCGACCGCCTGCCCGGAGCGCACCACTGGAAGAGGGCCTTCGGTCCCCCCGCAAGGCACTATTGTGGTGGCGCTGCCTGACCGTCCAGGCCGACGGTCCGATCCCTGGCCGGCGCCACGCAACGGCGCACCGCATCGACGGCGGCGCCGCCATTGCCCGCCTGCAGATCGATCACTGCTTCACCGTCGAAGGCAGCCGCTGTCCCGGGAGGCTCGGCAACGAGATCCAGGCGCAAGGTCATGGTCCGGCCCTTCGCCATCGCATCGACGAGCTCGTCCGACAGGCCGGCAAAGCCGTCCACCTGATGATCTGCGAGCACCGCATGGTCGTCGCCGAACAGAAGGCTGACCGGAAAGATCTTGCCGTCGATCGAGATCTCGGCACGCGGCTCGTCCTTCAGCTTCGATGCGGGTATGCCCCTGGGCAGGAGCGGTCCGTCACCGGTCAGATAGATCTGCAGCTGCAGCACGCTTCGCTCGCCGGCGCTCTCGCAGGCCAGCACGACGTCGGCGATGTTCATGTTGGTGCGCGACGGCTCGACCACCGCATAGGACGCCGGCTTGCCATCCGGTTCGAGCTTCCAGGCGACCGGCTCCGCCCGAATGACGTCCGCCGCCGCGACGCTCGCGAACAGGCAGACCGCCACGGCGGATGCGTGCGCAATGGCCGGGAGGACGTGCCTGCTCCCTTGCCGGACGATCTCCATGGACAGCCCCTCTCTCGCCCCGCGGCCGGCTGAATGGTGCCGCCGCGGCAACGATCGATGCGGCGCAAAATGACGCCTCTTTCAGAGATGGTTGTACTCCGCCCGCTCGCAAGAGGCATCGCCCATTTTTAGCCCGGCGGGCGGCGCGTCCGCAGGGTGGCGTGGAGCGCAACACACTATTCCGGATGGGATTCCGCTGGCAGCAAAGGCATTCTGCGCCCGTTTCGGCCCAGCGACTTCAAAGGGATTCGCGTGACATTTTCGATCGCCCTTCTCGCCGTTGCACTCGTCCTCGCTCTCCTCGGCTGGTTGCTGAGGGGTCGCCGGGCATGGGCCGTCACCTGCGTCAACCTGGCGGCCGTCGTCGGCGCCCTGGCATTGTTCGAGACCTACCTTGCCCACCAGCAGGCCGAGGGCGACGGCACGCGGATGGAAGGCACGATCGTCGCGGGCTTCACTCATCGCGACGACGTGCTGGGCTACGCGCCGAACAGGAATGCCAAGGTCACTGCACGCAAGCTTTACGGCGACCAGGTGATCTACGACGTCGCCTACACCATCGACGCGCACGGCTTGCGGGTCACCGCCCCGCCCGAGGCTTCCGCGAAGGAGTGCGTGGTCTTCTTCGGCGATTCGATCACCTTCGGCGAGGGCGTAGGCGATCGGGAGAACTTCCCGTTCCTCGTGTCGCTCGCTACCGCCGGTCGTTATGCCATCTACAACTTCGGCTTTCCCGGCTACGGTCCGCACCAGATGCTGGCTAACCTGCAGTCCGGACGTGTCGGCCGGATCGTCCAGTGTGCGCCCAGATACTTCGTCTATCTATGCATTCCCGATCATGCCGCCCGCGTCTCCGGCCAGGATTCCTGGGACGCGCATGGGCCGCGCTTCCGCCTCCTGCCGGACGGATCGGTGGTGCAGCAGGGTCACTTCGACGATCCGGACCCGGCGCACAACTGGCTGACGGCACGGCTGCGGATGGTGCTGGCAAGCTCCCTGATCTGGCAGAGGTTCTTCGGCCGGCCGTACCGGATTGACGCTCCCGACATTGCCCTGCTCGATGGGGTCATCCGTCAGTCGGCCCGCGTCGCGCATGAACGTTTTCCCGGCAGCGAATTTCGCGTCATCCTGTGGGACGGCGGCGACGACGAGAAGGTGCGCCTGATCGAGCAGGGGCTGTCTGGAAGCAACATCCGTCTCAGCCGCATGACCGACGCGGTGCCGGATTTCTACCACCCGCCCGACCGGTACCTCCTCAGCCGACACGATGGCCATCCCAATGCCGCCTGGCATCGGATCATGGCCGACTACCTTTCCCGCGAACTGCTGCGCGAACCGCCGGCCGCCGGGGAAAAGTGAGGGCCTCAAGCCTCTGGCGAGGGGGACAACGGCTCGTCGTCCTGCTCCTCGTCGCCGGCGATGATCTCGACCACGCGGGCCGCGACGCTGCTCACCCGGTGGCCGTCCCTCGCGAGGACGTCGTGATCGCCGGCGATGCAGATCGCGGCCTGCTCGAGATCCGCGACCGTCGGGTTCAACTCCAGAATGTCGATGACCTTCGGATCCTCGAGCGAGCCGAGGATGCGATGGAAGTCGGCGCGGGCGGCGGGTCGGCGGCTCGCGTCCGGGAAAGCGGGTCGGCTGGACATGGCGGTCGTGTCCCTCGAAACCTGGCTGCACATTTGGCGCCAGTCGATTCTTGTCCTATCGTTCGCTCGTTCAAGGTGAAACTTTTCCATTTGCCTTGCTGCCTGAACCCCGGCCATGGCGTTTCTGTAGCGCATGACACCCTCTCCTCCCCCGCAACAGGCCGACTGGCCGCAGGGAACCCTCTTCACCGTCGGACACTCGACCCTGCCGCTCGAGCGGTTCGTCGCACTGCTCCACACGTATGGCATCGAATGCCTGGCCGACATACGAACGGTCCCGCGCTCGCGACATAATCCGCAATTCAACGGCGACACGCTCGGCCTCTCGCTTGCGAAGGAGCACATCGACTATCGACCCCTGCCGGCGCTGGGCGGGCTGCGCCGCCCACGCAAGGATTCGCCGAACACGGGCTGGCGCAACGAGAGTTTCCGCGGCTACGCCGACTACATGCAGACACCGGCCTTCCGGGAAGGACTGGAGACCCTGGTGCATCTGGCGGCCGCCGAGCGGGTTGCCATCATGTGCGCGGAGGCGGTGCCATGGCGCTGCCATCGCTCCCTGGTCGCCGATGCGCTCGGCGTGCGCGGCGTTCCCGTGGTGGAGATCCTGTCCGAGACGAGCTGGCGCCTGCACAAGCTCACGAGTTTCGCGCAGGTAGACGGCCGGACCATCACCTATCCGCCGGAGCAGGCGAAGCTCCTGTGAGCGCGGCGGCTACGACGCCGTCTTTAGGAACTGATCATCCTCGATAACGACATCCCGGCTGAGATTGTCGAACTGCTCGTCCATGCGCCGGTAGTTGATGGTGAGCTCCTCTCCGGCAGGAATGTCCCTCGAGGCAAACAAGTCGCCTCGCCGTCGTCGGATTGGCCTCAGTCGGGTCTGAAGGCGGACAGGCAGCGCGCGACGAGCGGCCGGCAGCGGCCGAGCGGCATGGGCGCGGCCATGAAGTAGTCTTCGCTCGTTTCCGCGCCGTTGGTGCGCCTCATCGGCGGCTTCTGGATCTGACGCACCAGGCCGCGACCGATCGTGCCCCAGTCGAAACGATCCGCGGACAGGGCATAGGCGGTCTGCTGCTGCTCGTTGAGACTTGCCGTGTCGTCGATCATGTCGACCACGCCGCGCGCAAGCGCTGCATGGCTCCCGAACAGGCGAAGGCCGCAGCCGTCGGCCAGCGGCGTGCCGGGCACAGCCCCTTCCATCGCGAAGATCGGCAGCCGGTTGAAGATGTAGTCCAGCGACTTCAGCTTGAAGCCGCCCAGCATGTCGGGCACCAGCGCGATCCGCGCCTTCTCCATATAGGGTCGCACGTCGGGCACGGTGCCCACCAGCTCGACCGAGGGAAAGCGGCGACGCAGGGCGGCAATATGGGAATCCTCCGTGCGGCCCACGACCTGCAGCCCGACGCCGTTGGCCGCGAACAGCGGCGCCGCGGCCGACAGGAAGGCGTCGAGGCTGATCCTTTTGGCCGGCCAATCGAAGCTGCCGACCACGATGGCGCGCCGCGGCAGCCGGGAGTCGATGATCCGGTTGGCGAGGCGTGGCCCGCCATAGCCGGGCGGCACGAAGACGATCGGCTTGCCCGGCGCGAGTGCCGCAAGGTCACGGCAATCGTCGGGCGAGTCGGCCGCGACCAGATCCGCCGTCTCCACCAGCCGGCGCTGCAGCCACTGGGTCTTGGCGACATTGGCCATACGGACTGCGCGCATGGGACCGGTTGCGGCCTTCGCCAGCGTTCGAGCGGCGACCGTCTCGTTGTTCTGCGCGAGGTAGACGATCTTGGTGTGCGGATGGCGGCGGCGATGGCGCAGGGCATGAGGCAGCGCCCAGGCCACGTTGAAGCTGTCCAGCACGATGGCATCCCAACGCCCGGTCAAAAGATGCACCGCCAGGGCTGCGCTCATCGCCGGCACGCGCGTGCGCAACGCAAACGGCGGCAACCGCGAGGCCCCGCGCATCCATCGATTCGCGGGCCGGTCCTCGGCCAGATGCCAGTCGATATTGGGCTCGCGGCGGCCGTGCGAACGCCCGGGCCGGCGGCTGAGACCGAGCACCGTCAGTTCGGCACCGGCATTGGCTACTGCCCTGATCAATCCGCCGGAATAGATGAACTGACCGTTGTTCTGCGGATCGGGATCGCACAGCGTCAGCCACAGATAGGCCACCAGCGTCTCTCCATGCACTCGCTCTGAAATGCCATACCCCAGTCCGCACCCGAGCGGCTGTGACCAGAGCGTGCTTGCTGTGACCAACGGTGGCCTCGTGCTGTCCGTCGGACGCGGGCCGGGCGCGCTTGAACGCCCGAGTTCAATCGCCAAGCAGAGGCATCACCTCGGCAGCGAAGCGTTGCAAGGCTTCGATGCTTTGAGCCATCGAGCCGCCGCGGAAGTCGAAGATCAACTCGTGCACGCCGATGGCGGCAAACGACCGGATGTCGCCGGCGATCTCCTCGGCGGTGCCCGAGAAGCTGCGGCGGTCGCCGGCACGATCGGGAACGCCGGTGTCGTAGAGTGGCGCCTTGTAGGAGATGGTGAGCTTGGAGAAGTCCCGCCCCTCCGCCTCGGTCATCCGCTTCAGCGTCTCGAGATGCGTTCGAATCTCATTAGGCGGCAGCGGTGAGGCCGCGATGGCCCCGACCGGATGCCAGCCATTGCCATGCCGCGCGGTGCGGCGCAGGGCGGCCCGCGAGTGGCCGCCGATCCAGATTGGCGGATGCGGCTTCTGCAGCGGGAACGGCTCGGCGCGGATGTCGGCATAGCTGTAGAACCGGCCGCTGAAGCTCGCAGGCGATTGCGTCCAGAGCTGCTTGAAGATCGCGATCCATTCGTCGGTGACGGCGCCGCGCCGCTCGAAATCGGGGCTGTGCAGCGCCTCGAACTCCTCCTTCAGCCAGCCGACTCCGACCCCCAGCGTGACACGCCCGCCGGATAGCACGTCGAGCGACGCCACCATCTTCGCCGTCAGCACCGGGTTGCGGTACGGCAGCACCAGCACCGACGTGACGAGACGCAACCTCTCCGTCGCGCCCGCCACGACGCCAAGAATGGAGAGGGTTTCGAGCGCATCGCCGCCGCTCGGATGCTTGCCGTCCAGCGTATAGGGATAGGGCGACTCGCTGCCCACCGGGAAGACGACGTGGTCCGCGATCATGGCGGAGTGAAACCCCAGCCGCTCGCCTTCGCGCGCCAGGGCAAGCACCGCGTCGCGCGTGGCGAGCGGACCACGGGTGGGAAGATAGAAACCAAAGCGCACGACGGCGGGACTCCGGGTTTGCGATCGGCAGGCATTGTCATCCGCCGGCCCGCCCTCCTGAAGGAGAAAGCGCCGATGCCAAAGCAATGTTTCTTGACGAGGATGCGCCGCCAAACGCCGCCAATACCGTGTCCGGGCGGAAGACTACGCGGGCCGCGGCTCGCCAGTTCGCGTCAGGTTAGAGGAGGCGCGCGCTATCGAGCAACGCGCGGGTCTCGCGTCGGCTGGCCTCGGCACGCAGTCGTCTGAGCTCGTCGGCGCTCGGGTGAAAGGCGTCGTCGTTCGGGCCGCCAGTCGGCGCGGCGCGGTACGAGCAGCCGGCCGGCGCCGCAGCGGCCATGGCATGGTCGAGCTGCTCGGCATTTGGACAGAAGGCATGGAAGTCCGCTTCCTCGATGCCGGCCAGCCATTTGCGACACTTGCGTTTGTCCGGGCAGGTGGTGCAGGTCCACGTCATGTCGCGCAGGCTCTCGACGGGCAGTTGGGCCGCGTCGATCCCGAGCCGGGCGAGCATCTTGTCCAGCAGATCTCTGGAGCCGGCACATCCTGTGATCAGAGGCTCGATTTGCGAGCGCACGAGGCCGGCATCCGCCAGAACCGCATCGAGGGACCCGAGGGCCTCGAGCTGTTCGAGTTCCCGCCGCAGCTGCATGCGCTTGCGCGTCCGGTCGGCGAAGTGACCGATCGTTCGCCGGAGATCCTGGAGCGTCGTCATGATCGTTACCTCCCTTATGTGAGGCGCGGCGCAAGGCCATATGGCTGTAAGGATGATCAGGGTAGTGGCCATTCGCTTTGACCCAGATCAAATCGCGTCATTTGCCTCATCGCAGGAGCGCCCGAGGAAAGATTCATGATCTGGAAACAACACACCGCGTGTGCCACGCTGGCGTCGAAGGGGGACGATGCCATGCCGCGACATTTCGGGATCCTGGTCCCCTCGACCAACACCACTTGCGAGATCGAGTTCTGCCGCCTGGCCCGCGAGCTGCAGGTGCACACCGGGCGGCTCGGCAAGGGCAGCAACACGCCGTTTTCGCCGAGCCTGGATGCCGACGTGGCCTATCAGGCGAAGCTGCTCGGCGAGGCGCGGGTCGAGGTGATCGCGCTGGCGCAAACCTCGGCGAGCCTGTTCACCGACGACTACGACGCGGTGACCGTGAAGCGAATGACCGAGGCGTCGGGCGTGCCGTCCCTGACTTCCGCCCAGGCGATCGGCCGGGCGCTGAACGCCCTCAAGGCGTCCCGCGTCGCCATGGCGACACCCTATTCGGAAGAGGTGATCGGACGGGCCCGGCGCTACTACGAGACCAAGTACGGCATCACCGTAGTCGCCTCGGAAAGCCTGGGCGCCGCCAACGCCTACGCCATCGGCAAGATGGACGCCGGCATGGCCGAGGCGGCATTCCGCCGGATCGATCGCCCGGGCATCGACGCGCTGATGGTGCCGGGCGGCAATTTCCCGACCATGGACTGGATCGCCACCTGGGAGCGCCAGTTCGGCAAGCCGGTGATCACCACCAACCAGGCGGCGTTGTGGGCGGTGCTGCAGACCATGAAGTTCGACACGCCCCTTCCCGGCAAGGGGCGGCTGCTCGAGCAGCTGCCCGCGGGCTGAGAAGATTACGGAAGGGGAAAACACCGTGGGTCAGGGTTCCGGCATTCGCGAGGTGGCCTGGATCGATATCGCCGGTGGCGGCCAGGTCGTCGTGGACGGCAATCACGCCTATGTCGGACATATGCAGCCGCCGCACGGGACCTCCATCCTGGACGTGAGTGATCCGGCGCATCCGAGAGTCGTCGCCTCGATCGACATTCCGCCGGGCCTGCATTCCCACAAAGTACGCGTGGCCAACGGCGTCATGGTGGCGAACCGCGAGCGTACGCGGGGCGAGAAGCCGCCCGGTGATTTCGTCGGCCTCCGCATCTTCGACGTCAGCCGGCCGGGTAACCCGCGCGACATCTGCCATTGGCAGTGCGCCGGGACGGGTGTGCACCGTTTCACCTTCGATGGCCGGTACGCCTACATTTCCACCGAGCAAGAGGGCTATGTCGGCACCATCGTCATGATCCTCGACCTGAAGGATCCGACCAGACCCGAAGAGGTCGGGCGCTGGTGGATGCTGGGACAGTGGACCGCCGGCGGCGAAACACCGGGCTGGAAGGCGAAGAACCACCGCTGCCACCATCCGATCCGGCGCGGCGACCGCCTGTATGTCAGCTACTGGTACGGCGGCGGGGTCATCCTCGACATCAGCGACATGACCAGGCCGAAGCTGATCGCCAGCCTCGACTGGAGTCCACCCTTCGGCTGGCCCACGCACAGCCTGGTGCCGATCGATGTGCCGATCGCCGGTCATCGCTGGATGCTGGTCGCGGACGAGCACGTGCAGCCTTTGGATCCCAAGCTCTCGCCCGAGCTGCCGGCGGCGCTCTGGATGGTGAACATCACCGACGAGACCCGCCCGGTACCGGTCAGCTGTTTCCAGCTGCCGGAACTGGTCGGGATCGAGACGCCATTGATGACGGCCTGCCACCAGCCCGTCGAAACCGTCACCGGCAACGAGGTTCCCGCCGCCTGGTTCGCCAATGGGCTGAGGGTGATCGACATCGCCAATCCCCTGTCGATGAAGCAGGCCGCCTGGTGGATGCCGGATGTGCCGGCGGGGGCCCAGCGTGTTTGCAGCAACGACGTCTACGTCGACCATCGAGGCCTGATCTACCTGATCGATCGCAACCGGGGCCTGTCGATCCTCGAGCGCGTGTAAGCGCTGCCGGATGTCGCATCAGTCGCGGACATCGCAGTTTGCGAACCCGATAGCTGCTTCGGGCCCATAAGCAGACATAGCGAAACCGACTACTCGATCACCTCGTCGGCGTGGGTGAGTAGCGGCGTAGACGCGTTCAATCCCAGCGCCGTGGCGGTCTTGAGATTGACGACAAGCTCATATTTGGTCGGCGCCTGTACAGGAAGGTCCGCTGGATTTTCACCTTTGAGGATCCGGCTTACGTAGTCAGCCGACCGACGAAATATATCGTCGAGGTCAGGGCCGTAGGACATCAGGCCGCCGCCGGCGACGTATTGGCGCCAGGGAACGATGTGCGGTAGTGGATGGCGCTCCAGCGCCGCACGAATCATCGCGTTGTTGATGAAGTTGAATGCGTCTGACATGACCACGAGCCCACCTCCCGGCCGAGAAGCGATGTTCGCGACGGCGATCTCGATGTCAGGGGGCGTGCGCACCGCTGCGCGTGTCAACTCAATCGGCCATCGCGCCTCCGCCTGAAACCTTGCCAGGTAAGTGTCGTAGAAGCCGTAGGTCTCCGGATTGTACATCAGGCCGACCCGCGAAAGGGCAGGCGCCATGGCCTTGAGCATCTCCACCGATTTGCCAACGATCGAAAAGTCGACCTGGGTGAAGCCGGTGATGTTGCCGCCGGGGCGCGCCATGCTCGCGACGAAGCCCTGAACCACCGGCTCGTTGATACCGGCAAACACGACCGGAATCGAAGTCGTCGCGCGCTTCAGGGCGGCCACTGTCGGCGTACCATTTGCGAGCACGACGGCCGGCTTGATCGCCACGACTTCGTCCACGATCTCGCGCATCCGATTGTCGCTGCCGCCGGCCCATCGAACATCAAGCCGAACGTTGCTCCCGTTCACCCAGCCAAGCCGCTGGAACTCGCGCAGAAATGATTTGAGACGATCCTGGCCCAAACGCTCCGACTCAGCCGTCGCCATGATCACGGCAACCTTGGGCAAGGATTGCTGTGCACGTCCGACGACCGGCCACGTTGCGGCGCCGCTTCCGAGGCCGACGATCAGGCAGCGCCGCCTCATTCGATCACCTCGTCGGCGCGGACGAGGATCGATGCCGGGATGGTAAGGCCGAGTGCCTTCGCGGTCCTCATGTTGACGACAGTCTCAACCACCGTAGGCAACTCGACCGGAATGTCGGCCGCGTTCGCTCCGCCTGCGATCCGTTCAACGAAGTAGGCAAGCCGTGCAAACCCATCCTTCATACTGGGACCATAGCTCACCAGACCACCCGCATCGCAATAGTTGCGCCATCCGAATACGCTCGGCAACCGATCGCGCCGTACATGATCAGCAATCGGCCTGCTGTTGGCGAGAGTGACCTGGTCGGGAAAGCAAGTGAACGAATCGCACCCCGCAGCTGCGATTCCCCCGAGAGCCGTCACGAGCTCACGGTCGTTGCGCATTTCAAAGAAGACGGTTTGCAAGCCCAACCGCGTGGCCGACTCGTTCGTGACACGGCGCTCGTCCTGTTCTCCCGGGTGGAGGGGATTGACAAGAACGGCGACCCGCCGTGCCGTTGGCTGGATTTCGCGCAGAATGTCGAGGCGTTTGCCTGCCAGTTCAAGCGCAAGAAACGACATGCCGGTCGCATTGCCTCCGGGTCTCGCAAAACCACCAACGAATCCCGCGGCGACCGGGTCGCCACTGAAGGCAAAAACGATCGGCACGATCCGTTGCGTGATCTGGATCATGCGTGTCGCAGGTCCGACGGCGATCAGTAGATCGATACCCTCTCCCAGGAGCTCGTCAGTCAGCGCAGGCAAACGCTCGTAGTCGAAATTCGCGTACCGTACGCTGAGTGTGAAGTCGCGACCTTCTGTCCAGCCAATGTGCGCGAGACCCTGACGGAAGAAGCCGAGCTGAACGTCATTGAAGCCGCCGCCGGTCAGGTAGCCGAGGCGGATCAGCCGATTGCGAGGCTGAGCATACGAGGTCAACGGTCGCAGCGTTGTTGCCCCTCCGAAAAGGCAAACGAGATCTCGTCGCCGCATGACTTCAAATCCGGTTTCGAGTGGAGCTTAAGGCCAGCGAGAAAAATACTATCAGACTTCCCGCGATGACAGCGCGACCTCGATATGCCTGGCCAGGCATCGTCCGCCAGCTCTGAGAACGCCATTGCTCCGGGGCTGCCCGCAATGAAAGAGCGGCGTTGCTTACGCCACTGATCCTTTGCCTTGCAGCGACTCGACGAGCTTGTTCACGGCAACTGTCGCGCCTTTGCCGGCTTCGTTTCCGAAGATCAGGCGGGCAAGCTGGCCGCCGAGGTAGGGGTGAAGGCCCATGTCGTAGAGCGCCAGGAAATTCCTTGTCTCGATCGCACGCCGTTCGTCCTCGCGCAGCGGATATCGATCGAGCACGGCAGCTTCGTTGGCGGCGAATTTCGCGCGCAACTCGACCGACCATTTCAGGTCCTGGATCAGGTCGTGAACGGCAAGTGCCGGGTCAAATTTCTCCAGTCCCAAGGGGCTCTCCCTATGCCGCGCGGCGCTTCGGCAGGTTGGCCTTCATGTCCCACAGCACGGCGCCGACGCCGCACTTGAAGTCGCGGTGGACGGTGTAGCCGAAATTCTTGCCGGGCCTCGAGCCGATCGCGCCGAGCACGACCACCCACGACAGCAATTCCGAGGTGCCGCCGGAGCCTGCGGCCTCCATCCTTTCCAGTGTCAGCTCCTTCAACAGCTTCTGATGGTCGCCGGAAGCGGCGAGATCGAGAAACCAGCGGTCGAACGCCTCGTCGATAAAGTAGTAGCGCGCGCCCCCGGGCTCGTGGCTGAGGCCGCCGGAGCCGAGCAGTGCCACGCGCATATCGGAAGGCAGGTCGTTGCGGATGAAGTCGCCGAGCGCCTCGCCGACGGCGTAGCAGCGATGCTGGTCGGGGATCGGCGGGACGGTGCAGTTCTGCAAGACCGGCACCATCGGAATTCCCATTCCGGCAAGATTGGTGAGCAGCACCGGCACCGAGATGTTGTCGTCGAACTTGAGGTTCTCGTTCTGTGCGAACATCCGGATGCCGCGCCGGGTCATGCCGCTGAACAGCGCCGCGGCAATCTCGGGCGAGCCCTTCACCGTATAGTCCTCGCAGCCGATCCACGGCTTGAACCACTCGAATGGACCGTGATGCTCGGCGGCCATGCCGATCAGGAAGTCCGGATAGGCACGGATGCGGCTGTTGGCGATATGATCGTTGGCGAACACGATCAGGACATCCGCCCGGGCCGAGCCGATCGCGTCGGCGAGATTGCGATAGGTGACCGTGACGATGTCCTTGACGTCGGCGGGCGCGGCTTCGAGCAAACCGATCAGGCCAGGCGCATGCGGCGCGCCGGCCGCAAAGACGATCTCTGCCATTTCCGT
>NZ_DATBFE010000136.1:0-11976 GCF_036558665.1 Reyranella sp. | reverse complement strand
CCCTCGATCTTCTTCTCGAACAGCCCTTCGAGGGCCTCGGGCGTGACATCCCGGCCGGTGACGCCGGTGCCGCCGGTGGTGATCACCACCTCGACCTTGGGAGCGTCGATCCATTTCTGTACCTGGGCGCGGATGAGGGCGACGTCGTCAGTGACGATGGCGCGATCCGCCAGCACATGGCCGTCGCGCGTGATGCGTTCCACCAGCGCGTCGCCCGACTTGTCCGTTTCGAGCGTTCTCGTGTCGGAAACCGTGAGCACGGCGATGTTGACCGGCTTGAAGGCCCTGGTTTCATCAATTTTGTTCATGCGATCATCCTAGCGTCCGGCGCTTGCCGACGCGAGCAGCGGCGCCTAGATGAAGGCCATGACCGACTGGAAACATGACGGCGTGCGGGTCATTCCCGCGGGCTCGCTCGACACGAATACCGCCCAGACGCCGGGCATGAACCGCGCTGCCGCCATCAACTTTGCCCGGGTGGGCGCGCAGAAGCTGTGGGCCGGCACCGTCACGATCCACGCCCATGCCAAGACCGGCGCGCACCATCACGGCCACCTCGAAAGCGTGATCTACGTCGTGAAAGGCAAGGCGCGCATGCGCTGGGGCGAAAAGCTCGAATTCATCGCCGAGGCCGGCCCCGGCGACTTCATCTATGTGCCGCCCTATGTGCCGCACCAGGAGATCAACGCCTCCGATACCGAGCCGCTGGAATGCGTGCTGGTCCGGTCCGACAACGAGGCGGTGGCGATCAACATCGACATCACGCCGGTCGAGAAGCCGGAAGAAGTCTATTGGGTCGATCCGACCCACCCGCATCCCCACAAGCAGTAACGACACTAGAGGCAGAGCTTAAGGCTGCGCCCTCACCTCTGCCGAGCGATCCCACAGATTTGGCATCGCCCGATTCGTATAGCCCGAGACGAACGGGCTCGGCGTGCCCGTCTGAGAATCGAACGTGTGGCGCAGAACCCCGCCGATATTGCCGCCATAGACATGGATGCTGATCGAGCCGCAGTCGGCGAGCGCGTTGGTGACGCGATGGATGTCGCCCAGGGCCGGCAGCAGGAGCTCGACATCGCCCGGCCCAAGCGTCGTCGCCTTGCCTGCCGCGAGCAGGCCGGTCGCCGCATCCCGCGTGAAGGCCTGTGATGTTTCCGACCCGCGCAGCATACCGACCAGACCCCACATCCGGTGATCATGTACCGGCGTGCCGGCACTGGGCGCCCACACGAAGCTCACGATCGAGAAGCGCTCGAACGGATCGCACCACAGGAGGTTTTGCGCATAGCCGTGCGGCGGGCATTCGGCCATGCTCTCGGGAAGCCAGTCGTCGTGGCTTATCAGTTCGCCCAGGAGCTTCCGCCCGACCTCGACGACCGCCGCCTCGTCCCTGTCCTGCCAGGCACCGCCGACGAGGGAGGTCATGTCTCCGATGAAGCGGCGCAGGCGGGCAGTGTTCATCGCGGGGACCTTTCCCTCAGCGCCGCGTGACGGCGACGGGCTCGCCCGTGGTTTAGTCGCGCCGCTTCAACGCGCCGAGTCCTGCGGCGTGTAGCGCGGCCATTCATGGGCTGCGATCTGGTCGAGCGACGGCGTCGGCTGGCCGAGCCGAATCTGATACATCCAGTAGTTCGCCAGCACGCGCTGCACGAAGTCGCGTGTCTCGTTGAGCGGGATCGAGGCGACGTAGAGCAGCGGATCGGCCGAGGCATTCAAGGAATTGTCCCAGCGGCTGACATTGCCCGGACCGCCATTGTAGGCGGCCGCCGTGCGCACGAGATTGTCATCGACGCCCGCCATCAGCGAGACGATGTAGGCTTGGCCGAGCGACAGGTTGATCGACGGATCGAACGGATTGCCGCCGGCCGCCTCCGGCGCGTATTTGGTGCTGACGATCTGCGCGGTGTGCGGCATCACTTGCAGCAGGCCCATCGCGCCGACGTAGGACCGGGCCTTGGGGTTGAACGCCGATTCCTGCCGCATGAAGCCCCAGAGCAGAGCTCGGTCGAGGCTGAAGCCGCCGGCCGGCTGCCACGGCGGCACCGGATAGGCCGCACCGTCATAGCCCTGGATCTTGTGGCGGACATCCCAGGCGGCATTTGCGACCCGCACCGACAGGTCAGGCAGCACCGCCTTGTTGGCGAGCGACACGATGGCGGTGATATAGCCCGGATCGGCGTCGAGCGAAGCCGCAAACAGCTCGCGGCTGGCGGCCGTGGATGCGCCGAGCTGCAGCAGCGCCAGCGCACGATGGCCGGCGCGATCGTTGCGCAGAAGATCGGCTTGCTTGCGATCGACCGGCGGCAGGTTCCAGTCGGCCACGATCTTCATGCCCAGCGCCTTTTGGGCGATGAGCCCGTAGAAGGTGCGACCATGCAGTGCGGCCCGTTTGAGATAAGGCGCGAACTTTTGCGGATTGCCCGCCAGCAGATTGGCCCGGGCAGCCCAAAAGGCGCCCGCCGACAGTGTCCACGACGAAGCCTGATCGGGCGGCGCATCGGCCACCATTTCGAAACGGCGTGCCGCTTCAGGCATGTCGCCGCCGGTGAAGGCGGCGAGCCCGGCGTTCCAGTTGGCGTCGGGCGGCAGGCTGATCTCGACCGGCACCTGCACGCCGCGTTGGGAGTCGGCCTCGAGCGCGTGGGTGCGGACCCGCCCGCGCCACAGCTCGACTTCCTGCGGGCCCAAGAGATCGACGCTCGACTTGCGGTCCAGCAAGGCGAAGGCGGCATTGAAGCCGCCATCGTCGATCATCTGCTGCAGGCGCGCGCGCAGCGTCGCTGCCTCTGCAGCGTCGGCTCCCGTCACGGTGCGGGCGGCGGCGAAGGCGGGCGACGGTTGCGCCTGGTTGACGAATGTCGAAGGGGTCAGGTCGCCGCCCGCCGCACCGTGCGGCCGCTTGGCAAGCGCCAGTCGATAGATCGCCGGCGCATCGGGATGGTCGTTATAGTCCTGCAGCCAGGCGGCAAGCTGCTCGTAGCGGGTGGGGTAGTGCGGCGACAGCAAGCGCTGCGCCCCGACATAGCCCATCAAGGTCTTGTCTGTGAGCCGGCCGATCTCGGCGTCGGCCTCGCCCCATCGATTGGCAGCCTGGGCCTGGAAGATGCGACGGTAGCGGTCCCGGGTCTGGCTATCGAGAACGGTCGGCAGATCGGGATTGACCGCCGTCTCGTCGAGTTCGATGACGGGCGGCGGGGGCACGAACACCGGATGGCGAACCGCCGGGCGTGGCTTGACGTGAACCGCATGCTGGGATGCGTGATGGGTCGCCGGCGCTCGAGCGGCGACCTTGGTGGATTTGGCCGCAGGTGGACGGTGCGGCGGCGTGGTCGCCGTCTGGGCCAGGGTCGAGGCCGCAAGACCGGTTACCGCCGCCACAACGGCGACGGAATAGACGTATTTCATGCTCGCAGGGTAATTTGACTGCCATAGGGCGACAAGCGCCACGTCGCTATGCCGACGCAAACCGGAGGAAATCATGAGCGTGCATCAGGAACGCGCCGCCGCCGTGCGGCAGCTTGTCGGCCAGGCCCGCGAGATCGAGAAAGACGGCGTCACTCACGCGACGCTCGACCGGATCGGCGCTCTCGTTTCGTCGCTGGCGCGGCGTGCCGAGCTTTTCCCACAGGACGAATTCCCGCTCGGGCCCGACGGCGGCATCTACCGCCTGAGCGAGGATGCCGACCATCGCTTCGCTCTGTATGCCTCGGCCGGCGGCGCCGGCAAGAAGGTGCCGCCACACAACCACACGACCTGGGCGGTCATCGCCGGCGTGCACGGGGCCGAACGCAACGTCGTCTACGATCGCCTGGACGACGGCGCCCACGCCGAAGTGATCCAGCTCCGGGAAGCGCCGGCCAAGGAGAAGACCCTGCGGCGCGGCGATTTCATCTGCTATCTGCCGGAGGACTTCCATCACATCGAGACGCCGGCGGGCGCGGGCGATGCCTTGCATCTTCACTTCTATGGCCTCAGCCTCGAGCACCTGCCGGATCGCGTCAGCGTCGACCTCGCCAGCGGCGCCGCAAGGCGCTTCATGGCCAGGGCCAAGATCCTCACACCCCTTCTGTCGGTGCAGCAAGTCAAGGCGATGCTGAAATCGGGCGAGGTTTTCGCCTTTTTCGACGTGCGTGAGGAAGGGGAGTTCTCGACGCAAGGCCATCCCCTGTTCGCAACACCCCTGCCGCTCTCGCGGCTCGAGCCGCGCGCCTTCGCGCTCCTGCCTGATCCGCACACGCGCATCGTGCTGATGGACGGCGGCGAGGAGACTCACGACCCACAATGGGGTGGTCGCGCCAACCGCGCCGCCGCCCGGCTTTCCAGGCTGGGCTACACCGATCTCGCCGTCATGAAAGGCGGCCTGCAAGCCTGGCGCGAGGCGGGCTACGAGGTCTTCACCGGGGTCAATGTACCCAGCAAGGCCTTCGGCGAGGTGGTCGAGCATGGCAACGACACGCCGCGCATCGACGCCTCGGACCTGCAGAAGCTGATCGACGCCAGGACAGATCTCGTGATCCTCGATTCCCGGCCGATGCCGGAGTTCACGAACATGTCGATCCCCGGCGGCGTCGACTGCCCGGGCGCCGAGCTCGTCTATCGCGTGAAGGACTTCGCGCCCGATCCGAAGACGCTGGTCGTAGTCAATTGTGCCGGCCGTACGCGCTCGATCATCGGCGCGCAGTCGCTGATCAATGCCGGCTTGCCCAACAGGGTGATGGCTTTGAAGAACGGCACCATGGGCTGGCACCTTGCGGGATTGAAAGTAGCCCGCGGCGAAACGAGAAGCTTCGGACCGCAGAGTCCCAGTGCGGCGCAGTTCGCGCAAGCAGCCGCGGCGAAGATCGCCGCGCGCCTGCAGATCCGGAAGATCGGCATGGCCGGACTCAGGCAGCTCGAGGCCAAAGCCGGTCCGCTCTACCGGCTCGATGTGCGCGATCCTTCCGAGTACGCGAAAGGCCATCTCAAAGGCTTTCGCCATGCCGCCGGCGGGCAGCTCGTGCAGGCCACCGATCAATATGTCGGCGCGCGCAACGCCGCCATCGTGCTGCACGACAATGACGGCGTGCGTGCCACCATGACGGCGCATTGGCTTTTGCAAATGGGTTGGTCCGAGACCTGTGTGCTCGATCACCGGCCGACAGCCGGCGAGCTCACGACCGAACCCGAGCCACGCTTCCCCCATGGCTTCGCACTGCCGACGCCCGCCACGGTCACCCCGGCCGAGCTCGACGCATCGCTCGCCACCACTCTCGTGATCGACCTCGACACCAGCCTGAAATATCGCGACGGCCACGTGCCGGGCGCATGGTTCGCCGTTCGTGCGGGTCTCGCCACGTCGATTCCGGAGATGCTTGCGAAGCAAGCGAAGGTCGCGCGGATCGTGCTTGTGTCGCCCGACGGCGAGATCGCGGCTCTCGCTGCGCCAGAGGCACAGGTGGCTGCGGATGGTCTGCCGGTGGCAATCCTCGTGGGTGGCATGAAAAGCTGGCGTGATGCGGGCCTGGCGCTCGACACCGGCCACACGCGGATGGCCGATCCGCCGACGGACGTCTGGTATCGCCCCTACGACTTCGAGGAGGATGTCGAGGCGGCAATGCGCCAGTATCTCGACTGGGAGGTCGATCTCGTGCCCCAAGTGATGCGCGATGGCGACGCCAGGTTCGCCGTCATGAAGCCCCAAGCTGGGGTTTAACTACTTGAGAGGTAAAGGGAATCCGTTCCTTGACAGGGTATCCTTGACCCCCTAGACATCCGCCCGCAATCGGGCGGCGGGCTTCATCGCTGCGACGTTCGGGAGCATAGGCAAATGGAGACCCCATCGAGCAATGCCGGCCGAGGTCGCGAGCCTGATCGCGATCCGGAAGGCGATCGGCGGCGGATCGATGAGTTGGAGGAGCGCCTGAGGAAGGCGCGTGGTCCAGCGAAAGACGAACCGAAGCTGGACTTGCGGGTGTCGCAGCGTCAGACGGCCGTTGCCTATCGAGTGATGGTCGATATGATCGCGGGCCTTTTGGTCGGGGGGTTCTTCGGCTACTGGCTCGACCGCTGGATGGGTTGGGCGCCGTATGCGTTGGTGGGAGGCCTCCTTCTGGGCTTCGCAGCCGGCGTCAACAATGCCTGGCGCGCCATCCGGGCCTACTCGGAGGAGGTGGCCAAGGGGAACGGCAATAGCCTGCCGTGACGACGGTCCGAAAGCGGACGCGCAGGCGTTGGATGGAGTGGGGACGACATGCATAGCCCGATGGAGCAGTTCGAGATCAAGCGGCTGCTCGACCTACGGATCGGTTCTCTCGACGCCTCCTATACCAATTCCGCCCTCTGGATGACGATCGCCGTCATCCTCGCCACCCTGCTCTTTGTCTTCGGCATGCGCCAGCGGGCGCTGATACCGGGCCGCCTGCAGGCGGTGGCCGAGCTCGGCTACGAGTTCGTCGCAGGCATGGTGCGTGACAATGTCGGCAGCCAGGGCAAAGCCTACTTTCCGTTCATCCTCACGCTCTTCGTCTTCATCCTCTTCTGCAACACGCTCGGCCTCGTGCCCTATTCCTTCACTCCGACCAGCCACATCATCGTGACCTTTGCGATGGCGCTCGTGGTGTTTGTGGGAGTGACGATCATCGGCTTCGCGAAAAACGGCCTTCACTTTTTACAGCTCTTCGCGCCGAAAGGCGTGCCGGTCTACTTCCTCGTCTTCGTGGCGCCGCTCGAAGTCTTTTCCTACTTTGTCCGGCCGTTCAGCCTCTCGATTCGACTGTTCGCCAACATGCTGGCCGGCCATACGATGCTGAAGGTGTTCGGCGGCTTCGCTGTGATGCTCGGAATCCTCGCGGGCTGGGCGCCGATCGTGCTCATCTTCGCGCTCACCGGTCTCGAGCTGATCATCGCTTTTCTGCAGGCCTACGTCTTCACGATCCTGACCTGCCTCTACCTTAACGACGCCCTCCACCCGAGTCACTGACGGCGTCGCCTTCCCAACCGCAACACGACTCGACTTTCGAAAGGACAGTTCAATGGACGCTTCTGCAGCCAAGCTCATCGGTGCCGGCCTCGCCACCATCGCGCTCGCCGGCGTCGGCGTGGGCATCGGCCAGATTTTCGGCAGCTTCGTGCAGGGTGCCCTGCGCAACCCAGAGGCCGCGCCGCGCGTCTTCGGCAACGTGCTGCTGGGCTTCGCGCTTACGGAAGCGGTTGCGCTGTACGCGCTGGTCATCGCCTTCATGATCCTGTTCGTGTTCTAGGGAGCTCCAGGCCGAAGATCATGCGGACACCGGTGTATGGCACGCTGGCGGCCTTGGCCGTCCTGAGCGCAAGCGGAGCAGCGCAGGCCGCCGAGGGCGGCATGCCGCAGCTCAACTTCCACGATTTCCCGCCCCAGATCGTCTGGCTGGTGATCGCTTTCGTGGTGCTTTACCTGGTGATGTCCAAGGCCGCGATTCCCGCGATCTCCGGCACGCTCGACAAGCGCCAGGCCAAGATCCAGGGCGACCTGGACGCGGCCGAGAAGGCGAGCGAGGAGACCCGCGCGCTGGTCGCCGCTTACGAGAAGCGCCTGAACGACGCCCGCGAAGAGGCGCGTCGCCTGCAGCGGGAGAGGACGGAAGCCGACAACGCGGCCGCGACAGCCAGGCTCGCGGAACTCGGCCAGCGACTGGGCGCCAAGATCGACGAGGCCGAGAAGCGCATCGCCGGCCAGCGGACAACGGTGCTGGAAGGCATCGAGGACATGGCGCACGACATCGCTGCCGAAGTCTATGGCAAGCTGTCCGGCCAGCCGGCGGACAAGGCCGCGCTCGGGAAGAAGATCGCGCTCGCCAAAGGAGGTCGCTGATGGGTAGCGCATGGGCGGCCGGCTCCGAAGGCGTCGCCGAGCACACCGGCTTCTTCGCCAATCCGGAAACCTGGGTTGCCGTCGGCTTCCTGCTGTTCGTCGCACTCCTGGGCAAGCTCCTGTGGACGCGGATTGCGGCCCTGCTCGACAAGCGCTCGGCGGACATCGCCCGGGCCCTGGGCGACGCCGAACGGCTGCGCATCGACGCTCTGCGGGCGAAGGATGACGCCAGACGCACGCTCGATGAGGCCGCTGCAGAGGCCGAAGCGATCGTGGCGCAGGCACGCGAAGAGGTTCAGCGCATGCAACATCGTGCGACGCAGCATCTCGAGACGGCGATTGCACTGCGCGAGCAACAGGCCCTCGACCGCATCGCGCAGTCCGAAGCGGCTGCGGCCAAGCAGGTGCGCGACATGACCATCGATCTCGCGCTCGCCGCCACGCGGGCGCTGCTGCGCGAGCAGGTCGGCGCCGGCAAGGCCGAGGCCCTGGTGAACGACGCGATCGCCGAATTGCCGCGCCGTTTGCACTGACCTTCAGACATTCGCATCGCCTGCACAGAACAATCGCGGGCTACCTGGTGCCCCCGTCGCAAGACGGGGGCCTTTTCTTGCCGACGCCTCATGCTCTCCCGGACGATGGTTCCTGCGTGCTCTTGAATCCGGGCGCGCAGGATGCGCGCAGTCCAAAGACTAAGCCGGTCGATACTGCGTCGGAATCCTCGAGATGTCCTGAATCAGCTCCGGCGGGAGATCGGCTGGCCTGGCCGAGCTGGCGCTGGCGCTCACCGAATCGACCAGCCCGCCGAAGCGCGCCTCGATCGCCTTGGCGATCTGGTCGTGCCGGCCGACGGCGGCGAAGAGATGCACCACGTCGTCCGGCACCTGCGCGGCGATCTCGTTCCACTGGCCCGCCTTGGTCATGGTGTTCAGCTTGCGGCCGAGATCGCCGAGGCCATGCTCCTCGAACACCGGCCAGTAGGCCGGCGTCGAACCGTAGAAGGCCACGCGATAGCGCACCCAGTCGAACAGCTTCGCGACCGCCTCGTCGTCCTTGCCGGTGACGACGAAGCCACCGCCGGAAATATCGAATGTCTCGCGGGCACGGCCGGCCTTCGCCAGCCCCTCGGCGAGGATCGGTTGTATCTTCCGCTCCAGGTACTTGCGGGTGCAAAAGACATGGAGCTTCACGCCGTCGCATTCCTCGGCCGCGACCTTCATCATCGCCGGCCCCACGGCGGCGATGCCGATGCGTGGCAGCGGACCGTCATACGCCTCGGGTACGAAGTTTGGCGTCATGAGCGTGAAGCGGTAATGCCTGCCCTCGTAGGCGAGCTTGCCGTCGCCCTTCCAGGCGGACCAGATCGCCCGCACCGCCTGCACATATTCGCGCATGCGCGGCGCCGGCGCCGACCACGGCACGGAGAAGCGCTTTTCGTTGTGGGCGCGGATCTGCGAGCCCAGACCCAGCGTGAAGCGTCCGTCGGTACCCGAAGCAAGGTCCCAGCCGATGTTGGCGCACACCATTGGCGAACGCGCGAAGGCAATGGCGACGCCAGTATGCAACTCGATCCGGCAAGTCGCGGCGCCGGCCACAGCCAAAGCCAGGAACGGATCGTGCTTGTTCTCCTGCGTGCTGACGCCGGTATAGCCCGCACCTTCTATCGCCTGGGCCGCCGGACCAACCTTGTGCAGGTCTTGCTGCGGCAGCGTGGTGAAAACGCGCATGCCTCGCTCTCCTCTTGCTCTCGGGAGGAGAGATTAGAGCGTTATTCGGCTGCTTGCCGCATCGGATCGCCTTCCGGCGGGTTGTTGCCGGGGCGCCAGCGCAGGATCGGCTTGCGGGCGGCCAGTGTCTCGTCGAGGCGTCGCCGCGGGGAGAAACGCGGCGCGGCCTTGAAGGCCTCGGCAGCCGTTCCACTCTTCGCGCGCTCGGCCAGCGAACGCATCGCGGCGATGAAGAGATCGAGATCTTCCTTGGCCTGACTCTCGGTCGGCTCGACCAGCATCGCGCCATGTACCACCAGCGGGAAGTACATGGTCATCGGATGGTAGCCCTCGTCGATCATCGCCTTGGCGAAATCGAGAGTGCTGACGCCGGTATCCTTGAGGAAGCCGTCGTCGAACAGCGCCTCGTGCATGCACGGCCCCTCGAACGCGGGTGTCATGACGTCCTGGAGCGAGGCCATGACATAGTTGGCGGACAGCACCGCGTCTTCGGCCGCCTGCTTCAAGCCGTCGGCGCCATGACTCATGATGTAGGCGAGCGCGCGGGTGAACATGCCCATCTGGCCATGGAAGGCCTTTAGCCGTCCGAGCGGCGCGCCGTCGACCTTGGCGCCGTCTTCGGCCACGGTCCAGATATCGCCCTGCCGTACGATCCAGGGATAGGGAGCATAGGGCGCGAGCGCCGCCGACAGCACCACCGGCCCGGCACCCGGCCCGCCGCCGCCGTGCGGCGTCGAGAAGGTCTTGTGCAGGTTGATGTGCATGCAATCGACGCCGAGGTCGCCCGGCCGGACACGGCCGACGATGGCGTTGAAGTTGGCACCGTCGCAGTAGAAGTAGGCGCCCGCGTCGTGCACGGCCTTGGAGATCTCGACGATCTCGTTCTCGAACAGGCCGCAAGTATTGGGATTGGTCAGCATGATCGCCGCCACTTCGGGGCCCAGTGCTGATTTGAGCGCGGCGAGGTCGACGCGGCCTTTCGCGTTGGCCGGGATCGGCTTCACGGTGAAGCCGAGCGCCGCCGCCGTCGCGGGATTGGTGCCGTGCGCCGATTCGGGTGCCAGCACAATCCGACGCTTCGTCCGTTCGCCCTTGGCCTCGAGCGCGGCCGCGATCGCCATCATGCCGCACATCTCGCCGTGCGCCCCGGCGGCGGGCGACATCGCCACGGCCGGCATGCCGGTGAGCGTCTTCAGCCAGTGCGCCAGGCTGTCGATCAGCTCGAACGCTCCCTGCACCGTGGAGACCGGTTGCAGCGGATGGAGGTCGCCGATGCCAGCCAGCCGCGCCACCTTCTCGTTGATGCGGGGATTGTGCTTCATGGTGCACGAGCCCAGCGGATAGACGCCCATGTCGATGGCATAGTTCTTCTGGCTGAGCCGCGTGTAGTGCTGAACAACTTGCGGTTCGCTCAAGCCCGGCAGGCCGATCTCGCCATTCCGGCGCAGGCCGTTGAGCCGGTCCTTTACCTTGGGCGGTTCCGGCAGGTCGACCCCGCAACGGCCGGGCTGGCCCATCTCGAAGATCAGCGGCTCCTCGATCTGCAGCGCGCGATTGCCGGTGAAGGTGGGACTGGCGGACGCGCCGGCGGCGATGCCACCAGATCTGCCCTGAGAGCGGTCGAGCGACTGGACCATCACAGCACCTCCTTCAGGCCGGCGATCAGCGGGGCCATGCCCGCCTCGGTCGCCGTCTCGGTCGCAGCCAGCAGCAGGAGGTTCGCGACGGAAGGATCGTCAGGGATCAGCCGCGATACCGGCACGCCGGCGAGCATTCGTCTGGTTGCCAGCGCCTCGACGACCGGCGCGGCCGGCTTGGGCAGGCGCACGGTGAATTCGTTGAAGAAGCTGTCGTTCAGCAATTTCACGCCAGGAACAGCAGCCACGCGATCGGCAAGCTCGCTCGCCTTGGCGTGGTTGAGCTCGGCCAGGCGGCGGAAGCCCGTCTCGCCCAGCAAGGTCATGTGCACCGTAAAGGCGAGCGCGCAGAGGCCCGCGTTGGTGCAGATGTTGGAGGTCGCCTTCTCGCGGCGGATATGCTGCTCGCGCGTCGACAAGGTCAGGACGAAGCCGCGCTTGCCGTCGGCATCGACGGTCTCGCCGGCGAGGCGGCCCGGCATCTGGCGCACGTACTTGTCGCGGGTCGCGAACAGGCCGACATAGGGACCGCCGAAGCCCAGGCCAGTGCCGATCGACTGGCCCTCGCAGACCACGATATCGGCGCCCATCTCGCCCGGCGGCTTGATCAGTCCCAGCGACACCACCTCGGTGACGACCACGATCAGGAGCGCTCCCGCCGCGTGGCACGCTTCCGCCAGCTTGGTGAATTCGCGCACATGCCCGAAGAAGCTCGGGTTCTGCACCACGACGCAGGACGTGTCCTTGTCGATGCCCGCGATCAGGTCCTCTCCACCTTCGATAT
>NZ_DATBFE010000135.1:0-34498 GCF_036558665.1 Reyranella sp. | reverse complement strand
CCGTCCGGATATGGGCGAGCTTGGAAAGCTGCCGGGAATCCGTCTCTATCCCGGCATGCCGGCAACGGTGACGATCCCGACCGAAAGCCGCACCGCCTTCGACTACGTCGTCGGGCCCCTCACCATGTCCTTCAACAAGGCATTCCGGCAGAAGTAGCTCATACGCCGAGCTGTCGTTTCAGCTCGACCCAGCGGTCGAGGATGGGCAGGATCTTGTCCTCCTTCTCGGCAGGGAGGGAGAAGACCACACGATCGACGCCGAGCTCCTCGTACTGGCGCAGGCGCTCAATCCTGTCGGGCACACGGAAAAGGCTGATCGGCAGGCTGGCAGGGTCACGCCCCGCCTCCCTCGCCATGTCGCGGAACTGGCCGATGACGCCGATGCCGTCACGCTCCAACCAGTCGTCACGCGGAATCCAGCCGTCGCCATAGCGCACCGCGCGCCGCGCGGCATGGGGGAAGCCGCCGCCGACGATGATCGGCGGATGGGGCTTCTGTTTGGGCTTCGGCCATTGCTTCATCGTGTCGAAGCTTACGAACTCGCCGTGATACTGCGGCTCCTCCTCGGCCCAGATGGTCTTCATCGCCTCGATCCGCTCGCGCGCGAGCTTGTGGCGGGTCTTGAAAACCGTGCCGTGGTTTTCGATCTCGTCCTGGTTCCATCCGTTGCCGACCCCGAACAGGAAGCGACCGCTCGAAAGCTGGTCGATGGTCGATACCATCTTGGCAAGCACGATCGGGTCGCGCTGGATCACGAGGCAAATGCCGGTGCCGACGTTCAGCTTGGTAGTCGCGGTCGCGGCGGTGTTCAAGGCGAGGAACGGGTCCATGATCTCGTAGTAGGGCCGGATCAGTCCACCGCCCGCCGGATAGGGCGACTTGCGCGAGGACGGAATGTGGGTGTGCTCGGGTACCCAGAGCGACTCGAAGTCCCGTTCCTCCAGCGCCCGGCCGAGCGCCACTGGATGCATCGAGTCGGCCGTGAAGAACATCACCGCCCCAATTTTCATCGTCTAGTCTCCCAATATTCCTTCGGCCATTTCCATCAGCGCATGCGGGTCGCTACCAGCTCCATCGGCCGCCAATTTGACGAACTTTCGCCACGCGGGGTACCGGCCGTGCGAAGGATTCAACTATGGCGAGGATGGCGGCCTGGCGAAAAGCCGGGCGCTTGGCCAGCCCGGGAAGATGGCTTTTCATCCATCTCCCGTACTCGAAGACTTCGGCTTCCTTGCCGGTTCCAAGTAGGCAGCCTGACGCGGACCTGCTCATGTGTCTCCCAGGATGCGGTGAACACCCGCCGCAAGCATGACACAAAAGCCCCGATCAGGTCCCGCCAAGGCCTCGATGGCCATACGCGAACGCGACCTCAAATGGCATCCTCCACGCCGCGCCACGCAATCGGCAACCTGTCCCGCGCGAACTGGGTTGACTCAGGGCGACAGCGAAGGAGATCGCTATGAGATACGCCGCCCATGTGATCGCCGCGGTGCTGGCCGGAACCGTCGCCGGCTGCGCCCAGCCCTATTACTATCGCGACGGCTACGGTCCCAATTACGCCTATGCGCCCGGGTACACCTATACCCCGTCGCGGTACGCCTATTCCTCGTATCCGTCCGGCCACTCCTACAGTTCGAAGTGGGATTACTATCGCCACTACAACGGCATCTCGCCGGGACCGGAGCGTTATCCCTAGCGGCTAGTTGAGACGCGCCGCCCGCGCCATGACCTCGATCGCCTCGGGCTGACGCGAGCGAACACTGAGGGAGTCGGCTCCTGAGTCCTCCCAGGCGCGGTATCGCGTGATGATGCGCGCCGGCGGACCGACCAGCGACTTCAGGTCGACCCATTCGTCAGGCACCGCGGCGATCGCCTCCTCCTTGCGATGGGCGAGATACAGTTCCTGGATGCGTCTGGCGGCGTCGCCAAAACCGCGGCGCACCATGACGTCGTTGTGGAAGTTCTTGGTCTTGTGCCCCATGCCGCCCACGTAGAGCGCGACCTCGGGCTTCAGCCGCTGCAGGGCCGCGCGGACGTCGTCGTCGACCTCGACATGGACCGACGCCTGGATGTGGAAATCCTTGAAGCCCTTGCCGCCGCCGGCCCGCCTGAAACCCTCCTCCAGCCATGGGCGATACTCGGTCATGGCGCCCGGTACGAAGCCCATGGGGAGCCAGCCGTCGGCGATCTCGGCGGTGAGTTTCACCGTCGTCTCGCTGCCCGTGGCGAGATAGATCGGGATGTTCGGGTTCATGTGCAGAATCGATTTCAGCGGCTTGCCGAGCCCCGTCGCACCCTCGCCCTTGTAGGGCAGCGAAATCTCCTTGCCCTCGTGCGTGACCGGTGCCTCGCGCGCGAAGATCTTGCGCATGATCGCCACGTAGTCGCGCATGCGGTAATAGGGCCTGCCCCAAGGCTGGCCGTACCAGCCTTCCACGATCTGCGGCCCCGAGACGCCGATGCCGGCGATGAAGCGGCCGCCGCCAGCCATGGCATCGACCGTCGCGGCCGACATCGCCGCGTTGGCCGGCGTGCGTGCGGCGAGCTGCATGATACCCGTGCCGAGCTTGATGCGGCTGGTCTTTGCCGCGAGGTAAGCCAACGGTGTCACAGCATCCGATCCGTAGGCTTCCGCCGTCCATACCGAATCGTAGCCCAGTTCCTCGGCACGCTGCACGAGCTTCACGGGAATAGCGAGTTCCGCCTTCGAATAGCCGATCGAAAGCCCGAGCTTCATCGCGTTTCCTCCATGCATTCCCCGTCATCCCGAGCCGAAGGCGAGGGCTCTTCGCGACGCCTACGAACGATGCCCCGCTACGCTCGGGATGACACGTGCGCTAGTCGGATACAAGCGTCCGACGCACGACCGCTGCCACCTCGTCCACAGCGCTTTCAGGCATATGCGGACTCATCGGCAGGCTGAGCACAGTATCGGCCAGCGTCTCGGCCAGGGGAAAGGTGCCCCTGCCCTGCCTCAGGTCAGCATAGGCCTGCTGCAGATGCGGCGGGATCGGATAATGGATCAGCGAGCCGATGCCCGCCCTGTCGAGCGCGGCCATCAGTTCCTTTCGGCGCGCACAGCGGACGACATAGAGATGCCAGACCGACTCCCCCCACTGCGGCGCGCGCGGCAGTCCAAAGCCTGGAATGCCGGCGAGCCTGTCGTCGTAGCGCGCGGCGACGCGCCGCCGGCGCTCGTTCCAGGCGTCGAGGACCTTGAGCTTTACGCGCAGGAAGGCCGCCTGCATTTCGTCGAGACGCGAATTGAAGCCGCGCTCGATGTTGACGTACTTCACCTTGCTGCCGTAGTTGCGCAGCGTGCGCAGCCGGTCAGCCAGCGCGGCATCGTCGGTCGTGACCGCGCCACCGTCGCCATAAGCGCCTATGTTCTTGGTCGGGAAGAAGCTGTGGGCGCCAGCATGCCCGAGCGCCCCGGTCCGGCGGTTGCGCACCTTCGCACCCTGGGCCTGCGCCACATCCTCGACGACCTTGAGGCCATGTTTGTCGGCGAGCACCATGATCGCGTCCATGTCCGCCGGCTCACCATAGAGATGCACCGGCATGATCGCGCGCGTGCGCGAGGTTATGGCCGCGGCAATGCGGTCGGGATCGATGTTCGGCCCCTCCGGCGTCGGCTCCACCGGTATGACCGCGGCCCCCACCGCCGTCACCGCGAGCCACGTGGCGATATAGGTGTTGGAGGGCACGATCACCTCGTCACCCGGCCCGAGATCCCAGGCGCGCAGCACCAGCTCGAGCGCCTCGAGGCCATTGCCGAGGCCAACGCAGTGCCTGGTGCCGCAGAAGGCTGCGTATTCCGCCTCGAACGCCTCGACCTCCTTGCCGAGCACGAACCAGCCCGACTCCATGACGCGCCTGTAGGCGGCGTCCAGCTCGGGCTTCAGTTCGGCATAGGCCGCCTTCATGTCGAGGAAAGGGATCACGTGTGTCCTTTCACTTCACGCCTGAATATATCGTAGTCGCGCAGGTACTCGGCCTCCTCGTAGAGCGACGATGCGATCACCATCACGGCCGTGTCTGCGGCGAAGTCGGTCAGTTCGTGCCACACCCATGGCGCCATGTAGAGCGCCCGCGCCGGGTCATCGAGCCGCACCGTCTCCTTCACGGTACCGTCATCGAGGTGCAGCCGGCAGTGACCATTCAGGGCCACGAAGACCAGCCGCGACTGGCGATGGCCGTGGCGGCCGCGCCATTGGCCGGTCGCCACGTGATGCAGCCAGAAGATGCGCCTGGGCTCGAAGTCGAGCGCCTGGCCGAATTCGAGGAAATTGACGCTTCCGCGTGGATCGGACGCGCCGGGCACGTCGATCCAGCGGCAGCCGTGTACCTTCAGGGGTTCGCTCATCTAAGGGCGGGACTCGCAGCTTGCAGTTTGCGCCATTGCATGTACACCACACCGCTGAGCGCCACCAAGCCGCCGACGATCTGGTAGCCGTTGGGCATGAAGCCATAGGCGATCGCCCAGAGGACCGCGAAGAACGGTACCAGGTTGACCCAGAGCGACGCGATCGCCACGCCGAGCCGGCTCGCGCCAACATTCCAGAAGTAGCCGCCCATGCCGCTCGCCAGCACGGCAACGACGAGGAACTGCGTCCAGACCCAGGCGTCCGAGACACCGAATGGCGAGCGCGACCACCCTGCGATCACCAGCGCAACGCCGGCCAAGGTCAGCCAGCCCGTCGCGGAGAGCGACGCGACATAGGTGCGATGGAGCTGACTTGCACGGTCGAACCATTCCTGCGCACGGAGGCTGTAGAGCGTCCAAAGAACATTGCTCAGGAGCACGATGATCTCGCCACCGCCAAAAGTGACCTGGCTGCCGAACAGACTGCTCGCCGACAGGATCAATCCGCCGAGGACCGTGAGCAGCATCGCCATGCCGAACCCCGGATCGAAGCGTGCGCCGGTGACGGCGCGCACCGTCGCCGCCGATACCAGCGGCCCCGCCACCTGGACCGCCGCTGCCGTGATGGGATTGCTGTAATAAATGCCGAGCGCATAGCAGGCGAAGAAGCTTCCCATCATCAGGCCCAGCGACAGGAAGCGACGGAGGCCAAGGTCGATCCGCAGCGCATAGCGGCCTTCGACGGCGGCGAGCAATAGCGCGAGCGAGAGCGTCGCCACGGCGGTCCTGAGCGCCGCCATCGGCACGAGGTCGTAGTGGCCCAGCATCACCTTGGTGACCGGGAGGTTCGCGCCCCAGCTCGCGCCGACGAACAGCATGGCGGCAAAGGCACCCAGCAGGTGACGGCGCGGTGCGCCGGTCATCGCTTCACCCGCCGCATCTGGCGAAGCTGAAGCTGCGCGATCCCGGCCATTACGACACCACCGCCCACAAGCTGCAGCCAGGTCGGCTCGACCCCCATCAGCGCTGCCACGCCAATGGCGAAGACCGGCGCCGAATTGGAGAAGAGCGATGCCACCGCCACGCCGACCATCGACACGCCGACGTTCCAAAGAACGATCGCGACGGCGACCCCCAGCAGACCTACCCAGGCCATCATGCCGAGATCGACTGCGCTCGGGACTTCGGTCGGCCAGTCGATGCCGATCGTGGCCCATACAGCGAGGCAGACCAGCCCGAGCAGCACGCTCGCCACGGTCGAGGTGAGCGCCGAGAGCGCGATCTGGCCACGGTCGGCGAGCCACTGCTGGGCGCGGATCGAGTACCAGCTCCAGCAGAGCTGGGCGATCACCAGCAGGATCTCGCCGCCCCGCAGGCCGCTGCCCCCGAAGGTGCGGCCAGGCGCGCCCAGGACGACGAGGACCCCGCCGGCAACCACGAGGACGAGCGTCAGGGTGAAGCCCGGTGGCGTACCGGTGCCCAGCATCAGCCACGCCAGTATCGTGGCCCAGATCGGCCCGCACATCAGCACGATGGCGGCGGTCGCGGGATGGGCATGCGCCACGCCGAAAGTGTAGAACACCGAGAAGCCCGCCATCGCGGCACCAAGCTGCAATAGCTGCCCCGGATGCAGCGGCTTCGGCATGGCAGCAGGCCGCTTTGGCCCCAGCATGGCCAACCATAGGACCGGCATGCCGAGCAGGTAGCGCAGCAACGCGAGCAGCCACTTGTCATAGTGCTGCGCGAGATGAGCCAGGACCGGGATCATGGCGCCCCAAATCAGCGCCGACAGCAAGAGCACCGAGGTGGCGCGTCGCAAGGCGCTCGCCGAAGGAACCGGCACGGATCGGCTCAGCGATCGGCGCGGCGGGTCGCCTCGTAGCCCACCCGGCAATCCGGATAGACGTCGGGCTTCTCGGTCGAGACTCGCGCCTCGATCACGCCGGGTTGGCCGAGGCAGAGATCGAGGATTGCTTCGACCAGGGTTTCCTGCAAATTGAAGTGGCGTGACTTCGCGAGCGCCACGATGCCGTCATGGACGAGGTCATAGTTCAGGACGTTGGCGATGCGATCGCCATGCGCCCTGTCCGCTGGCGCCAGGCGGAGGTCCACGTTCACGACGACAGTCTGCGGCCCCTGCCGCTCGAAGTCGTGGATGCCGATCAAGACTTGCAGGCGAAAGTCGCGGATGAAGATCCGACGGTCCATCTCGGCGGCCATGTCAGCTTTTCTTCCTTCCCTTGTCGAAGGCGATGTCGCGCGGCCGACCCGTGAGATGCTCGCCGCTGTCGACGATCAGCGTATCGCCGGTGAAGCTCGGTGTCGCGAGGATGAAGCGCAGCGCCCGCACCAGGTCGTCCGTTGTGACACCGACGCGCAGCGGATTGGCCGAATGTTGCTCGGCGAATCGCGCGTCGGTCTGGTTGCCGCTGCGCAGCGTCAAGCCGGGTGCGATGCCCGCCACTCGCAGGCGTGGCGCGAAAGCCTGGGCGAGCAGCATCGTCAGGCCTTGCAGGCCGATCTTGGAGAGCGTGTAGGTCAGGAAATCGGGATTGAGGTTGAACAGCTTCTGGTCGAGCAGATTCACGATCACGCCGGTCTCACCCTCGGGAAGCTGGCGCGCCAGCGCCTGCGACAGAAGCAGCGGCGCCCGCAGGTTGACTGCCATGTGACGATCGAAGCCGGTCGCGTCGGCGGCCGGCGCACGATCGAGTTGGAACAGCGAGGCATTGTTGATCAGGCAGACGAGTTGCACACCGCGCGCCTTGCAGCGGCCCACCAGCGCCTCGGCCTGCTTCGCCGAGGCAAGGTCGGCCCGCACCGACTTGGCGCGGCCACCCGCGCGCATGATTTCCGCCACCGTCCCGCGCGCGGCCTTCACGGCACGATTGTGGTGCACGAACACGAAATAGCCTTCCAGCGCCAGCGCCAGCGCCAGCGCGCGCCCGATCCTGAGGCCCGCACCTGTAACGAGCGCACCTTTCATGGCGGCGGGCGCGCCACTCCAGTGGCACGTCTCGATCGACAGACAAGGATGAACGCGCGACAGCAGCCGCGCGCGCCAACAAAAGACGGAGGCCGTCTCGTTCCGGTCACTGGTCTACTCACTGCGGCCTCTCTAGCATGCGCTCCATGAGTTCGTCCCCATTCGAAAGCGTCGATTGCGTCGTGGTCGGCGCCGGCGTCGTGGGGCTCGCGATCGCGCGCGCCCTTGCCCTTGCCGGCCGTGAGGTCATCGTGATCGACGCCGCCGAGTCGATCGGCACCGAGACCTCGTCACGCAATTCCGAAGTCATTCATGCCGGCATCTACTATCCGAAGGGAAGCCTGATGGCGCGCACCTGCGTCACCGGGCGGCGTCTACTTTACGCTTATTGCGCCGAGCATGGCGTGCCGCATCTTAATTGCGGCAAGCTGATCGTCGCCACAAACGAGGACGAAAGCGCCAGGCTCGTCGAGATCAAGGCGCGCGCGGAGGCCAACGGAGTCGAGGGCATGCGGCCTCTGAACGCAGCCGAGGCAATCGGGCTCGAGCCGAACCTGGATTGCACCGCCGCGCTTCTCTCTCCCGCCACCGGCATTGTCGACAGCCACAGCTACATGTTGGCCCTGCAGGGCGACGCCGAGGAGAAGGGCGCGATGTTCGCCTTCCTGAGCCCGCTGGAGCGCGGCCGGGCCTGCGAGGATGTCATTGAGCTCGAAGTGGGCGGAACCGAGCCCATGAAGCTTCGTTGCCGTCTGATGGTCAACTCCGCCGGTCTCCACGCCCCTGCGGTCGCGCGCAAGATCGAGGGCATGCCCGTGCGGCACATCCCCACCCCATACTACGCCAAGGGCAACTACTTCACTCTGACCGGCCGCTCGCCGTTCTCGCGTCTGATCTATCCGGTGCCGGTGCCAGGCGGGCTTGGCGTGCACATCACCGTGGATCTCGGTGGCCAGGCGAAGTTCGGACCCGACGTCGAATGGATCGACGGTATCGACTATACGGTCGATCCGCAGCGCGCCGACAAGTTCTATGCCGCCGTGCGTCGCTACTGGCCCGGCCTCAGGGACGGGACACTGCAGCCGGGCTATGCCGGCATTCGCCCGAAGATCGTGCCGCCCGGTGCACCCGCGCAGGATTTCGTCCTGCAGGGACCGGCCGACCACGGCGTACCGGGTGTGATCAACCTGTTCGGCATCGAATCGCCCGGCCTCACCGCGTCGCTGGCGCTCGCCGATCTCGTGCGTGCGCTGGCAGGCAACGCCTGACCTTCAACGGAGGAGGATCGCCATGCCGAAGATCAACCGCACCGCTTCTGCCGCCTGGTCGGGCGGCCTCAAGGATGGCAAGGGCTCGATCTCCACCGAAAGTGGCGCTCTTTCCACCTATCCCTATGGGTTCGCCGCGCGGTTCGAGGGCAAGAAGGGCACCAATCCCGAGGAGCTGCTGGGCGCCGCCCACGCCGGCTGCTTCACCATGGCGCTCTCACTGATCCTGGGCGATGCGGGTTTCGCCGCCACGCAGATGGACACCACTGCCCGCGTGACGCTGGAGCAGGTGGAGGGTGGGTTCGCCATTTCCGCCGTCCATCTCGCCCTGAAGGCCAAGATTCCCGGCGTCGACCAGGCAAAATTCAGCGAGCTCGCCAACAAGGCGAAGGCTGGCTGCCCTGTCTCGAAGGTGTTGAAGGCCGACATCTCGCTCGAGGCGAGCCTCGAAACCTAGTCCGCGCTGCGGAAAACAGACCGACATATGGGCGGCGGACTAGCCGGTACGTTGCGGGTTCGCTATTGCTCGGCCGCAGCGAACCCAGCGGGAGAACCGGCAGAGATGATCAAGACGCGCTTCACCGAGATGTTCGGCGTCAAGCACCCGATCGTGCAGGGCGGCATGCAGTGGGTAGGCCGCGCTGAACTCACCTCGGCGGTCGCCAACGCCGGAGCGCTGGGCTTCCTCACCGGCCTCACCCAGCCCACGCCCGAAGATCTGCGCAAGGAGATCAAGCGCTGCCGCGAGATGACGGACCAGCCGTTCGGTGTCAACCTCACCATCTTGCCGACGCTGGTCCCGCGGCCCTATGGCGAGTACATCGACGCGATCATCGATTCGGGCATCAAGATCGTCGAGACCGCCGGCAACAATCCCAAGCCCTTCCTCCCCAAGCTCAAGGAAGCGGGAATCAAGGTGATCCACAAATGCACTTCGGTGCGCCACGGCATCTCGGCGGAGAAAGTCGGCGTCGACGCGATCTCGATGGACGGCTTCGAGTGTGCCGGTCACCCCGGCGAGGACGACATTCCCAACCTGGTGCTGCTGCCGGTAGCGGCGAACGTCATCAAGATTCCGATGATTGCCTCCGGCGGTTTCGCCGATGCGCGCGGGCTCGTGGCGGCGCTGGCGCTGGGTTGCGAGGGCATCAACATGGGCACGCGCTTCATGGCCACCAAGGAAGCGCCGATCCATCAGAAGGTGAAGGAGAAGATCGTCGCCTCCGACGAGCGCAGCACGGCGCTGATCCTGCGCACCATGCGCAACACCAGCCGCGTCTACGGCAACTCCGTCGCCAGAAAGGCGATCGAGATGGAGGGCGAAGGCAAGACGATTGCCGAGATCGGCCCCCACATCGCCGGCGCCAAGGGCAGGATCGTCTACGAGACCGGCGACCTCGAGCACGGCATCTGGTCGGCCGGCACCTGCATGGGGCTGATCAACGACATCCCGACCTGTAAGGAGCTCGTCGAGCGGATCGTCGGCGAGGCGGAAGGCATGATCCGAGGACGCCTGTCACAGGCGCTCGCCGCCTAGAACACCCTTCCAAAACGCCATAGCCAGCGCGCCGCGACGCCGAGGACCGGGGGCAGCAGGGCCATGCCCGTCGCGAATGGGCCGACGTCGGCGAACAGGCAATCCCAGCCGGTCCTGTCACCGATCAGACATTCGTATTGCAGGCCCGACCAGCCGCAGCCGGCCAGCATCAGCGGATTGGCGAGGCTCGCCATCAGCCACAGCTTCCAGCCGGCTGCGCCCAGGCCGGGCCGCCACCAGCAGACGAGGGTCGCGATCAGGGCATTGCCGGCCAGGATCACCGCAAACGTCACGACGGCGATCGCGTCGAAGAAAGTGCCGGCGATGGCACCGGCAAGCAACGCTCCGCCGACGTGGCCAAGCACGAAAGGCTGGATGCGCCGCACTGCCTAGATCGGCATCACGCCGCGCCGCGGTGCGGTCGTGCCGAAGGTCTCGCTGCTGATCGGGGCGCCTTTTGCTTTGAGTGCATCGCGATGCTGCGCAATGGGCGTACGCAGGATCGCGTCTTCCATCGCTGCCAGCCTGGCGAAGGGCGGGGTCGCCAGCGTGCGCGCCATCCAGCCGGCAGTGTGCGGCCAACGCACGGAGTCGATCTGGAAGCGCGCGAAACCGGCATTGCGGAAGAAACAGGCCGGCGCGATATCGCCGAGCGAGAGTGCACCGAAGCGAAATCCCGCCTCGGGCGCTTCGCTTTCGAGATAGTCGAGCACCGCCGGCACGTCTTCCCGGAGCGTGCGGTCCATCAATTCCCGGTCCCCCTTCTCGCCCCACACGAACGGCCGGATGGCGACCTGGTTGAACAGCCGCCAGATGAAGACGTCGCCCATGCGGCTGTCGGCAAACTCCTCGAGCCAGCGCGCCCGCGCGCGATCGCGGATCTCGGCGGGATAAAGCGCGGGCTGCGCCTGCAGATCCTCGAGGTACTGGCAAATCACCGACGAATCGGTCAGCACGAGGTCGCCGTCGATCAGCATGGGAATGCGGCGCAGCGGGCTGAGACGAGAGAATCGGTCATCACCGAAGAAGGGCACGATCGGGTCGATCTCGTAGCCGATGCCCTTCAGCTCCAGGCTCACCAGCACCTTGCGCACGTAAGGCGACAGATAGCTTCCGACGACCAGCAGCTTCCTCATACCAGGTTGATCCGGCAGCCGCAGACCTCGACCTGGCCGACGCCGTGCTGCCTGTGGCGCTTCTTGGCAGCGCCGATGACACGTTCGCGGTCGACCACGCGCACGTCGTACGCTGAAACGCCCGGCCCGCGCTCGTCGGCGATCGGCACAAAGCGGATCTCGCCGTCGCCGTCGAGCCGGATGATGTCGCCCTCGGCGCGACGGTTCAGGATCCTCGACCACAGCTCGGCGGCCTGATCCGGCTCGACGCACTGGATCTCGACGCCCGCCAGCCCGTTGGTGACATCCGAGCGCGCATGCTTCAGCCAGTCCCGGGCGGCAGGTGGCCACCAATGCGCCGGATCGGTGCCCGCCGGCGCGATCGTCTGGTCGATCGACAACAGCACGCCCGCGGTGTCGGACGGGTGGAAGTGGGTGTACTTGTACTCCGCCTTGTCCTTCTGCTCGACCGCGCGCACACCCAGCGCCGTCACGCGCTGGCGCTCGGCGACCGCATCGGCTACTTGCAGGATCACCATGTAACCACCATCGCCCTTGCGCCGCTCGATGTAGCGGCCGGCCGACGTTCCCTCGCGCGTAGGCGAGACAATCTCGAGGAAATCGTGGCCGGTCGGGCAGACGACGTTCGCCAGCCCCCATTTGGCAACACCCGGATCTCGATAGGCGACCTCGATGCCGAGCACGTCGCACAGCTCCTCACGCGAACGCTCGAGGTCCTTCGCGACAAAGACACACTGCCGAAGCTTCATGGCGCGTCTCCCAATTCCGTGCGTTCCCGCCTATGCTAGCGCCATGCGGACCGTGGCGACCATGGCTTTCGTGGCAGCGGCCGCGCTTTCGTTCTGCTTCCCGGATTTCATCGTCTTCCGCGTCACTCAGGCCACCATCTGGGCGATCGCGCTGCTCGGCCTCGTGATCTTGTGCGGGGTGAGCGGCCAGTTCTCCTTCGCCCAGGCCGCGCTCTTCGGCATGGGCGGCTACGCGGCAGCACTTACTGCCAGTCACACCATGCTGCCGCCCTACGTCGCGCTCCTCCTCGCACCGTCGGTTGGATTCGCCGCCGGCTATGGTCTTGGTCGCGTGGCGAGTGGGCACAGCCTGTGGACGCAGGCACTGATCGGCTATGCGCTCGCCATTGCCTTCCCTCAGCTCTTGCGCTGGCGCGTGATCGAGCATTGGACCGGCGGCGTGCAAGGGCTGTCGGTCGATTCCCTCGTTTCGCCGTTCGCTTTCCTGAGCAACGACCGGTGGTCCTTCCTGCTCGCCCTGGCGCTGCTTGCCGCCGGAGTGTGGATGGTCAGCAACCTCGTCGCCAGCCGCTCCGGCCGCGCGCTGATGGCGGCGCGCGATCACGACCTCGCCGCCTCGGCGCAGGGCGTCAACGTCGTCCATCTTCGATCGGCTGCCTCCGGCGTCGCCGGCGCCTGTCTCGCACTGGCGGGCTGCCTGTCGGCCTTCCAGTTCGGCTTCGTCGGGCCGACCGCCTACAATTTCTCGCTCTCGGTCCAGATGTTGTTCGGCGTGATCGTCGGCGGCATGTATTCCATCCCCGGCGCGATCATCGGCGGGCTGGTTCTGGAATTCCTGCCCGGCGTCGTCGCAAGCTGGGGCAAGGGCCTTTCGGCGCTCCTCTATGCCGGCCTGATGATCGTCGCGATCGTCGCCATGCCGACGGGGATCGCAGGTACCATCAGCAGACTCGGGAAGTTCTTCCCGCTGCGCATGCGGAGAGCAATCTGAGAGGGCTCAGTTCCCCTTGAACACGGGCGCACGCTTCTCCACGAAGGCGCGCGCAGCTTCCTTGTGGTCGTTGGTCTCGCCGGTACGGATCATGCGGGCGGCCTCGCTATCGAGCGCTTCGGCGAGCGTACCCTCCTCCGCCGCCTTCATGTTCTTCTTCACATGCCACCATGCGACGCGCGGACCTGACGCGAGCTTCCTCGCGAACGCCATGGTCTCGCTCTCCAGGTTGGCGTCGTCGACGACGCGGTTGGCCAGCCCCAGCTTCTCCATCTGCTCGGCATTCAGAATCTCGGCAGTGAAGTAGAGCTCGCGTGCCTTGGCGGTGCCGACGAGCTTGTGCAGGAAATAGTGCGAGCCGAAGTCGCCCGAGAAGCCCACCTTGGCGAAGGCCGTGGTCATGCGGGCGCTCCTGGCGGCAAAGCGCATGTCGGCTGCGAGCGCGATCGAAAGGCCGGCGCCGGCCGCCACGCCGTTCACCATGGCGATGGTCGGCTTGCCCATTTCGTGCAGAAGCTCCGAAACGCGCATGCGCTCGCGCAGGTCATGGACCTTGTCCTCGTAGGTCTTGTCCTGGTCGCGGCCCGCCGCCATCGACTTCACGTCGCCGCCGGCGCAAAACGCCTTGTCGCCCGCGCCGCGCACCACCACGCAGCCGATCTCGCGCGAGGCCGACGCCTCTTCGAGCGCATCGTCGAGCGCCGACATCATGTCGCGGCTCAGCGCATTCATCGCCTCGGGGCGGTTGAACACGAGCTTCATCACGCCGTCTTCGACGGACTTGAGAAGATCGGGCATCGGCTTCCTCCAGGATTGCGATTCGGGATCGGGCCGGCGATGGTTTCGCAAACCAAGCGGCCGTGCAACGACATTCCGTCTTGCGTGGCGGAAATGAGGAGTATCAACCCATGATCTACGAAACCCTCAAGACCGATCTGGCGGACGGCGTCATGACAGTGACGCTCAACCGGCCCGACAAGCTGAACGCATTCAACACGACGATGAGCCGCGAACTAATCGACTTCTTCCGGTGCGTCAACGGAATGGACGAGGTACGGGCTATCGTGGTGACCGGTGCGGGCCGCGCCTTCTGCGCCGGCGCCGACATCTCCGGCGGCAGCAACGCTTTTCAGGTTTGGAACGACGGTGGCAAGCCGCAGAAGCGTGAGCCCCGGGATTCGATCACGCTGGCGATCTTCAATTGCCTGAAGCCGATCGTAGCGGCGATCAATGGCGCCGCAGTGGGCGTGGGCATCACCATGTGCCTACCGATGGACATCCGCATGATGTCGAGCGACGCCAAAATCGGCTTCGTGTTCAACAAGCGCGGCATGGCCATGGAAGCCGGTTCGTGCTGGTTCCTGCCGCGGCTGGTCGGGATGCAGCGGGCGCAGGAATGGGTGATGTCCGCCGAGGTCTTCGGCGCCGAGGAGGCGTCGAAAGGCGGCCTCGTGCGCTCGGTTCACGCTCCCGCGGAGCTGCTGCCCGCCGCGCGGGCGCTTGCGCGGAAATTTGCCTCGAGCACTTCATCCGCCGTGGCGGCAGCAGTTAACCGCCGCCTGATGTGGACCATGTGGGGCGCGCAGAATCCGCTCGATGCCGTGACGCTCGATGTGCAATGCGTCGGCTATCTCGCCGCGAGCGCCGACGCGCGGGAAGGAATCGACTCCTTCTTCGAGAAGCGCGCTCCGAACTTCCCGCTCAAGCCCAGCAAGGACATGCCGCCCTTTGGACCGTGGGCATGAGAGGCTCTCACAAGAGTCAGAGCTGGACGATGGATCTAAGGTCGAAGTCGGCTCCCGGGCCGGGCGGGTTCTCGCCGATGCGCAGGACCGTGTCCTTGACGAAGCGGTACGGCGGCACTGGCAGGTTGTACGGCGCAGGAACCCCCTTGAAAACGCGCGCGGCCAGATCGTAGCGCGAGCCGTGGCAGGGGCAGAAGAAGCCCCCTGGCCAGCTCGAGCCGAGGCTGCCGCCGGGAGTCGCTTCCAATCGCGGGATGCAGCCGAGATGTGTGCAGATGCCGACCACGACCAGGTATTCCGGCTTGATCGAGCGGTGCCAGTTCCTTGCATATTCGGGCTGCTGAAGAACGGTCGACTCGGGGTCGGCCAGCAGATCGACGTCGCGCGCCTGTTGCAGCATGTCGAGCGCTGGCGGCGTACGGTGTACGATAAAGATCGGCCGGCTGCGCCAGAGCACCGTGATCTTCTGGCCGCCCTGGACCTTCGAGATGTCGACATCGACGGGGGCGCCGGCCGCGAGCACGTCCGCCGCAGGATTGAGGTTGTCGATGAACGGCCAGGCGGTGGCGATGGCGCCCACCGCAGTCATGGCACCGGCCGCCGTGAGGAGGAAATCCCGACGCGTCGCATCGGGCTGCTCGAATTTTTCGGTCTGGTTTGTCATCGCTCGCCACAGAAATCGGTCGCCGCCGCGGCGCGGCAAGACGGTGTGATCTTCCGACGCGCGACCACCTGCGACCCCGCCGGCGCCGGTCGACCGCAACCTTTCCATGTCCCCTGCGTTCGGCCGTGCCACGATACGAATTTCACCCCCAGTGGCGGCTTGGAAGGCGGGCCTGGCGGGCGTCTAATGAAAGCCTTGCCGGAGGAGGCCCAATGTCGCCTGACGCTGCATCCCTTGCCGCCTCGCGTCCCGATCCTCTGTATGTCGAGCTCGAGGCGCGCATTCTGGACCGCGACCAGAAGGGTGCGAGCGAGGTGTACTACAGGCTGGTGAAGGACGGCCGCCCACTGGCGGAGATGCTGCGCGAGGCGGTGCGCATCCACGGGCCTTATACGCACGTGCCCTATCACGAGCGGATCGACGACGGCTACGTGAACTTCGTCAACAACGACCACTGCCTTCTGAGTGCGCGGGCGACGCTCCATCTCTCGAACATGCTGCCGGGCGCCGCGTCGGGTCTGCCGATGGCACAGACCATCTGGTACATCCCGACCGGCCTCGACATCTGGAACCAGAAGATCGGCAAGGCGCCCGGCCACTATTCGCGCGGTCTGCAGGTGCCGGACGGTCCGCCGCCCGCGCCGGTCGTACACTGGCCCGACCAGGAGCCGCTGCCCCTCGAGGGGCGGCTGCAGGAACGGCTCGGGCGATGGATGACGCTGGTGCATCGCGGCCAGGTCGTCGATGCCTACCGCGTCTTTCTGGGCCTGATGGCGAACCCGGCCGAGCGGCGCGCGACACTTGCCGAGCTCGTCTTCGCCGGGTTGATCGATGTGCAGGATCGTTCGTTCCAGAACCGCTCCTACACCACCGGCCACAAATCCTTCCGCGCCCGCGCGACGGTCGAGCTGGGCGAGGCGATCGGCTGGGGGAACGCCCACGCCGTGCTCTATGCCGGCGCACTCGACATCGCCGTAGGCCCACGCTGGTACTCACTGTACGAAGTCGCCTGCAACGCGGTCACGGTCTACCTCGAAGACCAAGCATTGCACGCCGTGCCCTATGGAGGCACGACCGAGCAGGAACGGGCCTTGCTCGGCAACAAGGCACCGCTCGGCAAGGCCGAATCGGATGCGCTGATCGAGGTGGTCTTGCGCCAGCCGGAGCCGGGCTATCTCGTGAAGGTCACGGAGCTACTGAAGGCAGGCAAGGACCCGCGTTCGCTCCTTGACGCGCTGCAGATCGGCGCCGCCGAGGTTGTGCTGGAGACGCACAGCGAACTCAACTTCTCCCTGCCGCAGCATTGCTACGAGTACCTGAACACGCTCGGCTGGTTCTGGGACACGTTCGAGCATCCGCAGCGGATCAAGCTGCTCTATCTCGCCGCGGCCTACCTCAATCAGAACGCCTTCCATCAGAAACTGACGGGCGATCTCCTGCCGCCGCGCATCGAGAAACCTGCAAACGTCGCGGCCTTCGACGCCGACCGGCTGGCAGGGACCGTCGAGGCGGCAACGCTCGCGCTCGATGCACCCAAGGCCGTAGGCTGGACGCAGGCTTATCTCGACAGCGGCCACGACAGGGCGCTGTTGGTGCGCACGCTGGCGCTGGCCGCAAGCCGCCTCGGCAACGATCCGCATAATCAGGAAATCGCTCTCTGCCTGCTCGAGGACTACGCGAAGAATCGCAACCCCGACCGTGACCGCCTGCTACTCGCCGCTGCCCAGCACACGGCACGCCATCGCAAGTACGGCGACCCGCTCGACTGTAGCCGCCGCTTCGGCAAGGCGCTGGGCATCGAGGCTCTTGCTTAGCCCATCGGCGGACGTTGACAAATCGACACGCTGGCGCGGTGACCCGCCCTTCTACGGCCAAGTGAAGTGCGGCGAGGCGCGGCTCAACCTTCGATCCGTATGCGAGCCGGTTTTTGTCGACGACATCCGCGAGCGCAAGAGCCTGTTGTCCGCCTCGATCGGTGTCGAGACCCCGGCGGAGATTCGCGACCTATTTCTTCGGTACCAGGCCGCCGGCGTCGATTTTCACCAGACACTCAAGCGGGAGCCATGGGGTGCGCGGGACTTCGTCGTGCGCGATCCCGATGTTGGTAACCTCCTTCTGTTCGGAGGGCCTGCGAAGTAGGACGATTCATCATTGGTTTGTACGGAAGAGACCGTGCGAGGCATCACTGCTGCATCCTCGCACGTGAATCTTCCTCAATCCTGAACGATGCGCCCCGATCCTGCGATGTGGCTGCGCAATTGAGCCGGATGGCTGAACAGCCGCACGTTGCCCGAGCCGGAGACCTTGATGTCGGCGACATCCTTGGGAGCGGCCTCGACGTTGCCGCTGCCAGAGACATTGACAGTGAACTCCTTCATCGCGAGCTCCGCCAACCGCGCGCGGCCCGAGCCGGAGATCCTGACGGACACATGATCGCTGGCGCCTTGCGCCTGCAAGTTCCCGCTGCCGCTGATGCGCAAGTTGAGATCTGGCTGGTTTACATTTTCCATGATCACGTTACCGGAGCCCGAGAGACCGATATCACGGAAGGCGCGACCAGGCAGGGTGAGATCGACCTTGCGCCATTGTGTGCCGCGACAGTCGAGCGTGATCCTGTGGCCGACGACCTTGATACGGGCCAGGACTTCGGATGGACCTCGTGCAATCACCTCGTCGCCGTCACCGCCGTGGAAATGCACGGTGGCCGGCACGGCAATGTCGATCGTATCGCCGCCGTCCCAGGCCCAGCGCCGTTCCGTGGCGATCGAATCGACTTTGGTGCCATCGCCAGCACACGATCGATCGAAGGCAAAGCCCCGACCGACAAGCCCGTACACATCGTCGCCGCCTATGGCCGACGCAAGCGAAAGACAGGCGACGCCGACGCTCAAGCCGCCAACGGCGATCCAGCCAAGGTTCCTAACCATGCGCATCTCCCTGCTCCGCTTGGTCGAGGAGCTCGTAGTGCAATCGGGCGAACCGGCCGAGCAGGCGCACCACATAGTCGATCATCAACAGCAGCAACGCACCGCCCCCGACACCAACGCTGAGCAGACCGACGCCGCTCAACGCGCGCGCGATGAAATGATGAGCGAAGATGCCGTGGTCCAGGATCAGCTTTGCCACCACCACGACTCCACCAAGGGACAAGGCCAAAAGCACGATCCCGGCCACCAGCACGAACAAGGCAAGCCCGCCCAGCAGCGGCAGCAGAAACACGAAATCGACCGCAATCAGCGCCAGGAAGCCGAACAACACGGCGAACAAATTGGCTGGCGTGCGCGCCGTCTCCCAGCGGCGAAAACCCGCTTCGGCCCGCAGCTCGCGCGCAAGCCGCATGGGATCGCCCAAGGCGGCAGCGATGTCGGCCTCGCTGCGACCAGCGGCCATGCCGTCAGCAAAATGGGTCGCATAGTCGTCGACCAACTCGTCGATCTCCGTCGGCGGCAGTCCCGCGAGACGGCGTCGCAAGGTGTCCAGGAACTCGGCTTTGGTCATGAGGCTCCTCCCACGATTCTCGGCGAGGCAAGGCTGGCGTCCGCCACGATCTTGGCCACCGACGACGTGAAGGCGTTCCATTCGGCCTTTTGCGCGGCGAGAGCGGCGCGACCGGCTTTGGTGAGTTGGTAGTATTTGCGCGGCGGCCCGCTGCTCGATTCCTCGAGATAGGTCTTCACCAGGCCGTCGGCCTGCATGCGCCGCATCAAGGGGTAGATCGTGCCCTCCCCCATACCGATGCCGTCGGCCAGCCGGCTGGCAATGTCATAGGCGTAGCCGTCCTGGCGAGCGAGCATGGCGAGAACGCACATATCGAGCACCCCTTTCCGCAGCTGCACCAGCAGGGACTCCGACAACGACCTCTCCTCAGTATGCCGTAAAGCATGGTACCTTGTTATGCAAGGTAGATCGTGTGAGTGCCGATGTCCAGAGAGGTCGGATGAAAATTTCCGAGGGCCAACCGTGTCCTCCGCGTCCTTGGCTCGGGATGACACAAGAGATGCAGGCTGTAGAGTCGCGTCATGAAAGCGATGATTTGCGAGAAATGGGGCGGCCCAGAAGACCTCAAGCTGTTGGACGTTGAGCGCCCGCCGCTGAAGCCCGGGCAAGTGCGTATCAAGGTTCGTGCCGCTGGCGTGAGCTTCGCCACCACGCTGGTGATCGCAGGCAAGTACCAGCGCAGACCGCCGCTACCCTTCGCGCCCGGGACCGAAGCCTCGGGCATCGTCATCGAGGCCGATGCCGCCTGTCGGCGGCTCAAGGTGGGAGACGAGGTCGTGGCCGTCCTCGACTGGGGCGGACTCGCCGAGGAGACGGTCGCCCACGAAGTGAATGTCTTTCCCAAGCCGCGCAATGTAGGATTCGTCGAGGCCATCCAGCTCGCCATCTCCTACCCGACGTCGGCGGCCGCACTCACCTGGCCCTCGGTGCTCGACCTTCGGAAGAGCCAGACGCTGCTGGTGCATGCCGCGGCGGGCGGCGTCGGCATGGCCGCCGTCGAGATCGGCAAGATCGTGGGTGCGAGGGTGATCGCCACTGCCGGCGGCGCGCGCAAGACGGAGTTCGCCAGGGCCCATGGCGCCGACCATGTGATCGACTACACGAGTGCCGACTTCCGCGAGGAGGTGCTGAAGCTCACTTCTGGCCGCGGCGTCGACCGGGTCTACGATCCTGTCGGCGGCGAAGTGTTCGCGCAGTCGCTGCGCTGCCTGGCGGTCGGGGGCCGCATCTGCCCGATCGGCTTCGCCGGTGGCAGCATCCCGCAGGTTCCGGCCAATATCCTGCTCGTGAAGTCGATCGCGGTGATGGGCTTCAACTACGGCTACTATGTCGGCTGGAGCCCGCACGATGCGCGCTTCGAGGAGGCCGAGCGGACCCTCGCTCTGATGGAGCGCATCCGGGTCTGGTGCGAGGCAGGCCTCTGCCGCCCCCACGTCGACCGCATCTGGCGGCTGGAAGAAGCGGCGACAGCCATGCGCGCGTTGCTGGAACGCAGCGTCGCCGGCCGTGTGGCCGTCGTGATGGATACTTGACCCCAGCAGGCCGTGGAGGTCCGAAAACCGCGAGCGCCTCCTCGTGCGTTCGACAAGCTGTCGTCGTCCTGCTGCATCGACCGAGACCCCAGCCTGTGAGGCCCGCGATGACACTGCTGATCAATATCGATGTGCCCGACGTCGAGACAGGTGTGCGTTTTTATACGACGGCATTCGACCTGAGGGTCGGCCGGCGGTTCGGCACGGATTTTGTCGAGCTCCTGGGATGGCCCGCAGCGGTCTATCTCCTGGCAAAGAAGGCGGGCACTGTCGGCGCGGGTAAGGACTTGAGGCGTTATGGCAGGCACTGGACACCTGTTCACGTCGACGTCGTCGTCGAGGATGTGGATGCGGCGGTCGAACGCGCCGTCAGAGCCGGCGCCGGGCTCGAAGCGCCACCGAGGGAAACGCCCTACGGAAGGATCGGCATGCTTGCCGACCCGTTCGGCCACGGCTTCTGCCTGCTTCAGTTCAACCAGCAAGGCTACGACGCCCTGCTCGCCGCATAGAATGCACGCAGCGTCACGGGCGTGTGGGCCGTTGTCATCGAATGATCCTCGAGACCCTGAAGCGGGCGATTCTCGGCAAGAGATGCGTCACCGGCCGCCACAAGGGCAGCGAGCGCCATTTTGCGCCGCATGCCGTAGGGTTCACCGCCGACGGGACGCCTGCGGCATTCGTGTACCAATATGGCGGCGAGACGAGCAGCCACTTGCCGCCGCAAGGCGACTGGCGATGTTTTCTTGTGCATGACCTTGCGGACCTGCGGCCGAACGATCACCGCTGGCGCACTGCACCGAACTACAGCCTGTCGCGCCAGACCTGTCTTGCCGATATCGCCGTCGCCGTGGCCGAAGGACCTGCTACTTCCTTGTGAGGGTGCCGCCGAACCGGCAATAGCCGTCGAGCATCACGTTGCCGCTGCCGTCCTTCAGCACACCCGTCACGTCCATGGTGCCGCCCCCCACTTCGGCCCTGCCCTTGAAGACGCCGCCTGCATCCTTGGTTGCCACGAAGTGGCGCTCCGGACGGCCCTCCTGCTGGAAGCGACCCTTGACGCTGTCGCCTTCCACCATGACATCGATGGTCATCTTGTAGGTCGGGCACTTCGAACTGCCGGGAACGTTCGTGCCCATTCCAGTCCAGGTGTAGGCCGTCTGTTGCGCTTGCGCCGCACTGCCCGCCAGTAAGGCAGTTGTCACTACTGCTGCGATCGAGTTGCGCATCGGATTTCCCCCTCCATGATCGGTGGACAGGCGGCTACTGCTTGGTCAGCGCGCCACCGAACTTGCAGTAGCCGTCGAGAACGACGTTGGTGTTGCCCTCCTTGAGCGAACCGCTCACTTCGAGCGTGCCGCCATTGCCGACCTTGGCGCCGGTCCTGAACATTCCGTTCTTATCGGCCACCGCCTCGAAGGTGCGCTCGGGGCGCCCTTGCTGTTTCAGTGTGCCCTTCACGGCTTGCCCATCGACCGTGACGTCGATTTCCATCCTGTAGGTCGAGCACTTGCCGGTGCCGACCCCCATGCCCGTCCACGAATAGGCCATCTGCTCGGCGCACACCGCGCCGCCGCCAGTCACGAGGAGCGCCGCCACTCCCGCTATCAAAAAGCTCCGCATCCCCCACCCCCGCTAGAAGAACTTCCGGATGGCCTCGAGGACGGCGTCCGGCCTTTCCTGGCCGACCGCATGGCCAGCTCTCGCGATCTTAACCAATTTCGCCTTCCGGATCGCCTTCCTGAACGCCTTGCCATAGACGGCGGGGATCAGTGCATCTTCCCTACCCCAGATGATCAGTGTCCTCGCCCTGATGCGATAGAGACGCTGCGCCAGTCCCCGGTCGGGAATGGGGAACAGGATTTTTCCTGCCATGCCGAGACGCCGTGCATTCATGACCAGGAACTGCTTGAGAAATTCCGGATCATCCATGTTGCCGGAGCCCGCCGTCATGAGCTTCTTGCCGGCCTCTGCGTCGTGGAACAGCAGCGCTGGCAGCTCGTACGGCAGCTTGGAGAAGAGATCGACCACCGGATGGTCGTCGAGCCACAAGCCGGCGGGCGCCAGCAGGCAGAGTTTCGAGACCTCGGTGCGGGCAATGGCCGCCATCTCGGCCGCGATCATTCCGCCCATCGAATGGCCGACCACGATGGGCTTCTTCAGGTCGAGCTTCTCCATGACGTCGAGCGCATGCAGGGTGAAGTCGAGCATGTCGCGCAGGTCATCCTCGCCGACCGACCGGCCGTAGCCCGGCAGCAGTGGCGCCACGACCCGGTACCTGGTGGCGAGCGCCGCGAGCAGCGGGTCGTTCAACATGTGGCCGCCCGCGCCATGCAGGAACAGGAGATCGCGGCCCTTACCCGCTTCCGCCACTTCGATTCGCGCGCCGGAGGATTTGAGGGTGATGAGGCGGGACTTCATACGGACCGCGGCCATCCTGCCCGCCTCATGAGCGGGCCGGAGGCCCGCGGTCGCAGAGACCGGCTCATTCAGCCGCTACCTTCATCGGCACGGGTTCGTTCATGGGATGGACCCAGAACCGATCGTCGTGGTTGTTCCATTCCGGCCACAGGTTGCGCAGGTGCGGCATCACCTTCTCGGCAAAGAGCCTTGTCGAATGGCGCACCTTGTCGTCGGGCATGTCGCCGACATGCAGCAGGCAGAAGATGTTGCCGACGCGCAGGCTCCTGATCAGCTCCTCCATCTGCTGCCGCACCGTCTCCGGTGAGCCCGCGACCACATAGCGGTTCTCGGTCAGATCCTTCCAGGTCATGTTGGGATAGTCGCGGCCCGACTGGGTGAACTGGGACAGCGCGCCGGTCTGGATCGTCTTGATGGTGCGATAGCCGGGCGCGTCGGCGAAGCCTGGGTAAACGTGCAGGCAGCGATTGTAGAAATAGCTGACGTGCGGGCCATAGAGCTTCTCGGCCTCGGCGTCGGTGTCGGCGACGCAGATCACCTGGGCGAAGCCCGCCCGGTAGGGCGATTCGTCGGCTTTCCGCTCCGCCACGCGCTTCCAGTAGCCCTCCATCAGGAGCTTGGCGCGCAGGTAGCCCGAGTAGCTGAGGTAGGAATACGAATAGGTGTTGTCGAGACAGAAGTCGTAGGTCTCGACCGAGCCGCCGCCGGGAATGAAGATCGGCGGCGCCGGCCTTTGGATCGGCTTGGGCCAGCAATTGACGTAGCGCAGCTTGGTGTAGCGGCCATTGAAGGCGAACGGCTCGTCGGCTGCCCACGCCCTGCGGATCAGCTCGTGCGCCTCGGCATACTTCTCGCGGGTGAGCGCGGGAATCGTGCCGTAGGCGTAGTTCGTGTCCATCGACGTTCCGACCGGAAAGCCCGCGATCAGCCGGCCGCCCGACAACACGTCGAGCATGGCGAATTCCTCGGCCACACGCAGCGGTGGATTATAGAGCGCGATTGAATTGCCCAGCACCACCAGCGCCGCCCTAGAAGTCCGGCGCGTGAGCGTCGCCGCCATGAGGTTGGGCGACGGCATCAGACCGTAGGCGTTGGCGTGATGTTCGTTCACGCCGATGCCGTCGAAGCCCACGTTCTCGGCGTATTCGAGCTGGTCGAGGTACCGGTGATAGACGCCATGACCGAGCTCCGGCTCGTACATGCGATTGGGCAGGTCGACCCAGACCGAGCGGTGCTTCTGCCGGAAGTCGTCCGGCATGTGCGGCCAGGGCATCAGGTGGAACCAGGTGAATTTCATGGTCGTCGCCTTCCGTTCCTCCGCGCTATGGTGGCGCAGGAGTACACGCAACGCCATGCAAAACCGCTTCATCGATCTCTACAGCGACACCAAGACCAGACCTTCCCCCGGTATGCGAAAGGCGATGGCCGAGGCAGAGGTCGGCGACGAGCAGAAGTTCGAGGATCCGACCGTCGAACGCCTGCGCGAGCGCATTTGCGAGCTTCTGGGCAAGGAGGACTCGGTCTTTCTGCCCAGCGGCACGATGGCCAACCAGATCGCAATCCGCGTGCACTGCCGGCTGGGCGACGAGGTGATCGCCGATCGAACCGCACACATCGTCAATTCCGAGTCGGGCGGACCGGCGGCCAATGCCGGCGTGATGATCCGCACGATCGAAGGCAGCCACGGCGTCTTCACTGCCGATCAGCTCACTGCGGCGCTGCGTGATCCCAGCAACCGCAATGCGCCGCGCTCGCGGCTGGTATCGGTCGAGAACACCTCGAACGGCGGCTTCGGTACGGTCTGGCCGCGCGATACTTTGAAGGGTGTGGCAAAGGTCGCCCGCTCTGCAGGCGTCGCCATGCACATGGACGGCGCGCGGCTCGCCAACGCTTGCGTGAAGTCAGGTACGAAGCCCAGCGACTACGCCGCCTGCGTGGACTCACTCTGGCTCGACTACACCAAGGGCCTGGGGGCGCCGGTGGGCGCCAGCCTCGCCGGCTCCAGGGAGTTCATCAAGGAGGCGTGGAGGCAGAAGCAGATGCTGGGCGGCTCGATGCGCCAGTCGGGCATCATCGCGGCAGCCGCCCTCTGGGCCCTCGACCACAACTGGAATCGGCTGGCCGAGGACCATGACAATGCCTGTCGTCTCGCCGAGGGCATTGCCAACATCAAGGGGCTTGAGATCGACGTGCCGCTCATGGAGACCAATCTCGTCTTCTTCGAGGTCAGGAAGCCCGGCTGGACGGCAGCGAAGCTGGTCGACGCCTGCAAGAAGCGCGGCGTCGGCCTCGGCGCCAACACACCCGCGCGGCTGCGCGCCGTCACCCATCTCGACGTCACCCGCGCCGACATCGATACGGCGCTCGCGGTGATCAACGACGTTATGGCGGCGTGACGATGAAGGACTCGTCGGAGCGCGCAGGATGCGCGCGGTCCAGAAGAGCATGAACGCGGCCGTCCAGATCGGACAGCCGATCGTGCGACGGGAAGATCGCCGGTTCCTCACCGGTCATGGCCGCTATGCCGACAATACGGCACCGTCCGATGCACTCGCCGTGCTGTTCGTGCGGTCGCCGCATGCCCATGCGCGGATCGTCGGCATCGACAGGGAAGTGGCATCGAACGCGCCGGGCGTTGTGGCGCTCTATACGGCCGAGGACGCCGCGGCCGATCAGCTCGGCCACCTGCCCGCCATCAGCGAGATCAAGGATGCCGAAGGCAATCGTCATCGCGAGCCACCGCACCCGCCGATGCCGGTGGGCAAGGTACGTCATGTCGGCGATATCGTGGCGATGATCCTGGCCGAGACGCTGGACCAAGCGCGCGACGCCGCCGAGTTATTGGTCGTGGAATACGAGGAGCTGCCGGCGGTCGTGACGGTGGCCCAAGCATTGGCGCCCGGTGCGCCGCTGCTGCACGATACGGCGCCGGGCAATCTGATGTGCCGCTGGGGCAAAGGCGATGCCGCCGCGACGAACGCTGCCATCGCCGCGGCAGCCCACGTCTCGACCCTCGCCATCCGCTCGCCGCGCCAGATCGCGCACTACATGGAGACGCGGGCCGCCTGGTCGTCCTACGACATGGGTCACGACGTCGTCACGCTCACTTTCTCCTCGCAAGGCGTGCAGATCCCGCACCGTCTGATGTGCGAGCGCGTGCTGCGCGTGCCGAAGGACAAGCTGCGGCTGGTGACCGAAGATGTCGGCGGCGGCTTCGGCCCCAAGTATCCGATCTATGCCGAAGCCGTATTGATCGCCTGGGCGACGCGCAAGCTCAGCCGCGGTCTGCGCTGGACTTGCGAGCGCGCCGAGCTCGCCGTTGCCGACACTCACGCGCGCGATCTCGTCGCCTCGGCCGAGCTCGCGCTCGACGCGGAGGGCCGTTTCCTCGGCCTGCGGGTAAAGGCCGAAGCGAATTTCGGTGCCTATGTCTCCATGTTCGCGCCGACCATTCCCACGACCGGACTCGCCAAGGTGATCTCCGGCCTCTATCGCATCCCGGCGATCCGTATCGATTTCGACTGCGCGTTCACCAACACCGTGCCGGTCGACGCGATCCGCGGCGCCGGCAAGCCGGAGGCCCTGTTCCTGCTGGAGCGGCTGGTCGATCTCGCCGCCCACGAGACGGGCCGCACGCCCGCCGAGCTGCGCCGGCTCAATCTGCTGAAGCCGCAGGAGATGCCCTACAAGACGGCGGCCGGCTACACCTACGACGCCGCCGACTGCGGGCGACTGTTCGAGACCGCGCTGAAGGCGGCCGACGAGACGGGCGTCGCCGACCGTCGTGCGGCAAGCGAGGCACGCGGGCTAAGGCGCGGTTTTGGCCTTTCCTGCCACGTGCACGGCACCGGCGGCATCGCCGACGAGCACGTCGTCGTGCATGTCGAGGCCGACCGGCTGGTGGCGAAGGTCGGCACGCAAAGCCAGGGCCAGGGGCACGAGACGGTGTTCGCCCAGATCCTGTCGGCGGCGCTCGGCGTGCCGATAGACCGGATCGAGGTCCGGCAGGGCGATACGCGCAGCATTTCCCATGGCGGCGGCACCGGCGGTTCCTCCTCCACCATCATCAGCGGCACGACGCTCAAGCGCGCCGCCGATGTCGTGATCCAGCACGGCCGCGATCTTGCCGCCGAGCGGCTGGAGACGGCGCCGCAGGACATCACCTTTCGCGATGGCAGCTTCGAGGTGGTCGGCACCGACCGGCGCATCGGGTTGTTCGAGCTGGCTGCGTGGAAGCCGTTCGACGGCGACGCGGTCTTCGCCGACAAGATCGACTCCTTTCCGACCGGCGTCATGGTCTGCGAGGTCGAGGTCGATCCCGAGACCGGCGAGACCCGGATCGACCGCTTCACGGCAGCCGTCGATTGCGGCGTGGTGGTGAACCCGCGGCTGCTCGCCGGTCAGATGCATGGTGGGATGGTGCAGGGCACCGGCAATGCCCTGATGGAAGAAGCGATCTACGACGAGCATACCGGCCAGTTGTTGACCGGCACATTGATGGACTATGCGCTACCGCGCGCCGACGACGTGCCGAGCTTCCGCGTCGAGACGATCAGTACGCCCTCGCCCAACAACTTCATGGGCCTCAAGGGTGTAGGCGAGCTGCCGACCAACGGCGCGCCGGCAGCCGTCGCCAATGCCGTCCTCGATGCCTTGCGTCCGCTCGGCGTACGCCATCTCGACATGCCGATCACGGCGTACAAAGTGTGGCGGGCTTTAAGTCATACGGACCGTCAACGCTGATCGAGCTTCCGTAGCACCGCAGCGATGGCTTCACGGGTCTCGGGCGGCTGCTCGGCGATGGCCTTGGCGAGCAGGCCGAGCTGGGCCCGCAGCGTGTGCACCTGGTCCAGGAGCCCGACCACGGTCTCCACGGTGTCCTCGTCGATGCCGATGTCGTCCACCAGCTCAGCGAGCAGGTGCGCGCGCGCCACGTCGATCTGCTCGAAGCTCCAGGCCTCGACCGGACCCGCCGGCCGCAACAAGCCGCGTGCCACCCAGCGCTCGACGTGGATCGCCGTCAGGCGCCGGTTCAGCTGCAGGAGCTCGTCGAAGCTCGTCATGCGAATGGCTCCATTGCCTTGCGCGGATCGTAGGTACGTCCGCCCTCCCACTTCTCCAGGAACTCTTTCAGCTTGTCATCGGGCTTGTCCGGCAGAACGACCTTGAGCTTCACATACTGATCGCCCCGCTGCCCCGACTTGCGGTCGAGCAGCCCCCGGCCCTTCAGACGCAGCGATGCTCCGGTATTGGAGCCCGCCGGCACGTTCAGCATCACCGGCCCGCCGATGGTCGGCACGCGGACTTTGCCGCCCAGCACCGCCTCGGAAAGCGTCACAGGCAACTCGACATGGATGTCGTTGTCGCGCGCCTCGAAGAAGGCGTGCGGCTGGACGCGAATCTCGACGTAGGCATCGCCCGCCGGACGGCCCTTCGAGCCGGGCATGCCCTGCCCCTTCAGCCGCAGTGTCTGGCCGTCCGTTGCGCCTTCCGGGATGTCGATGTCGAGCGTCCGTCCGTTGGGCAGGTTGACGCGCTGCTTGCCGCCACGCGCTGCCACAAGAAACGGCACGGCTAGGGTATAGGTGACCGGCAGCCCGCTCATGTCGAAGCCTTCGAAGCCGCCTTCGCCGCTCCCACCACCGGCCCCGAAATCGAAGCCGCGGCGCTGGCCGAACATCTCGGAAAAGACGCCGCCCATGTCGACGAACTCCTCCTGGCCGCCCGACCGGCGATACTTCGCGCCGCCCATACCGCCTGCCTGGTCGCGGTAGAAGCCGCGCGGCGGCATCTCCTGGCCGCTGGCGTCGATCTCGCCGGCGTCGAAGCGCCGACGCTTGTCCGGATCGGAGAGGAGGTCGTTGGCCTGGGCGATCTCCTTGAACCTGGCTTCGGCTGCCTTGTCGCCCGGGTTGAGGTCGGGATGGTGCTTCTTGGCGAGCTTGCGGAAGGCCTTGCGGATCTCGTCGTCCGAGGCGGTCCGGGTCACGCCCAGTACCTCATAGGGATCTTTCATGCTGCAGAATGTCGCGATGTTTCAGGCGGTTGCAAGGCCCCTGTGCTGCAGGGCCTCGGCGAACAGCCGGTATTTCACCGCATCGACCGAGAGCTCGCGGCCCCAGTTCACGAGGTCGCCCCACGGATCGTTGAGCTTGCCGAGTCCCGAGACGACAGCGACCACGGCCCCGACCTCGATCCGATGTTCGACGGCGAACAGGCCGCCAACGCCGAGCGCTACCGCCACGGCGAGATAGTGCATGAAGTTCATCGCCAGATTCATGCTGAACTTGATCTTGTAGATGCCCATGTTCAGCGCGAAAACGCGTTCGACGCGCTCTTCCTCCGGCGCACCGGTCTCGATGATGTCGCCGCCGACCCGCCGGATCGTCCGGATGCGGTCGCTGGCGCGGCGATTGATGGCACGCTGCATCGGCGGCACGAACAACATCTGCGGCCCGAGATAGCCCAGGCTCAGCACCAGCGTCCAGGGCTCGAGATAGGCCATATAGCCGACGACGCTCACGAGGATGCCGGCCTGCATGAGCGGCTCGGAGATCGCCATGCCGACGAAGCCACCGATCGGCTCGGCCTCGGCGACGACCATCGCCGCATGGGTGCCCGTCCCGCCGTCCCTCCGATCTGGCGTGAACTCGTTCTCGTCCAACTCGCACAGGGTCCTGCGCAAGGTGCGGACAGCATCTTCGCTCACCCAAGCGCGATAGACGTTCAAGGCGAGCTTGAGACCCTGCTCCAGGAGCGCCACGCCCGCATAGGCGATCGCGAGCCAGACAATGGTCTCGCTGGCGCCGCTCTTGATCGCGTCATTGACGATGCGGCGCTGAAACTCAAGCGGTACCGAGCTCAGAGCGAAGACAGCCGCCGCAAGCACCGCCAAACCGATCTGATGGCGGCCCGAGCAGCGTACCACGTAGCCCATCAGCGTCTGCGGCAAAGCCGGGCAGTGCATCGCAATGCAACGCGGCACTCGACCAGGCGTTCCCTTTGCGAACCGCTGACCTTTACATTCGCCCCCGCGAACGAGGACCCACTACGCGATTAGACCTTGGTTGATGCGCACCGCCAGCTCCCGGACGTGGGCCGTGATGCAGGTGTTGTGGTGGCCGGGAACTCGTTCGTGGTGAACATTGGCCGTGAGGTGCTTCCACGGCCCCGGCGCATACTCTTTCTTGCCGGCATAGTCGTCGCACAGCAGACAGAGAATTTCGGCACGCATCTTCGGCGGGACGTACTTCGCCATAGCGCGGAAGTAGGTGGATCGTTGCGACTCGTTCCACGCCCGCATGGTTCCCGTATGGACGGTTCGCGCGACGCGCTTCAGGACCGTCTGATCGCCGTTCAGGACGTGGCTGGCGAGCATCCAGACGGACGGCATGCCATTGCGCCGGATCCTGCGACCGTAAGCGCCGGGAACGACCCGTCCGGCGGCCGCCAAGAATCGTGCCACGGCCCGCAAGAGCGGCCGTGCATTGAGCGAGAAAGTGTCGATCAGCACGATCTTCTCTACCGTGCGGCCGCGCCGTTCGAGCTGGCCTGCGATCTCGAGCGAAGCGATGCCGCCGTGACAATAGCCGGCCAGCCGCACCGGGCCCTCGGGCGCCGCCGCCTCGATATGCGGCAGGTAGCATCGCACCATGTCCTCGATCGTCGTCAGGCCCTTGGCCTCGTCGAGGATCGAATGGAGCAGGTAGACCGGCCCGTCATGCCTCAGGAGCTCGGCCAGGCGAAACGCATAGAAGCCCCACCCACAGAAATCACCATGGCAAACGAACAGAGGTGCACCCGGACCGGACTTCACCGCGGTTATCACCTCGTCCTTCGCCGCTGCGGCATTGCACAGAGTTTCTGACAGCTGACGGATGGTGAGTTGCGCCCGCACCTCGGATGGCGCGATGCGGTAGCGTGTGATTTCCTCGAGCTCGAGCAGCATCTCGGTGGCTTGCAGCGAGTCGCCGCCGATCTCGAAGAAGTCGTCATCGAGGCCGATATCCTCCAGCTTGAGCAGCCGCCGCCAGATCTCGGCGATCTGCAGCTCAAGCGGCGCGTCGGGTGGCTGTTTGGAGCGAGGCTGATTGGCGAAGACGGCCGACAGGCTTGGCCGCGAGATCTTGCCGGTCGCGCCGACCGGCAGACTTTCGACCAGATGCACGTGCCGAGGCATCTGGAAGGGCGCGAGCCGATCGTAGATGAAATCAATCAGCTCCGTCGACGTGGCCTTGGTGCCGCGATGGAGGACGACAGCCGCCCCGACATTCTCGCCAAGCCGCGGGTGGGGCACGGCGAATGCCGCCGCCTCACGCACCGCGGGGTGCTGCAGGAGTGCCTTCTCGACGTCGTAGGGAGAAATCTTCTCGCCGCCGCGATTGATGATCTCCTTGCTGCGCCCCGCGATCGTAAGAAAGCCGTCGGCGTCGACGGTACCGAGATCACCGGTCGCGAGCCAGCCATCCTGCAGGCCGGAGGGCACGCCTTCGATGTCATCGAACAAGTAGCCTGGCGTGACGCTTGGGCCGCGCAACATCACTTGCCCTATCTGGCCGGGCCGCCGCACACTGCCGTCATCGCCACGAATCGCGAGCTCGCCCTCGGGAATGCGGCCAACCGACCCTCGCCTCGGCTCATCCGGGGGAAAGGCCGGCGCGGTCACCATGCCGGCTTCGCACATGCCATAGAACTCGACGACAGGAATTGCGAGCAACTCTTCGAGCTGGCGCCGCGTCGTGTCGGGCAGGTACGACGCCGTAGACAGCACGAAACGCAGTGCGTGCCCGGGCATGCTCGCTCGCGTGCCGTCCAGCTTCTCGGCAATGGCTTGCAGGAACGGCGGGGCAGAGGTCAGCCAGGTCGGCCGCAAGTCGTCTACCCAGCGCTCGAAATCGTTCGCGCTCGGCGACTCCGGAAGAGCCACGCTGCAGCCGATCAGCAGCGGCACGAGGAGCGTGGCCTTGAATCCGGCGTTGTAATAGATCGGCATGATGCAGGCGGCTCGATCGGCCGGGCCGAGCGTCAGCCAGCGCTCCATCTTGCGCGCCATCTCGATCAGGTTCTCGTGCGTTACCGGTACACGCTTGGACCTGCCGGTTGTGCCCGACGTCTTGAAGATCGCAGCCCAGGACTGCGCCGTGACTTCGGCCGCCGGTCGTTCGCGGGCAACCGGCCCGATCTGCTGGAGCCCGATTTCGTCGAAGGACGAGACTGCTTTCCTCGCGACGAACAAGCCGAAGCCACCGCGGGAAGCGGCCACCCAGTCGGGGATCGGAGCATCCGCCGGCACGATGAGCGCGTCAGGGCGGATGCGCTCCAGCTCGGCTTGAAGGTCAGGCGGCGCAAGATTCGGATTGATCGGCACCAGAATCGCCCGGCAACAGATGGCGACGCTCAGGAGCGCCGCTTCCGGTCCGCGCTGAAGCGCAACCGCTACGCGCGACGCCGGACCAAGCCCCGCCGCCCGCAGCTGGTGGTCAATCTCGCCAATACGCGCAACAAGCGCGCCGAAGGAAATCGTGCCCAGTAGCGGATGCAGGATCGCCGGCGCACCGGGATCACGTGCGGCGCGCTCCGCCAGTACCTCGCCGATGGTCGACGCGGTCGCCATACAAGACCTACCCCCTCTTCGGCCCAATAGGCAGCCGTCACACTACTGCGATTGCAAATCCCAGCGGATGACTGAGGCAGATGGCAAAGGGGAATGCAACCATGATCTGCAGGTTCCGTGCGACCAATTTGGGTCAAAGGCCAAGGATAACTTTCGCAATGATATTTCGCTGGATCTCGTTGGAACCGGCATAGATGGTCGCGGCCCGGTTGTTCAGGTAGAGCGGCATGGCCGTGATGCCGTAGTCGGGCGTCGCGGTCGGCTCGTTATGGCCAAGCAAGCGCGCCTCCGGCTCAAACGGGGCAGCGTACCAGGCCAGTGCCTCCACACCGAGATGGTCGATCACCTGCAGCGTCTCGCTGCCGCGGATCTTCATGAGAGAGGACGCGGCGCCGGGATTCCGGCCCTTGCTGAGGTCGGAGAGAACCTGCAACTCGATCATTTCCAGCGATTGTACCGCGAGAGCCGCGTCGGCCAGACGCCGCGCGAAACCCGGCACGTCGACCAGCCGGCCCGACCCGTCGGCGGCTTCCTCCCGAGCAATGCGGCGCACATCCTCGAGTCGCGCATGGAGGTTTGGCGTATAGGCATCGCCGCCGCGCTCGAACTCCAAGAGATACTTGGCGACGGTCCAGCCGGCATTCTCCGGGCCTATGCGATTGGCGACCGGCGTACGCACATTGTCGAAGAACACCTGGTTGACCTCGTGGTCGCCGGCGAGCGTGACGATCGGCTTCACCGTGAGACCGGGCCGCTCCATCGAATCGATCAGGACAAAGGAGATCCCGTCCTGCGGCTTACCTTCGGTTGCAGTGCGCACGAGACAGAACATGCAGTTGGCGACGTGCGCGCCGGTGGTCCAGATCTTGGTACCGTCGATCACATAGTCGTCGCCGTCGCGCACCGCCCGCATTCGCAGGCTGGCCAGGTCCGACCCCGAGCCGGGTTCGGAGTAGCCTTGGCAAAACACGAGGTCTCCCGAGACAATCCCCGGCAGATACTTAGCTTTTTGCTCCGCCGTGCCATACTTCATGATCACCGGACCCACCATGCGGATGCCCATACTGAAGATGCGCGGGGCGTCGGCCGTAGAGCATTCGCGCGAGAAGATGTAGCGCTGCGTGGCCGTCCAGCCCGTGCCGCCATACTCCTTGGGCCAGATCGGTGCAGACCAGCCGCGTCGCGCCAGAACCTTGTGCCATCGCAGTCCGGCTGCAAAGTCGGCAAAGACGCCGCCGGTCTTGCGGCCCGCTTCACGCAGATCCTCGCTGAGATTCTCGTCGAGGAACCGGCGCACCTCGGTGCGGAAGGCTTCGTCCTCAGGTCCAAGCGACAGATCCATCGTGTCCTCCCGCACTGTTTACCGAAAAGCTAGCGGCCGGCGCTGGCGCACGTCCAGCCGCCGGTTGGCCGGCGATGCCGTCTGGCGGTATGGTTCAAGCGCGGTTGTTGCCGCCGCGGAGACGCCATGCGCTATCTCGCTGGTCTGCTCGCCCTGTTTCTCGTCATTGTGCCTGCCACTGCCCAGGACAAAAAAGAGGTCGACCTCGCGCTGGCGCTCGCGATCGACATCTCCGGCAGCATCGATCCGGAGGAAGCCCGCTTGCAACGGGAAGGCTATGTGATCGCGTTCCGCGATCCCGTGATCACGAAGGCCATTCTGGGCGGTCCCAACGGCCGCATCGCCGTTGCCTATTTCGAGTGGTCGGACTCGTGGATGCAGAAGCTGCTGATCGACTGGACGCTGCTCGACAGCGAAGCGGCGATCGCGGCGTTCGCTCGCCGGCTCGACGAAGCGCCGATCTCGATCGCGCGACGCACCTCGATCAGCGGCGCGATCCGCTACGCCATCCCGCTGTTTACGCGCAACCCCTACGAGCCCCAGCGCAAGGTGCTCGATATCTCCGGTGATGGCTCCAACAACGACGGCGGCCTGGTCACCGAGATGCGCCACGAGGCGCTCAAGGAGAAGATCGTCATCAACGGCCTGCCGAT
>NZ_DATBFE010000134.1:0-12269 GCF_036558665.1 Reyranella sp. | reverse complement strand
ATCGTGGCCGAGCTCCTGGGCATCGACTACCGCAAGGTGGCGGTTCTGATCGGCGACACGAGCGTAATCGGCTTCAGCAACCTCACGGGCGGCAGCCGCGTCACCTACGCTTCGGCGATGGTGGCGACGCAGTCGACCGAGCGCGTGATCACGACGCTGAAGGAGCGCGCCGCCAAGATCTGGAAGATCGATCCCGATGCCGTCACCTGGGAGAACGGCGAGGCCCGGCCCGCGGGCGACAATGCCGGCAAGTTCGAGCCGCTCACGCTTGCGCAGCTCGCCGCGCAGGCCAACGCGACCGGCGGTCCGATCGGCGCCGGCACGCAGCTCAACACGACCGGCGCCGAAGGCGGCTTCGCCACTCACATCTGCGACGTCGAGGTCGACCCCGAGCTCGGCATCGCGCGGGTGATCCGCTACACCGCCTTGCAGGATGTCGGCCGCGCCATCCATCCGGGCTATGTCGAGGGCCAGATGCAGGGCGGCGTGGCGCAGGGCATCGGCTGGGCGCTGAGCGAGGAATACATCTACGACAAGAACGGCAAGCTCGATAATCCGGGCTTCCTCGACTACCGCATGCCGGTGACCTCCGACTTGCCGATGCTCGACACGGTCATCATCGAGGTGCCGAATCCCAAGCACCCGCAGGGCGTGCGCGGCGTCGGCGAGGTGCCGATCGTGCCGCCGCTCGCCGCGGTCTCGAATGCGGTCTACAGCGCGCTCGGCAAGCGCTTCTACAGCCTGCCGATGTCGCCGCCTAAGGTGCTGGAGGCCCTGGAGAAGCCGAAAGCGGCGTGAACCATCCGCGCTGCTGCTCCTCCGGCATCACGCCGGAGGGGTGAGATCGACGCCACCAATCCATCCGTCGAGGAGCAGGCCGTTGAAGGCCACCGCGCCGTCGCGCGCGTGTTCCCGATGCCATTCCGTGTAGTCGGTGGCCCATGAGGGAGACCATTCGATCACCCGGTCGCTCAGCCGATCATGGACCAAGGCCGGACGGCTGGGATCGAAGTCATTCATCGACTTGAATTTTCGCGACATCGGGGCCCTCGCTGGCGCGGATCGAAGAGGTCATGCTGCCGGTCCTTGCGGCGAAGGCCGAGTGACATTCCGGAGGCGGCGGAATCCTTTTTGTGGCCGCCCGCTACGTCGCGGCGAGTGCCTCGAGATAGGCCATGGCTCCGGCGCAGTCCGAGGCGGCGCTGGCGAAGCCGATATAGCCGTCGGGCCGGATAACCCGCAGGTCGCCGCTGCTGGTGGGAATTCCCTGCACAAGTTGCGAAAATTCTTTCGCCAGCTCGGCGACGGCATCGCCGGGGCCGAGGGCGGTGAAGCGCGCCTTGCCATCCGATGACGGCAGCCGCTCGGGCCAACGTTCGCCGGCCTTCCTGTTCCTGGGATGATGGCCGCCGTTCACCGTCAAGGGACTGTCGGGATAGCTGATGTCGAGTTCCGCCAGCGTATCGGCGGCACGGTGCTCAAGTTGCGGGAAGCCGAGGGCGAACTTCACCACGGCATTGCGCAGGCCTTGCGCGATCGGGTTGCGCATGATGGCGGCTTCCGTCAGCCGGCCGGCATTGCGCAGGACCATGTCGCCCACGGCGCTACGCTCGATGGAGTAGCTGTCGAGCAGCGCCGGCTTGCACACGCCGCGGATGACGAGGCTGAGCTTCCAGGCAAGGTTGAAGGCGTCTTGCATGCCGGTGTTCATGCCCTGGCCGCCCGCCGGGCTATGGATGTGCGCGGCGTCGCCGGCAAGGAATACGCGGCCCTGGCCGTAGCGTGCCACCTTGCGCTCGTTGATGCGGAACGATGCCAGCCAGTAGGGGTCCCTCATGACGGCTTTCGATCCGCGCGCCGTCATCAGCGCCTGGACTTCCTCCAGGGTCGGATCGGGATGGTGGCCGTCATCCCTGGCCGGCCCTAGATCGGCGACCACGCGCCACCGCCCATCCGTTATCGGGAAGAAGGCGAGAATTCCGTCCTTGTGCCAGAAGATGTGCAGCCGATCGTGCGGCTCGAGCCCCGCGATGTGGCCATCCGCCAGATACCAGTCGCTGGGCTCGGTCGTCCCCTCGAAGGCAAGGCCGAGACCGTGTCGCACGATCGAATGCGCGCCATCGCAGCCGATCAGCCAGTCGATGCCCGGCGTCTCGCTCTCGCCGTCCGCGCCCCGCACGACCGCCTCGACCCTCGGTCCGAGATCGGTGAACTTCTCGAGCGTGACGGTGCGCTCGACCTTGACGCCTTGCCCCTCGAGGCGCTCCTCGAGGATGCGCTCGGTGTCGCTCTGGGGGATCATCAGCGCGTAGGGATGGCGGCTCTCGACGCCGTCGAAGCTCACCCGGGCGAGGACCTCCTTGCCGTTGGAGATCTCGGCGCCGTGCGCCGCCATGCCGGCGGACAGGAATTCGTCGGCGTAGCCCGCCTGGTCGAACAGCTCCAGCGTGCGGCTCCACAGCACCAGGGCCTTCGACTTGTCCGTCCGTTGTGCAGCTTTGTCGATGATGCGCACGGCAATGCCGTAGCGCGTTAGCTCGTTCGCCATGGTGAGGCCGACCGGGCCCGCCCCGGCAATGAGAACATTCGACCGCTGGGTCATTCGCGTCTCCCGCCTCAAAGCAGGTCAAATCCTCGAAACGAACGCGCCGACGTCCTTTCGAGATGCCGCATATCTCAAGCACATCCGGCCATTGCGATGCGGCGAGGTGCCTCGTCCGAGTGGCCGCCAGATCCATCAGGTACGGCCTGCGGGGCTCGCCCCAGTCAACCAAACTCGACGGCGTGCTTGATCTGAAACCCACCCAGCAACTCGGCGCATCGCTTCTCGATGGCGGCACGTGAGGCCGCGGGCGCGTCCGCAACCCGCACCTCGGCGAGCGTTCCATAGGTCACATCGTTGCGCACCGTCACCTCGGCCTTCACGCCTTCCGCCGTGAGCGGCGCCAGGGCGGCATCGAACGCGCGCTGGGCAGCGTCGAGGCGAAGCGCCGGCTTGAAGATCTTGCCGACGCCGGTCACGGGCATCACCGGGATCGGCACGACCTGCACCGGCACGGCGGCGCGCTCGGGAATCTCCTTGCGACAGAATTCGCGCAGCTCGTCGGGCGTCGCGACCGCGCTCGGCTTGAGCTGCACGAAGGCCATCGGCAGCTCGCCGGCATAGGTGTCGGGCAGGCCGACCGCGGCGGCGGTCTCGACTGCGGGATGGCGGTTGAGCGCCTCCTCGATCACCACCGGATCTATGTTGTGGCCGCCGCGGATGATCAGATCCTTCGAGCGCCCGGTGAGCCAGACATAGCCGTCCGCGTCGAGCCGGCCGAGATCACCCGAATCCAGCCAGCCGTCGGCGAGCATCGCGCCCTCGTTGTGCCGCGGGTTGAGATAGCCCGGCGTCACCTGCGGCCCGCGCATCAGGACATGGCCGATCTCCTCCCTGGCGCAGTCGCGGCGGATCTTGCCGTCCGCGGCCACGTCGGCGATGCGGACTTCGAGATAGGGCAGGCGAAGCCCGACCGAGCCGGCGCGGCGCTCGCCGTCCAGCGGGTTCATGGTCGAATAGCAGTGTACCTCGGTCATGCCGTAGCCCTCGACGACGGGCGTCCCGACTTCGCGCTCGATTCGGCGTATCAGCTCGACCGGCACTGTCGAGCCGCCGGTGACGAAGCATTTGAGCGAGGAGAGATCGTGCCCGTCGCGCGGCACGTTCATGATCGCGGCGAGCGTGGTCGGCACGGCGCCGCCTACCGTCACCCTGTTGCGCTCGACGATCCCCCAGTAGTCGCGCACGACGTTGGGATTGCGTGCGCCGAGCGGCGTCGGGATCACGACCGTCCAGCCGCTGGCGATCGCCGACAGCGCGCCGAAGATCGAGCCGCCGACATGGAACTGCGGCAGCGGATTGAGGAGCACCGTGTCCGGCCCGAGGTCGAAGAAGAGCGCGTTGCTCCAGGCGGCGAGCGTCAGCGCGCCATGTGTGTGCCGCGCGAGCTTGGGCAACCCGGTGGTGCCGCCGGTATGGAACAGTGCGGCCACCGTATCGCGGTCGAACGCTCTGGGCGCGATGAGTTTGTCGCCCGGCTGCTGGTCGCACGCGGTTTCGAATTCAACCACGCCGGGGGCCGGCAGGCTGTTGCGGCCGCCGACGCGGAACACCTTCAACCCGGGAAGCGCGGCGCGGATCGCCTCGACCTTGGGCCATATGTCGGGGAAGAGAGAGGCATCGGCTGCGATCAGCGCCTTGGCACCTGCCTCCTTCATGATGCCTGCGATCTGCGATGCGTCGAGAAAGTAGTTCACGGGATTGGCGATCGCGGCGATCTCGGCGCCCCAGAGCGCGAAGAAAGTCTCGGGCACGCTCGGCAGCAGCAAGGTCACCGTCTCGCCGGGACCGATGCCCTCGCTGTTCAGAAGGTTCGCGGTCTGGATGGCGTGTCGCTGCAGGGCCGCGAAAGTGATATCGCGCACCGGATCGGACGCCCCCGTACCCGCGAGATAGCGGATGGCGACGCGGCCATCATGCTCCTTCGCGGCGGCGGAAAGGAGATCGCGGATGTTCGTGTGCCGGATGCGTTCGGTGACCGGCACCTTCTCGATCTCGGCAATGTCGGCCTGCGCGCGGATCTTCATCCCGTTCCTGCCCTTTGATGTGACTTGGGCAGATATGAGCAGAGAGCCCGCCCTCTGTCATCGGATCGCGCGCCGGGAGGCTATTCCTGCGGCAGCCAGCTGTACCAGGTCCACAACGCGACGGGGGCGGCGACGAAGACGAGCAGCACGCCGCCCACGATGCTCCAACTGTTCGGCCCGTAGACGTCGTTGAACCACATCCAGAAGATGAGCTGGCAGCAGAGGCCCAGAATGACCGGCAGCAGAAGTCTCAGCAGCCAGAGACAAACGCGTTCCTCGCGCGACAGGGGAACGGCGGTTGCCGGAACGACCTCTGCAGCCCGCGTTTCGATTACCTGCAACCGAGGTTCCGCAGGCCCCCACTGGCCTGGCAACCCGCTCATGGACCCCTCCACACCGCGAAGCCGCGCCGCACCCCTGCGGAACGACGTCGCCCCTGCGACAGGGAGTACCGCAGGCACGGTGACATTGCTGAGCGATATGGGACGGTCCCAGCTTTGTCGCAGCCGGCCGGTCAGGGCATGTCCAAGAACTCCCCAAGCAGCTTCACGGCGATGGCAAGGCCCAGCAGATATGCCGCCGCGAGCAGGAGCCGCAGGGCCTTTTGAGCAAGGTTCCGCCGTTTGCGGTCGCGTGGCGCGCGGGCGGCTTCGATCGAGGGGAGGTCCGTAGGCATCGCCGCCGATATAGCCGGGCGCGTCGGACGATGCTGTGATCTCGCGGCCAGCGTCTGTGACCTTCCCAAGGTACGCAAGGCTGCCGATACTCCGTCATCCATCGTGTCCAATTGAGATCATGACCCAGCTCCGCATTCCGGCCGTCTACATGCGCGGCGGCACCAGCAAAGGCGTGTTCTTCCTGAAGGACGACCTGCCGGCCGATCCGGCGGCGCGCGAGCGCCTGCTGCTGCGCGTGATCGGCAGCCCCGATCGCTACGGCAAGCACACCGACGGCATGGGCGGCGCCACTTCGAGCACCAGCAAGATCGTGATCCTGTCGAAGTCGACTCGGACCGATTGCGATGTGGACTATCTCTTCGGCCAGGTCGCGATCGACAGGCCTGCGATCGACTGGTCGGGCAATTGCGGCAACCTCACCACCGCCGTCGGCCCGTTCGCCCTCACGGCCGGTCTCGTCAAAGGGCCGAGCGATGGTACGGCGACGGTGCGGATCTGGCAGGCCAATATCGCGAGGAAGATCGTGAGCCACGTGCCGGTGCAGGGCGGCGAGGTGGTGGAGCTGGGATCGTTCGAGCTCGATGGCGTCACCTTCCCGGCCGCGGAGATCAAGCTCGAGTTCCTCGATCCGGCGGCCGACGACGATGAAAAGGCCGGGGGTGGAGCGATGTTCCCGACCGGCAACCGTCTCGATACGCTCGACGTGCCGGGGGTCGGGAAGATCGAGGCCACGATGATCACGGCCGGCAATCCCACGATCTTCATCGATTCAAATCGGCTCGGACTCAAAGGCACCGAGCTGCAGGGCGACATCAACGGCAATGCCGAACTGCTTCGGCGCGCCGAAGCGGTGCGCTCAGAGGGGGCCGTCGCGATGGGCCTGGTCAAGACCGCCGAGGAGGCGACCGCCAAACGGCAGCATACGCCCAAGCTTTCGTTTGTCGCCAAGCCTGCGCCCTACAAGGCCTCTGACGGCCGTACAGTTGACGCCGGATCGATAGATCTCCTCGCGCGCATCTTCTCCATGGGTGTGCTTCATCACGCCATGACCGGCACCGGTGCGGTGGCGATCGCCGCAGCCGCGGCCATTCCTGGTACGGTGGTAAGCCGGATTGCGCCCGTGGGCGATGACGGCCGTGTTCGCTTCGGTCATCCCTCCGGCACACTCAGCGTCGGTGCCGAGGCGGCCGAGGAGAACGGCCAATGGACGGTGAAGAAGGTGCTGCTGAGCCGCACCGCACGGCGCCTCATGGAAGGCTGGGTGCGCGTCCCGCCGGTGTGATACGAGACCGTCGGTAGATGCCTGAGCTGGTCCCGTTCGCAACTACGTCGCCGGCGAGAAACCGTTCAGTATTGTTGCGCTTTCGCCTATGTGCGCTCGCCCGATTGACCGCAGAAGAGGTCATGCCGCAAGCTGATCGGGAGCGGTGAAGGCCAGTCCCTGCGCCTCGGCGACCGGCCGGCAGGTGAGGCGCCCGTCATGCACGTTGAGGCCATTGCGCAGATGCGGATCGTCCGCGACCGCGTGGCGCCAGCCTTTGTCGGCGAGCGCGAGGACGAAGGGCAGCGTCGCGTTGTTGAGGGCGAAAGTCGATGTGCGGGCGACCGCGCCGGGCATGTTGGTGACGCAGTAGTGGATCACGCCCTCCTCGACGAAGGTCGGATGCGAGTGTGTGGTCGGCCGCGAGGTCTCGCAGCAGCCGCCCTGGTCGATGGCAACGTCGACGATGACGCTTCCGTTCTTCATGGTCTTCACCATGTCGCGCGTGACGAGCTTGGGTGCCGCGGCGCCCGGCACCAGCACGGCCCCCACCAGCAGATCGGCACGGCGCACGACCTGCACCAGCGCATCGTGGGTCGAGAAGATGGTTCGGACCCCCGGAAGCTGCACGGCAATGCGCCTCAGGACCTCGGCCGAACGATCGACGACGGTGACGGTGGCACCCATACCGAGCGCGATCGTGGCGGCGTGGGTGCCCGACACACCGCCGCCCAGCACGACCACCTCGGCGGGCGGCACGCCCGGCACGCCCCCCAGCAGGACACCGCGGCCGCCTTCTTCGCGTTCGAGGTAGCGTGCGCCCACCTGAGGCGCGAGCCGACCGGCGATCTCCGACATCGGGGTGAGCAGCGGCAGGCTGCCCGACGGAGCGGTGACGGTCTCGTAGGCGATGGCCGTCACGCCGCTTTGCAGCAACGCCCTGGTCTGTGCCGGATCGGGCGCAAGATGCAGGTAGGTGAACAGGACCTGGCCGCGCCGGAGCCGCCGGCGTTCGGGTTCGAGCGGCTCTTTCACTTTCACGATCAGCTCGGCGGCGGTGAACGTCTCCTCGGCAGAATCGGCGATACGCGCACCGGCCGCGAGGTAAAGCTCGTCCTCCAGTCCCGCGCCCAACCCTGCGCCGCGCTGCACCGTGACGGCGTGACCATGGCGCACCAACTCGGCCACCGACGAGGGCACCAGTCCGACGCGATATTCATGGTCCTTGATTTCCTTCGGTACGCCGACGCGCATGACTAGACACTCCGCTTACAAAGTCCGGCCGAGCCGACGGCCTGACCTGATCCGGACCCAGGCGCCTACAGCAGATGGCCCGCCCGTTCCGCCTTGGTCCGAAGGTAGTTCTCGTTGTGGCCGTTGGCCGGAAAGGAGTGCGCGACGCGCTCGACGACCTCGATGCCGTGACGGGCAAGCTGGGTGATCTTTTGCGGATTGTTGGTCATCAGCCGCACTCGCTTGATGCCCATGCGCGCGAGCATCGTGGCAGCAGGCGCATAGATGCGTTCGTCGGCATCGAAGCCGAGCTGTTCGTTGGCGTCGATCGTGTCGAAGCCGTCATCCTGCAATTCGTAGGCGCGCAGCTTGTTGACCAGCCCGATGCCGCGGCCTTCCTGCGCGAGATACAGCAGGACGCCGGAGCCTTCCTTGGCGATCTGGGCGATTGCACCGCGAAGCTGTACGCCGCAGTCGCAGCGCAGTGAAGCGAGCAGGTCGCCGGTGAAGCATTCGGAATGCAGCCGGATGAGCACGGGGTCGGTGGGATCGATTTCCCCGACCACGATCGCGAGATGCTCCTTGCCGCCGTCGCTGGGGCGCCAGGCGAGAATGCGGGCGTTCTCCGCGCCCTCGAGCGGCACGTTGGCCTGTGCCACCTGTTGCAGGTTGCGGGCGGCCGTCTCCTCATAGGAGAGCACGTCGGCAGCATCGACATAGACCAGGTCCTGGTCGCGCGCCCAGTCGCGCCGCTTGTTGCCGCCATCGCGCGTCAGCGGTCCCATCACGACGGCCGGCAGAAGGCGCGCGAGCTTGGCGAGCTCTACCGCCGTCTCGGCAATGCGCGGCGCGTGGCTCGCGACAGGCCGGGAGAGATGGCGCAACGCTATGTGGCGAGCCGCCTCGGGTCCCTGTTCGTGGGGACGCAGGATGATGTCGACCGGCACACCCGCGGGCAAATCGAGGGTAATGGGCTTGTTGGTATCGCCCATGCTGCCGGCGATATGCGGCGGGATCTCCATGCCGATCGCCTCGGCCCGGCGGCGCGTGGTGACCAGGACGGGAGCTGCCTGGGCGAGGCCCTGCAGACGTTGCAAGGCAAGCGGCCCACACGACTCGGCGGCGATCACCAGGCCGGTGGCGCCGTCATCGTCGCGCAGCACCACGATGCCGCCGCGGCGCAGTTCGGCCAGAGCGCGTTCGACTGCCGCCAGGGCTGCTGCGGTGCGGGATTGGACTTCGGCCGGGATCATGACCTTATATATGGAACACTATAGCCTGCTTGCAGTAGGCGTGGCGTGGCGTTTTGCGAAATTCGGGCGCTTTTGCAGGGCAGTCGCCCCGGATAAACTGTTTGCATGGACTCAGGCAGCAACATCCCGGCCAACAATCGCGGCAAGAAGATCCTGCTGGTCGACGACGATCAGGCCTTGCGCACCGTGCTCGCCGAGCAACTCGACCTGTACGACGGTTTCACCACGATTCAGGTCGGCACGGCGGCGGAGGGGCTGGAGAAGGCCAAGCTCGCGCACTACGACGCCGTGCTGCTCGACATCGGCCTGCCCGACATGGATGGCCGCGAGCTGTGCAAGCTGATGCGTCGCCAGGGCGTGCGCGCGCCGGTAATCATGCTGACCGCCGCCGACTCCGACGCCGACACCATTCTCGGCCTCGAATCGGGGGCCAACGACTACGTCACCAAGCCGTTCCGCACCAATGTCCTGCTCGCCCGGCTGCGCGCCCACCTGCGCCAGCACGAGCGCAGCGAGGACGCGGTCATGACGATCGGTCCCTACGAGTTCCATCCGGCCGGCAAGATGCTGATCGAGAAGGGCGGCAAGCGGAAGATCCGGCTGACGGACAAGGAAGCGTCCATCCTGAAGTTCCTGTTCCGCGCCGGTGATCGGCCGGTGGCGCGCGACGTGCTCCTGAACGAGGTATGGGGCTACAACGCCGGCGTCACCACGCACACGCTCGAGACCCATATCTACCGGCTGCGGCAGAAGATCGAGAAGGATCCCGCCAACGCCGCCATCCTGATCACCGACCGCGGCGGTTATCGCCTGCAACCGTGATCTGATCCTCCGATCACGGCGAAGCGCACTCGAACGACGATTCCTTCTCGATATCGCCGCCCTTGTACCGCGCGTATTTCGGCCACGGGCAGAGCGGACGAGTGCGCGCCGGGCTCCAGCTCGGCGGGATTTCCTTGTTGGCAGGATCGGCGCTCGCCGTGATGCGGTCGGGCGCCACGCCGTTCTCGACCCAGTCGGTGAGCGCGCTCAGTGTATCGAAGCGGTCGAGGCCGATTCCGCCGCCGCAATGCGTGACGCCCGGCATGGCGAACAGCCGGGCAAAGTCAGCAGCCTTGCCGTCCAAGTTGGCATCGAGCTTGCGGTACCAGCGGATCGTGTCGTTCAACGAGAACACCGGATCGGCCTGGCCGTGGAACAGGATCATTTTGCGGCGTGTGCCGGCGAAGCCGGCGAGCTTGGGATTGTCGACATCGGGTGGCGTCATGAACTCCATGGCCGACTCGGGATATGACGCGTCCTTGGCATAGATGAGCGGTGCATCGCGATCGAAGTCAAATTTGAGCAGCGATTCGATCAGCGCCTCGTTTGTGCCCTGCACCTTTGAGGGCGGCGTGGTGAATATGTAAGCGAGCGAGGCGGCACCCATGGTGGCGATCGCCGAATGGTGTCCCCAGGCGGAGATCGGGCTCTCGACTTTCCAGAAGCGCCAGTTGCCGGTGCCGACGCCGCCGTCGATCGGCCAGTCGGAATAGAGCGCCTGCCCCTTGCTGTCGTGGGGTCCGGCGAACATCGCCTTGAGCACCTTGACCTTTGCCTCGGACAGGCAGGCGTTGGTCTCGCCCGGCGTGCATTGCAGGCGCTTGAAGTCGAACGTCCTCTGGCAGGCGGCGAGGTTGGCCGTGATGCCGTCCCTGGCGCCATCCAGTGCGTCGCACGCCTCGATGATCTTCGAGGAAATGAGCTTGGCGTCCTCTCGCGTGATCGATTTGCGGATGTCGGGATCGAGGCTGGCCAGCAGCCGCACGTCCCAGGCGTGCTGGATCGCGGCGCGCGGCAGGTCGAAACCCGGATTGCCGACCAGGTAGCCGTCATAGAAGTCGGGCCGGCGGCTCGCCATCACCATGGCGTGGCGGCCGCCGTTGGAACAGCCGAACATATAGGAGTAGCTGAGCTTGTGGCCGTAATGCGCTTCGATGATCGCTTTGGCGATCGGCGACAGGGTCAGATCGGCCGAATAGCCGTAGTCGCGCCGCGCCTGCGCGTCGAGGCCGAACGCCGCGCCCGAAGCGATGCCGAAGTCCTTGTTCGCCGGGTCCGAACCCGAGTGGCCCGAATCGGAGCTGAGCACAGCAAAGCCGCGCGCCAGTGCCGTCTTGCCACCGGCCGCCAATCCGTCGGCGCGCACGCCCAGCGCCGGCACTACGGTGCCGTCGTTGCCGCCGTTCACCTGGTGCAGGAAGCGGCCGTTCCATTCCGCCGGGAGGCGGATCTCGAAGTGGATTGCGTAGTGCTTGCCGTCGCTGCCCGTGCGGTCATGGACCTTGCCGGTGAGAAGGCAATGTGCGGGCAGCCCATTGGCGGCCTCCATGGTCTTGCTGCCGGTGAGGGCGAGGCCCGCGATGCCGAGCTTCTCGGCTGTCACGTGCGTGCAGCTATCGCCCTGGGCATGGACCGAGGATGCGAGCGCCGCCATCGACAGCGCCGTGAGTGCCGTCTTGAGCCCGGAGGCCTGGGTACAATGCATCGCGTTCTCCCGGTATGTCGGCGGCGACGTTCGTTGGGCACCATTCTGCCATCGCCGCACCAGCTTGCCACTGCATCGACACGAGTTCATTCTCGCTGCGAGGCAACAATCGTCCCGGAGGGACCTCATGTCCACGCAACGCATCTACTCGCTGCCGGTCGAGGTCACCGACTGGAAATTCGATGGCGCGACCGAGATCCGGTTCAACTGGGAATATGACGACGGCTCGGCGGCGCTGCTCGATCTCTACGACAAGGGCAAGAAGCAGCAGTGGGATGCCAGCACGCGCCTCGACTGGTCGCTCGAGCTCAATCCTGAGAACCCGATGGAGCTCAAGGACGAGGCGCTCACGATCTACGACACCGACTATTGGCACAGGATGACCGCGAAGGAGCGGGCCTGGCTGCGGCGCAACCTGCAGGCCAACCAGATCTCGCAGTTCATGCACGGCGAACAGGGCGCCTTGATCGCGACCGCCAAGATCGTCGGCACCGTGCCCGACATGAACGCCAAGTTCTACGCCGCCACCCAGGTGATGGACGAGGCCAGGCACGTCGAGCTGTACCAGCGGTTCATCAAGGACAAGATCGGCATCTACTACCCGATCAACGACGACCTCGCCACGCTGCTCGGCGAGGCGCTGGCAGACGGTCGCTGGGACTACCCCTACCTCGGCATGCAGGTGCTGA
>NZ_DATBFE010000133.1:0-10950 GCF_036558665.1 Reyranella sp. | reverse complement strand
CAGCGTGCCGGTCTCGCTGGTGATGTTGGCGGCGCGCATCGCCGCGTCGAGATTGTTGTGAATGATCGAGAAGGCGCCGGCATATGCGTCGTAGATGCGGATCTGCTCACGCGTGAGCTGGTGCTCGACCAGCTCGTACTCGACACCTTCGTAGGAGAGCGAGCGGGCCGCATAGAGGCCAAGCGCCTTGAGATCTCGTGCCAGCACTTCCATCGCCGCGACGCCGCCATCTTCGATCGCTTCGACGAACTCGGCGCGCGTGGCGAACGGGAAATCCTCGCCGCCCCACAGACCGAGGCGCTGGGCGTAAGCGAGATTGTGGATAGTCGTGGCGCCGGTCGCTGAGACGTAGACGACGCGGGCGTTCGGCAGGGCGTGCTGGAGTCTGAGGCCGGCGCGTCCCTGCTGCGACGGTGCCTGCTCGCCGCGCTCGCCCTTACCGCCGACGGCGTTCTGCATGGCGTGCGACTCGTCGAAAATGATCACTCCGTCGAAACCGGAGCCCAACCATTCGACGATCTGCCGGACGCGCGAAAGCTTCTCACCGCGCTCGTCGGTCCGTAGCGTGGCATAGGTTGCAAATAGGATGCCTTGGCCAAGCCGGATCGGCGTGCCCTGGCGAAAGCGCGAGAGCGGCGTCACGAGGAGCCGCTCCATGCCGAGCGCCGACCAGTCGCGCTGCGCGTCCTCAATCAGCTTGTCGGACTTGCTGATCCAGACGGCGCGCGCCGGCCCTTCAGCCAATTGTCGAGGAGGATGCCGGCGACTTGGCGGCCCTTGCCGGCGCCAGTGCCGTCGCCGAGGAACCAGCCCCGGCGAAAGCGGACCGCGTTCTCCGCTTCGTCGCGCACGGCGGTGACGAGGTCGAAAGTCTCATCGACCGTCCACGACCCGGCGAGGAAATCGGCATGGGCCTCGCCGGCGTAGATGACGCTTTCGATCTGCGCGTCGGACAGCAGGCCATCGGTGACGAGTTTCGCCGGGAGATGCGGCCGATACGAGGGTTTTGGCGGCGCGACCGAGGCCATCGCCGCGGACTGCACCAGCTTCGTCGGATGCGCCTGAGAGCCGGGAATGCGGATCGACTGAAGGACGTATTCCTCATAAAGCGCATCCGTGAGATGGCTGCCCTCGGGTGGCGTCCAGTCCACGGTCTCGTAGGCAAGCTCGACACCTTCGGGCTCGGCGATGGCCGCCGCCGCTGGCTGCGCGGCGGCGCGCGCGAGATAGCCGCGAACGGTGCGCGGCGTTGCAGAACTCCCGACCGACACCGCGCGGAGCGTCGTGGTGATCGGGCGTCGTGGCGGGACATGCTCCGCGATCCAGGCGAGCAGCGTCGCCACATCGGGCGCGCTCCCTGCGGACTGTGGAAACCGCGCCGGGTCAGGCGCCGGCACGCGATCGATTACGGTGAGGCGGGTCTCGGTCGTCGTGCCATGCTTGGCATAGACAGCGCCATCGATCGCCGCTGTGAATACGACGCGGCCGTGCTCCTGTAGGCGGACAAAGGCATCGCGCCACGCCGGCGTCTCGGGGCCGAAATTGGCGCCGGTGATTGCCACGAGCCGCCCGCCGTCGACGAGACGCGCCAGCGCCGAGGCGACATGGCGATGGGCGGCGTCGGCCATGCGGCGGTCGACATTCGCCACTGCGGAGAATGGCGGGTTCATCAGCACAACGGTGGGCGCCATTGCAGCGTCGAGATGATCGTCGATCTGCGCTGCATCGAAGCGACTGACGGTGACGCCCGGAAAGAGGTGGTCGAGGAGTACGGCGCGCGTGTCGGCCAGCTCGTTCAGCACGAGCGTGCCGCCGGCGATCTCGGCCAGGATGGCGAGAAGCCCGGTGCCGGCTGAAGGCTCCAGAACGCAATCGGCCGACGTAATGGCGGCTGCGGTGCAGGCCGCCAGACTGAGGGTGACCGGCGTCGAGAATTGTTGGAGCGCCTGGCTCTCCTCCGAACGGCGCGTGTGGGTGGGCAGAAGGCCGGCGATCTTCGTCAGCGCGGCAAGTCGTGAAGCCGAGAGTCGGCTTTGCGGAAAAGCGCCTTGCCGTATTTGTGCAAGAACAGGACGGTCGCGGCTTCGCAAGCGTCATACGCCGCCTTCCAGTCCCATGCGCCGGCGGCATCGGAAGCGCCGAAGGCTGTCTCCATTGCGAACCGCAGGATACCGGCGTCGATGCGCCGTCCGCGTTCGAGATCGAGAAGGAGGAGTCGCGCGGCCTGGAGGATGCCGGCAGATGCGGATGTGGGCGATGGCGCAACCGCACAGGCGGGAAACAGTCGTCATGAAGGGAACCTCGGGAGAGCGGGTGCGGGCCGAGCCGACGGGCGCTCTCTCTCGATCCCGATCGGCTCAAATCCCTCCCGGCCGGCCTCTCGCTCTCTCGTTGACGCTGGCGATCCTTCAAAACGAAAGCGCCCGACGCGATGGCCGGGCGCTGAGGACGATAATCAGAAATGTCAGCGGGACGGCCGATGCCGCCCCGCTCATGGTCATTATTCAGCGGCGATCACGGCAGGCTCGTCCGCGTCTTCTTCACCGGCGCCTTCCTCGTCGTCGGAGAGGAAGACGGGCAGAGCCTCGTCACTCTCCGCGACATTACCGTCGATTGCCTCCGCGGCGTCGGCATCCGATGTGCGCAGCGGCTCGGGGAGCCAGCCGGTGCCCTCCAGCAGGCGCTCGGCCTCCTTCGCCATGTCCGCCTTCTTCAGGTGGTCGATGAGCTGCGTGGACTGTTCGCCCTTTGCCTCGCGCACCGCCTCGAGGATGCGGGGCTTGGTGACACGGCCGAGATAGTTGTCGACGGTCGGCCGCCGGCTTCGACCATGTCGAGCCCGACCGCGCGCGCGAGACGATCGGCCCGGACGAGACGGCGCTGGACGCCGTGAACCGAGACGCCTGGGCCGCCGTAGCGGTCGCCCTTCTCATAGAGGGCATTGACCCCGAAGGAGACGCAGTGCGCGAGCAGCGTGGCGCGGCTGGAGTCGTCCAGAGCGGCGAGCCAGTCCCAGAGAGTGGCCTCGTCCTTCGGCAGGTCTGCCTTCCACGCCTCGTTCCGTTCCGCGACCGCTTTCGCGGGCGCGCTGTCCTTCAAGTCAGGCGGCTGGATTGAGAAGAACACGTGCCGCACCGAGGCTTCGAGACAACTGCCTGCCGCGCTGTGTTGGAAAGTGTCGAGGCAGAATTTGTGCAGCGCCGCTGTCATCGCGACATGAGGGTTGTTCGCCACCGCATCCCGCAGCGCCAGCGTGCGATAGGCGGTGAGTTCGTTCACCAGCCGGTCCGGGAGTGGCTTGACGATATCCTCCTCATCGTCCTCGGCCTCGGGCTGGCCGCCGATCGTGATGACGGCACGCTGGATGGTAGGCGCCGAAGGCTCGCCGCCATCGCTCGCATTGCCGTCGATGCCGGCTTCACTGTCCGTGTTCGTCCTGACGGGCGTCTCATCCTCCGGACGGACGTAGCCGCAATCGACCGAGAAGGCTGCCATCCGAGTCGATGCTGACGAAGACACCGGCGCGCACGATTTCGGTGGGATCGTAGCTGACCGGCCGATTCTCGAAGGCAGCGAGCGCCGTCTCGATTTCGCCGAGTCGAGCATCGACTTCGTCGGGAAGCTCGTCGGCGTTCTCGTAGTCCGCCTCGATCTTGGCGTACTCGATCTTCAACGCCTCGATCGTCGTCTGTTCCTCGGCCGAGAGATCCGTCGGCGTCCCTTCGAGCTCGCGCAACTGATGCGTATGGCCGAACGGGAAATCGACATTCACCTCGATCCACCTCCATCCTTCGGCGGCGATCTTCTCCGCTTCAGCCTTCAGCTTCTCGGCGACCAGCGCATCGAGCCGCCCGACATTCTCCAGCATCCGCCGTCGTCCTGCTGAAAGAGATCGCGCAGGACGATGCCGCCAGCCTGCTCATAGGCATCGAGGCCGACGAATAGGGCGCGCCTGTCCGACGCGCGCACGGTGCGCTCGGTCAACATGCGGCGGGTCTGATAGGGCTCTTGGCTGTACGAGCGCTGCAGTGATTCCCAGACCTGCTCCTGACGGGCGTGATCGTTCGTCACCGTGAACGCCATGAGCTGTTCAAGCGACAGGCCGTCTTCGGCGTAGATGTCGAGCAGCTTCTCGGACACCGTCGCGAGACGCAGCCGCTGCTCCACGACGTTCACGCCGACGAAGAAGGCGGCAGCGATTTCGGATTGACCCTTCTGGCGCAATGCTTGGAACGCGCGGAACTGGTCAAGGGGATGGAGCGGCGCGCGGTGAACGTTCTCGGCCAACGAGTCTTCTTCGGCGGAGATGTCGACGCTGGCGTCGCGCACGACGCAGGGCACCGGCGCGGTCTTGGCGAGGCGCTTCTGTTTGACGAGAAGCTGGAGCGCGATAGCGCCGGCCACCGGCCGGAACCTCGAACATGCCGCTCTCGACACCTTCAGCGTCGAGCACCGGCCGGACATTGAGGCTTTGCAGGAGCGTGCGCCGAGCGATGTCCTCGGCCAGCTCCTCGATCGAAACGCCGGTCTTCACGCGCCGGATCTCTCGGGTTCCTTCGGCTCCAAGAAGTACGCGTTCGAAGAGCTGGTCGCCGAGATGAACGCCGCATTTTGTTGCGCCTCGCTCGGCATCCTGCCGACCGTACGCCATGCCGATTACATCGGCTCTTGGCTGGAGGTGCTGCGCGCGGACAACCGCGCCATCGTCCGCGCGGCGTCGCAGGCGAGCAAGGCCGCCGACTTCCTTCTCGGCTTTCTTCCTGGGGATGAGGCCCGGTTCTGGTGGCGGTGCGGCGACCACGAGATTCTCCGGCAGGCCTTCGCATTGTGCCAGGTTGAAGACGGTGAAGCGCTTGAGGAACGGGATCGCTTGTGCTTCCTCGCCAGTCTCTTGGGCGCATTTCTTCTCGTCATCGGGAATGAAGCGATCGGCATAGACGACGGTGGTGCCGTGTTGGCTCTTGCGGACGTTGCCGCCGAGACCGAGGGCCTGGCGAAACGTCAGCCAGCCCTGGACCGGGAAGCCGTGCTCGATGACCGATCCCCAGAGGATAAGCACGCTGATCCCGGAATAGAACCGGCCCGTGCTGGCGTTCTTCGGCATCGCGAGCGGCGTTTTCGCCGCGGCCGTGCCCCAAGGTTGGACCCAGGGCACACGGCCGGCTTCCAGTTCGGCAAGGATCTTGGCGGTGATTTCATCGTAGAGGCTCGTCCGGTTGGCACCGGACCGAGCGCGAGCGGCATCTCTAGGCATCGCGGATCTCCGCGACGGGCGCCGGGAGCCCTCTCCCAGACCTCAGCCCGTCACGGAAAACCCGTCCGCACTCTCACTCTCGGGGCGTTGCGGAGTGTCCCCGCAGAAGGGGTCGGCCAAGACGACGGGCTCGGCCGCAGGGGGAGGCTTTCCCCCAAATTAGCGTTTCCGTCAGGGTAGCGCTTCGGCTCTTGGGAATTCGGGGGCCTATCCGGGTTCGATAAATTGTACCGAAAAGGGTAATTCGTGGCCCGCTACGATACATTTTTCGTGACGGAAGCCATGCTCGTGGGACCTCCTTCCCACTAGGGGTTCGTTGACAAATTTGCTCTATAAAGGCAAATTTATTACCCTATCATGCAGAATCGCCACTGACACGCGGCCTCGCCAGCACAAGACGGCCAGCTTTCTATCGGCGCACCCGGTCTTCACACGGGCTGAGCGGCCTTTGGTCATCCGGTGAGCGCGGCCAATGTCACCAGCCTGCCCCGGCATCACCTGCGGGCCGGCAACCTCAAGCGCGTCAGCCGCGAGGTATTAGCCGCCGTACCGGCGCATCTGGCGGCGGATCGGATGGTGATCGACCGCTTCGCCGCGGCGAGCAAACTACGCAGCGATGGCGTTCTCGGATTTCACTCCGCGCTCGAGCTGCACGGCATAGCCTATTCCGAGTTCAACGAGGTCCAGCTCATCAGCGCCGGACGGACCGAACTCGTGGACCTGCCGTTCAGCGCCTGCCGCTTCGTCACCCCGCCGAAGGCGTTGCTGGCAGCAGGCAAGGCTGACTACCTGACCACGACCATGGATCGGCAGGGTGTGGCGGTGCGTGTGACGGCAGTCCAACGCACGGTCGTCTACGTCCGCACCGGCCGGAACTCGCCGGCGGCGTCAAGGAAGTCCTGAAGTCGCTGGAACTGGTGCGCTATCTCGACCCGGCAAAGGTCGCAGACTATATCGAACTGCTCGACAATCGCTCAATAGCCTCCGTTTCCGGCTGGTGGCTGGAAAAGCGGCGCGCAGCGTTCGGTGTCACCGAGGAGGTGCTGGCACGCCTGCGAGCTCGGCTCCCACGAGCTGGGTGCTGAACCTGGCCGTGCGTTCTCGTCGAACCGTGGCGCGTGCTTCTCCCACCGCAGGCCGTCGATTCTGCCTTTGAAGACGTCTGATGGTCGCTTCGCGAGAAACCCTTCAAGACCTTGCAGCGGAGCGGCAACTCCAGCCGGCGACGCTGGAGCGCGTGATCCGGCTGATCGACATTCTCGACGCCTTCGGCGCCGACACGCTGATCGGGCCGCGCATCGCCTTGAAAGGCGGCACGGCGCTCAATGTTTTCCAAATCCGCCGGAACCGAGCACGGTATCCGGACCCTTACCTTGCCGGCGAGCTCCAGCTCGATCGTCGGCTCACCCGCCGCCACTTGCGCCGCAGGTATCTCGGGCGGCGCGATCAGCACCTGCGCAAAACCATCCGCGACGGCGCGGAATTCCTTTCGCCAACGATAGAGCTGGCCAGCGCCGATATCGGCGCGGCGCGCCACATCGCTGACCACCACACCCGGCACCAAACTCTCGGAGACGATCGCCCGCTAGTGTTCCTCGGACCAGCGCCGCCGCCGTTCCAGGCCCGTTATCACTTTCTACTCGCGCCATCGCACCGTCTCTTGCACTGGTGCAAGCCCTGTCCTTTGCATCGGTGCTTCCAGACGGCCCTCAACCACCACCTTATCGCAAGGCGGCTGTCACCGGAAGGGTACGCCGCGGTTGGGGCCGGGCTCTGTTGAGGGGCTGCCCAGCAGTAGCGACAATCCCGCGCAGTGGCGCGTCGGCAACGCTCCCTCGCTGTTCGACGACCCGCCCGCCCCGCCGCCCTCGACGCCGGCGCTGCCGCCGCCGCGCCGGAACCTGCCACCCTGACCCTTTTCGGCGCTCTCTAAATTGGCTTTGCCATCTCCTCCCGCCGCATGCGCCCAGGCCGGCAACGTGGCCGCTCATGCCACCACGCCACGATCTTCCACATTCCGAACGCCGGGCGTGGCGAGGCTTTCGTTGATCCTGTCGGCGATGAGGCCGAACTTCACCTGCGTCAGGCTCAGATCTCTAAAGTAGTTGACCAGATCGCCCCAGGGGTCGTTCAAACGTCCGACCGCCGAAATGAATGCGACGACCCCGCCCACTTCCAGTTGGTCGGTGTGCACCATCCAGCCTCCGATCAGCAGGGCTGCCACAACCTGCAGATGACTGCAGAAATTCATAAAGAAGTTCATCGAAAATTTGAGCTTAAAGATTCCCATATTGAGGTGCAATACGCGATCGATGCGCTTTGCATCCGCGCTTCCTTCCTGCCCTACGGCGCTGCCGCTCTCGACAGTACTTATCCCGAGTTGCCGCAGCAGCCAAACCCGCGCATTGGCGCGGCGGTTGATCGCGCCCTGCATCACCGGCACGAATATCAGCTGCGGCAAGAACAGTCCGAGCGCCGCCATCGCCATCCAGCGGTCGAGGTGTACGATGTAGGCGAGGACAGATGCCAAGACGCCGGCCTGGAGCAGCGGCTCGGAGAGGCTTCCGCCGACAAAACCGCCGATCGGCTCGACCTCCGCAACAATCATTGCCGCGCCGATGCCCTGTACGTCGGCTCCGAACGCGGCCGCCCGCGCCAACTTCGAATATCCGATCACGTGGCGGCGCAGATCTCGCGTCGCATTTTCGCCGACCCAGCCGCGATAGACGTTGAGGCCGAGCTTGGTTGCGCCTTGGACGAAGACGGCGCCGGCGTAGGCCGCGCACAACGCAATCACGATATGAAATGGCCGTTCTTTGACTAGGTTGTTGACCACGCGGCGTTGAAGCTCGAGCGGGACGATCTCGAGCAGAAAAGCGATGACCGTCAATCCGACCAGCGCAATCTGGTGCTGCCAGCTGACCGCCCAGATGTAGCGAAAGAGAGTGGTCGGCAGGTTGTACGGCGACAAGGTCATCGCCGAATGCCTGCGGGGGAGGCCTTAACCGCCTGCGCCAAGCCGCCGAAGGCCACCGGTTTGTCTCCCAGCTCCAGCCGCCCGATCGGTCCGCACGCTCCGTGGTGCCGTCGCCCGGGATCGATCCATCGTCAACCAGTCAGGCCTCGCCGATCGCTTCCAGAGCGGCGCGGTCGAGCAGATCGATCCGGTGCGGGTTCGGAACCGCAATAATGCCGTCGCGCCTGAACATCGACAGGGTGCGGCACACGGTCTCGACAGTCAGCCCAAGGTAATCAGCGATATCGACGCGCGACATCGGCAGGTCGATCGTCTTTGTCCGTGTCCGCCGCTCGAACACCTCGAGAAGAAAGGTCGCAACCCGCTCGTGCGCAGTCATCCGCGCGAGCAGCAAGGTGCGGCTATGCGCGCTGGCCAGATCGCGCAGCGTCACGTCGCGCAAGAATCGCGCCACCACCGGATCGTGTTCCATAACCTGCTCGGTCGCGCCCCGCGGAAAGCGCATAACGATGGCGTCATCGACTGCCTCGGCTGCGTACAGACGTTCGCCGGTGCTATCGAGGCCAAAGCAGTCCCCGGAAAAGCAAAACTCGGAGATATGGCGCCGGCCGTCCGCGAGCAGCTTGCAGATCCGAACCGACCCAGAAATCACCTTGAACCACCAGCTCGGCTTGTCGCCCTCGGCGTAAATTTCGTCGTTGCGCGCGAAGCTCACTCGCCTGCCGATCCGCTCCAGCGCGATCAGCGCATCGAACTGACCGGACTGGGCAACGGTATTGTAGCCGGCTACCGGCCCTGCCAATCCGCTCTGATAGGCGGAATTGCCAAGCTGCCTATACATGTTCCCCTCCAGTCTTATCGCCGGAGAGAGCATTGCCCCTGTTCTTTCCCGGGCGAAATTAGGAACGCTCCTTAGGGAAATTACGTACGCAAAACTACTTACCTATGTTTACGGACCGTAGGCCTAAGGTTCGTCGCTGCCGGCGAAAACGGGGCCGCCAGAAGCCCGTTAGCCCCGCTACACGGCCAGCCATCGGGCGTGCTCAGCGCAGCGTCTCGACGCAGCCGATAAGATCATCGACCTCGGCGCGCGTCAGCGTCAGGTTCGGCATCGCGCCATGTGGGTGCGACAGGAGCGCCCCGCAATTGATTGGCTGTCGTGCCGCTATGCGCAACCATCTCGAAGCTGGGCGGCCGCCGTGGAACGGGGCCGGCCGGTTTGCCGCCGATCAGATGGCAACTGACGCACCAACGCCGTGCGACTTGCGGTCCATCGTCGGCATCTGGCCCAGGCGGGAAGAGCAGTGAAGCAGACGGCTGCCGACAGAGCACGCAGCGGGTAACACGGTTTCTTCCGCATGATGCGGGCTGCCCGCGTTCAGCTCGCTGGGCGCGGTTCGAGTGAGACGGCGAGCTGCCGAACGGCTTGGTTGAGCTCGTTGCGATGCTGGTCATCGAGTGGCTCACGCGCAGCCAGAGACCGCGCCAGCTCGCCGAGGGTGTCGGCGAGAAGGCCATAATGCAGGTGAACCACCGCCTCGCGGCGATCCTCGCCGGGCCGAACCAGCCTGATCGCGACGCTGTCGGCATCGGCGTAGGCATCGAATTGCGAGTGGCGGCTGAAATTACCGATATAGGCCTTGTCCGGAAAATCAACCGAGACTTCGGCCTTGTCGATGATCGGATGCAATGACATTTCCCGCGCTCCCTTACACCAGGTAAGCCGGCACCGGCCGCATGTGATCTTCAACCCGCCGTACCCCGCGGATGCTTTCAGCGGCGACGATGAGCGCCCGCTTTTCCTTATCGGAATAGTAGGACGACCATAAGTGGACAACGCCGTCCTTGACCGTGATGTTGGCGGGCGAGACTTCGGCCCATTTTTGCCCCTTTAGCTCGGCCAACAGCCGCGCGCGGATCGCGCGATCGTCGGCCTCGGCGGCGGTTGGCCCTTTATCCACCGTCATCCCCAGCGCTCGCACCAGGTTCGCTCGGCTGACGATCCCGACCAGCTGGTCGCCGCGCAGCACCGGCACGCGCTTGATGCGGTTGGTTTCCAGCAGAATCGCGATATCGGCGACCGGCGTCTCCTCGGTTACCGACAGCACGTCTCGGGTCATTACGTCTTTTACATTGCTGCTGTGCGACTTGACATAATCGGCGGCCAGCTCGTTTGTCGACGCAACGATTTCCAGCCACCACGGGCGGCGCCGCTCGGTGCCGGTCTCGGCGCGATGCAACAAATCGCCTTCGCTGACCATGCCGATGACGCGACGGACGCGGTCGAGGACCGGCACCGCGCTGATGCCGTGATCCGCCATCAATCTTGCGGCCTCCTGCACCGACGCATCCTCGCCCACCGTGATCACCTCGCTCGTCATCACATCCGCCGCCCGCATCGCCGAGCCCTCCGCGTCGATTGCAAGCGCGAGCAGACCACCGACGATTGGCGATCGCATTGCGCCAGATCAATCCGGTTCCGAAAAGCATGTTGCCAGCGGCCGCATCGCCATCAGCGGCAGCCTCGAGGCGGCGCCGCGCATGCGATCGTAGACGCGGTTCTGACGGTGGCCGGAGATGACATCGGCGGTGCTTGGCCTCTCGTCGACGGTCATGGGCCAGCGCCAGCACCAGGATCGTGGTCGAGGGACCGGCGACGTAAAGCGAAAGGCCGACCGCGACGATGATGACAAAGCCGTTTGCCGTATCTTGGACATCG
>NZ_DATBFE010000132.1:0-5338 GCF_036558665.1 Reyranella sp. | reverse complement strand
GCACCGGGATGCCGAAACGATCGCGCAGCGGCGTGGTCAGCAGCCCCGAGCGTGTGGTGGCGCCGATCAGCGTGAACTTGCACAGATCGATCTTGACCGAACGCGCCGCCGGGCCCTCGCCGATGATGAGATCGAGCTGATAGTCCTCCATAGCGGGATAGAGGATCTCCTCCACCGCCGGATTGAGACGATGGATCTCGTCGATGAAGAGCACGTCGCGCTCTTCGAGATTGGTGAGGAGGGCGGCGAGATCGCCGGCCTTGGCGATGACGGGACCCGAGGTGGCGCGGAAGCCGACGCCGAGCTCCTTCGCCACGATCTGCGCCAGCGTGGTCTTGCCGAGGCCGGGCGGCCCGTGGAACAGCACGTGGTCGAGCGCTTCCTTGCGGTCCTTGGCGGCCCGAATGAAGATCTTGAGGTTCTCACGAACCTGTTTCTGGCCGATGAAATCGTCGAGCGTCTGGGGACGAAGTGCGAGTTCCGCCGCGTCCTCTTCGGCTCGCCTGCTCGCCACCAGCCGATCCCCCGCGTCGCTCATCGCGCGAGTTCCTGCAGCCCGGCGCGGATCACGGCATCGAGCCTGGCGTCGGCGCCAAGTCGCTGAGTGACGCGCGCCACGGCCCCGAATGCCTCGACACGGCGGTAACCGAGATTGACCAGCGCCGAGACCGCATCCTCGTTGATCGAGCCAGCGGCGGCGCCGGACGGCGCGACATCGGCGGCCTTGGCTGCCGGCGCAATGCCAAAGGCCGCGGCCTTGTCCCTGAGCTCGGTCGCGAGACGGGCAGCAAGCTTGGGTCCGACGCCTGCCGGTCGGCTGAGGGTGGCCCTGTCCTGCGCCGCGATGGCGCGCGCGATCTCATCGGGCGATAGCGTGGAGAGGATGGACAGCGCAACCCGGGCACCGACGCCCTGGACGGTCGTGAGGATGCGGAACCAGTCGCGTTCAGCGGTCTCCAGGAAGCCGTACAGCGCGATCGCATCCTCGCGCACGAGGGTCTCCACCAGGAGAGTCGCAGGACCGTCCACGACGAGGTCGCGCAGGGTACGCGCCGATGCCGAAACGAGATAGCCGACGCCATTCACATCGATCACTGCGCTGTCCGCGTCGATCGCATCGACCGTACCCTTCAGTTTGGCGATCAAAGCACCGCCTCCACGCGCTTGGCGGTCGCCCGGTGATGGGCATGGCAGATCGCGACAGCGAGCGCATCGGCGGCATCGGCCGTCGCCTCGACGCCCGGCAGAAGGCGCCCGACCATGGCGGCGATCTGCCGCTTGTCGGCATGTCCGACGCCGACCACAGACTTCTTCACCAGGTTGGCCGCGTATTCGAACACGGGCAGGCCCGCGCGCGCCGGCGCCAGCAACACCACGCCACGCGCCTGGCCGAGCTTCAGCGTCGAGCCGGGATTGACGTTCACGAAGGTCTCCTCGACCGCCGCCTCGATCGGCTGTTGCGCCGCCACGACAGCCGCCACGCCATCGAACAGTTCGCTGAGCCGCTCGGCCAACGAACGGTCACCCACAACCTTGATCACACCGTGTGCTATGTGGCGCAGCCGGTTGCCCTCGATCTCGATCACGCCCCAGCCGGTCAGCCGCAGACCGGGATCGAGGCCGATCAATCTCATCGCGCCGCTCAGGCCGCGAACTTCGCCAGGGTGTCGTCCGACAGCTCGAAGTTGGCGTAGACGTTCTGTACGTCGTCGTTGTCTTCGAGCGCGGCGATCAGGTCGAGCAGCGTCTGGGCCGCGTCGCCTTCGACCGGCGTCGTCGTCTTAGGCCGCCACATGAGCTTGGCCGATGAGGGCTGCCCGAGTGACTTCTCGAGTGCCTCGCGCACGGTGTTGAAATTCTCCTGCGTGCAGTAGATTTCGTGCACCGCCCCTTCGCCTTCGCCGCTTGCCACGTCGTCGGCGCCGGCGTCGATCGCCTTCTCCATGACCTCGTCGGCCGAACCTGCTTTCAGCGCGTAGCGAAACTCGCCCATACGGTCGAACATGAAGGACACGCTGTTCGATTCGCCGAGATTGCCGCCGTGTTTGGCGAAGACGGAGCGCACCTCGCCTGCCGTGCGATTGCGATTGTTGGTGAGTGCCTCGACGATGACCGCTATTCCGCCGGGACCGTAGCCTTCGTACCGTACCTCGTCGTAGTTGGCGTCCGCCTCGTTGCCCGAGCCGCGCTTGATGGCACGATCGATCGTATCGCGCGTCATGTTGGCCTCGCGCGCCGCGATCATGGCCGCTCGCAGACGTGGATTGGAATTGGGATCGGCGGCCCCGAGGCGCGCTGCGGTCGTGATCTCGCGGATCAGCTTGGTGAAGATCTTCGCCCGCTGGGCATCCTGTCGGCCCTTGCGGTGCATGATGTTCTTGAACTGCGAATGGCCAGCCATCGCCCAACAACCAGATTCAGTGAGATGATGCGCCGCCTATACCACTTCTCGTGGGTTTTGGGACTGTTAGAGACAGCGCCAAGGGTGCGGCAGAAAAAAAGGCGGGGGCCGAAGCCCCCGCTAAAAAACGTCGGAACCTAGATTCCGACGCCCCCTCTAACCTTGAAGACAGCCCGCCCACGTGGCGGAAAAATCGTTTAACATCAAAAGGATGCCGCTTTTTCCCCAGACCGTCAACGGTCCTCTTCAAGATACCCGTAATAGATACGGAACCCTCTTGTGGGATACAAGATGCTGAAAACTACTCGGTAGGCGAGAGGCGGCCACCGACCCGGACCGGCCGGATCGATCGCGCCAACCCGGTCTTGTCGTCGCTCTCGACCAGCACGGCGCACAGTGTCCCCTCGCCAGTCGCCGGTGACAGGCGTTCGCCGGGGATCTTCTTGATGAAGCGCTGGACGGCGACATCCTTCTTCATGCCGATCACCGAATCATAGTCGCCGCACATCCCTACATCGGTCTGGTAGGCGGTGCCGGCCGGCAAGATCCAATGATCGGCGGTCGGGATGTGACTGTGGGTGCCCAGCACGGCCGTGGTCCGGCCGTCGCAATGATGGCCCATCGACTGCTTCTCGCTCGTGGCCTCGCCGTGAACATCGACCAGGATGAAGTGCGCCGACCGCCCCAGCCCGTACTTCGCCAGCTCGAGATCGACGGTGCGGAACGGATCGTCGAGCGCATCCATGAAAAGTCGACACATCACGTTCACGATCACGATTTTCTGGCCGCGCGCCGTCTCGAACAGGTTGGCGCCCCAGCCCGGCGTGCCCGGAGGATAATTGACCGGCCGCAACAGACGCTTGTCCTGGGCAATGTAGGAAACGATGTCGCGCTGATCCCACACGTGGTTTCCGGTGGTAATGCAGTCCACGCCGCCATTGTGCAGTTCGGCACAGATCTTGGCGGTGATGCCGAAGCCCGCCGCAGCGTTCTCGCCGTTCGCCACGACGAAATCCAGTTCGAGATCGCGGCGCAACCGCGGCACGTTCCTGGTCACAGCCTCACGGCCGGATCGTCCGACGATGTCTCCACAGAAAAGGACTTTCATCGCTCAGACAAAGGCGCAAGCCCGTTGATCGGTCAACAGCCAATCCAGCCGCTGGTCCTGTGGCCCGTGCGGCACTTCGGGAACGCGCTGGGCGTCGAAGCCCACGCCGACGGCCGTGATCTTGCCGCGACCGCGCAACGCGGCAAGCGTACGGTCGTAGAAGGCGCCGCCATAGCCCAGGCGCCACCCATCCTCGTCGCAAGCCAGCAGCGGCACCAGGAGCGCTTCCGGCTCGATCACCTCGCGCTTCACGGACGGCTGCAACGTGCCGAAGACGCCTGCTTCCAGCGCATCGCCGGGTCGCCACGCGCGGAAGAGAAGCCTTTGCCCTTTGCCCTGCACGACCGGCAAGGCAAGCTGACAGCCCTCATTGAAGAGATCGATCATCAACGGCCGGATGTCGATCTCCTCCTTGATGGGCCAGAAGCCCGAGACCACCGCCGGTGTCTCGAACGGCCGCTCGCGTTGGAAGACGGCACGCAGACCAGTAGCCGCACTGTGGCGCTCGGCCTCCGCCAAGGTGCTGCGCCACGCGAGCATGGTGCTGCGCAAAATGCGCTTTTCGTCGATCAGGTTCATGTCCGGGGAAAGAGCAAGGCGGGGCGGCTCCACGATGGGCCGTGGTCTCGTGGAACCTCCAAGGCCTGCTAAAAGCAGGTGGGCGCCGTATGGCCAAGACCACGGTCAAGGCCAGGCACAGCTCCCAGGAGTTCTTATTGGCCCCGGGGTTTCAAGCGAACCACGCACCGCGCAGAAATCCGCCCCGCCGCCAATCTAGGCATTCAGGGCGGCCCTCGCAATGCGGGCCAGCCCGCCCTCAGGCCGCTCCGCTCATCTTTCTCGACATCTTGTCGACGCGAGAGGTGATCAGGTCCTCGAGCGCCGTCGCGAGCGTCTCGGCATTGTCGGTGGCCGAGGCGCGGGCCGTCTCGGCCTGCTTGGCAATGCCGCGCGCCTCGCGGCTCTCCTCGGCAAGGAGAAGCGAGGCGAAAACCATCAACTTGATCTCGGGCGCGCCCGGCAACTGCTTGCGCAGTTCCGTCACCTTTCCATCGACATAGGCGGCCAGTTCCTGAACCCGGTCTTGCTGGCCGTCGCCGCAGGCAAGCTCATAGGTCCGGTTGGCGATGTTGATCGACACTTCGGGCATGTCACTTTTCCTGTTTATTGCGCCGTGTTCGGCGTCTGAGGGGAATGTGACTTTACCCTTCCAAGGCCCGCGAGGCGATGCCTGTTTGTTGAAAAGACCGGCGCGCGGTCGCTTTCATCTCTGGTCGGCGGCGAGCAGCGCGCGAATATACTCCATCGCACGCTCGAGCCGGCCCTCGACTTCAATGGCGACTCTCTTCAGCTCTTCGTGCTGCTGCTCGAGCTTGCCGAGACGGCGTCCGAGCTCGTCGGATCGGGCGCGTTCGGCATGCAGCCGCTCCTCGATCATCGACTCCAGCCGACTGAGCGCATCGTTCACGCGATCCTTGGCATTGCCTGCCTTGGCCACGGCTCCCCCAGCGACGGATCGAAGAAGGTATTCGCCCGGCGGTGTCTGTTCCATGGCATGAAGAATAAGTGGAGGCTTCCGGACGGTCAACATGTGGCGGCTGTGGAGCATCCGTCTCCGCAATATCTTGTCCGACCATAAGGTTTTGCGCATTGACGCAGATTGGGGTGGCCGTCATGTTGCGCGCCGTTCGAAAATCCCTACGGCGACAGCATCTGATGACTGCACCAACTGCTGCACATCGCGACATGGCGAACGCTATCCGGGCTCTGGCCATGGATGCCGTGCAGCAGGCCGATTCAGGCCATCCCGGCATGCCGATGGGCATGGC
>NZ_DATBFE010000131.1:0-2059 GCF_036558665.1 Reyranella sp. | reverse complement strand
CTCGCCGAAGCGCGGCGGCCGCGGCGCGTCGGCGGCGGCCGCCACCTCGCCCGCCTCGCGGACGAGCCGCCAGAGCCGCTGCACGAAGCGCCAGGCGCCCTGCACGCCCTCCTCGGTCCAGATCACGTCGCGCTCGGGGGGAGAATCCGACAGCATGAACCAGCGCGCGGTGTCGGCGCCGTAGGCGGCGATGATGTCGTCGGGGTCGACGGTGTTGCGCTTCGACTTCGACATCTTCTCGATCGGGCCGATGGTGACCGGCTCGCCGCTCGCGATCAGCGTCGCTCGGCGCGCCTCGCCGCTGCCTTCGACCTTCACGTCGGCCGGCATGACCCATTCGGCGTTCGCGGCCTGATAGGTCTCGTGCACGACCATGCCCTGGGTGAACAGGCCGGCGAACGGCTCGTCGAGCCCGGCGTGCCCGGTCAGCTTCATCGCACGGGTGAAGAAGCGGCTGTAGAGCAGGTGCAAAATCGCGTGCTCGATACCGCCGATATATTGGTCGACCGGAAGCCAGTGATCGACCTGTCGCCGGTCGGTGGGCGCGGTCGCAATCCAGGGATCGGTGAAGCGCGCGAAGTACCAGGACGAGTCGACGAAGGTGTCCATGGTATCGGTCTCGCGCAACGCCGGCGCGCCGCATTTCGGGCAGGCGACGTGCTTCCAGGTGGGATGCCGATCGAGCGGGTTGCCGGGATGGTCGAAGTCGACGTCGTGCGGCAGCTCCACCGGCAGATCGCTCTCCGGCACCGGCACGATGCCGCATTGCTCGCAATGGATCACCGGGATCGGGCAGCCCCAGTAGCGCTGGCGCGAGATGCCCCAGTCGCGCAGGCGGAAATTGACCTCGCGGCGGGCGACGGGATGGCCGCTACGAGACTCGTGCTCGAGCCGGCGCGCGACCTCCTCCTTGGCTTCCTCGATGGTCATGCCGTCGAGGAAGCGTGAATTGATCATGCGGCCATCGCCGTCATAGGCCTTGTCGGTGATGACGAAGGTCTTCGGATCCTGGCCGGGAGGGCACACCACCGGCGTGTTGCCGAGCCCGTACTTGTTGGCGAAGTCGAGGTCGCGCTGGTCGTGCGCCGGGCAGCCGAAGATTGCGCCGGTGCCGTAGTCCATGACGATGAAATTGGCGACGTAGACCGGAAGCTTCCATTCCGGGTCGAAGGGGTGGATCGCCTTCATGCCGGTGTCGAAGCCGAGCTTCTCCGCGGTGTCGATCAGTTGCTGCGCGGTGCCGTGCTGCCGGCATTGGGCGATGAATTCGGTGAGCGCGGGATTTTTCGCCGCGGCGGCGGCGGCCAGCGGATGATCGGGCGAGAGCGCCATGAACTTGGCGCCGAACAGCGTGTCGTGCCGCGTGGTGAAGACGGCGAGCTCGTTCTCGCGGTTCGGCGTGGTGGCGGGATCGAGGGCGAAGCGGACATGCAAGCCCTCGGAGCGCCCGATCCAGTTGCGCTGCATGACGCGCACCTTCTCGGGCCAGCGGTCGAGGCGGTCGAGCGCCTGCAGCAGATCCTCGGAGAACTTCGTGATGGTGAAATACCACTGCGGCATTTCCCGCTGCACGACGATGGCATCCGAGCGCCAGCCGCGGCCGTCGATCACCTGCTCGTTGGCGAGCACGGTCTGGTCGACCGGATCCCAGTTCACCTTGCCGAGCTTGCGTTCCACGAGCCCCGCGCGCAGGAAGTCGAGGAACATCTTCTGCTGGTGCTTGTAGTAGCCGGGATCGCAGGTCGCGATCTCGCGCGTCCAATCGAGCGAGAGGCCCATGGACATGAGCTGCGCCTTCATCGCCGCGATGTTCTGGTTGGTCCAGGCCGTGGGATGAATCTTGCGCTCGATGGCGGCGTTCTCGGCCGGCATGCCGAAGGCGTCCCAGCCCATGGGATGGAGCACGTTGAGGCCCATGGCGCGCTTGTAGCGCGCGACCACGTCGCCCATGGCGTAGTTGCGCACGTGCCCCATGTGGATGCGCCCCGACGGATAGGGGAACATTTCCAGCACGTAGTATTTCGGCCGCGGATCGTCGTTGCTGGTGGTGAAGATGCCG
>NZ_DATBFE010000130.1:0-98103 GCF_036558665.1 Reyranella sp. | reverse complement strand
AGACCAACAACCTGTACTTTGTCGTCTCGGTCCAACCGGACGAGGACGAGGTCGCGGGCCTTCATCTCTATCCGGGCATGCCGGCTACGGTGATGACCCCGTCCGAAGGTCGCACTGCGCTGGATTATCTCTCGCCATGTCCTTTGCGCCGCAGCCGACGCAGCGTGGCAGGCCCTGCATGGTCGTCAGCGACAACGGCACGGAACTGACCTCGCGCGCCATCCTTGGCTGGCAGCAGGATCACAGGGTCGAGTGGCACTACATCGCGCCCGGCAAGCCAACGCAGAACGGCTTCATCGCGTCCTTCAATGGCAGGCTGCGTGACGAGTGCCTCAACGAGCATCTGTTCGTCAGTCTCGCCGAAGCACGCAGGATCATCGAGGCCTGGCGCATCGACTACAACACAAGGCGACCACACTCGAGCCTCGATGGGCTCGCGCCGACGGAGTTTGCAGCCCGCCCCAGCGAGGGGCATAACCGGAACAGACTCTCCCTCTGAACGAGGTCATATCGGGGAGCACGTCACTAGCCATAGCCCTAGTCGGAAGAACTCAAGCGGTTTCCTGATAGGCAGATCTGGTAGGCAAGACAGTAGGCAAGCTTCCAAGTTATTGACATACAATGTCATATGACTCCCTTGGTAAGGGAGAGGTCGACAGTTCAATCCTGTCCGGCAGCACCATCTTTCCGACCGATCCGGTGCGTTGCCGCCCTTACCACGTTCGGGTTAGCCGCATTTGCCTGCTTGTCGGCAGCTAGACGGCCTTTGCTCTCGGCGCAAAGTCGAGGCATGCTCGGGTGGGGTCAGCAGCCGAACGTCAATGTCGTGGCGTTTCCGGCAGAGGGTTTGGGTGTCGGCGAAGTGGATCAGGATATACGCGCCGGGTGCATTCCGGCGCCGTGACGGCTGGTATGGCGGCGGGAAGGATATGTACGTCACCCCGCCGGCGCAGAATGTCGTCATGCTTGACAGGAAAACGGCGTGAACGTTCCGACAAAGCTGAGAATCACCAAAATCGAGGCGGCCTGTCGGCAAATCGACACCGCCATCGAGATGTTCTTCTTCGATCGCGATCCGGTGGCCATTCATACGATGGTTGCGGCTTCTCACGAAATCGTTCACGCGTTGGCGAAGCGCAAGGGCGTCGCCGACCTGTTGTTCGGCACGAACATGGTGAAGCACGAGTTTCACAAGCGATGGAACGAGATGGTCGTTTCCGATGGCATCTTTTTCAAGCATGCCGACGAGGACCCGGACGGAGAGCTCGAGTTCAATCCTGAATCCATGGAAGTGCTGCTGATGTTCACCTTGCGCGGCCTGCGCGGCATGGGTCACAGATTCAACGGACTGCAGGCAGCCTATTGGACGTGGTTCTGTCTGCACCATCCGGCTTCCACGATGATCGATGTGTTCTCGCTGAACCTTCCTTCGACGACGGCGACGGCCTTGCGGGCGATGCCAAAAGCCGACTTCGTTCGCACATTCCAGGAAGCGCATCGCCTGGAGAAGACCGCGAGAACGCTCGCTGCCGATGCGGGGGCAATGCGGTCCTAGACGGGCTCGCGCCAGCTCCCGCGATCAATCCCCTACCGACTCGCCCGTTGGTCCTTGGACCGGATCTGGGCTTCGTCCTGCTTCGCCAGCGTGGCAGCGGCCTGCTGCTGGAGGGTCGCAAGCTGCGCGTCGGACAGGTACCCGGTTTCCGGCAGGCCTTTGGTCTTCTGCCAGGCCGAGATCGCTGCTCGCGTGATCGGCCCGAAGTAGCCCGTCGCCGGAACGTCGTGGCCGAGCAGGGTCAGGGCGGCCTGCACCCGCTTCCGGTCCTGGTCGGACAGGTTCACCGCCGCCTCGGATTGCCGGGCGTCCGGCACCGCCGGCTGCGCCCTGCGCTCCGCGCCCGCGCCCTGTGCGTACAAGGCCGCGAGCTCGGCGGCATCGAGGTAGCCCGTTTCCGGCAGACCTTGCCTCTTCTGCCAGGCCGAGATCGCCGCTCGCGTGATCGGCCCGAAATAGGCCGTCGTGGGAACTTCATCGCCAAGCGCCGTCAGCGCCGCCTGCACCAGCATGCGATCGTGATTGGACAGGTTCATGGCGGCTTCGGACTGTTGAGCGGCCGAGACCGTCGGTTCCACCTTGCGCTCCACGGACGCGGCCTGTGCGTACAAGACCAGGCGTTGGGAGGCATCGAGGAAGCCGGTTTCCGGCAGACCTTGCTTCTTCTGCCAGGCCGTGATTGCCGCTCGCGTGATCGGCCCGAAATAGGCCGTGGTCGGAACTTCATCGCCAAGCGCCGTCAGCGCCGCCTGTACCAGCATGCGGTCGTGGTTGGACAGGTTCATGGCAGCCTCGGACTGCTGATCGGCCGGCTTCGTCGGGAGCTCGGCCTGCGTGTCCGGCCGGCTTTCCGCAGAAGGCGGCGCCGCCTCCTCCTCCACCGGCCCACTGGCATCCTCGACCTGGCGCCGGGCGGCTTCCTGGGCCGCGGCACGCGTGAAGGTAGCCTCGATCTCGGTTTCTTTCGCGCTGGCCTCGCGCGGCATCGTTCCGTTCTGCGCCAACGGCCGCTGTATGTCGGCCACGGCCTGGCGGAACGTTCCGTCGGCGGGGCCGGTGGGGGGCGCCATCAGCATCGCGGCGCCGGACATCGCGATCACGACAATGGCCGCCGCAAGCCACGGCACCCATCGGCCTTGCAAGGCATGGGTAAGGACCGCCGCCGCCGGCGACAGCGCATCGTGCGGCATCGCCGACATCTTCCTGTCTACCAATTCCGCGTCCGCCGATGCGGCATCGGGCTGGACGGCGACGGTCCACGGCCACGCGTGGTCGCCGCCTTCCGAAGCCGGCTCGGCGTCGCCGGCAGGTCGGCTCTTCTCTTGCGCGTCCTCGACCAGATGTTCCTCGATGATTCGGGCGAACACTCTCCGGGCGTCGACATCACCCTTCAGCAGCTCGAGGACACGCCGGAATTCCGCCTGCGCTTCATCGCCGGCGGGCCCGAACTTTCGATACAGCGCATCCAGCTTCGGATCGTCGAACGCGCTCGGCGGCTCCCACGCCTCCACAAGCATGGCCGTCGCGACGTCGTCGACGCGTGACGAATCGGCGTCCAACGGCATCGGGCCCGGCGCAACGGCATCTGTGTTGCCGCAGAAAAGGCATTTCGCGATCGTCGCGCCGCGCGGCTTGCCGCAACCGCTGCAGTAGCTGATGGGGCTGCCGCCAGCCCTGTCGAGAATGGCGCGCGCGGCTGCCTGGTCCGGCGCGGCTCCGACAGGACGCGACGACATCGACGAGTCAACGTCGCGCGACATGTGGGGCGCGACTGGCAATTCTCTCCTGGAGCGCATCTGTGCACCCGCTGGCGCAGCGTGCGGCTGCCCTCCGCACGGCCTGCGTCCGAACTTTCCCCCCGCGCCGAAATTCGGCCGGTGCACCAAAAGCATAAACCCATTGCCGACAAAGCGTCCTTCGGCGGCTTGGCTCTTTTGTATCAAATGTATCTGTCGACGCGGGACCGGAAGTCGCGCGTTGATGCTCGCCACCTACGCGTCGAACATGATGACCGATCGCAGCACCTTGCCGGACTTCATGCTGGCGAAGCCTTCGTTGATCTCGGACAGCTTGATGCGAGCCGAGATCCAGTCGTCGAGATGCAGGCGTCCCTTCAGGTAGTGCTCTACCAGGCGCGGCATGTCGATGCGGAAGCGGTTCGAGCCCATCGACGATCCCTGCATCTTCTTCTCGCCACGCAGGAACTCGAAGCCGTGCAGCTCGATCTTGGTGCCGAAGGGGATCATCCCGATGATGGTCGCCACGCCGCCCGGTCCCAGCATCTGGAACGCCTGTTCGGCCGTCACCTTGGCGCCAACCGCCTCGATGGCGTGATGGACCTGGCCCTTGGTCAGCTCCTTCACCTGCTCGACTGGGTCGCCGTTCCTGACATCGACAATGTCGGTGGCGCCGAGCTTCGTCGCGAGCTGCAGCTTCACCGGGTTGTTGTCCACAGCGATGATGCGGCCGGCGCCGACGATGGCCGCCCCGTTGATGGCGGCCATGCCGATGCCGCCGCAGCCGATCACCACCACCGTCTCGCCCGGCGCGACCTTGGCGGTGTTGAAGACGGCGCCGACGCCGGTGATCACGCCGCAGCCGATCAGCGCGGCGCGGTCGAGCGGCATGTCCTCGCGGATCTTCACGATCGCGTTCTCGTGCACGAGCATCTGTTCGGCAAAGGACGACATGTTGAGGAACTGGTGAATGGGGCCCGTCTTGTTCCAGGTCATGCGTGTCGACACGCCAGGCGGCAGCTTGACCTCGGTATTGGTGCAGATGGCCGGCCGGCCCGACAGGCATTGCTCGCAGGTCCCGCAGAAGACCGAGAGGCAGGTGACCACATGGTCGCCCTTCTTCACGTAGGTGACGTCCGAGCCGACCTCCTCGACGATACCGGCCGATTCGTGCCCCAGTACCGCCGGCAGCGGATGCGGGTAGAGTCCCTCCATGAAGTGCAGGTCGGAATGACAAAGCCCCGCGCACGCCGTCCGCAGCAGCACCTCGCGCGGCCCCGGCTTGCGCACGCCGACGTCTTCGATGACCAGCGGCTTGTTCACCTCGTGCAGCACGGCAGCTTTCATGATCTTGGCCCTCCCGGATTTGCCGACCACACTACGATTCGGCCGCGTTCGGCTCAACGACTCTTGAATCGGTGCGCCGCGGGCACCACATCGGTTTTGCATCATCAGGAATGGGTTTTGCCCATACCAACCTGTCGATCCCGGCAAGGTGGTTCCCGAGAGGGGATGAGGCCGAAGGGCAACGAAGGGATTCCCAATGATCACCCGCCGCGAGTTGATCCCGCGCGCTGTTGCGATTGCCGGCTGTGCGCCGGCGATCGTGCACTCGGGAAACCTCATGCCGGTAAGAAGCAGGTTCCATGTGAGATTGCCGGCGCGGATCGGACTCTACGATCGCAGGTACATCGCGCGCATCCTGCCGCGAATCATGGCGCTGCGAAGAGGCGGATTGTCGACTTACGGAATTGCCGCCGTATTAGAAAATGAATCGCGCGCCAGCGATCCTTTCAGGCTGGTCGAGCCCGGGTCGGCTCAACTGGTGATGCAGACGATCAGGGAGGCCGCGCTGCTGCGCGCCATGGATTTTGCGATGAGAGTCGACAAATGAAGGATACCGATCTGAAGAACGTTTATCTCGCCGCTTTCGAGAAGGAGAACAGCAAGGACGTGGATGTGTGCATCGCTGTCTGACGAGCCGCTGACGTTGCAGCTTTTGCAGGGCTCGTTCGAAGGCGACTCGGACGGCCTGTTCGATCTCCGACATTCCAACCAAAAGACGATCACGGTCCAAGCCAAGGGATTCCGCAAGATCGATCACTTCGATGACGATGGGCTGCTCTATCTCACGACCTACTACAACATCAAGGTGGGAGATGCCGTGTATCTCGGCCAGATCAGCGGCCGATCGCTGTCCCGCGACGGCTGGGTGGATATCCCGGTCCTGAACGTGAACGGCTACCTCGGCACCTTCGGCAAGGTGGGCAGACCGTAGGACGGCCGGCAGGGCGAGGTCGCCGCCGGCCGCCTCGTCCTATTTCGCAGCGACGGCCGCGGCTTGCTGGCGGAGCGTCGTGAGCTGCTCGTCCGTCAGATATCCGGTTGCCGGCAGACCCTGCGTCTTTTGCCACGCCGTGATCGCCGCCCGCGTGACTGGCCCGAAGTATCCCGTAGCCGACACTTCGTGACCGAGCGCGGTCAGGGCGGCCTGCACCCGCTTGCGTTCGGCGTCGGACAGGTTCAGGGCAGCCTCGGCCTGCGCGGGATCGAGCCTGGTCGGCTCGTCGGCGCGCTTTACCGTGGCAGCCTGCGCCTGCAGCGCCGCGAGCTGCGAGGCATCGAGGAAGCCGGTCGCCGGCAGACCCTGCGTCTTCTGCCACGCCGTGATCGCCGCCCGCGTGACTGGTCCGAAATATCCCGTGGTTGGAACTTCGTGACCGAGCGCGGTCAGCGCCGCCTGTATCCGCTTGCGTTCGGCGTCGGACAGGTTCAGGGCAGCCTCGGCTCGCTGCGGGTCGAGCTTCGTCTGCTCCTCTGCGCCCTTCGACGACACAGCACGTACGTTCAGGGAGACGAGCTGCGCTTCATCCAGAAAGCCTGTTGCCGGCAAGCCCTGCATCTTCTGCCAGGCCGTGATCGCCGCCCGCGTGATCGGTCCGAAGTAGCCGGTCGCCGGAACTTCGTGGCCGAGCGCCGTCAGCGCCGCCTGCACCCGCTTGCGTTCGGTGTCGGACAGGTTCAGGGCAACCTCCGCCTTCTCAGCCTGCTGCCGGACGTCGGCTTCGGGCCTCGGGCGGCTTTCAGCCATCTTCGCCGCCTGCTCGTCCGCCTTGCGGCGCGCCTCCTCGACAACCTGTCGCCGGGCATCTTCGGCCGCCTGCCGGCGGGCCGATTCTTCGGCCTCCTGACGTCGGGCCGCTTCCTCGGCGGCGAGGCGCGCTTCTGCTTCGGCCTGTTCCCGGGCTGCCTCGATCCTGGTCCTTTCTTCATCTTCTCGCTGACGGGCAGCCGCCTGCCGGGTTTCTTCCTCGTGGCGGCGAGTCATGGCTTCAGCGGCAAGCGCGGCTTCGGCGGCCTTGCGCGCCGCAGCTTCGCTCTCGGCCTTCTTCACGGCAGCCTCGCGCAACGCCGCCTCCTGCTGCGCCTGACGCTGCAGTTCGGCGACGGCGCGGCGGTGCCCTGCGTCGGCTATCTCGAGCGGCGGGACCGTCAGCTTCACGGCACCGCCGGACGCTGCCGCAATCACGACAATCGCCGCCGTCAGGGCCGGCGCCCATTTCCGTTGTCTTGCGAAGCTGCCGCCTGCCGCCACTGACTGGTCCTGTTGTGGCGTTGCCGGAATGGCTGGCGTTGCCGACACCGCGCCAAGCTCGGCGCCAAGGCGAGGCGCATCGTCGCCCGTCACCTGGGAAGGGTTTGCGACCGTCGCCGGCAGTTCGACCGGCAGAGCCATCGCGCGATCTCCGGCTGCGGCGGCCGGCTGGCCGGCTTCGCCAGCGCGATGCGAAGTCTGGGTAGGCGGCGCCGGCAGGGCGCCTTCGGCCGTCTTCGGCGTATCGGATCCCGTGGCAAGGGACCGGCTTTCGAACGTGCGCCTCAACTCTTCGATCTCGCGGGCAATCCTTGCCGCCCGGCGACGCCGTTCCTCCATCTCTTCCGCGGTTTCGGGCTCGTGCGGCGCGGCGGCCAGGTCGCGGTCCGCGGAACGCCGGCTCTTCTCTTGCGCTTCGCGCACCAGATGGTCTTCGGAGATCTGCGCGAACACCTTCGCTGCATCGACCTGACCCTTCAGCAGCTCGAGTACGCGCTTGAACTCCGCTTGAGCATCGGGGCCATGCGCCGCGAGCTTCTGGTAAAGGGCATCAAGCTCCGCATCGTCGAACGGGCTCAGTCGCTTGCGCGCTTCGGCAAGGAGGGCGGCGACGATGTCTTCGATACGGGCCGGATCCGCCACGACTTCCTGCTTGAATCTGTCGCGCAGATCGTCCGGGAGCTCGTTCAGGCGCTCTTCCGCGGCACGTGCCTTGTCGGAGTATTTGAGCAGCAAGGCATATTTGTCGGCGAGTTCCGACGGCTGCGTAGGTGCCGTGCTCGCGTCGCCGCTGCCGAAGACGGGTGTGCTTTGCCTGAAGGCAACACGCCGGCCCGGCGCGCTCCCGATCGCACGTAGCGGCACCACAGGATCAGGGCCATACTTGGTCGGGCCAACGGAGCCGCGCGACATGTAGAGCGCGGCGGGCAAGTCTCTCTTGATGCGCATTGATGCACCCACTATCGCCAGGCCGGCGATTCCCTCCGCACGACCCGCGTCCCACTTTTCCCACACGCCGAACCCCCTTCGGCGCGGGGAAAGCATAGGCCGATTGCCTGCAAAGTGTGTTTCAGCGGACCTCTGATTTTTGTATGAACTGTTTCCGTGGGCGCCTGGCCTTTGCGTCTCGCGGGCTGCAGCGACCGCCTGCCGTTTCTTTCAGCTCAGGATATGCGGTGCCCGGACAGCCGCTGCTCAACTTCATGCCCATGCCGCCTGCATCCCGAGCGGCCGGTGTCCGGCCGCATCTTGCGATCGGGGCCGTGGCCCCCTGTGGGAAGCCGCACCGTGACCCACGTCGAAGCATGGCCCGGGAGACAGAGCCGATCGAGATTTTGATCCAGCGCAAGGCGGTTGGTGGCCGTGCGTGCTGGCATCGTTGTGGCAAGGAGGACGCCAATGCCGACCAATCTCCTCGACTTTCTCGCCGCCACGGATGTCGTCGTGTTCTTCGGTATGCCCTCGCCCTGATGATCTGCGTTCTCATCCAGAATCGCGTTAGTTGGCGTCACCATTGATCAAAGCATTGTGGGGTGCGGCATGAGACAGCTTGGCGATATCGCATTCGAGCAGGATCCGCTTATCCTCAAGGCTACCGAATCGGTCGAGGAAGGCTGCCGACGGATGAGCGACCGCGGCGCAGGCTCCGTGCTGGTGTGTGACGAGACGGGCCACCTGGTCGGGATCTTCACCGGCCGGGACGCCGTCTGCCGCGTGCTTGCCCTCGGCAAGAACGCCACCCGCTGCACGCTGGCAGAAGCAATGACGCCCGAGCCCACGACCCTGTCGCCCGATCAATCCGCGATCGACGCGCTACGCCTGATGTGGGACGGCGCTTTTCGCCATGTGCCGCTGGTCAACAAAGCCGGACGGATCCTGGGCGTGGTGTCACGCGGCGACTTCAGGGGCCTGGAACTCAGCCGTCACGAAGACGAGCGCGACCTGTGGGAGCATATGCGCTGAGTCGGCGTGGCACGAAACCCACGAAACAAAAAGACGTCGGCGATGAAATCGTTTGCCAATGGAGTCGCCCCTCAGCCGGACTTAAAACGAACGCGGCCGCATCGGAGACTGCGGCCTGAAGTGGCCCACTTACATTCTCCCCTGTGGGCCACCGAGCGTTGAAGCCTCTCGAACCTGAAGCCCGTCTGGCCCGATCAGCCAGGCGGGCTCATTTTTGGGTCTGATTCAGGTCGAGGTGCCGGCAGCCAGCAAGTCCAGCATTCAACCCGGTTCAACTAGCGTTTCTGGTCGGCTTGACGCGGAACGCTATCCCGCACCTTGAGGAGCTCGGCGGCGAGGCGCTTGGCGACAATTGCGGTGCCGAGCTCGGTCCAGTGGCCGTCAGTCAGGCGATAGGTACCGCTGATACCTTTCAGGTCTTCAGCAAGGTCGATCGGATGCAGGCCCCGCTTGCTGAGCTCGGCGAGCAACACGCGACGCGCGGCCTCGCGACGGCGGTTCTGGCTGAAGTACCGCGGCCAAGGCTGCCAGTAGGCGGCGTAGCGCGGATCGACCGCCGCCATCGGCGCGACCGCAATAAGGAACTTGACTCCCTTCGACAGCGCAAGCCGGTCGGCGCCGAGCAGCCACGACAGTGTCGCCTCGATCTCCGCTGGATCGACCATGCGCTCGGCCTCGGCCTCGTCCTTCGGCGCAGGCCAGGTCGGGTGCAACAGCTCCCAATCGACCAGGTTGGCGAAGAGCCAGCCCTGGAGGAACTCGCGCTCGTCGTCGGTGCGTTCGAACGGATTCCAGAACGTTGCACCGCCCCGCCCAAACACCTCCTGCAGGGCCTGCCGGCTCGCGTCGGGGAAGTAATTCTTCTTGTAATAGTCCGCGAGCAGGCCCGCGCGCTCGGCAAGCGGCTTCTTCGTGATGTCGTTCAGGGTATCGAACTCGTTCGGGATCGATTTGTTGCCACGGCCATATTCCGAGAGGCTCAGGCGATTGACGATCAGCCAGTCGAGATGCGGCGCCACCGCGCCCAGCAGCGACGGCTGAGGCCGCTCGGCGACCAGCGGCGGGATCGACCACGAGGACAGCCTGTCGGAAACGAAGTCGTTGCCGGAATAGAACAGCTCGAGGATCGCATCGGGTTGCAAGCGGAGTGCCACCGACTTGATGCGATAGTAGTATTGCGGCGGCCCGGTCGCCGAGATGCCGAGATTGATCGCCTCGCTATCCTCGATGCCGCGCTGGCTCCAATCCTTCGCCACCAGCTCGCTGAGCGGGGTGAGCGAGAACATTCCTTCCAGAAAACTGTCGCCGACGAACACCGAACGGAAGCGGACGTCGGCCGGTCGTTCGACCGAGCGCTCCTCGTCCTTGAGTCCCCAACTATTGTAGAAGGGAATGGATTTCGGGTCGTTGGCCAGCGTTTTGATCTGCCTCATCCCGGCCGAAGACGCCACGATCGGCCGCAGCTCGTAGGCGGGCCACGGCGGGGTCAGGAACGTTGCCGCGAACTCCAGTCCTCCGATCGTCACTGCAACGAGCAGCAGACCGTAGATCGTCCAAAAGAGCGCCTTCTTCATCTTCCCTCGCCGGGCAGGGCGACGATATTCTCCGACAATGGCCGGCCCCGGATCCAGGCCTCGGTCACGCCGCTCGTGTTGAAGACATGGATCCGGTAGTCGAGCGACAGCAGCAGGTCCACCAGTGCTGCGGTGCCCGTGCCCTGGCGCTTGAGCGCTTCCTCGTTGGCCTCGATCAACAGGATCGGCCGGTGCTGGCACAGCAGTGTGCGGCCGCCCGAGAGCAGCCTGAGCTCAGCGCCTTCGACGTCGATCTTCACGACGTCAATGCGTGCGAGGCCGAGGCGCGCGCCGAGGGCATCGAGAGTCTCGATCGTGACCGTCTCGCGCGCGACCGCCGTCTCGCCCTCATGGATGAACCCGCCGAGCGTGTTGTGCCCGCCATGCCGCTTGGGGGCGATCTGCAGCTCGGCCGCACCCGATTGCTCCGCCAACGCGTGCGGGACGATCGTAACGTTGCCCAGCCTGTTGCGCGCAAGGTTCGCCTCGAGAAGGCCGCGTTCGCGTGAGCTCGGCTCGACCGCGACGACCCGCCCGGAGGCGCCGACACGGCGCGCCGCGAACAGGGTATAAAGGCCCTCGTTGGCGCCGATATCGACCACGCTCATGCCGGGACGCAGCACACGGTCGAAGAAGGCGAATTCATTGGGTTCGAACGAACCAGACACATAGAGGCAGAGACTGCTGTCATTGCCCAGCGTCACGCGCACGCGCGTACCCAAAAGCCACGGCACGACGATCGGCACCTCGAGCTGATGCTCGAGCGCACATCGCCACAACGCGCCGCGCCGCATCACCCACCATGGATAGGTGACGTAGTATTCGAGTGCGAATCGCCACCCCGGCACGACGCCGAGCCGAGGCGCGCGGCCGCGTATCGCGCAAGCGTAGAGCCGGCCGATCGGCGGCGCATTGAGCAGCAGCCACGGACCCAGCCGGTCGAGCCACAGGCCTAGGCGATAGCCCAGCCATTCCCACAGCCAGAACGATTGCTTCCCGCCCATTGCGCCGCTGTTTGACATGAAAACCATGGCCCTCCAAGGGCGGGCGCGCGTTCGCGCCCGGTCGCCGCGCGGACCGCCGCCGCCATGAACCGCTTCCCTCCCCCGATCAGGCAATCGCACATGGTGAGCAAGATCATCGACGCCATCGCCCTCGGCCGTAACGAGGATTACGAGCCATGCTGGAGCGCGAGGCCCGAAGGCGTGCTGGCGTGCAAAGTGCGTGCCGCGTCGGCGCGATTGCACCGTGGTCGACGCGGCCTTTTGCACGGCCCATACGCTCGCGCGTGATACTATTTCCGTCGCTTTGCGCGCCGAATAGCGGCTTAGCGCGCGGTCGCTCGCTTGTTCGCAGAGGACTGTCCTCTCGCCTTGAGCAGCTCAGCCGCGATCCGCTTCGCCGCGATGGAGGTGCCGAGCTCGGTCCAGTGGCCGTCGCTCAGGCGATAGGTGCCGCCGATACCGGCCAGATCTTCCGCCAGGTCGATCGGCGCCAGCCCGCGCTTCCGCAGTTCGGCGAGCAGGCGTCGCCGGGCCGCCTCACGCGCGAAGTTGATGCTGTAGAAGCGCGGCCACGGGCTCCAGAACTCGGCAAAGCGTGGGTCAACCGAGCCCATCGGCACGATCGCGATCAGGAATTTGCTACCACTCGACAGTGCAAGCTGGCGTGCCCCCAGCAGCCACGTCAGCGTGGCCTCGATCTCGGACGTGCTCACCATGCGGTCAGCCTCGGCGGCATCGTGCGCTACCGGCCACGTGCCGGTTTCCCAGTCGATCATGCTGGCAAGAAGCCAACCCGCCAGGAATTCCGGGTCCTTCCCCTTGCGTTCGAAGGCGGCCCAGAACGCATCGCCGCCGCGGCCCAGGATCTCGCGCATCGTGTCGCGGTCCTTGTCCGGGAAGTAGTGCCGCTTGAAGTACTCGGCCAGCAACCCGGCGCGCTGGCCGCTTGGCTTGTTCAGAACATCGTTCAGGATGTCGAATTCGTTCGCGATCGGCTTGTTGCTGCGGCCGAACTCCGAGAGGCCGAGGCGATTCACGATCAGCCAATCGAGATGCGGTGCGACAGCGCCCAACAGGGACGGTTCAGGCCGCTCGGCGACGACGGGCGGAATCGCCCAGGGCGAAAGGTCGTTCGATACGAAATCGTTGGCGGAGCATACCAGCTCCAGGATCACGTCGGGCTGGAGGTTCAGCGCAATCGACTTCAGGCGATAATAGTATTGCGGTGGTCCGGTCGCCGAGATGCCGAGATTGATCGCCTCGCTGTCATGGATGCCCTGTGCGGCCCAGTCCGCTTCGACGACTTCCCCAAGCGGCGCGCGGACAAAAATTCCCTCCAGGAAACTGTCGCCCACCAGTACCGAACGGAAGCGCGTGTCCGGGGGCCGGGTGATCGAGCGTTCCCGGTCGCGCAGGCCCCAACTGTTGTAGTGCGGGATGAGGTCCGGCGTGCTCGCCAACGCCTTGAGTTGCCCGACCGAGGCTTGGGAAATTCCGATCGGCCGCAAGTCGTAGGCCGGCCACGAAGGGGTGAGGAACGACGCCAGGAACTCGAGCCCGCCAATGGTGACGGCAACGAGGATCAAGCCGTAAACCGCCCAGAAAACGCGCTTCTTCAAGCTGCCTCCGCCACCCGTAGGGAGCATCGACGATCATCGAAGGCGGCGCAAATCACCTGGGTCCCGAAGAGTCCATGAACCGCGGTCTCCGAAACCTGGCAAGGCATGTTCTTGCGACTAGAACGCTTCCGCCGGCAGGGCCATCACCGTCGCGGCGCCCGCTTTGATCTGGTGGTTAAGCGAGGTCGCCTGCGGAAGGACACGCGCCATGTAGAAGCGCGCGGTCGCGAGTTTGGCCTCGTAGAAGGCCTTGTCGCCGCCGTTGGCGAGGCCCTTGTGCGCGGCGACCACGATGCGGTTCCACATGAAAGCCATCGCCGTGAGCGCCATCAGGCGCAGGAGATCGCTTGCGGCCGCACCCGCCTCATCCGGGTTCTTCATCGCATTCTGCATCAGGAACAGCGCGGCCTCCTGGACGCGGCCCATGGCCTTCTCCAACGGCTCGACGAACTCCTTCATCCTGTCATCGTTCTTGTTCGCGGCGATGAAGCCCGCGATCTCGCCCAGCAGGCGTTGCGCCGCCCGTCCGCCCTTCATCGGCAGCTTGCGGCCGACGAGGTCGAGCGCCTGTATACCGTTGGTACCTTCATAGAGTTGGGTGATCCGCGCGTCGCGCACGAGCTGCTCGACGCCATGCTCGCGGATGAAGCCGTGGCCACCGTAGGTCTGGACCGCGAGGTTGGCGCACTCGGAGCCCATGTCGGTGAAGTAGGCCTTGATGATGGGCGTCAGCATCTGGATCAGATCGTCCGCCGCTTCACGTTGCTTTTCATCGGGATGGCGATGCGCCTCGTCGATCAGCATGCCGACCCAGAGCGCCAGCGCGCGGGCTGCTTCAGTGAACGACTTCTGGGTCATCAACATGCGTCGCACGTCGGGATGCACGATGATCGGATCGGCCGGCCCGCCCGCGTTCTTCGGGCCGGTGAGGGAGCGGCCTTGCAGGCGGTCGCGCGCATAGGCGACGGCGCTTTGATAGGCGCACTCGGCGATGCCCAGCCCCTGCATGCCGACGCCGAGACGCGCGGCATTCATCATCACGAACATGGCGGGCATGCCCTTGTTCAGCTCGCCCACCAGCCAGCCCTTGGCCCCATCGAGGTTCATGACGCAGGTCGAGGAGGCCTTGATCCCCATCTTGTGCTCGATGGCACCGCAGCGGATACCGTTGCGTTCGCCAACCCTCCCGGCGGCTGTCGGAATGAACTTGGGCACCAGGAAAAGCGAGATTCCCTTGGTGCCGCCCGGCGCGTCCGGCAGCCGCGCCAACACGAGATGGATGATATTCTCGGTGAGGTCGTGCTCGCCGGCGGAGATGAAGATCTTGGTGCCGGTGATCGCATAGCTACCGTCCGCCTGCGGCTCGGCGCGGGTGCGGATCAGGCCGAGATCGGTGCCGCACTGAGGCTCGGTGAGGCACATCGTGCCCGACCACGTACCGTCAGTGAGCTTGGGCAGGTAGAGCTTCTTCAGCGCGTCCGAGCCGTGCATGGCGATCGCCTCGTAGGCGCCGTGGCTCAGGCCGGGGTACATGCCGAACGACTGGTTGGACGCGGTGATCATCTCGGTGATGGCAAAGCCCACCGTGGCCGGCAGTCCCTGTCCGCCATAGGCCGGATCGCAAGTCGTGGCGGTCCAGCCGCCCTCGCGGAACTGCCGGTAGGCTTCCTTGAAGCCTTTGGGCGTGCGCACCACGCCGTTCTCGTACGTACAGCCTTCCTCGTCGCCGCTGCGGTTCAACGGGAACAGCACGTTCTCGCAGAGCCGGGCAGCTTCCTCGAGGATCGCCTGGATCGTGTCGGGCGTCGCGTCCTCGTAGCCTGGCAGCCTGGCGAGACTCGAGACGTCCAGCACCTCGTTCAGCACGAACCGGATGTCCTTCAGCGGCGCCTTGTAGACGGCCATGGTCTCCTCCTCACTCGCTCCCGGGATCGATGCCGCGCTTCCTGAGCTCGGCCGTCACGTGGGTCTCCACGTCCTTGAATTCCTGAATATGGGCATCGAGATCGCGACGGCGGCGCTGCAGATCATCGATGTGCAGTCGGCTGCGGCGCAACAGTTCACGGAGCTGCTGCACACCGGTGCGGTCGACCTGATAAAGATCGAGCAGCTCCTTGATCTCGGCCAGCGAGAAGCCCAGCCGCTTGCCGCGTAGGATCCACGAAAGCCGTGTGCGGTCGCCGGCACTGTAGAGGCGCGTCAGCCCCTGCCGACGCGGCTTGATCAGGCCCTCGTCCTCGTAGAAGCGGATGGTGCGGGCGGTGATGCCAAACTCGCGCGCCAATTCGGCGATGCTATAGATGCGCTGAGGGTCGCGCTGGGTCTGGGGAGCTGCGGAAGCGGCGACGGGCATGGCGGAGAACTCATAGTTGACGTTTACGTAAACGTCAACTGGCGTTTAAATAACCGGAAGGCAGCGATATGGCGATCTATCAGCTCAATGACCGCAAGCCGGTCATCCCCGACTCCTGCTACATCGCCGAGGAAGCCATCATCATCGGCTCGGTGATCCTGGGCGAGCGCGTGAACATCTGGTTCGGCGCCGTGCTGCGCGGCGACAACGAGCCGATCGTGATCGGCGACGACAGCAACATCCAGGAGAACTGCGTGCTGCATACCGATCCCGGTGCGCCGCTGACGGTCGGCAAGAACGTGACGGTCGGACACCAGGTGATGCTGCATGGCTGCACGATCGGCGACGGCGCGCTGATCGGGATCCAGGCCGTGGTGCTGAACAAGTCGGTGATCGGCAAGGACTGCCTGGTCGGGGCCGGCGCCGTCGTGACCGAGGGCAAGAGCTTCCCCGACCGTTCGGTGATCTTCGGTTCGCCGGCCAAGGCGGTGCGCGAACTCAACGAGGAGAATGCGCTGCGCCTGGCGATGAGCGCCGAGAGTTACGTCAAGCGCGGCCAGAACTACAAGGCGAATTTGAAGCGGATCGGGTGAAGCGGGCGCGGCCAATGATCACTGCGCTCGATCATGTTGTGTTGCGCGCCTCGTTCGTTGACGGGGCGGTTAGCGCCTACGAGACGATGTTTGGACGACGCGCGCAGGACGGTCGCTTTCGACTCCGCAATGTCGGGCTTGTGATCGAGGACGAGGCAGCGACGGCGCATCTGTCGGCCATCGTGTTCGCGACCGAGTCGCTCGACGACGCAGCCCGCCTGCTCGAACGGCGCGGCGTGCCGGGCAAGCGCGAGGCCGAGCGGCTGGTACTCGCCCGCGCTGCGACGCACGAAGTGCCGATCGCCCTGATCGAGCGTGCGGGCGAGCCACAACCGTCATCGCTCGTGGGAGCCGACGAGGCGGCTTCCATCGTCGCGCTGGACCACATGGTCATACGTTCGCCCAATCCAGAACGAGCCATTGCCTTCTATGGCAGTCGTCTTGGTCTCGACCTGAGACTGGATCGCAGCAATCCGCAATGGAACACGCGCCTGCTGTTTTTCCGTTGCGGCGATCTCGTGGTCGAGATCGCGCACGATCTCAACGCAGGCGTCTCCGACAAGCCCGACCGGATTTGGGGTCTGAGCTGGCGCACCCCGGATGTTGCGCGCTGCCATGCACGTCTGAGCAAGGCCGGCGTCGAGCTATCGGTCCCACGGGACGGTCGCCGGTCCGGAACACAGGTCTTCACCGTACTCAGCCATACCGCCAATGTACCTACCATCGTCATCGGCGGCCTTGGACGCTGGTGATTGCAGCCGCATGGCACCGCATGCGATGCTGCAACAAAAATCATCATAATACTCGGAGGGGACAATGAAGATCGGCCTGCCATTCGCCGCGATCGTGGCCAGCGCCACCGGCCTTGCCTGCACGACGCCGGCATCGGCGCAGGCGGTCGTAAACGTCTACTGTTCCGTGCAGGTCGAGTGGTGCACGCTCGCCGCCAACGAGTTCCAGAAGGCGACCGGCGTCAAGGTCTCGATGACGCAGAAGGGTTCGGGCGAGACCATCGCCCAACTCAAGGCCGAGGCGCAGAACCCCAAGGGCGACGTCTGGTTCGGCGGTACCGGTGATCCCCATCTGCAGGCCGCCGAAGACGGCCTGACCGAGGCCTACAAGTCGCCGCATCTCGCCGAGCTGCATCCGTGGGCGGTGAAGCAGAACACCGACTCGGGTGGCAGCACGGTCGGCATCTACGCCGGCGCATTGGGCTTTGGCTACAATACCGAGTTGCTTGCCAAGAAGGGCGCCAGGGCGCCGGCCTGCTGGGCCGACCTCCTGAAGCCCGAGTTCAAGGGTGAAGTCCAGGTCGCCAATCCCAACTCGTCCGGAACAGCCTATGTCGAAATCGCGACGCTGGTGCAGCTCTGGGGCGAGGACAAGGCATTCGACTACCTGCGGAAGCTGCACGCCAACATCAATTCCTATACCCGCTCCGGCACCGCACCGATCAAGGCGGTGGCGCGCGGCGAGACCAGCGTCAGCATCAGCTTCATCCATGACGGCGTCACCGAGGCCCTGGCCGGCTTCCCTGTGAAGGTGACGACGCCGTGCGAGGGCACGGGCTACGAGATCGGCTCGATCAGCATCGTCAAGGGCGCGCGGCACATGGCGAACGCCAAGAAGTTCTACGATTGGGCGTTGACGCCCGAAGCACAGAAGCTTGGCGCGCAAGCCAAGCAATTCCAGGTGCCGTCAAACAAGGCGACGCCCGTCCCGCCCGAGGCACCCAAGTTCGCGGACATCAAGCTGATCGACTATGATCAGGCCAAGTACGGCAAGTCGGCGGAGCGCAAGCGCCTGATTTCGCGGTGGGACTCGGAGATCGGCAGTCTGCCCAAGCCCTGATCTCCGTCTTGCCCGTGCTGCGTCGGGGATGAACGTGCGCGCACCGCTGGCGTGGTCGGCCGCAGGCCTGCTCGCCGCGTTCCTGTTGCCCTGGTACGCGATCGAGACCGGACTCGATTCAGTCCCTTGGCAGTCGGGCCTGTGGATGTCGGAGGACTACGCGTCGGGCGTCGCCCAGGCAGTCGAGCACGGCAAATGGTGGCTGGCGCCGCCCTTGGTGGTGCTGGTCGCATGTCTCGTCGTTTCGCTGGCGCCGCTGCCGCGACGGCGGCGCGGCATCCTTCTCGCAACAGCGAGCGGCATTGGACTCGTGCTGCTTGCTGCGCAGGCCCTCGCCATTGGCCTGCACGGCTGGAGTGCCGGCTGGCTCGCGTCGCTGTTCGGCGAGCTGGGCAGCCGACAGGGCGGCTTGGGTGGCGGCGGAGCTCTGGCCCTCATTGCGCTCCTGTCGCTGTTGTCGATCGGGTTGGCGCAGCGAGGCGCGTTCGGCGGCGACGCCTTCGTCGCCGGCGCGGTGACGACCGTAGCCGCCTCGATCCTTCTCTTCACCGCATGGCCGATCCTGCACATCCTTGTACAGGCCTTCCAGGACTCTGACGGCGTCTTTCGGCCATTGCTGCTGATCGAGCGCCTGGCGGCGGCCAAGATCTGGAGCCTGCGCTGTCTCGTCGGCCGGGGTGGCTGTGGCGTTGCATGGAACACGCTGTTCCTGGCGCTCTGCTGCGGCGCCGGATCGACGGCGCTGGGGCTTGCCTTCGCGCTGGTCGCCACTCGTACCGCCTTCCGCTTCAAGCGAACGCTGCGCGTGCTTACGGTGCTGCCGATCATCACCCCCCCTTTCGTCATTGGCCTGGCGCTGATTCTGGTGTTCGGCCGTTCCGGCCTGGTCAATCACTTCCTCGAATGGTCGCTTGGCATCCCGCCGACACGCTGGATCTACGGCTTTCCCGGCGTGCTGCTGGCCCAGCTCTTCGCCTTCACGCCAGTGGCCTTTCTCGTGTTGATCGGCGTGGTCGAGGGTGTGAGCCCCACCCTCGAGGAAGCCGCGCAGACCTTGCGGGCCGACCGCTGGGCGACCTTCACGACAGTCTCGCTGCCGTTGATGCTGCCGGGGCTGGCCAACGCTTTCCTGGTCGGCTTCATCGAGAGCATTGCCGATTTCGGCAATCCCATCGTGTTGGGCGGCGATTTCGGCGTGCTGTCGACCGAAATCTATTTCGCCGTCGTAGGGGCCCAGCTCGACTACGGACAAGCGGCGGCACTCGCCCTCCTGCTGCTCGCAATGGCGCTGGCCGCGTTCTACCTGCAGCGACAGCTCGTCGGAAGACGTTCCTACGCCACGATCTCGGGCAAGGGCGACGCCGGTCTGCCGACACCCCTGCCCGATGCGGCGCGTCACACTGCGCGGTGGATCGCACTGCCCTGGGCGGCTTTCACTCTCCTGCTCTACGCTTTCACTTTCGTGGGCGGGCTGGTGACGGTGTGGGGACGCGACTACACGCCGACGTTGGCGCACTACGTCAAGGCCTTCTCGATCGAACGCTCGGCCGAGGGCCTGATCTGGTCGGGCGCGGCATGGAACTCGTTCTGGACCACCGTCAAGCTCGCGGCCATTGCCGCTCCGCTTACGGCTGCACTAGGTCTGGTCACGGCATGGCTGGTGGTACGCCAGCGCTTCGTCGGCCGTGCCACGCTGGAGTTCGCCACCATGCTCAGCTTCGCGGTCCCGGGCACGGTGATCGGCGTGGCTTACGTCTTCGCATTCAACGTGCCTCCGTTCGAGATCACCGGCACAGCGCTGATCATTGTGCTCTGCTTCGTGTTCCGCAACATGACCGTCGGCGTGCGCGCCGGCATGGCGGCAATGAGCCAGATCGACCGCAGCCTCGACGAGGCCTCGGCCACGCTGCGCGGCGGCGTCCCGCAAACGCTGTTCTACGTCGTCATGCCTCTGATGCGGCCGGCGATCGTCGGCGCGCTGGTCTACGGTTTCGTGCGCGCCGTGACCACGGTGAGCGCCGTAGTGTTCCTGGTGACGGCGGAATACGATCTCGCCACCACCTACATCATCCTGCGCGTCATCAATGGCGACTATGGCCTCGCCATCGCCTACAGCTGCGCGCTGATCGCGTTGATGCTGGCGGCGATCGTGCTGATCCAGTTCCTGGTCGGCGACCGGCGACTTGGCCGCCGGCCGATAGCGCTGCAGGGAGGACGCGCGTGAGCGTCACGTTCACGAATGTCACCAAGCGCTACGGCAGCGTCACTGCCGTGGCGGGCATCAGCTTCACGGTACAGGCCGGCACGTTGGTGACATTGCTCGGTCCCTCCGGCTGCGGCAAGACCACGACACTCCGTATGATCGCCGGGCTCGAGCTGCCGAGCGAAGGTCGCATCGAAATCTCCGGCCGGGACGTCACCGCCCTTGCAGCCACCCAGCGCGACGTCAGCATGGTGTTCCAGTCATATGCGCTGTTTCCGCATATGGACGTGCTCGAGAATGTCGCCTACGGCTTGCGCCGCTCCGGGCTGGCAAGGGAGGAGGCAGCACGGTTGGCGCAAGCCGGGCTGGCCCAGGTCGGACTCGAGGGCTATGGCCGGCGCCAGCCATCCGAGCTTTCGGGCGGTCAACAGCAACGCGTGGCGGTGGCGCGCGCGCTGGTACTAAAGCCCTCGGTGCTGCTGTTCGACGAGCCACTCAGCAATCTTGATGCGCGGCTGCGCCGCCAGATGCGCGAGGAGATCCGCGAATTGCAGCAGCGGCTCGGCCTCACGGTGGTCTACGTGACCCACGACCAGCAGGAGGCCATGGCGGTATCCGACCGCATCATCGTGATGAACGCGGGCCGTATCGAACAGCAGGGCGTGCCGCGCGATCTCTACGAGCGGCCGGCGACCCCTTTCCTCGCCCGCTTCATGGGCGAATCCAATCCGGCGCGTGGGCGTGTGCACCGTCTCGATCCGAAGCGGGTCCGCGTGCAGCTCGGTCAGGCGCAGATCGACATCGAAAATGCCACCGCATCCGACGGCGAGGCGACGGTCGCGGTACGGCCGGAAGCGATCGTGGTCGAGACGGCGCCTGGCCCGACGAACGCATTGACCGGCACGGTGGCGAGGACGAGCTATCTCGGCACACATATGGAATACTCCATCGACACCGAGGCGGGCCTCCTGTTCGCCACTTGTCCGCGCGTCGAGCGGCCGCTCGCTCCGGGGGACAAGGTGGCCCTGATCCTCGCGTCGAGAGGCGTGATTGTCGTAGAAAGTTGACATGCGTCGTTTGCTTCCGATCACGCTGCTGTTGCTGGCAGTGACGGCCTGCGCGCCGGCGCCTCCGCAATCCAGGGCTCCCGCAGCGCTGGCGCCGCTCGGTCCCTGTCCGGCCGCATCATGGCATCCGGAGGCGCCCCCACCGACGGCGAGCGAAAAGACGTCGATGGTGCTGCTCGCAGTGGCCGAGTGGTTCCGCTTCGGCAGCCAGACTGTCGATTTTTCGAACCACGGCGCGAAACCGCAGATCGAGCGCCGGGGCATGCAGGAAGGCGATGCCTTTGCCTCCAAACGCGTGCGCGATTACTGGCTGAGCGTGGGCCGGCCCACGCTCAGTGGCGTCAACCACGAAGTTCCGTGGTCCGCGGCCTTCATCTCCTGGGACATCGAGAGCGCGGGCGTGCCGCGCGACCAGTTCTGTCCCGATGCACGGCACACGGTCTACATCGAGCGCATGGTCGAGCGCGCCCGCCAGCCTGGCGCTGGCTTCGTTCCACGCCGACTCGACGAGCGCAAACCGGAAGTCGGCGATCTGATCTGCGCCTCGCGCGACGGCGGGAGAACGACGCTCGATAATCTCGATCGGGGGCCCGGCCATTGCGACATCGTGGTCGAGGTACGATCCCGCGAGGTGCAGGCGATCGGCGGCAATGTGGATGACTCCGTCAGCCGCAGCGTATTTCCACTGGACGACTCGGGGTTTTTGTCGCCCATTTCCGGCCGGACATTCTTCACCGTGATCGAGAACAGGCTGCCCTAGGAACAACCACGATGTCTTGGCCGTATGACTACATCATCATCGGCGCCGGATCGGCCGGCAGCACGATCGCCAACCGGCTGGCCGAGGACTATGCGCTGCGCATTCTGATCCTCGAGGCGGGGCCGCAGGATACATCCTTCATGCTCAGGATGCCCGCGGGCTTCGCGAGCCTCGGTGAAAACTCGCCCTACAACTGGCGCTACGAGACGGTGCCGCAGAAGCATTGCAACGACCGCCGCATGTACTGGCCGCGTGGCAAGACCCTGGGTGGTTCGTCCTCGATCAACGCCATGCTTTATGTCCGGGGCAACGCCTGGGACTACGATCACTGGCGGCAGCTCGGCAACCAGGGCTGGAGCTACAACGACGTGCTCCCCTTCTTCAAGAAGGCGGAGAACAACGAGCGCGGTGCTGACGACTTCCACGGCACCGGCGGCCCGCTGAACGTCGCCGATCAGGCCGATCCCGCGAAGCTCAACGAGGCGTTCCTGAGAGCCTGCGAGCAGGCCGGCCACAAGTGCGTGGCCGACTTCAACGGCGCCGATCAGGAGGGCGTCGGCTACTACCAGGTGACTCAGAAGGACAAGCAGCGCTGGAGCACTGCCTCGGCGTATCTGCGGCCGGCAGTAGAGCGCAACAAGAACAACGTTCATGTCATCTCGGATGCGCTGGTGGAGCGCATCATTCTCGATCAGAACCGCGCCATGGGCGTACGCTACAGTCACAGGGGCCAGGACGAAGTAGCCCGTTGCAGCCGCGAGATCATCCTCGCCGGCGGCGCCGTGAATTCGCCGCAGCTCCTGATGCTCTCGGGCATCGGCCCGGCGGATCACCTGAAATCAGTCGGCATCCACCCGCTGTTCGACATCCCCGGCGTCGGCGGCAACCTGCAGGACCATCTCGACGCCGCGATCCTGCAATTCTGCAAGACGCGCGACACGTATGACACGGCCAACAAGCTGGTCTCGCTCTACCGGTACTGGAAGCACAAGAAAGGCCCCGGCACCTCGCCGATCGCCGAGTCGGGCGGCTTCCTCAGGACGCACGACGGACTTTCCGCGCCCGACGTCCAGCTCCATTTCCTGCCGGTGCTGGTGGTCGATCACGGCCGCACCAAGATGAAGAGGAACGGCTACAGTCTGCACGTCTGCACGCTTCGGCCCGAGAGCAAGGGCACCATCCGGCTGGCGGGCAAGGATCCCAAGCAGCATCCCCTGATCCACGCCAACTACCTCGCCGAGCGCAAGGATCTCGATACGCTGATCGACGGCGTGAAGATGGGTCGAGAGATCTTCGCCCAGTCGGGTCTCGATCCTTATCGGGCCGACGAATTCCAGCCCGGCGCCTCGGTGAAGAGCGACGGCGAGATCGAGCAGTGGATCCGCGCCAAATGCGAGACGATCTATCACCCGGTCGGCACCTGCAAAATGGGCCCGGACAACGATCCGACGGCCGTGGTCGACCACGAGTGCCGCGTCCGGGGCGTCGAGGGCCTGCGCGTGGTCGACGCTTCGGTGATGCCGACCCTGATCGGCGGCAACACCAATGCGCCCACCATCATGATTGCCGAGCGCGTGGCGAGCTACATGCAGGGCAAGGGCTGAGGACCGGGCGGCTTGGACGCAGTCAGGTGGAACGGTTCTCGACGACCATCATCCAGAGTTTCCCCGGCGCTGGTGCGAGATGGCCGCGGCCGTCGATCGGGTAGAGACTCATGGTGACGCTGCTTTTGACGTTGCCACCAACGGCCTGGACGAAGCCGCCGCGCACGTCCGTCACCACGTCGCAATGGCTGGCGGTATTGTCGATACGCCGGTGCGCCATGGCCGCGCTGGCATAGCGCCAGCTCGCACCCGCGGTGCCGCTGCAGACGAGGTCGCCTGACTTCGGCGCATATTCGTTGGGTGCATGCAGGAGAAAGGCCGTGCTGTGGCCGCGATACTCGCGATCGTAGAGCGAGGCGAGATACTGGCCGTGACGGCCTGCGGTCGGGAAGCTGCTGGCGCCCGACTGCTGCATGACCCAGGAGACGAAGGCGCCGGACCATGGCCGGCCGCCCGTGTTGCCGTTCCATTCGGGATGGCCGCAGCTCCCCCAATAGTCACCGACGCGGCTCGACAGCGGTTCGCTATGTTCGTTCAGTCCGCTGCGATTCGTATAGCCGCCGGCATGGCCGCCATAGACGACGGTCGATCGGCCAAAGCGCGTCCATTCCTGCCACGCGACGAGCGCTGTGCGATTGGTCGGCGGATTGTCCGCGTAGCCGTAGCCACCGCGTTGTGAACCGGAACAACTGCAAAGGGTAAGGATGAACAGAAGTATCGCTGGCAGCCACGCGCCGATCGAACGGGAGGAGGGAAGATCGGGTGGCTGCCAGCAAACACGAACATCGCCGGAGGGGAGGCGCAAATTCATGTGGCACTTGCAGTTCGTAATCTAATGAACTGTTTTTATTGTTCAAAAATTCTAGCATAAGCAGTTACAAATGTCACGCCTTGTCGACCTCGGCCGCATTCGCGAATTGGAGAGCCGCGGCTTTCGCGCCTGGCCCGCACTGCGGACGCAGATGCTGGCGGGCTGGGCGCAGCGCTTCGCCGATGGCTATACGAAAAGAGCGAACTCGATCAATGCCTTAGACCCAGACTGTTCGTTCACGGCCGACCTCAGGGACGCGCTTGAACGTCCGTATCGGGAACGCGGGATGCCGCCGATCTGGCGCTTGACGCCGCTGGCGCCGGCGGAAGCCGATCAGGCCCTGGCGCGGCTCGGCTATCGACGGATCGACGAGAGCCTGGTGCAGGTCGCTGTCCTCGATGCGCGCTTTGCGGCCGATGCCGAGGTCATGATTGCTTCTGTCCCATCCGGCGCCTGGCTGGCACGGTTTGCGGAGCTGAGCCCCGTTGCGCCTGTCCATCGCCCGACCATGACGCGCATGCTGGCCTCCATCGCCGCCCCCGTGGGCTTCGCCGAGGTCGAGCAGGCCGGTCGACTGGTTGCCTTCGCGCTGGGAGTCGTCGATGGCGACCACGTCGGTCTGTTCGATGTACTGGTGGCACCGGAGGCGCGGCGGCGCGGGCTGGCGCGGCGCCTCACGCAAAGCATTGGCGCGTGGGGGCGCCGCCATGGCGCGCGCTTCGCCTACCTTCAGGTCGTGGCGACGAATGTGGCGGCGCGGCCGCTCTATTCCGATCTCGGCTTCGAGACCGTCTACTCCTACGCCTATCGTGTGCCATAGTCCGGCTCGGGAGGAACGACACAGATGGCGCACTATCCCTGGGAGAAGAGTTATCCGCCCGGCGTGACGTGGGAACTCGACATCCCGACCAAGACGATCCACCAGATCTTCGAGGAGAGCTGCGTGCGATACGCCGACAGGCCGTTCACCGACTTCCTCGACAAGGTGATGAGCTTCGGCGACTACAAGGCGGCTTCCGATCGCGCCGCGGCAGGCTTCCAGAAGCTTGGCGTGAAGCCCGGAGTCAACGTCGGACTCTACCTGCCCAACACGCCGCATTACCTGATCGCCTTCTTCGGCATCCTGAAGGCGGGCGGACGGGTGGTGAACTACAGCCCGCTCGATGCCTCCCGCGAGCTCGAATTCAAGATCGGCGATTCGGAGACCGACATCCTGGTCACGCTCGACGTCGCCGCTCTGTACCCGAAGATGGCCGCCATGCGCGGCAAGACCCGCCTCAGAAAGCTGATCGTGGGCTCGATCGCCGACTACCTGCCCTTCCCGAAGAACTGGCTCTACCCGATCGCCAAGAAGAAAGAGATCTCAGCTTGGCCGCGCGACGACTGGCATATGTCCTTCAAGGACCTGCTGGCGAACGACGGCAAATACACTACTCACCCTGCGCCGAAGGACCTCTGGGACGAGGTGGCTCTGCTGCAGTACACCGGCGGCACGACGGGGCTACCGAAGGCAGCCATGCTGACCCATGGCTGTGTCGTCTCGGCCATGGCGCAGGGCGAGGCCTGGACCACGCCCTACACCACGCCCGGCACCGAAAAGGTGGTCTGCGTGCTGCCCTTGTTTCACATCTATGCGTTGTCGGGCATCATGCTGGGCGCGGTACGCAACGGCAATCAGCTCATCCTTTATCCGCGTCCCGACATTGACCTGATCGTCGAGGACCTGACGCGCAAGAAGCCGACCTTCCTGCCGGGTGTGCCGACGCTGTTCACGGCCATCAACAAGCACCCCAAGGCGACAGGTCTCGATCTCAAGGCGCTCAAGATCTGCATGTCGGGCGGCGCTCCGCTGCCGGTCGAGGTTCAGCAGAGTTTCGAGAAGCTCACGGGCGCCACGCTGATCGAGGGCTACGGTCTCACAGAGACTTCACCCACCGGCGCAATCTGCCCGATCGACAAGAGCGCGCGGCGGCCGGGTTCGTGCGGCGTACCGATCGTCGGCACAATCATCGAGATCCGCGACATGGACAATCCCGACCGCGTTCTGCCGGCCGGCAAGGAGCATGTCGGCGAAGTCTGCATCATCGGCCCGCAGATCATGAAGGGCTATTGGAAGAAGCCGGAGGAAACGGAAAAGGTCCTGTTCGATCATCCCGCGAGCAGGTGGAAGGGGCTGCGAACGGGCGACATGGGCTACATGGATGTCGACGGCTGGCTCTACCTCGTCGATCGCTCGAAGGACCTGATCATCTCATCTGGCTACAACGTCTATCCGCGGGTGATCGAGGAGGCGGTCTACGAGCACCCCGCAGTCGACGAGTGCATCGTGATCGGCATTGCCGATCCCTATCGGCAGGAAGCGCCCAAGGTGTTCGTGAAGCTGAAGCCCGGCGCCTCGCTTACCTTCGAGGAGCTGAAGCAGCACCTCGAGGGCAAGATCGGCAAGCACGAGATGCCGGTCGCGCTCGAGATCCGGCCCGAGCTGCCGAAGACGCCGGTGGGCAAGCTCTCCAAGAAGGAACTGAAGGAAGAGGAGCGCGCCAAGGCCACCGCCAAGGCCGCATGAGATGGAAGGTCGGCGCGGCCTTCTGCTCGGCGCCGCGGGACTGGTCCTTGGCGGCTGCTTCGAAGCATCGTGCTATGAGTCCAATCCACAGCAGAAGAAATTCGTGAGCGATCTGGCGGCAATTGCCAAGCCTGCAATGGCCTCGAACAATCCGCTGGCGATCGAAGACGCGGTCAAGCGCAGCCTGACGCTGTCGGAGTCGGTCGGCGCCTTCGCCGACTGGTGCGGCACCCTGAAGGCAATCGACGGCAACGCCGAGAACGTGGCGGTGACGATCGAGGTCGGGCCACAGGTTTCGCTCTATGCGTTCAACGACTGGGCATTGGCCATGGCCGGTGCCTTCGCCGATCTCTTCGCCACACGATCGCGCGAGGCGCCGCCGCCCGGCCTTTCCGACCAAGCCGTCGCAGCGCTAAAAACCTTCCGGCTCGGCCAGCATGTGCAGCTCTCGGGACGAATGGGCGCCATCGCGGGATCTGGCCTGTTCGATCTCTCACGCCTGTTCGGCAAGAGCGATGCGAGCAATCGCGTGTTCCTGCAGTCGCCGCGCTTCGTGGCGCGCCTCGAGGCGCTCTCCGCCTCGGGCAAGAAATGAAAGGACTTCCGGAGTGCCGTCTTTCACCTACGCGTTCCCCTACGGCGCCAGGAAGCTGCCGGTCTTCGCCGAAAACGTCGTCGCCTCGTCCCAGCATCTGGCCGCCACCGCCGGGCTGCGCATGCTCGCCAGGGGTGGCAACGCGGTCGATGCCGCGGTCGCCGCGGCGATCGCCATCACGGTCGTCGAGCCCACCATGAATGGCATCGGCGCCGACGCCTTCTGCATTCTGTGGGACGGCGAGAAGCTTGTGGGCCTGAATGGCTCCGGCCATTCGCCCGCGTTGATGACGCCCGACCAGTACGAAGGCGAAACCAAAATGCCGAGCACGGGCTGGGGCAGCGTCACGACACCCGGTGCCGTCTCGCTCTGGATGGAGCTGCACGGTCGCTATGGCAAGTTGCCCTTCGCCGACCTGTTCGAGCCCGGCATCAAGTACGCGCACGACGGCTTCCGCGTCTCCTACATGATCGCACGTCAGTGGGATCGCGCCATCGAGCGGCTGAAGGGCGAAGAGAGCTGGGTGACGGCTTTTCTGCCCAACGGCCGGGCGCCGAAGCCCGGCGAGCTCTGGAAGTTTCCCGAGCAGGCGCGGACGCTGACCAAGATCGCGGAAAGCAAGGGCGAGGCCTTCTATCGCGGCGAGCTCGCCGAGGCGATGGACAGGTACGCCCGGGAGACCGGAGGTTCGCTGCGCAAGAAGGATCTCGCGGAGCACAGGTCCGACTGGGTCGATCCGATCGGCCTCGGCTATCGCGGCACGACATTGCACGAGATCCCGCCTTCGGGCCAGGGTATCGCCGCCTGCATGGCGCTGGGCATTCTCGAGAATTTCGACCTCGCCGGTCACGACTGCGATGGACCCGAGGTGGCACATCTCAGGATCGAGGCGATGAAGCTCGCCTTCGCCGACATCTGGCGCTATGTCGCCGATCCGCGCTTCATGGACGTGACGCCCTCGCAATTGCTGGACAAGGCCTATCTGAAGAGCCGCGCCAGGCTGATCGACCCCAAGAAGGCGAAGGACTTCGGTCCGGGCACGCCCAGGGACGGCGGCACGATCTATCTCGGCACGGCCGACGCCTCGGGCATGATGGTGTCGCTGATCCAGTCGAACTATACCGGGTTCGGCTCGGGTATCGTCGTACCCGATACCGGCATCGCGCTCCAGAATCGCGCGACGGGATTCGTCACGACCAAGGGACATCCCAACGAGGTCGGACCGAAGAAGCGGCCGTTCCATACCATCATTCCGGCGTTCATCACCAAGGACGGCAAGCCGGTCGCGACTTTCGGGCTGATGGGCGGTGCCATGCAGCCGCAAGGCCACATGCAGGTGTTCTCGCGCATTGTCGACTACGGACAGAACCCGCAGGCGGCGATCGACGGCCCGCGCTGGCGCGTCCATGAAGTCGACAAGACCGTGTGGATCGAAGATCACATGCCGGCCGAGACAGCGACCGGCCTCGAGGCACGCGGTCACAGGCTCACGCGCACAAGTTGGCCGAGCTTCGACTTCGGCTCGAGCCAGATCATCTGGCGCTTTCCTGAAGGCGGCCCCTATCTTGGCGCCTCCGAAAGCCGTCGCGACGGCGCCGCCGTCGGGTTCTAGCGATGGCGCGCACCCTCGTCTCTATCGCCGACGGCTGCTTCGCGATCAACGGAATACCGACCTACGCCGGGCGAAGCTGGCGAGGCCACCGGATCGAGGGACACCTCTTCAACAGCCGCATGGCCAACGCGATCGTCGACGATGACAATCCGACAACCCGCGGCGCCTGGGCCTACGCCGACGGCGACTGGGATGCCGAGCGCAATACGCGAGAATTCATCGCCAATCTGCCTGACTATCGCTCGCACGGACTGCTGGCGGTCTGCCTCAACCTGCAAGGCGGCAGTCCGCAAGGCTATTCATGGCATCAGCCCTGGAAGATCTGCGGCTTCACCGCCGACGGCGCACTGAAGCCCGCCTGGACAGGCCGGCTCGAAAAGGTGATCGCGGCCTGCGATGCCTTGGGAATGGTGGTCATCCTCGGCCTCTTCTATGGCAAGCAGAGCGGCATGCTGAAAGATGAAACGGCCGTCAAAGCTGCTGTCACCCACGTCGTCGACTGGTTGCTCGGACTGGGAGTGACCAACGTACTGCTCGAAATCGGCAACGAGGTCGACCTGCCCGTCTTTGTCCACCCGATCATCACCGCGAAACGTTGTCACGAGTTGATCGATCTGGCGCGGGTGCGCGGACAAGGGAAGCTGCTGGTCAGCACCAGTCTTCTGGCGCTCGACGCGCCTCCGGAAGCGACAATTGCCACCTCGGACTTCCTCTTGCCGCATGGCAATCGCGTGCACGGTCCCGACGGCCCCCAGCAATCAAGTCCCCACGGCATCCGTCTGCAGGTCGCACGCTGGAAGGCGTCGCCGGCCTATCGAGGCCAGCCAATTGTCTACAACGAGGACGACCATTACGACTTCGGCAAGCCTGACAACCACTTCATCGCAGCCGTCGAAAGCGGCGCGAGCTGGGGTTTCTTCGACTACCGCCGGAGTCGTGAACGCTTCGAGGATGGCTTCCAGTCGCTGCCCGTAGACTGGCGCATCGCGTCAGCGCGAAAGCGCGCCTTCTTCGGACTGCTGAAGGAGATTACCGGCGCCGGGCCGTGAGCCTCTTCTGGACCGCGGACTTCCGGCCCGCTTCTCGAATGCATGCCGGAGGCCAGCGGCCCGAAGGAGAGTTTACTTCCCGCAGTAGGCCTCGAGCCGGTAGCCGTCGGGGTCGATGACGAAGGCTGCGTAGTAGTGGGGGCTGTAGTCGGCACGGATGCCGGGCTTACCGTTGTCCTTGCCGCCGGCCTTAAGCGCCGCATCGTGGAATCCGTCGACGGCCGCCCGGTCCTTCGCGTTGAAGCAAAAATGCAGGCCCGAGTCCGTGTCGGCCTTCACCGGCTTCGCGGTCGCCGAGATCCAGAGCTGGACGCCCTTGCTGCCGTAGCCCAGCGAGGACTCACCGTCCGACAGGCGGCTGAAGCCGAGCGGCCTCAGCACCGCATCGTAGAACTTGCCCGTCCGCTTGATGTCGCTGACGCCGATCGAAACGTGGTCGAACATCGTTTCCTCCATAACTGGATAACTGGTTATATGGTTAAAGCGCTTGCCCAAACTTGTCAACCCGTCAACCGGTTATTATTTGCTGACAATGATCCGTCCCGACCTCTGTCTCGAATTCGCCAACACCCGATACTGGCGCGGGCAAGCCACGCCCACCGAGACGCTGAACGGACCGCAGGACGTGATCGAGTGGGCGACCGCCAAGGCCGGAACGAAGGCCGAGAAGGGTTTGCCGGCCAGGGACTTCGAGCGCGCCCTCGCTTTGCGCGAAACGATCTATCGCCTGTTCGACGCCCAGGCACAGGCAAAACCCGCGCCGACGCGCGATCTTGCGGTCCTGAACGAGGCGCTGGCGGCCGCTCCGGCACGCGCGTCGCTCAAGCGCACCCGGAACGGCTACGAATGGGAGGTCGACGTCAGATTGGGCAGCGCGGTCGGGCTGCTCGCGCCTGTCCTATGGTCGGCGGGCGACCTGCTGGCCGGCCCGCGGCTCGATCGCGTGCGGCGCTGCGCCAACCCCGAATGCGGCTGGCTGTTTCTCGACGACAGCCGCGCCGGCAAGCGCCGCTGGTGCTCCATGTCGGCCTGCGGCAACCGCGCCAAGGCGCGACGTCACTATCATAGAAGCAAGGAAGAGGCCTGACCGGGCGCAGTCCAATGCAAAGACTCGCCAGGAAAGCGTTCATCGGCCTCGGCTGTCTCTTCCTTGCGATGGCGGCGCTGCTCTTCGGACCATCTTGGACATTCGACTACTGGCAGGCATGGGCCTTCCTCGCGGTCTATTTCGCCTCGTCACTCGCACTCACGATCTACCTGATCCGGAATGACCCCGACCTGTTGGAACGGCGCATGCGGGGCGGCCCGCTGGCGGAAAGACAACCGGCGCAAAGGGTCATCATGCTCTTCGCCTCGGCCGGTTTCCTGGGTCTTCTGCTGTTGCCCGCGTTCGATCGCCGGTTCGGCTGGTCGCAGATGTCGCCGTCCGTCGCCTTGGCCGGCGATGCGCTGGTGGCGCTGGGCTGGCTTGCGATCTTCCTGGTATTCCGCGAAAACACCTTCACCTCCGCCACCATCGAGCTGGCAGCCGAACAGAGAGTCGTCTCGACCGGACCCTATGCTCTTGTGCGCCATCCGATGTACGCGGGATCGCTCGTCATGCTGCTCGGTGTCCCAATCGCGCTCGGCTCGTGGTGGGGGCTGATCGCACTCGGTGTCATTGCGCCCGCACTGGCGTGGCGAATGGTCGACGAGGAGCGCTTCCTCGCCCGACACCTTGCAGGCTACGACGCCTACAAAGAAAAGGTGCGGTATCGCCTGATACCGCACCTGTGGTGATCCGTTGGTCCGTGCTTAGCGCAGGATGCTCTGCAGCTTCATGGCGACCCCCATATCGCCCTCGATCTTGAGCTTGCCGGTCATGAACGCGCTCATGCCGTCGAGCTTGCCGCCGACCAGGTCGGCAAAGTCGCCGAAGTCCATCTTGATGGTGCAGTCGGCCGCCTTGTCGTCGTTGCTGACGGCTGGCGGATTCGCATTGCCGTCGATATAGACGACGCCCTGGTCGGTGGTGAACTTCACGGTATTGCCGAAGGACGACTTCTTCGCCGCGCCTTCCTTCATTTTCGCGGTGATTTCCTGCAAGGTCATGGCGAGCTCCTCCTGTCGGCCAATCGCTTGGGGGCTTACTTGACCTTTACGTAAACGTCAACTAGAGGCCGGTAAACGGCTGTTCAGGCCGTGCGGAGGAAATATGTCGTATTGCTCGGTCTTCGCGCCGGGGTTGTTCAAGGACCACACCGTCATCGTCACTGGCGGCGGCAGCGGCATAGGCCGCTGCACGGCGCACGAGCTTGCCTCGCTGGGCGCGCACGTCGCCATCACGGGCCGCAAGATCGAAAAGCTCGACAAGGTGAAGGCCGAGATCGAGGCTGGCGGCGGCAGTTGTGAGCGGCACGCGTTCGACATCCGCGAGGAAGCGCAGGTCACGGAAGCGGTGGCGAAGATAGTCGCCAACAACGGCCGAATTGACGGTTTGTTCAACAATGCCGGCGGTCAGTTCCCCTCGCCGGCCGCCGACCTCAGCGCCAAGGGCTTCGAGGTCGTCGTGCGCAACAACCTCACTGGCGGCTTTCTCGTCAGCCGCGAGGTCTATTCGCAATCCATGCACCAGCATGGCGGCTCGATCGTCAACATGACGGCCGACTATCGCAACGGCTTCCCAAACATGGTGCATACGGGCGCCGCCCGCGCCGGCATGGCGAACCTCACCATGACGCTCGCCTATGAATGGGCGGTCTCGGGCGTGCGCGTGAATTCGGTGGCACCGGGCTGGATTGCTTCCTCGGGCATGGACACCTACAAGGGTGAATTCAAGGAGCAAATCCCCAGGCTCAAGGGCCACTGCCCGCTGGGACGGCTCGGCACCGAGAGCGAGGTCTCGGCCGCGGTGTGCTTCCTGTTGAGCAAGGCCGCTGCCTACATTACCGGCACGGAAATTCGGATCGACGGCGGCGTGCCGCTTGCCAACCGCTCGGTCGACCTGCCGGCGACCGACAGGTCGCAGCCGTTCAACGGCTTTCACCTTGCGGTGACGCCGAAAGTCCTGGGCGGCTGAGCCATGCCGGTCATCGAGAGCCAGATCGATCGCAACAGCGACGACTTCAAACGGAATCGCGAGCGCATGCTGGCGGCGGTCCAGGAATTCCGCGATGCCGAAGCCAGTGTGCAGGCCATGGCCGAGAGAGCACGCCAGCGCTTCCACAAGCGCAAGCAACTGATGCCGCGGGAGCGTATCGCCTTGCTGCTCGACCGCGGCGCGCCGTTCCTCGAGCTGATGCCGCTCGCCGGCTACCGCATGCACGACGACAAGGACGGGTCGAGCGCGGGCGGAGGCTCGGTGGCCGGCATCGGCTATGTCGAGGGCGTACGCTGCGTCGTCGCGGCCTCGAACTCGGCCATCAAGGGTGGCACGGTTGCCCCTTCCGGCCAGCGCAAGGGCCAGCGCGTGCAGCAGATCGTGCTGGAGAACAAGCTGCCGGTCGTGAACCTCGTCGAATCGGGCGGCGCCAACCTGCTCTACCAGGCCGAGATCTTCGTGCCGGGTGGCCGCGGTTTCGCGAACCAGGCGCGCATGTCGGCTCGCGGCATCCCGCAGGTCACGGTGGTGCACGGCTCCTCGACGGCGGGTGGCGCCTATCTTCCCGGCCTTTCCGACTACGTCATCATGGTGCGCAACCAGGCCAAGGTCTTCCTGGCCGGCCCACCGCTTTTGAAGGCCGCCACCGGCGAGATTGCGAGCGACGAGGAGCTCGGCGGTGCGGAGATGCACGCGACCGTCTCGGGCGTCGCCGAATGGATGGCCGAGGACGACGCCGACGGCATCCGCATGGCGCGCGAGGTCATCGCCCGGTGGCACTGGAACGACAGGCTGCCGCCGAAGACGGTACGCCCGTTCAAGGAGCCGCTGTACGACATCGGCGATCTCTGCGGGATCGTGCCGCCCTCCCACAAGGATCCGTACGACATGCGCGAGGTGATCGCTCGCCTGGTCGATGGCTCCGACTTCCTTGAGTTCAAGGGCCTGTTCGACCAGCAGACCATCTGCGGCTGGGCCGAGATCGAGGGCGAGCCGGTGGCGTTCATCGGCAACAACGGGCCCATTACCTCCAAGGGTTCAGTCAAGGCCGCGCAGTTCATCCAGCTCTGCTGCCAGCAGGGCAGCCCGATCGTCTATCTGCAGAACACGACCGGTTACATGGTCGGCACCGAGGCCGAGCGCGGCGGCATCGTGAAGCACGGCTCGAAGATGATCCAGGCGGTCGCCAATGCAACGGTGCCTCAAATCACCATTGTGATCGGCGGCAGCTTCGGCGCCGGCAACTACGGCATGTGCGGCCGCGCTTACGATCCACGCTTCATCTTCGCCTGGCCCAACAGCCGCATCGCCGTCATGGGGGGCGAGCAGGCGGCCGGCGTGATGAAGACCGTGACGGAGCAGAAGTTCCTGCGCGAGGGCAAGGATCCCCCCAGGGAGCAGATCGACAAGATGTACAAGTCGATCGTCGATCAGTTCGACCGCGAGTCGACCGCGCTCTATGCCACGGCCCATCTCTGGGACGACGGCATCATCGACCCGCGCGACACGCGCCGCGTGCTCGCCTTCACGCTCTCCATCGCGCGGGAATCGATGGTGCGGCCGCTCAATGCCATCACCTTTGGCGTCGCGAGGATGTAGCCATGAAGTTCACTCCCGAGCACGAGGCGCTGCGCCAGACCTGGAAGACGCTGATCGATCGCGAGGTCAATCCCCACGTCGATCAGTGGGAGAAGGAAGGCCAGTTCCCGGCCCACGAGCTGTTCAAGAAGATGGGCGACGCCGGGTTGCTGGGCGTTGACAAGCCGGTGGAGTTCGGCGGCTCGGGACTCGACTTCTCCTACGCCATGATCTGCTCGGAATCGCTCGGCCTGGTGAACGGCGGCTCGATTCCGATGGCAACCGGCGTCCAGATCTCGATGGCGACGCCGGCCCTTGCCCGCTACGGCAGCGACGAGTTGCGCCGGGAGTTCCTCGCGCCCTCGATCAGTGGTGACTACGTCGCCTGCCTCGGTGTCTCCGAAACAGGCGCCGGTTCCGACGTTGCCTCGATCAAGACCACCGCCCGACGCGTCGGCGGTGACTGGGTGATCAACGGCGGCAAGATGTGGACCACCAACGGCGCGCAGGCCGACTGGATGTGCCTGCTGGCCAACACCGGTGACGGGCCGGTGCACAAGAACAAGTCGCTGATCGTCGTACCGATGAAGAACAAGGGCATCTCGATCGTAAAGAAGCTCAACAAGCTCGGTATGCGCGCCTCCGACACGGTGCAGACCTTCCTCGACGAAGTGAAGGTGCCGGTGCGCTACACGATCGGGCAGCCGGGTTCGGGCTTCATCTACCAGATGCAGCAGTTCCAGGAGGAGCGGCTGTGGGCCGGCGCCGGCACGCTGATGGGCTGCGAACGCATCATCAATGCCACCATCGACTACACGCGCGAGCGTCAAGTCTTCGGCCGGCCACTTCTGGACAATCAGGTCGTCCACTTCCGCCTCGCCGAGCTCAAGAGCGAGGTCGAGGCCTTGCGTGCGCTGGTCTATCGCGCCTGCGAGGAGTACCTCGCCGGCAAGGACGTCACGATGTTGGCCTCGATGGCCAAGCTCAAGGCCGGTCGCCTGCGCCGCGAGGTGTCCGATGCCTGCCTGCAGTATTGGGGTGGTGCCGGCTACCTCTGGGACAGCCCCGTCGCGCGCAGCTACCGCGACGGCCGTCTGGGTTCGATCGGCGGTGGGGCCGACGAAGTGATGCTGCAGATCATTTCCAAGCTGATGGGCACGATGCCGCGGCTGGGCAACCGTTAGGGAGGCAGGCGTGCAATTCACGCAGGAGCACGAAGAGATCCGCCGTACGCTGCGCGCCATCATCGACAAGGACATCAATCCGCATGTCGATCAGTGGGAAGAGGAAGGCATCTTTCCCGCGCATCGGGTCTTCAAGAAGCTGGGCGATGCCGGCCTGCTCGGCATCAACAAGCCGGCCGAGTATGGCGGCATGGCGCTCGACTATTCATATGCCATGGTCATGGCGGAGGAGCTGGGCCACATCCGTTGCGGCTCGGTGCCCATGGCGATCGGCGTCCAGACCGACATGGCGACCCCGGCCCTCGCCCGCTATGGCAGCGACGAACTGCGCCGCGAGTTCCTTGCACCATCGATCGCCGGCGACTATGTCGCCTGCCTCGGTGTCTCAGAAACGGGAGCCGGGTCCGACGTCGCCTCGCTCAAGACTACGGCCCGTCGCATTGGCGGCGACTGGGTGATCAACGGCGGCAAGATGTGGACCACCAACGGCACGCAGGCAGACTGGATGTGCCTGCTCGCCAACACCGGCGAAGGTCCCGTGCACAAGAACAAGTCGCTGATTTGCCTGCCCATGAAGACCGCGGGCGTGCAGATCGTCAAGAAGCTCGACAAGCTCGGCATGCGCAGCTCCGACACGGCACAGATCTTTTTCGACAACGTGAAGGTGCCGGTGCGTCACACGATCGGTCAGGAGGGCATGGGCTTTGTCTACCAGATGCAGCAGTTCCAGGAGGAACGGCTGTGGGGGGCGATCAGCGCCGTGGTCGGCATGGAGCGCCTGATCGACGAGACGGTGGAGTACACGCGCGAGCGCAAGGTTTTCGGCCGCCCGCTTCTGGACAACCAGGTGATCCATTTCAAGCTGGCCGAGTTCCGGACCGAAGTCGAGCTGGTGCGCTCGCTCTGCTATCGCGCCTGCGAGGAGTATCTCGACGGCCAGGACGTCACGACGCTCGCCTCGATGGCCAAGCTGAAGGCCGGGCGGATGGTGCGCCTCGTCACCGACGGCTGCCTGCAATACTGGGGCGGCGCCGGCTATCTCTGGGAGTCGCCGACAGCGCGCGCCTTCCGCGACTCGCGGCTCGCCTCGATCGGCGGCGGCGCCGACGAGGTCATGCTCCAGATCATCTCCAAGATGATGGGCACGCTGCCCCGGCTGGAGAATCGCTGATGGCCGAATTTGCCTCCAGCTACGAGACTGTGCTGCTGCGCCGCGAGCGCTCGCAGCTCCACGTCACACTCAACCGGCCGCAGGTGAAGAACGCCCTCAATCCGACACTGATCGGCGAGCTGCGCGCGGTGTTCCGGAACCTGCGCGAGCGGCGCGATATCAAGACCGTGGTCCTGCGCGGCGCAGGTGGCACCTTTTGCGCCGGCGCCGACCTCAGGAACATGGAACAGAGCTTCACCGAGAAGCCGCAGCCCGGCGAGAAGGATCCGATCGCACTGAACAATCGTGAATACGGCACCTTTCTCGAGATGGTGAACACCACGCCGCAAGTCGTCGTCGCTGCGGTCGAGGGCTACGCCATCGCCGGTGGCTTCGGGCTCCTCTGCGTGTCGGACGTGGCCATCTGCACCGAGGACGCGGGCTTTGCCATGAGCGAGACCGCGATCGGCATCGTGCCCGCCCAGATCGCGCCCTTCGTCGCCGCCCGAATCGGCGTGCCGCAGACGCGGCACCTCGCCCTGACCGCGGCGCGCTTCAAGGGGCGCGAAGCCTATCGCCTGGGCATCGTGCATCATCTGGTGAAGGACAGCCCGGCGCTCGACGCCAAGCTCGAAGAGGTCCTGAAGCAGATCGACCGTTGCGCGCCATCGGCCAATGCCGCGACCAAGGCGGTAGTGATGAAGGTCGGCGCCGAGCCGCTCGCCGCCGTGCTCGATTTTGCCGCCGACAAGTTCGCCGAGGCGCGACGCAGTCCGGAGGCGGCGGAGGGCTTGCGCGCCTTCGCCGAGAAGCGACCCCCCAGGTGGGCGGTCGAATGACTTTCTTCGCCAAGATCCTGGTCGCCAATCGCGGCGAGATCGCCTGGCGTGTCATGCGCACGGCCAAGGCAATGGGCTATCACACCGTTGCCGTCTACTCCGATGCCGACAAGGACGCGCCACACGTGGCTTTCGCCGACGAAGCCGTGCGGATCGGTCCGCCACCCGTCGGCGAGAGCTACCTCAGCATCGATCGCGTTCTCGATGCCGCTCGGACTTCGGGCGCCGACGCCATCCATCCCGGTTACGGCTTCCTGTCGGAGAACGAGACCTTCGCGGCGGCCTGCGAGAAGATGGGTCTGGTCTTCATCGGCCCTCCTCCCCCGGCTATTGCCGCCATGGGCAACAAGGCGGCAGCGAAGCGTCGAATGATCGATGCAGGGGTGGCGTGCGTGCCCGGATATCAAGGGGCCGGCCAGACGGATGCCAATCTAGAGAGTGAGGCAAGAAAAATCGGCTTCCCCGTGATGGTCAAGGCGGCCGCAGGCGGCGGTGGACGCGGGATGCGCCTGGTGGAACGCGACGGCGATCTTCTCGAGGCCCTTCGGACGGCGCGAACGGAAGCGGAAGGCGCCTTCGGTTCGGGCGAGCTGATCCTGGAAAAGGCCGTCGTCGATGCACGCCATGTCGAGATCCAGGTCTTTGCCGACAGTCACGGCAACGTCATTCACCTCGGCGAGCGCGATTGCTCTGTCCAGCGACGCCACCAGAAGGTGATCGAAGAGGCGCCCTCTCCGGCCGTTGACGAGAAGTTGCGCGATCGCATGGGTAATGCAGCCGTCGCTGCGGCCAAGGCCATCGGCTATCGCGGCGCCGGCACAGTCGAGTTCCTGCTGGGCAACGACGGCGCCTTCTACTTCCTGGAGATGAACACACGACTGCAGGTCGAGCATCCGGTTACGGAAGCGGTCACCGGGCTCGATCTCGTCGAGTGGCAGCTCCGAGTCGCGCGCGGCGAGGCGCTCCCCCTAGCACAGGATCAGGTGCATCTCACTGGCCATGCGATCGAGCTGCGGCTCTACGCCGAGGACCCGTATGCCGGCTTTCTGCCGCAGATGGGGCGGATCGAGGCGTGGCGAGCGCCGACCGGCGCCGGCGTGAGAACCGACCATGGCATGAGGGACGGGCTCGTCATCTCGCCCTTTTACGACCCCATGATCGCCAAGCTGATCGCGCACGGAGTCACCCGCGAGCAGGCGCGCGTGCGCCTGATTCAGGCGCTGCGCGACACGGTCGTCCTTGGACCGACCACCAACCGGCATTTCCTGCTCCGCCTGCTGGAGCATCCGGACTTCGCCGCCGGCAAGGCGACAACGGCCTTCCTCGGTACACATTCGTTTGCAGCACCCGCGGTCAACGAAGATCACTGGAGGCTGGCTGCCAGCCTTTTGTGGCGGCATTCCGCGGAGCGCTACCCTGCCGCACTGCGGGGCTGGCGCAACTCGAATCCCGAACCGACGCCGATCAAGCTGGCGGTCGGGACCACCGAGCGCGTGCTCCATGTTGCGCCGCAGGACGCGGTGGCGACCAGGGCGCCGTTCCACATCGACGGCAACGACATCATCGTCGATCTTGATGGGCATGCGGTACGCTTCGAGGACCGCACCTATCTGCCGCCGGCCTCGGCCGCCGCCAGCGGTGACGGTAAGGTGCGCGCGCCGATGGATGGCCGGATCGTCTCGGTCATGGTCGATGCCGGCCAGAAGGTCGTGCGCGGCCAGACGCTGATCGTGCTGGAGGCGATGAAGATCCAGCATCAACTCAAGGCGGCACTCGACGCGACGATCGAGTCGATCGACGTCAGGGAAGGCCAGCAGGTAAGCAACCGCGCGGTCCTGATGACGATGGCGTCCGACGATTAGGAGGCTGAGCGAGATGCTGCGCAGGACGGTCGTGACTTCGTTGGCGGCGAGCGCCGCCGCACCGGCCTTTGGCGATACCTATCCAAGCCGGCCGATCAGCCTGGTCGTGCCCTTTGCCGCCGGTGGGCCCACCGACCTGATGGCGCGCATCGTAGGCGAGCACATGGCCAGGGAGCTGGGTCAGCAATTCGTGATCGACAACGCGACGGGCGCCGCCGGCACCATCGCCGTCGGCAAGGTCGCCCGCGCTGTCCCCGACGGCTACACGATCAGCATCGGCCATCTCGGTACCCATGTCGCCAACGGCAGCATCTACAGGAATCTCTCGTACGATCTTCTCACCGACCTCGTGCCGGTTGCGCGTCTGCCATCCAACCCGATGCTGATCGTCACCGCCAACGCCATGCCAACTCATACGCTGAAGGAGCTGGTCGGCTATCTGAAGGCCAATCCGGACAGGATCTCGGGCGGCACGGCCGGGATGGGCTCGGGCTCGCATCTCGGGGCGCTGGCTTTCTTTGGCGCGACGGGGGCGAAGTACCAGCTGGTGCCCTATCGCGGCACCGGCCCCGCCGTGCAGGACCTGATCGCCAACCAGATCCAGGTGATGGTGGACCAGTCGTCGAATTCCCTGCCGCATGTGCGCGCAGGAAAGATCCGGGCCTATGCCGTGACGGCGAGAGCACGGTCTGCCGCCATGCCCGACATTGCCACTGCGGCCGAGGCGGGCTATCCGATGGAGGTAGCCATCTGGCATGGGCTGTGGGCGCCCAAAGGCACGCCGACAGAGATAGTCGCCAAGCTGAATGGGGCGGCCATCGCCACCTTGCAGGATCCGGCCATCCGCGCCCGCATGGAGGATCTCGGCCAGGACCTGCCGACGCCCGCGGAAATGGCGCCGGCCGCCTTCGGCGACTTTCATCGCGCCGAATTCGCCAAATGGAAGAAGATTCTCGGGGACGCCGCCGTCAAGGTCGAATGAAAGGCGTGACGGACGACCGATGCATTGTGTGGCCATCGATGGGCGCGACATATTGAAGATGCGAGTCGCTCGCTTTGCGAGGAAGATCCGGTCGTTTCGTATCGCGCGGGCAGGCCGAACGCCGGTCTCGAAGCAGGGCAATCGTGCATGCCTCCCTTGCGACGTGCCGAGGCTAGCCGCCGCACCCGCTGCCCGGGTATAGAGCGCGGGGAAAAGTCGGGGATCGCATGAGCCTTGCCAGCAAGACGCTGTTCGTGACCGGCGCAAGTCGCGGCATCGGCCTTGCCATCGCTTTGCGCGCCGCCCGCGACGGCGCCAACATCGCCATCGTCGCCAAGACGGCGAAGCCCGATCCACGGCTTCCCGGCACGATCTTCACCGCGGCCGCCGAGATCGAACGGGCCGGCGGCAAGGCACTGCCCCTGTCATGCGATATCCGCGACGAGCAGGGCGTCGAGAAGGCGGTCGCCGAGACGGTCGCCACGTTCGGCGGCATCGACGTCGTGGTGAACAACGCCAGCGCGATCAGCCTCACGGGCACGCTTGCCACGCCCATGAAGCGCTACGACCTGATGCATCAAATCAATGGCCGCGGCACATTCCTCGTTTCACAAAAGTGCATCCCGCATCTGGCAAGGGCTTCCAACCCGCACGTCCTGAACCTTTCGCCGCCGCTCGATTTCGATGTGAAGTGGTTTGCTTCGCATCCGGCCTACACCCTCGCCAAGTACTCGATGTCGATCTACGCCTGGGCCATGGCCGAGGAGTTCAGGGACAAGGGTATCGCCTTCAACTGCCTGTGGCCGCGCACGGCGATCGCGACGGCGGCGATCCAGAATGTGCTCGGCGGCGAGGAGAGCATGAAGCGCTGTCGCAAGCCCGAGATCATGGGTGACGCGGCCTGTGCAATCTTCAATCGACCGGCCCGACACTGCACCGGCAATTTCTTCATCGACGACCAGGTTCTGGCCGAAGATGGCATCACAGACCTTGAGAGATATGCCGTTTCCCCCGGTACACCGCTGATGCCCGATTTCTTCGTGCCCGCTCCGGGCGCGCACACCGTTGTCGGACGACGCTGAGGATGGCGACGTTCATTCTCGTCCATGGGGCGTGCCACGGCGGCTGGTGCTGGGAGAAGGTCACTCCGATCCTGGAAGGCCACAATCATACCGTCTGTGCACCGGACCTCCCGGGGCTCGGCAAGGATCAAACACCGCCCGCGAGCGTCACCTTGGCCGACAATGTCGAGAGGATCTCCCGCCTCCTGGGCAAGATGGAAGAGCCCGTCGTGCTCGTCGGTCATGCGCTGGGCGGCGTCACCATCAGCCAGGTGGCGGAGGCGCGGAGGCGCAAGATCAAGGCCCTGGTCTATCTCTGCGGACTGATGCCGCCCTCGGGCAAGGCCAGCCGCGAGATGACAGCGGGCGATCCCGACATGCTGTTTCGGCGCTCGCGCGAAATCAGCCCGGACGGCCTCACCTACACCTTCGCCCGCTCGCAGCTTCCGGCGCTCTTCTATGCCGACGTGTCGCCCGAGGACCGCTATCGCGCCATGGAGAGGCTGCGTCCCCAGCCCATCTCGATCTCCCGGACACCAGTCACATTGACCGAGGAGCGCTACGGCTCAGTGCCGCGCTGGTACATCGAGTGCACGCAGGACCTCGCCATCCGCATCGGGCGCCAACGCGCAATGGTCAAGGCCCTGCCCTGCAAGGTGATCACCATGGAATGCGCGCACTCGCCCTTCTACAGCCAGCCCGAGGAGCTGGCACAGCACCTCGAGACCATCGCCAATTCGTAAGGCTCGTCAGTCGAAGAACGCGAAGGCACGAACTTCGATACTCTGACGCGGCCGGGCGTTTGCCGACGAGGACGGATCGTCGAAGGCCGAATGAAGCGAGAAGCGCGCACGGCCGTCCTTCGCCGAGTCGTAGCACTTGATGAGGATCGCCTCGTCTCGAGTCATCGCCGGAAAATAGTGCCATTGGTGATCGGCGTTGTAGACGCCCTGATAGATTTCTCCGACGCGATCGGCATAGACGAGATCGCAGACGGCGAGATCGCGCGGCGCGATCGACTGTGCATCAATCAATCCCAAAGGCGCCATCTCGATCGGCTCCTGGGCGATGTTGCGCCAGACGTTGTACTCGGCGAAGCGCTTGGCGAGCCTCGCCTCGGCCTCGTCCGGCGGCAGGAGGTCGCGCACGCGCTGCGGCCCGGACTTCTCGGTGTAGTCATTGTGCACGCTGCGCACCGGCGTGCGCAGGCCGCGTTCGACCGCACGATCGGCGGTGCGCAGCGTATGATCGAAGACGACGACCTTCGACGCGCCCGTCTCTCGCTTGATCAGGGCCTCGACCTCGATGGAATAGGAAGAGCGCACTTCTTCCTCGCGGTAGAAGTCGCGAACCTCCGTCTCGTGCCGTGTCAGGCTGAAGGCCTGTCTGTCGAGCGAGAGACTGCCCACCAGCGGACGCGCATCATGAATGCGAACCGTGAAATTGCGATAATTGCCATCGCGGCGCGGCAGCCCCGTGCCGGGCGGCGGGTTGTAGGTCACCGGCTTGATGCTGAGATCGGCCAGATAGTTGACCGGCGCTTCCACCCAGGGCGCTGTCGGCACGGCCCGCATGGAATAGGCAAGGCGAAGTTCGGCCATGTTGGGCACCCGTTTCTCGAGAGCAATGCTTCTCCCTAGATCGGCGGTCAGCATACGCGGCCCCAGCGGGCGACCCCACGAGAAGAATTCATGGGGTCATTCGTGCCTCAGGCCGCGAGTTCGAGGATTTCCACGACCTGGGCCGGTTCCTTGATCGGCCGCGGATTGTTCAGCACTGCCCGATCGTGCATCGACTTCTCGGCGATCTCCCGGAAGCGATCCTTGCCGACGCCGACATCGGCCAGCCGCCGCGGCAGGCCCAACGTCTCGACAAGCGCGCCCACCAGATCAGCCGCCGGCAGATCTGGCCTGCCCAGGGCCTCGCTGACCCGCTTCTGACGGTCGGCGTTGACCGCCAGGTTCCACCGCAGCACCGGTGGCAACATGACACAGGAAGTGTGGCCGTGCGGCACGTGGCAAGCGGCACCCAGTACATGGCCAATCCCGTGGCTCGCACCCACGCCAACGCCCGACGTGCCGGCGCCGATCGACAACCACATGCCGAACTGCAGATCGAGGCGCGTCTCCATGTCGTCGGGTTTCGCCCTGTGCCCCGGCAATGCCTTGGCCAGGAGCTTGAGCGCCTCACTTGCCGTGCCGATGACGAAAGGATGTGCCTGTTGCGAACAGAGCCGCTCAACGGCGTGGTCGACCGCCTTCAGGCCCGTCGAGAGCATGAGGTCCATCGGCGTAGCGAGCGTCGCCGCCGGATCGAGCACGATCACCTGCGGCACGATCAGGCGGTGACCGAAGCTCTCCTTGATGCCGTAGCGCAGATCGGTAATGCCGGCGTAAGCATTGAACTCGGCGGCCGAGAGCGTCGTCGGCACGGCGATCATGCGGATTGCCTCGGGCGGCGGGTTGATTGCCTGCGACGGCGGCGCCGCGCCCTCTTCCGGCCGCCCGGCGCGGAAGGCATCGAGATCTTCAATCCGCGTCGCCTTCTGCCAGAGCGCGATCAACATCACCTTGGTGGCATCGATCACGGAACCGCCGCCGACCGCGACAATCAGATCAGCTTTCGCCTCGTGCGCGAGCCGCGCACCCTCGATAACGCAGGGCCGTGGCGAATGAGCGGTGACGCCGGCGTAGGTGCCGACATGCCGTCCTCCCAAGGCGTGCACGATGTCGCCCAGCAACGCGCTTTGCGCTACCGACTTTGACGTCGTTACGAAGACGCGGCCCGCCTCCAGCCGCTTGGCCTCCGTGAGCACGGCGCTGCCTGCCGCCTTGCCATAAACAACTCGCTCGATGTCCTGATGGCCATGAATGCCGCTCAGCATGCCCTTCTCCTTGACCGAGGCAAGGACGGTACCGAGCCCCTGCCGCATGGTCTATAACCGCGCCTCGGGTTCGGGTTCGAGGAGTGGAACGAGATGCCTCAGGGCAGCAAGGGTGCGTTGGACGGGTTGAAGGTGATCGATCTGTCGCGGGTGCTGGGCGGTCCGTATTGCAGCCAGATGCTCGCCGACCACGGCGCCGAGGTAATCAAGGTCGAGCCGCCCCAGGGCGACGAGACTCGTGGCTGGGGTCCGCCCTTCGACAAGGAGGGAATCTCGGCCTATTTCGCCGGCATCAACCGCAACAAGCGCACCATGGCGCTCGACCTTTCCAAACCCGAGGGCCGCGGCGTGCTGCTGCGGCTGCTGGAAGATGCCGACGTGCTGATCGACAACTTCAAGACCGGCACGATGGAAAAATGGGGCATCGGCTATGCCGACACGCTCGCCGGCAAATTTCCACGCCTGATCCATGCGCGTGTCTCGGGCTTCGGCGCCGACGGCCCGTTGGGGGGCCTTCCCGGCTACGACGCCATCGTGCAGGCCTCGTCCGGCCTGGTTTCAGTCAACGGCTCGCCCGAAAGCGGTCCGGTGCGCATCGGCGTGCCCGTCGTCGATCTCTCGACCGGCATGAACGCCTGCATCGGCATACTGATGGCGCTCTACGAGCGCCATCGCTCCGGCAGGGGCCAGTTCGTCGACGCGACGCTCTATGACAGCGCCATCGCCCTGCACCAGCCGCACGCGCCGAACTACTTCATGGCCGGCCTCAAGCCCGAGCTCGTGGGCAACAGCCACGCGAGCCTCGCTCCATACGCCAACTTCCCGACCAGGAACGGCAATATCGTGGTCGGCGCCGGCAATGACGGCCAGTTCCGCAAGCTCTGTCAGATGCTGGGCAAGGCCGAACTCGCCGACGATCCGCGCTTCAAGACCAACAAGGATCGCGTGGCCCGTCGCTCCGAGCTCGAAGCGGAGCTCGGGGCGCTCCTGAAAGACCGCGACGCCGACGATTTCTCCCGGGAGCTGATGACGGGCGGTGTGCCGTCCGGCGCCGTTCTCGGTGTACCCGATGTGATGGAACATCCGCACACCAGGCATCGCCGCATGGTGTGGGAGAAGGACGGCTACCGGAACGTCGGTAATCCGGTGAAGCTCTCGCGCACACCACCAGCCGCGCGCAGCAAGCCCAAGAAGTTCGGCCTCGACACGAAGGCAATTCTCGCGGAGTGCGGTTATTCCGAAACCGATATCGACAAACTCGTGGCTTCGGGCACCGCCCTCACCGAAATGAGGAAGAGCTGACAGAGAGCGCGGCGGCAACAGCGCCGACACGCAAGCGAGTGATTGATCGCCGCGGGAGCCATCGCGCCGAGCGGTGTGGCGCCCTTGTGAGGTCGGAGATTCCCTGCTCTGTTCGGCCCGAGACAAATCGGGGGCACGGACCGCATGGCGGACTACGACTGCATCATCGTTGGGGCGGGCTCGGCCGGCGGCACATTGGCCGCCCGATTGAGCGAGAATCCGAAGGCAAGGATCCTGCTGCTGGAGGCTGGCGCAGCAAGCCATCCCTACTCCCGCATGCCACTCTCCTTCGGTCTGCTGATAGACAATCCCGCTGCCAACTGGCTCTACCAATCAGAGCCCGAACCGGGCACGGCCAATCGCACAATCCCGGTGCCGCGCGGCAAACTGCTCGGCGGCTCGAGCTCGATCAACGGTCTGGTCTGGGTACGCGGGCAGCCACTCGACTATGACACGTGGGCGCAGATGGGATGCCGGGGCTGGAGCTGGCGGGATGTGGCTCCTCTCTTCACCCGGATCGAGACCTTTGTCGACGGCGACGGCAGCAACGGTCGCGGCACGAGAGGGCCTCTCAAGGTATCAACGGTGCCCGACCAGAACCCGCTCTACGACGCCTTGTTCAAGGCCGCTGTCGCGGCGGGTTACAAGCTCAATCCCGACTACAACAGCGAGGATCAGGAAGGCGTCGTAAAGACGCAGACCTCGATCCACAAGGGCCGGCGGATGAGCGTGGCTCATTGCTACATCGAGCCGGCGATGAGGCGCTCCTCCAACCTGCACGTTGCGACCAACGCTCACACGCTTCGCGTGCTGCTCGAGGGCAAGCGGTGCGTCGGCGTAGAGTACGAGAAGGACGGCAAGGTGGTGCAGGCCCGCGCCCGGGAAACCGTGCTCTCCGCGGGTGGCGTCGCGAGCCCGCAGATCCTCGAGCTGAGTGGCATCGGCCGGCCCGAGCTGCTGCGCAGCCACGGCATTGAAGTGAGACACGAGTTGCAGGCGGTCGGGGAGAACTTTCGCGATCACATCAATGCCCGCATCATCTGGCGTGTGAAGGACCGCAAGGTCTCCTACAACCATATGGCCCGCGGCGTCGGCGCCGTGACGCAGATGATGAAGTACCTCGCCACCGGCGGCGGCTTCATGAGCCTTCCCTCGGCACCTCTGCTCGCGTTCCTGCGCACGCGCCCCGAGCTGGCAACGCCGGACGTGCAGATGCACCTCGTGCCCTACTCGATCAAGGATCCCAAGACGCGCAAGCTGCAGGACTTTCCGTCCATGACGATCGCCTGCTACCAGCTTCGCCCTGAAAGCCTGGGCTCCATCCATATCAAGTCGCCCGACCCAAAGGCGCATCCGGCCATTCGCTTCAACTTCCTCGCCGATCCGATCGATCAGCGAGCCATGGTCGACGGCTTCCGCATGATGCGGCGTATCGTGGATGCAGCGCCGATGGACCCGTACCGCGATTCCGAGTTCTCGCCAGGCCCGGCCGTCCAGTCGGACGACGAGATCCTGACCTGGATCCGCCACAACTCTCAGACAGCCTATCATCCGGTCGGAACCTGCCGCATGGGCCCGGGTCCGAACGCGGTGGTCGATGACAGGCTGCGGGTGCACGGCATCGAAGGGCTGCGCGTAGCCGACGCCTCGATCTTTCCGACGATGCCGTCGGGCAACACGAATGCCCCCTCGATCATGGTCGGCGAGAAGGCCGCCGATATCCTCAAAGAAGTGCGGTGATCACCGTCTGGTCACGGCTCCTGACGTTGGTGCCGGCATAACATCGCGCCCGGCAGCCAGGGCGAAATGAACATATGGTCGACGTCAACAATACCTATGCGGAGGCACGGCACGCTCTACGTGCCATCTGTCCCAAGCCCATCCTGAACTGGCGCGAGGCGCGATACTACGGGCGCTACGGCGAGGTCGAACTCCATCTTCTCGACTTCCTGTGTCGCCGTGATCGCGACGCCATCGATGTGGGTGCCAACGACGGCAGCTATGTGCACTATATGCGACGCTGGGCGGGCCACGTCGTAGCCTACGAGCCCATGCCCCATCTCGCCGCGGCCCTGCGCGCCAAGTTTCCGGCCCGGGTACGGGTCGAAGCCATGGCCCTGTCCGACGATCGCGGCAAGGTCGAGCTACGCGTGCCTCTCGTCGACGGTATCCCGGTCGAGGGCTGCTCGACCATTTCGTTCGATGCGTCGGCGACCTATCCGGCCTACCGGAGTGTCGAAGTGCCGATGGCGAGGCTCGACGACGTGTACGGGGGTGATGTCAGCTTCATCAAGATCGACGTCGAGGGCCACGAGCAGGCCGTCCTGGACGGCGCCATCGAGACGATCCGGCGTTGCATGCCGAGGTTGCTGATCGGGATCTATGAACGGCTGTCGCCCGGCGGCATCGAGCGCGCCCGCAGCTATTTCACGGAACTGGGTTACCGCGGCTTCTTCATCCACAACGGCAACCTGAAGCCGATGGAAAGGTTCTCGGTCGAGAGAATGCAGCGCCCCGACAATCTACCGAACCTCACCGCTCCGCTGCCCGAGCGTGAGCGGTTTGGACGCTATCTGTACAACTTCATCTTCCTGCCGCCGGACGAGCCGCAGGAGACTCTTTGGAAGATGTCGGAGCGTCTCTACAAGTTCACTGCGCACTAGACGGGAACGCGGACTGGCGTAGATCTCTCCGAGTCTGCGCCCGGGATTGCAACTGCCAGTTTGGCTCTGGGATCGGCGGCCTCAATCGGCCGCGGCCTCTACCGCTCTGGATAGGATACCGGGTGCGGGACTGTGGCCCTGGCGTCGACCCGCACGCCGGATGTGGTCAAGCAGATGCTGGCCGATGCGATCCCAGTCGAACCGGATGGCACAAGCCTCGAAGGCGGCGATTTGCCGGCGGTTGAGCGTCCCGAAGTCATCGATCAGAGGCGGCACGGCGGCCGCCAGAGCCTCGTGGCTATCGAATAATCCGATGCTGTGCCCGTCCTTGAGGGGCATGCCCGGAAGCGCAACTCGCATCGCGAGGATCGGAATGCGGTTGAAGACGTAGTCCAGCCCCTTGAGCTTGAACCCGCCCAGGAGATCGATCACCAGCGCGAGCCGCGCGCCGGCCATGTAGGGCAGCACATTTTCGACCCGACCGACAAACTTCACCGACGGATAGCGTGCCCGGAGGTCGGCAAGGTAACCCGGATCGATCTCCCCCACGAATTGCAGCTCGATGCCTGCCGCCGACAGGCGTGATGCGGCGATCGCGAGAAACTGCTCCAGGGCCACGCGCTTGGGTGGCCAGTTGAAGCTCCCGACTACGACCACGCGCCGCGGGACGCTCGCATCGATGATGCGCGAAGCGACGCGATGGCCGCCATAACCGGGCGGCAGAAAGGCCACCGGCACGCCGCCCGCGTCGGCGACGAAGCGGCGACAATCTTCCGGTGTGTTGGACGTCACGAGATCGGACATCGCGATCAGAGAACGTTCCAGCCTCGCGACCTTGAGGAAATCGACCTGCTTCACGAGGCGGCGCGCGCCTCGACTCTGCTCGGCGATACGCCGCGCGGCAGTAACTTCATGATTGTGGGCAAGGTAGACGATCTTCGGTGGGCGCGAGCCATGCGCGCCATGATGCCGCACCGCATTCAGCGCCCAACCCGCGCAAATGCTGTCGAATACCACGGCATCCCATGCCCGCGCATTGAGCGCCGTCCCGAGTGCCTTCGACATAGGCCCGGAGATGCCGCGCAGGGCTACCTCCGGCTTGCCATGAAGCAGACGTCGCCAGCGCGCCAGCTTCTCTTCGTTCACCAGCCGCCAGGTGAGACCGGCCTCGTCGGCCGGCAACGTCGCCTTTTCGGTGCGCGACAGTCCTACGACACACAAGGACGCCCCTGCCGCACGCACTGCCTGGATGAGACCCTCGGAATAGATGAGCTGACCGTTAGTTGCCGGGTCGGGATCCGCAAGCGTGATCCAAAGGCAATGCATCGTCCCCTCGAGCTGATCGTGAGGCGTCAGGATGCTGAGACGCCTCCGCGCTGACCAGTGACCAAGAAAGGGCAAGTGCTCTGCATTTCAACTAACACCGGCCACAAAGTGGCCACTGGCTTCAAACGACCAACACACGTCTGATGATGCCGAGCCGTTCGCCTCTGGGGTGTGCGTTCGGCAAAGAGGATCTCGAAGGAGGACTCGATGTCTTTGTCCATTGCGGAGGCGCTGCCGATTGGGGACGGCGCGCCGGAGGAAGGGGATGACTTTGTTTGCAGTACCTCGGAAAGCCTGATCGCCGCAATCGAGAAGTGCCTCGACAATGGCTTGGGCACCTGCCTGGTCATTGGGGAAAAGCGCCACGTCGTCGGCCGCATCTCTCTCGACGACATCGGAAAGGCCGTGCTCGATGGCGCGTTGCTCAATCCGACACTCGACCAGCATATCGAGAAATTCTCTCACCGGTTGCATAACGATTCGTCGGTCGACAAGGACGTTCTGCAACCTGTGCTCGACGCGTCGGGTCGGCTGATCGGGATCGATATCGACCGCACATCGCAACATATCCAGGTCGCGCGACCCGACATGAGCCATCGGGAATTCCGCTCGGTCCTCGACGCCTTTCTCTCCTCGTGGATCTCGAGCAAGGGTCCCTACGTCGACAAGTTCGAACAGGAGTTCCGCGCCTTCATCGGCACAGGGCACGGCATCGCCGTCTCCAACGGCACCGTGGCACTCCATCTCGCCCTGTTGGCACTGGGCGTCGGCCCGGGCGACGAGGTCATCGTTCCCGACCTCACCTTCGCGGCAACCATCAATGCCGTGCTGTTCTGCGGCGCGACGCCGGTCATTGTCGATGTCGACCGCCACACATGGGGCATGTCGCTCGCGGGCGTCCAGCAGGCCACCACGCCCAGGACCAAGGCGATCATCCCGGTGCATCTTTATGGCCGGCCGGCGGAGATCGGCCCGATTGCCGCCTTTGCCGCCAAGCGCGGGATCGGCGTGGTCGAGGATTGCGCGGAGGCCCACGGCGCACGCTATGCCGGCCGACCGCTCGGGCAGTTCGGCGACGTTGCCTGCTTCTCGTTCTACGCCAACAAGATCGTCACTACCGGCGAAGGCGGGATGTGCCTGACGAACTCCGCGGAGCTCGCCAAGGCGATTCGTTTGCTTCGTGATCACGGCATGACGCCCAATCGCTCCTACTGGCACGAGCGCGTCGGCTACAACTATCGAATCACGAACCTGCAGGCGGCCATCGGTTATTCACAGCTGTGGCGCATCGAAGAGGTGCTGGACCGCAACAAGGACATCGCCGACGCTTACCAGGCCGCGCTCAAGGGCATTCCCGGCGTCAAGTTCCCGCCTCCGATGGACTCGGCCTGCGAACCGGTGGTCTGGCTCGCCTCAGCACAGGTTCCCGCCGCCAAGCGAGACCAGCTCCTGCTGGCCGCCCACGAGGCAAAGATCGAAATGCGACCCTTCTTCCACTCGCTTTCGACCTTGCCCCCTTATGAGAAGTACGCACGGGTTTGTCCCAACAGCCTCGAGCTTTCCGCGACCGGCATCAACCTGCCGACCTCGCGCGCCGTGGACGACCAAGTCATCGACCGTATTGTGAAAGTGTTCCGTAATGTGCTGGGCTGAACCGCATTCTCGTCGCGACTTTTCGTCCATTGTCGTGGGAGGCGGACCAGGTGGTCTCGGTCCTCTCTTGTGGGCGGCACAGCATGGGCGCTTCGAAGCCTGGCTGGATCAAGGCATCGCTCTGGTCGAGCGCAGCGGCCGTCTCGGCGGCACGCTCGGCCAGTACGGCATAAATTCCGACTCGCTGGGCGGATCCTACCTGGAGTGCCTCGCGTCAGCCGGCTGGCCGACGGCTCTGCAGCACCTGCGCCACGATCCGGTGACGCTGGAGATGGAGCGTTACCAGAAGAGCTATCCGCCGCTGCCTCTCGTCAACCGGTACATGGGCCTCGTCGGGCTGGCGGTGGCCGAGATGTTCACCGGTCACCCGACTTCTGCGCTCCACCTGCATACGACGGCGCAATCGGTACATCTGTGCGAGGATGGGCGGGTCGCCGTCGTCGTCCACGGCCAGAATGAACGGCCTAGGACGCTCGTCGCTCGTTCAGCGGTGGTCGCCCTCGGCGGCCGGCAGCACTGGCGGGACGAATTGGCAGCGCCAGGGCTCAAGTTCGTCGACTGCGCCATGCGGCAGCTGTTGTCGTCGAACGAACTCTTGACTCATGACGGGCTCGCCCAGGCCAACGAGATCATCGGCGATGCCGGCGACCGATCGATCGTGATCGTGGGCGGGGCACACAGCGCCTATGCCGCGGCCTGGGCCCTTCTGCAGTTGCCCGCCGCCGCGTCGTTGAAGGACGGACAGATCGTCATCCTGCAGCGTCGACCGCCACGCATCTTCTATCCGGATCGCGCGACGGCGACTGCCGATGACTATCCGTTCGAAGAGGGCGACATCTGCGTGCGCACGCAGAGAGTCAATCGGATGGGCGGCATCCGGGGACACGGCCGGGACATCTGGCGACAGATCGCCCGCAAGCCCAACGTGCAGCCGGAGTCCCGCGTGGCCGTCCTGACCCTTCAGGATTTCTCCGCCACGCAGTTGCGGGTAGCACTGGAAGAGGCTGCTCTCGTCGTGCCGTGCCTCGGCTATCGATCGGCGACGATGCCCATCTTCGATCCGGCGGGCCAGCGGCTGACGCTGAAAGCGGACATCAATGGGGATGCCGTGGATGGCGACTGCCGTCTTCTCACGGCCGACGGGACGCCCTTGCCCAATGTCTTTGGCATCGGCCTCGGAAGCGGCTTCCGCCCCACACAGGCCATGGGCTGTGAGCCGAATTTCCGCGGCCAGGCCAACAGCCTGTGGATGTATCAGAACGACATCGGTGCCGTGATCTATCGCGAGATCCAGCTGCTGGCGGAGGAAAGGCAGACGGCGGTCGCTGCCTGAGGCTGCTTCTCAGCCGCCGAGCTTCTCCTTCACATCTGCCGGGATGGCGACCGCCTTGAGCGAGCGGGCGTCGCCATCCTTGCGCGCCCATATCCGCGTCTCTGTGCCTTCGGCTGCGACCTGCCCCGTGCCATCGCGAAAGATATGCCGGATGGTGAACGAACTGCGGCCGAGCTTCTCGACGCGGCTTTCGATCGTCAGCTTCTCGCCGTGCTGCGACGGACGACGAAAGGTGCATTCGGCGGCCACCAGCGGCGTACCCTCCGTCCACTGGCCGCTGCTGACATCGTCGCGTCTCAGTCCGGCGGCCTGGAACAGCCGATAGGTCGCCTGATCGCACCAGCGGAAATAGGATGGATAGTAAACGATGCCCGCTGGATCGCAGTCACCCCACTCGACGACGACCTCATGGTGCCCGGCCGTTGGCAGCGATCCGGATCCAGTCACAGCGTGCCGCTATTCTGCTGCCGGGCGCAGCATCGCCCCGGAGGCAGCGATCGACGTCAATGCCCTCGACAGCGACTCGCCCTCCGGGTCTGCGAGCGCCGCCACCCGCGCATTGGCGACCGCATCGGCCGCTGCCCTCGGCGACATGCGGCCCGCCAGCGCGGGCTCGATGACCTCGGCGGCGATGCGCCGATAGTTGCCGAGGCCCCGCTTGAGCGTGCCGCCGTAGCCCTTGACGAGGCGTGCCAGCTCGGCGACCTCGCGCGCAAGTTCGATGCTGAGCGGCGCAGCTCCCCGAATGGCTGCGAGCCAGCGCTCGATCTCGGCCTGCTCCTCGACGTAGCGGTAGCTCCTCGGTCGCCACCAGCGCAGAGAAGCGAGCAAGCGCAGCCGTGCGAAACCCCAGATGGTGGTCGTTCGTACATGCATCGAAAAGTAGACCTTGCCTAACCTCCCGGTCCGCTCGGCCCAAGCCAGGAGACGTGTCGCCAGGCCGGGCGGGAGGATCGCGCAGATCTCCTCGATGCCGGGCTTGAAATGCTCGGTGAGCCTGACGGGCTCGTCGGCCATGGCCCGCACCTCCGCGCGCACGCGGGCCAGCCGCTCGGGCGCAGTCTTGGCCTGGGCGACACGGATCACATCCTCGAACGACATGCGCACGGCGAGATGCCGCGCCGTATCGCGCAACAGCTCGGCGGAGCCCAGGCCATTGATCGCATCGAGCCGGTCGAGGTAGAGCGCCGCATAGTGCCGGTCCTGGTACGCCGTCAGCCGACGGACACCCTCCTCCACGATGTCGAGCGATGCCGGCGCATAGGTCCTGCGTGCCCGTTCGACGAGATCCTCGATGCCGCGTGCAGCCGCCTGCCGCTTGCGATGCTCGCGCACGACTTGGGCAAGCTCGCCTCGCGCATGGCCGCGACCGAAGGCGAAACCGGCGAGATTGGCGTCGACCGCCTTTGCGCCTTCGCGAATCGCCGCCTCGAACGCGTGCTCCGGAATGGGCAGTCTGCCCGAGCCGGCAAGCGCGCCCAGCAGGACAGCGTTGAGCAGGCCGCCCGCTTCTTCGGCCGCCTGGTCCATGTCGAACAGGATCCGCGTCTTGCTGCGCTCCTTCACTGCCCGCAGGAGGCGGCCAACGTCGAAACTGCCGTCGCCCATGGCCGACCGCTCGCCGATCGCCAGCACGCGGTGCGTCGATGCGATCAAGGTCGTGCGGTCCGGCGTGACCAAGCCGTTGAAGATCATGCGGCCAGCCTCGAGGAGCTCGGTGGCGAGCGCCACGTCGACCTCGCCCATCGCCGGATTGAGCGCCAGCGCCGCCTGTGTCGGACCGGGTGTCGGCATGATCTCGAGATAATAGGTCGTGGCGCCGGTGCGCTGCGCGACACCCGGGATCTGCGTCGCCTGCACGCCGAGGCCCTGGCCGTGTGCCGCGGCCACGATCCAGTCGCACAGCACGCCGCCGCCATCGCCTCCCAATGCGCCCACCAGGATGGTGATCGGCCTAGGCACCCGCCATCGCCCCGATCGCGGCCGAGCGCAGGCGGAAGACGACACGGTCCCACCAGGTTGCATTCTGGACGATATCGGCCCTGTAGAAGGACGGGCAGAGAACGGCCGCGTCGGCGACTTCGCCACAGAGGCCGCAGCCGACACAGCCGTTGTTCACATGCGCCACAGGATCGGAGCGTAGCGGATCGGGGCTGGGCTTCACCACCAGCGACGGACAACCCGACAGGCGGATGCAGGAGTGGTCGCCCGTGCAGACTTCATCATCGACCCCGAAGCGTGTACGCACTACGCGCTCGCCGCGCTTGAGCCGGGCGGTGATCTGCGGGCGGATGCGGCGCTGTCGTGCGAGCTGGCATTCGCCGTCGGCCACGATCACCTTAAGGCCCGTGTCACCTGTGCTCATGGCCTCGCGCAGGGTCTTGAGCATCGTGCCGACATTGTAGGTGCGGACGGTGCGGAGCCACTTGACGCCCATCGCCTTCAGAGTGGCCGCAATGTCCGATGTCGTTTCACCGTCGCGCCGATTGCCCGCGGTATTGGGTATGAACTGGGCGCCCGTTGCCGAGGTGTAGCCGTTCTGCATGATCACCAGAACGCGGTCGCCCCGATTGAACATCGACGAGGCCACGCCGCTCAGCAGGCCGTTGTGCCAGAAGCCGCCGTCGCCCATCACCGAAATCGTGCGCCTCTGCATCACCGGCGCCACCGCCCCCGCCGCCGCCAGCGACATGCCGAAACCCAGGATCGAATTGCCGAGATTGAACGGCGCCAGCGTGGCGAAGGAGTGGCAGCCGATGTCGCTCGAGATGTGGACCTTGCCGACCTCACGCTCGAGCAGCTTGATCGCCGAAAATACCGGCCGTTCGGGACAGCCGACGCAGAAACCGGGCGGCCGAAGCGGCAGCGCACCGCCCAGCAGGCGCTGTGCCTCCGCACGACCGGCCCGTACCGCCTCGAAGCGCTCGCGCGGGCCCGCGAGATCGATATCGTTGGCCGACTGCGCGAAGAATTTCAGCAGACCCTCGGTCACGACCTCCGCCGTGTATTCCCCTGCCATCGGCAGGACATCCTTGCCGTAGATCCGGGTGTCGATGTCACGCTTGCGCAGGAGTGCGTTGACCGCCTGCTCGATATAGTCCGGCCCACCTTCCTCCACGACCAGCACGGCGCGCTTGCCGCGGCAGAAGTCGGCGATCTGATCCGGGACCAGCGGATGGGTGACGTTAAGGACCAGGGTCGGGACTTTGCCCTCGACCTCGAGTCGATCGAGGCCACGCATCAGCACGTTGGTAATGCCGCCCTGCACGATGATCCCGAGATCGGAGCGCTCGCCGGGGAAGATCTCGTTCAGCCCCTGTTCGACGATGAAGCGCTGCGCGGCCGGCAGGCGTACCTCGACCTTGAGCTTCTCCTGCGCATAGGTCGAGGGCGGATGCGAAATGCGGTCGTAGTTGTGCGGCGCCGGTTCGGCAAGTCGATGGTTGCGCGAGATGGCCGGCGGCTTGTTGTCCTTGGCGACGAAGTCGCCGGTGACGTGACAGGCCCGAATGCGCAACTCCATCATCACCGGCGTGTTGCTCGCTTCAGAGAGCTCGAACGCCTTCTCGGTGCAGCGCACGATCGTGGGCAGCGACGGCCGCGGGTCCATCAACCACACTGAGCACTTGAGGGCGTAGGCGTGCGAGCGCTCCTGGATGACCGACGCGCCCTCGCCGTAGTCCTCGCCAACCACGATCAGGGCGCCGCCGACCACGCCGGGAGAGGCAAGATTGGAGAGCGCGTCGGCCGCCACATTGGTGCCGACGATCGACTTCCAGGTGACGCAGCCGCGCATGGGATAGTTGATCGAAGCGCCCAGTAGCGCCGCCGCCGAAGCCTCGTTGGTGCAGGTCTCGAGGTGGACACCCAGTTCGTCGAGCAGGTCCTGCGAGTCGACCAGCACGTCAACGAGATGCGAGACCGGCGCACCCTGGTATCCGCCGACATAGGCCACGCCCGACTGCAGGATCGCCTTGGTAACGGCCAGGATGCCTTCGCCGCGAAAGATCTCGCCATTGCCGAGCCGGAGCGAACGGACCTCTTCGCGGAACGAGCGTTCCGGATTGGTGCGTTGGGCAACAGGTAGCCGGGGTTGATCGAGCATGGGTGAAGTTTACTGTCCGAGCACCGAGAGTGTCAGCCTGATTGTACCGATGTCGGCCCGCACGACGGCTCCGCGGTCAGCCGGCCATGCCGCCGGTGACGCTCAACGTGGTGCCCGTGGTGAAGCTGCTCTGGTCCGACGCCAGATAAAGCACGGACCGCGCGATCTCACCCGGTGTCGCATGACGGCCGAGCGGGATCAGCTCGTTGAACATCGCTGTCGCATCGCGCTTCAGGATGGCGCCCAGATGGCTTTCCAGATCGGCCTGGAATGAATTGTCGGTCGGGCCGGGATGGATGGTATTCACCCGGATGCGCCGCGCCGCCGCTTCCCTGGCGACGCAGCGCATGAGCCCGATCTGGGCGATCTTGGCGGTGATGTAGGCAGCCGCACCCGGATCGCCGCGGAAGGCCGCAACGCTCGAGGTGATGATGATGCTGCCGCCGTCATTCATGCGCGGCAGACCGTATTTGCAGGCGTTGTAGGCGCCTCTGACATGGATGGCCTGGACGCGGTCGAACACTTCGTCGGGATAATCGACGATCGGCGCGATGACACCGGCATTGCCGGCATTGCTGAACAGCACGTCGATCGTGCCGAAGGTCGCGACTGCCTTGTCGAGGTAGGCTCGCGTGTCGTCGGCCTTGCTGACGTCCGCGACACTCCAGGCCACTTCGTCGCTGCCCAGCTTTCGCGTGGCCACGCTCAACGCCTGCTCTTTCAGGTCGACCAGGAGCACCCGCGCGCCTTCCTCCAGGAAAAGGCGGGCGCTCTCCAAACCGATGCTGCCGGCTCCGCCGGTCACGACGCATACTTTGCCTTGCAGTTGCTTCATGAGTGGAGCTTCATGACCCTCGCGCTGTCCGTCAACCGCATCGGTGCCGGATGGATTCGCGTCCTATCAACGAGCGTGACCATCAAGGACGCAAGGGCCGGCCTCGTCTGTCGCGCCGACTATCGCGGATGCCAGCGGCGCGGGCCCGGGCCAACAGGCCTCGAAACGGTGCAAGCAGCTTCTCGCGCACCGCCTGATCTTGCTCCAGGGCGGACAACGCCAACGCGACGGCCTCCAGCGTCGACACTGCGTCGGACCGTGCCTCGCGGCGCAGATCGCCATAGAGCGACGGACCGTCCGGGACGACGACGAAGCGCCGGAGCTTGGTGAGCCAGGGATTGCGCCACCAAAGCGCCTTGGCTTGGGCCCAGTTGCCGTCCAGCGCAACGATCCCTTTCAGGCCTCGGCGGGCCGTCTGCTGGTCGGCAAGCGGCGCACCCTTGCGATCGACCGCGATCAGCGGGCCGACCTGCTCGACTGCCGCCGAGCCGAGATAAAGGACGCCCCACTGTCGGGCATCTGCCGGCGCGTTCAGCGCGTGGCCGAGATTGCGCCATGACAGACCGATCGTGAGTCTGGCGTTGACCAGAGTCGAACAAACGAGCTTCGCTGTCCCCAGTACCCGATCCTGTTCCTGCGGATGCTGCAGGATCAGAACGGCGATCCTGTTGTCGATCGTCGGATTGATGGGCGCCGCCGCGGTCGCTTCGGTCATGATGCGAGATATAGCGATCCAAGGCGCATCCTTGAACTCACATCGCGCGCGTGCCAGCGTTCACGGAAGGAACTGCAGGAGGTCGGGTGGCCCATGGGAGACATGTCCTTGACGACGGTCGGAACCGTGCCGGTCTCGAATATCGATCCCTTCTCCAAGGCGTATTTCGACGATCCCTACCCCTTCCAGGAAGAACTCCGCGAGGCCGGACCCGCCGTCTGGTTGGCCCGTTACGGTGTGTGGGCAGTCGCGCGTTTCGAACATGTCCGGGCGATGCTGTTCGACTGGAAGACCTATTGCTCCAGCCGCGGCGTCGGGCTGGCCGACTTCGCCAAGGAGACGCCGTGGCGGCCGCGCAGCATTCTGCTGGAGGCCGACCCGCCCCAGCATGAACGAGCCCGCGCCGTTCTCAATCGTGTCCTGTCGCCGGCGGCCATGAAGGACCTGCAAGGCCGCTTCACCAAAGCGGCCGATGACATGGTCGATTCGCTCGTCGCACGCGGGAGCTTCGACGGCATCGCCGATCTTGCCGAGGCCTATCCGCTCTCGGTGTTTCCCGATGCCCTGGGCATGCCCCGCGAAAACCGCCACTACCTCCTGCCCTACGGCAACATGGTCTTCAACTCGTTCGGCCCGCGCAACGAGCTCTTCGAAAAATCTGTCGAAGGCGCCTCGCCGGTGCTCGCCTGGCTCGCCGGCCAGATGCAGCGCGACCAGCTTGCTCCACAGGGCTTCGGTGCCGAGATCCATGCCACGGTCGACAGCGGCGAGCTGACGGCCGAAGAAGCACCGCTGGTCGTGCGTTCGCTGCTGACCGCCGGCGTCGATACGACCGTGAACGGCATCGGCGCGGCCCTGTATTGTCTCGCCCGCTTTCCCCAACAATGGCGCCGCCTTCGTGCCGACCCCTCGCTGGCCCGCGCTGCGTTCGAGGAAGCGGTCCGCTTCGAATCCCCGGTGCAGACCTTCTTCCGCACCACGACTCGGGCGGTCCATATCGGCGATGTCGGCATCGACGAAGGACAGAAGGTCCTGATGTTTCTCGGCGCCGCCAACCGCGATCCGCGGCACTGGGAACAGCCGGATCAGTATGACATCACCCGCCGCACGATAGGTCATGTCGGCTTCGGCGCCGGCATTCATATGTGTGTCGGCCAAATGCTGGCACGGCTGGAAGGCGAGGTCGTGCTCGCGGCGCTCGCCCGCAGGGTCGACAGCATCGAGATCACCGGCGAACCCAGGCGTCGCTACAACAACACACTGCGCGGCCTCTCGAGCCTGCCGATCCGCCTTCAGCCTGCCAATTGACGATGAGTGTTCGCCTTCTCATCCTCGACAGCGTCACCAAGCTGCCCGCCGAGGCGAACGGCGCTGTCGTGGTCGGCGGCTCGCATGCCGCGGTCTATGCCGCCCACCTTTCGGCCAAGGGCGGCCTTCGCGCCGCCATCCATCACGATGCCGGGATCGGCCTCGACGAAGCGGGCGTGAGCGGCCTCGCCTACGCTGACGCGCTCGGCATGGCCATGGTGGCGCTCGCCACCGAGACCTGCCGCATCGGTGATGGCACGGATCAGTTCGAGCGCGGCATCGTAAGCCGGGCCAACGGTCACGCCGCCGGCTGCGGGGTGGCCAAGGGCATGAGCTGCAAGGAAGCCGTGGAGCTCTTGAAGGACGCTCCGTGGCCGCATCGGCCGCCGCCACCGAAGGACGAGGGCCGTCACCTGGTGGGCAGCATCGTCTGCATCGATTCTGCTACTCTTCTGCTGCCGGCGGATCGCGGCAAGATCATCGCCACCGGCAGCCATGGCGCACGGAATTCAGGCACAACGACTGCGCCTCTGCGGCCGCGCCTGATCTTCTTCAACGACGCGGGGCCCGGGATAGATCGCGGCGGCGTACTCGGTCTGGAGGTCCTCGAGCGCGATGGGGTTGCCGGCGTTGCGGTCGCGGCGATGTCCGCGCGCATCGGTGACGGACGCTCGACCCTGCAGGACGGAACGATCTCGGCCGCCAACCACGCTGCATGCCGGCTCGGCGCGCGCATTGGCACCACGGCGCTTGCGTTGGCGAGGGCGCTGGCGGAAAAGGCCGCCTGACCAACTGCAAGGAAGCCGGGAATGGCCGTCATCAATGTCAAATCGGAGATCGCGGGCAACGTCTGGAAGATCCAGCTCAAGCCGGGCGACAAGGTGGAAGCTGATGGCGAGATCATGATCCTGGAATCGATGAAGATGGAGATTCCGGTCCTTTCCCCCAAAGCCGGGACGATCACGGAGATCAAGGTCAACGAGGGCGACGCAATCGGTGAAGGCCAGCTCGTCGCGGTCCTCGATGCCTGACGCGGCCGGACGTGCAGGCGGAAAACGCACATGAGGTCGAATGCGCCGAAGCCCCGGACCGGCCCGTACGCACGGCGATCTGTCTCAGACTCGACACAATCGGCGGCACAATGAGGATGGCGGTGCAGCTCTACCGAACGCCGGGAGCCGAAATCCCGTCCCACTCCGCCAGTCCTTTCGCCGATGCCGTCTACCTACATGGAGCTGGTTCCGTGACCGACCGCTACTTCGAGGACTTCAGGAAGGGCGAGCGCTTCGTGAGCGGTGGCATGACGATCACCGAGGCCGCCATCATCGACTTCGCCCGCCAATGGGATCCGCAGCCCTTCCACATCGACGCCGATTTCGCCAAGAAGTGGGCTTTCGAAGGTCTGATCGCGTCGGGCATCCATACGATGTGCGTGACGCTGCGTTTGTGGCTCGAACTCGGAGTGTTCCGCGCCTGCAGCCTGGGCTCACCTGGCCTCGGTGAGACGCAGTTTCCACGGCCGGTCCGCCCCGGCGACACGTTGCGCGTGGTCACCGACATCGTCGACCTGCGCGCCTCGACATCGAAGCCCGACCGCGGCGTCGTACGTATCCGTCAGGTCACCATCAACCAGCGCGGCGAGCATGTGATGGAGCAGGAGACGACCGTCTTCCTCAAGCGCCGCCCGCTGACGGTCGCGAGCATGCGATCCTAGCGCCAGGCGAAGACCGGCTGTTCGTAGTGGTCCACGCGCGTGTCGCGCCCGGCGAGCGCCACCTCCTTGAACTGATAGAGGATCGCTGCCGTCGGTGCGTTCACCGTGGCCATAGGCAGCGGCAGGCGAATGATCGGCCGATCGGATTCCTCGATTGCGACGATCTCCGGTGAATCGGGACGGAACAGCTCGGCGCAACGGATGCGGTAGGCAGCCGCGACCTCGCCCGGGTTTGGCACCGGCTCGATAAGGCCGCGCAGCCATACGACTACGGGCGCGATGAGATAGCCCGAGCGCGTGGGATAGTCGTCGAGCGTGCCCAGAACGTCGTCGGCCGCCGCCAGCACGCCCAGTTCCTCATGCAGCTCGCGCAGCGCCGTCTGCTCGATCGTCTCGCCCGGATCGACGCGGCCGCCCGGCAGCGCCCACTGCCCACCATGGGTGCGCAGCTTCGGCGTCCGCCTTGTCAGCAGGAATGCCGCCTCGCCTGGCCGTTCGCCTTCCAGGACCGCCACCGCGACGGCCGCGTGGCGCAAACTGCCCGGATCGCTGCGCCGCCGCACCTCGAAGCGCCGAAGGCGGTCGACAATAGCAGTGCGCAGCGTCTCGTCGAAGCCGAGCCCACTCACGCGTCGGAGGCCCTCGTGAATGTCCAGACGACGGCCGGCGGAACATTGCGCCATATGCGCCGGCTGTTGAGGGCAATCAATTTCAAGCTCTGCCGCAAGCTTCTGGGCACCGGCGGGGTGGGCCCGTAGGTAAACTGCACCATCGGCCCTCCGGGCGGCAGGGTTTCGAAGGCTCCATGCACGATGCCGTGCACCACCTCGGCCGGCAGCGACAGGAGCGGCAGGCCGGACACGACCGCGGCGACACCCTCGATCGCATTGGCCGCCAGAAGGCGTGGCAGGCGGGCCGCATCGCCCTCGATGATCTTGAGGCCGGCGAAATGACGCCGCAGGAACGCCACGAGCTCAGGATCGCGTTCGACGAGCGCGAGCCGGTCGGCCGGAATGCCGGCGGCCAGCAATGCCTTGGTCACTTCTCCCGTCCCCGCCCCCAGCTCGATGACGTACCCGGAGTGGCCATTCATGGCCGACAAAGTGGCGTTTGCGATCGCTTCGCTGAGAAAAGGGCCACTGGGCAGGAAGGCCCCCATCGCCAACGGCCGGCGCAGCCAGCGCTTCAGAAAAAGGGTCCTGCCGGCGTCGTGAACTGCGGTGGGCATGGCAAACGCTAGCAGAGGATGGTTGCGTGTCGAGAGCGAAAAACACCGCTTCTTCTACGCCATTCTACTGTGCGGGTTGCATGGCGGGTCCGGCCGAGACCGGCGCGGTGGCCGGCGCCGGCTCAAAGGCTGCCCGCGCATGCCGCATCTGCTCGAGCGCGTTCACCAGCGACACGATCACAGCCGCTGTGAAGGGCAGCGACTGGACCGCCATGAAGCCCGCCCACAGCCGGGCTTCTGGATCGATCACGCCGCTGGTGTTCCAGAGCACCAAGGCCGCAACCCAGAGCAGGATCATCAGTACCGCCTCACCACGTGCCATGCCGAGCGCCATGCCGAGCGTGGCCCGTTCGTCCATTTTGGGTGTGCGCATGAAAGGCAGTCGACTGGTCGCCAGGCCGTAAATCACCGCGCGGCCCACCGTATAGGTGAGCGCCAGGCCGGCCAGCGAGGCGCCAACGCTCTGCCGGAAGCTGCAGTTCACCCGGTTGGCATAGAGGCCGAAGGAATAGACCAGCTTGAAGACGAAGATGCCGATCGTGGGGACGATGAACTCGGCCGGCGGCAAGCCTACGGGCTTCAGACCAAACAGGGGCGGCAGCAGCACCGCGAGAGCCCAGGCAAGGCCTGCCCAGGTGAAGATCAGGTTCAGTGCGTCGGCGAACCACGGCAACCAGCCGCTAACGAAATGGTACTTCTGCCAAAAGGTCAGTCGAGTGGCCTTGCCCATCATCTTGCCGCCATGCGCCTTCATGATCTGCATGGCGCCATAGGCCCAGCGAAAGCGCTGCTTCTTGTAGCCGGCGAAGTGGTCGGGCGTCAGGCCGTGGCCGAAGCGCTCACGGCTGTACATCGCGCCGTAGCCCTTCTCCATCAGGCGCAGGCCGAGCTCGGTGTCTTCGGTGATGCACCAAGTCGCCCAGCCGTCCATCTCCTCCATGCGGTCCTTGCGGACGAGCGTCATGGTGCCGTGCTGGATGATGGCGTCGTACTCGTTGCGCAGGCACATGCCGATATCGAAGAAGCCGGCATATTCCCAGTTGAGCATTTCCTTGAACCGGTCGTCGCGCCAGTCGCGATGATCCTGCGGCGCCTGGACGTAGCTCACTTTCGGATCGTCGAAGTACGGCACGACGGCCTTCAGCCAGTCGGAGCGGACCATATAGTCGCTGTCGATGACGCCGATGACCCTCGCATCGACCGCGGTCTGGCCGAGCACGTAATTCAACGCGCCGGCTTTGAAGCCCTTCATCACATCGAAATGGAAGAAACGGAAGCGCTCGCCGAGCTGCGCACAGTAGTCCTGCACGGGACGCCACACCGCCGGATCCTTCGTATTGTTGTCGATGACGATCACCTCGAAGTCGGGATAGTCGAGCGCCGCCAGCGAATCGAGCGTCTGCATCACCATGGCCGGCGGCTCGTTGCAGATCGCAAGATGCAGCGAGACTTTGGGCCAGACGCGGTCGCCCGGCTGGCGCGCGATCATCTCGGCGGCAGGCAGCGCTTCGCGCCGCCAGTGCCGTCGCCAGATCGTCTCGACGAGCTCGAGTGCCTGCACGAGCGCCATGGCGAGACTCACGATCAGGAAGAACGCAAGCATCGCCCAGCCGATCACTTCGCCGCTTACCATATAGGTACCGGCAGCGACCGAGGCGCCATAGGCGACCGCGCTCGCCGACAGGGCGACGAGGCCGCAGAACGCGAGCTGCCCGACGGCGGCGAGATCGCGCCACTTCCAAAGAAACAGCGCCATCAGCGGCAGGGCGCCGACGACCGACCAGACCGCCCAGACCCACCACTGCGGAAAAGTCTCGATCGCCCCGGACCAGGCGAATTTCGGCTCTCGATCGGCGTTCCAGAGACCCCAGTAGCCGCCGGCCTTGCCCTCGAGGTCGTACGACTTCCATGGCTGGTCGATGGCCTCGACCACGAAATAGTCGATGTTCTGGGATTTGAGCCAGGCGACCATGTCGCGGACGTTCTTGGCCTGCTCGGCCGGGGTCGCGCGCTTGATCAACCCAGTGGCGGGACTGCGCCGCTCGGCGCCGTTCGATGGCCAACCCACTTCGGTGACGATGATGTTTTTGTTCGGATAGGCCTGCCGCAGCAGCTTGATCTTGTTCTTGAGATAGTCGAGCGGCGCTTCACTCGATTGCTCGTCCCAGTAGGGTAGAATGTGCACCGCGAGGAAATCCACCTCGCGCGCCAGTTCCGGGTAGCGCAGCCACACGTGCCAAGGCTCGGCGGTGCTGACCGGCACCTTGACGTTGCGCTTGACGTTTCTGATCTCACGGATGAGCTGGGCGGGGCTGACGGCGTTGTTGTCGCGGTCGTCCTTCTGGGCATCCCAGCGCAGGATGTTCTCGTTGCCGACCATCACGCGGTCGATCACGTTGGGATTCTGATTCGCCATGCGGATCAGACCGCGGGTTTCCTCCGCGTTGACGTCGGCGGCGTCGCGGCCGAACTGCTGCTTGGCCTCGACTGCGCTGTAGATCCACGCTCCCGGCACGAGCTTGAGCCCGTTGCGCGCGGCGATCTCGGCCATTTCCTCGCCGCCGTCGGACGTGCGATAGGTGCGGATATAGTCGACGTGTCCCGCCATCATGGCGAAGTCGTACTGGATCTGCTCCTTGCGCGGCTTGACCGGCGGCGGAGGCTCCTCGGTGAAGGCGGTGCGCAGGAAGCTCAGGATGCCGCTCGATTTGGCCGCCAGCGGGTCCTGGTCCTTGGCCCAGGCCGCGTAGGTCACACCATGCAGCGGGCCTTCGACATTGGCGGCTTGAACATGGCTATCGAGAAGACGCCAGCCAGCCATCGTGGCCGCGACTGCAACGAGTAAGACCAGCCCGCGACGAAACATGAAACGGCGATCGCTCCGGCTATCCGTCACGGCGGCCAACTCGCGCTCGGGATCGCATGTCTCCTGCGGACGATGGACGTCGGCGCAAGGACCGTGCCGGATCGACTCCTGGCGGCGAGCCGATGACCACGCGGTGCGGCGGACCTCTTCGAGGTTTCCTTGCGCCAGATTTCCTCGTCTGCGACCCTTCGCAGGCGATGAGGCGACGGAGCCGATCTATAGCCGCACGTCCGGGAACGGTAAAGAGTCCGGAACCAATGATGGCCAAAATGCCAAAATCCAGCCCGTGGTGATGACCGACGACGACCATACGGCGGCTCCGGCTGCTGTTCCGGCGGAACTCGCAGCCACCTATCGTCCGGCCGATCGCTACGATTTTCTGCAGTCCGGCGCGACGCGACTGCGCCATGCCTGGTGGAACGCGCTCGGGCCGCCGCGCGGCACCGTGCTCGTGCTACCGGGCCGCGCGGAGTTCATTGAAAAGTATGCGACCGAAGTCGTCGGCGATTTGCTCGGACGCGGCTTCGCCGTCGCCGCCTTCGACTGGCGGGGCCAGGGGCTTTCGGATCGGCCGCTGGCCGATCGTCACAAGGGCCATATCGACCGCTACGAAACCTACATCTCCGACCTGCGTCTCTTCCTCGACACGGTGGTCGCCGCCGAAGCACCCAAACCGATCATGGCACTTTGTCATTCGATGGGCGGTCACCTCTTCCTGCGCTCCCTCGCTTTGCACGGAAGCGCACCATTCGTCGCCGGTGTGGTGACGGCGCCCATGACGAGCCTGACTCAGGAAGCTCTGCTGCGAAACGTGCTGCGTCTGACCCCGCCCCTGCGCGCGTTGGATCAGCGCTATCTGTACGGAACCGGCCCTTTCGATGCGGCCAGGTATCCGTTCGACGGCAACGTGCTGACCCACGACAAACGGCGCTTCGGCTTCACGGCCCAATGGTTCGCGGCCGACCCGCGCCTGTCGCTCGGTGGCCCGACCATCGGGTGGTGCCGGCAGGCGCTACGCTCCATGGCCGCCGGACTGGCGCCGGGCGTCCTGGAGCGCATCGATCTGCCTTTGCTGTTGGTGAGCGCGACGGCGGATACGCTTGTCAATCCGGCCAGCCATGGACCGGTGGTCGCGCGCCTTCGCCACGGCAGGCTCGTGACCATCGACGGATCTCGGCACGAGATAATGATGGAAACCGACCAGCGGCGCGCCCGGTTCTGGGAGGCCTTCGATCGGATGGCGAAAGAAGTCTGCGGCCCTTCATGAGCTTCGCGCGGGGGCAGGGATATTCCGCCGCATCGTTCCTGCTCGGCATGCTGGCAATCGGACTGCACATGGCGCGTGCCTTGTTGTAGAACGACGCATGCCCGTACCGAGCCAAAGGCTGACGATCTGCGGCATTCCCGAATTGCCGCAACACGCGTCGGGGGGCGTCAGCCATGTGCTGTCGATCATCGACACGCACGAACCGAGACCGGATGCGCTCGACAACTATTTCGAAATCGATCACCTGTTGTTGCGCTTCGACGACGTGGTGGCGGAGTACCCCGGTTTCGAGGCCTGCACGCCCGAGCACATCCGGAAGGTGCTCGAGTTCGGCGAGCGCGCCCACGCGGCGCGCGACAGCCATGTCCTGATCCACTGCCATGCCGGCGTATCGCGTTCCACGGCTGCCGCGGCGATCCTGATGGCGCAGCATGCGCCGGGGGAGGAGGAAGCAGCGTTTCTCAGGCTCCTCGAGCTGCGCAAGCACGGCTGGCCCAACACGCGCATGATCGAGTTCGCCGACCGGCTCCTGAAGCGCGACGGGGCCATGCTGAACGGGCTCGTCGTCTATCGACGAGCCCTCCTCCAGGCGAAGCCGCATCTGAGCGAGATCATCCGCAACATCGGCCGCGGCCACGAATTGCCGGCCTAAGCCCGCCTCAACGGTGGAATGCCAGCGTCCGCACCTCGATGCTTTCGCGCGGCGGGGCATCGCGAGGCGTGGTCGGGTCGACGAACGCACTGTGCGGCGTGAAACGTGCCGGCACAGCGGTCGATGTGTCGGAGCATTTGAGCAGCAGCGCCTCGTCGCTGCGCATCTGCGGCACGTAGTACCAGCGGTGCGCCGGACTATAGGTCACAGAGTAGGTCTCGCCGACGCGGTGCGGATAGACGAGATCGGAAGGCACGAGCTGGTCGGCCCCGACACTCGTTGCGTCGCAGACGGCCAGCGGTGAATCGAGCAGGGGACTCCGTACCGGCCGCCACAGGTTGATCACCTGCACCCGCCCTTTCAGCAACTCGTCGGCCTCGTCGGGCAACAGATCGCGCACGCGCTGCGGACCGGAACGCGCCGTGTGGTCGATATGGACGCGCTGGACCGGCTGGCGCGGCCCGCCATTGCGGTCTTCGGCGCCGGGGACGCGACGGCGCGTGGTGTGGTCGAAGATGTGGACGCGATAGGCGCCGGTCGCTTCTTTCAGGATGCGCTCGACCTCAGGGTAGTAGATGCGACGCACTTCCTCGTCGTCGAAAAAGTCGCGCACGGCACTCTGGTGCTTCACCAGTGCAAAACCGGTCGCATCCAGAGATATCTTGTCGGCGATCGGGCGTGCATCGTGGATGGCGACCCGATGTGGTTCGTGCCGGCTGTTGCTGCGTGGCACGCCGGCCGGCGGATCGAACGTGTAGTTGCGCGGGCGCGCGGCCATGGGCGCGAGATAGTTCATGTCGGCCAGCACATGCGGCAGCGCGGCGATGGCTTCGATATTGGTTTGAAGCGTCATGGGGCAGGACCTCCGGATGGCACAGTCGAAATGGTTCTCAGTATGTTGAGCCGGTCGGCGTCCGACACCATGGAGAAGAACTGCCGGGGTCCATGAGAGGACCTACTGCGAAAGAGAAGGATTTTCTCCAGCCAGCGCGATGGACAGCAAGTTCAAGGCGTTGCCGCCGCCTCCGCATAGGCTGCGCCGAGCCGCCGATTGAAGTCGGCCAGGAGCGCGTTGTCGTCGGGCATCATCGTTCCGGCGATGCGGTCGGCCTGCAGATGCTCGCAGGCCTGCTTGATCAGGTTGCTCGATGATCTGTGCTCTTCGGCCGGCCCGCCGAACACGTGCGTGAGAAGGCGTGTGCGCAGGAACGTATGCGGCATCACCTGCTCGACGACAACGACGGCGCCGGCCCGGCGCAGCGTCAGCAGCGGCCACTGCCAGGCGAAGTCGGGCGACCTGTCCGGCTGTGCCGAGAGCAGATGCTCGACGAGGACCTTCCAGTTGCAGGCGATGTCGGTGACGTTGGTGCCACCATAGTCCGGCGGCGTCGCTCCGAGATCCGGGGGCGGCATCGTGCCGGCGAGGTTGAAAAAAAGCAGGCCCGCCGACCGGGCTATCGGCAACGAAATCAGATTCACCTCGGCACGCTGCGTATCTGCCGGCGCGACGGCCGGCGGTGCGCTCACGAACTTGCCGGCGAGATCGTAGGTCCAGCCGTGGAAGCGGCAACGGAAGGTCTCGCAATGGCCCGATGGAGCGCCCACGACCGGCATATTCTGATGCCGGCAGGCATTGCGCAGGACGTGGATTGCCCCCTGCCCGTCGCGGACGGCGACGACGCCCCAACCGCCGACCGTTGCTGACATGAATTCGCCGCAACGGCCGATCTGGCTCTCGGCGCAGACCGGCAGCCACCAGGTCGAGAAGATCGTGCGTTTCTCGGCCTGGAAGGCATCCCCTTGGGCGTAGTCTTCGGGTGTCATATTGTTGTATACAATACTGGTTGCCTGGCCCGCTTCTTTGGTCAATGATGACCTTATTGTATACAATCTGGAGGTCGCCATGGCAAAAAGTCCTTTCCGCCTGGCTCTTGAGGAAGCCATCGAGCAACGGCACTCGGCCGTGCATCCGTGGAGCGAGGCCTGGACATCCGGCAAGCTCACCCGCCAGCTCCTGGGCGAATGGGTGAAGCAGCATTTCCACTATGTCAGCCACTTCTCCGAATGGCTGGGCACGGTCTACGCCAATTGCCCGCACTGGGAGGTCCAGCATTTCCTGCTGGAGAACATCACCGAGGAGGAAGGCTTCGTAGGCTCGGGCGACTTCGCACCCGTGCGCCATTCCGAGCTGCTGCTGGAATTCGCCGAAACTTGCGGCATGAAACGGGCAGAGATCCTGGATGCCCAGGCGAAGGGCGAGCTCCTGCCCGAGACGCTCGGCCTGCAGAGCTGGTGCGCCCTGCAGTCGACCAAGCCCTTCGTCGAGGCGCTTTCGGGCCTCCTGATCGGCCTCGAGAGCCAGGTGCCGCGCATCTACAGCAAGACGACGCCGCCGCTTCTCGAGAAGTACGGCTTCGCCGAGGACGAGGTGACCTTCTTCACGCTGCACATCGTGGCCGATACCGAGCACGGCGAGAGGGGCTTCGAGATCGTCGAGAAGTACGCCACGACCGACGCCCAGCGTGAGGCCTGCGTGCGGCTGGTGAAGGAGGCGACCATGATGCGCCGCCTTTATCTCGATGGCCTCTACCGCAAGTTCCTGGCGAAGCCGGAAGCCGCGAGCAGGCTCGCCGCGTAGACGTGCACACCTACAAGACCCTGACGCTCGCCGAGGCACACACCATCCTCGACGCGGCACAGACGAAGGCCGAGGAGCTCGGCGTGCCCGAAGTCCTCTGCGTGGCCGACAATGCGGGCTACCCGATCGCCCTGCGCCGCCTCGATGGCGGCAAGGTGACGAGCGTGCAAATCGCCATGAACAAGGCCTTCACGGCGGCGGGCCATCGCAAGCCCACGCACGTCTACAAGAATGCGCTGCCGGGTGAGGAGGCATTCGGCATCTTCACGCAGCACGAGGGCCGCTTCACGGTCTTCGTCGGCGGCTTCCCGATCTTCGTCGACGGGCAGTGCGTCGGCTCGATCTCGGCCTCGGGCGGCAATGGCGAGCAGGATATTGCCTGCTGCGAAGCGGGGATCGCAGCCTTCATGACGGCGCTGAAGAAATGAGTGGCCGCGCCTCCCCTTCTTCGATGTCGCTCAGCAAACTCGTGCGCGAGCGCATCCGCAGCCAGATCCTCGACGGTCGTCTGAAACCCGGCATGCGCCTCGTGGAGGATCGCTTGTCGGCCGAGCTTGGCGTGTCGCGCGTACCGGTGCGCGAGGCGCTGCGCAGCCTGTCCGCCGAGGGGCTGGTGCGGCTGGAGCCGCATCGCGGCGCCACCGTCGTGGAGATCACGCCCGGAATCGTGGCCGAGCTCGTCGAGGTGCGGGCGCTGCTGGAAGGCCAGAACGCACGCCTCGCTGCCCGACGTCACGATCCTGAGATCGTCACCCAACTGCGCGAGACGCTGGGACACGGCAATGCCGCGGCCGACTCGGGCACCACCGAAGAGCTCGCCCGGCTCAATGCGGAATTCCACGAGCGGCTGGGCGAGGCGAGCCGCAATTCCGTGCTGCTGGAAGTGATGCGCGGTCTGCGCGAACGGACGAGTCTCGCCTTCGCGATCAACGGACGTACCCGCGCACGAGAAGACTGGAAGGAGCATGCCGGCATCCTCGAAGCCGTGATCGCCGGTGACGAGGAACTCGCCGCGCTGCTCGCCATGCGCCACGTCCACAATGCCGCAGCCGCCTTCGCCCGAAACCATGGCGCCGCGAACGACGAAGCTGCCTAGCGCCCCTTCATCGGCAGGCCGCCGAGATGGGTGCCGGCATCGACGATCAAAAACTCGCCTGTGATGTTGCTGGCACTGGTGAGGAAGAAGATCGCCGCCTCGGCCATCTGCTCGGCGGTGCCGGCCTGGCGCAGCGGCGTCGTCTGTTCCTGGGCCACCTTCAGCTTCTCGTAGTCGTCCTGCCCCAAGGCGCCGAGCAGCCAGCGCGTCTGGATGAAACCCGGACACACGGTGTTGACGCGCACCGCCGGCCCGAACCACCGTGCGAGCGACAGCGTGAGCGTGTTCAGCGCGCCCTTCGAGGCCGCGTAGGGGATCGACGTGCCGACGCCCATCACGCCGGCGATCGAGGAGATGTTGACGATCGAGCCGCGCTCCTTGTCGTTGTCCCACTGCTTCTTCATGACCGGGAAAACGGCGCGGCTCATCATGTAGGGACCGGTCACGTTGACGCGCAGGATACGGTCGAAATCCTCGGGCGTGACGCCGTCGAGATCTCCCTGGCTCTGGAACTTGGTCGTGCCGGCATTGTTGATCAGCCCGTCGATGCGGCCCCATTTCTTCATTGTCTCGGACGCGAGCTTCCTGCAGTCGGCATCCTGGCCCATGTCGGCCTGCACAAGGATGGCCTCCACGCCCTTGGCCTTCACCTTTTCGTAGGTCTCGTCGGCTTCCTTCCTGCTTTTGGTGTAGTTGATCGCGACGTTCCAGCCCTTCGCCGCCAGATCCAGCGCGCATGCGGCGCCAAGACCCGTCGCGGAACCCGTCACGATTGCCACTTTGGCCATGCTCTCTCCTCCCGATAGGTTCTGGCGCCCTTTCTAGGCTAGGATCGTGGCCCATGGCAGACTTGTTTTCGTTGAAGAACCGCGTCGTTCTGCTGACCGGCGCGTCGCGCGGGCTGGGCCGCGACATGGCCCTCACCCTTGCCCGGGCCGGCGCCACGGTGCTGTGCGCCGGCCGCACCGTGAAAGCCCTCGAGGCGACGGCGAAGGCGATCAGCCGCAAGGGTGGCAGGGCGCACGTAGTGCCGCTCGACGTCACGGACGAGGCGGCAGTGCGCGAGCAGGTCGAGAACATCATTGCCCGGCATCGCCGCATCGACGTGCTGGTCAATAATGCAGGCGTCCTGTCGCGCGAGCCGATCGTCGATCTCGCGACCGAGTCCTTCCGCCTTACCGTCGAGACCGATCTGATTGCGCCCTTCGTATTGTCGCGCGAGATAGGTCGGCACATGCTGAAGCGCAAATATGGCCGCATCGTCAATATCGCCTCGGTGCTGGCGGTCGTCGCGCGCGCCCGGGTCTCGGGGTATGTCTCTGCCAAGCACGGCATCGTGGGTCTCACCAAGAGCCTTGCCGTCGAGTTCGGCCCCGACGTCACCGCGAACGCGATCGCGCCGGGATATATCCGCACCGAGATCAACGTGGCCCTCCAACAGAACAAGGGCTTCAGCGACATGCTGGAGCAGCGCACAGCATCGCATCGCTGGGGCAGGCCCGAGGATCTGCGCGGCGCCCTGCTACTGCTCGCCTCCGATGCGGGAGCCTACATCACCGGCCACACGCTCGTCGTGGACGGTGGCCTCTCGACCGTGCTGGCGTGACCGCGCGCGGTCGTTTGCCCTGGGCAATCGCGTTCGCCTTTGTCGCCGCCATCGCGCTCGGATTCGCGATCGCGCGAGGCTGGCTTCAGGATCCCGCGCTGATGCGTTCCGACTATGTCGGCACGATCGACGTGTCGGTCGACGATGCGCGGCTTTATCGCAGGGTGCCATTCGAGTGGCGCGTGACGAGCGCGGCGGGCAGCTTCACCGGCCAGGACGTCGCCCATATCCGCGTCGATCCTTCGGGCGAGCGCACCGTGATCTGCGGCTGGCTTACGCTCGACAAGGCCGGCGCTTCGACGCGTGCATCCCGCTGGCTGAGCCAAGCCCGGCTCCAGGTGGGCGAGCTCACGATCTCCGCCACGTTCATCGCGCCGGTGCAGGCGGCACCGGGCAATGGCCTCAGCGCCGGCTGTGCCGGTCTGTTCGACCATCACAAGCCGGCCGCAGAAGCTCCCCTGTCGCTCGACGGACCGGCAGTCCCCGAGTAGCGTGGGCGAGAATGAATTCGAGGACGAACGCTCATGCCCACCTTCCAGCAAGCCCGCCAATTCCTGCTCGACAACCGCACCGACTACGCAGCCGCGGTCAAAGGTTTCAAATGGCCGGACCCGGTTCCCTTCAACTGGGCACTCGACTGGTTCGACGCCGATCTGGCACGCGCGCCCGAGAGCAAGGATCGCTGCGCGCTGTGGATCGTCGATGTCGCGACCGGTCAGGAGACGAAGCTTACCTTTGCCGAGTTGAGCAAGCGCTCGAACCAGGTCGCGAACTGGCTGCGCAATCTGGGACTCGATCGCGGTGATCATCTCCTTGTGGTGCTGAACAACGTCGCGCCGCTCTGGGAGATCATGCTGGCGGCGATGAAGCTTGGCGTCGTGGTGATCCCTGCCACGACGCTGCTCACGACCGAGGAACTGGCCGACCGCGTCGAGCGCGGCCGCGCCCGCATGATCATCGCGGGCGAAGACCAAGCGGAAAAATGCAAAGGCCTGTGTCGAGACGGCGTGATCTTCGTGACGACCGGCGCATCGAAGCTCGACGGCTGGCTGCCGCTGGCGGAGGCATACAAGTGCCCCACGGTCTTCACACCCGGTGGGGCGACAAAGGCCGACGACCCGCTGCTGCTCTATTTCACCTCGGGCACGACGGCCAAGCCGAAGCTGGTGCGCCACAGCCATCGTTCCTATCCGGTCGGTGGCCTTTCCACGATGTACTGGCTCGGCCTCAGGCCAGGCGACGTGCACGTGAACATCTCTTCGCCGGGCTGGGCCAAGCATGCCTGGAGCACTTTTTTCGCGCCCTGGAATGCCGGCGCCACGGTGCTGATGGTGAACCAGGCGCCGTTCAACGCGAAAGGTTTGCTGGCGGTGCTGGAGCGCTGCAAGGTCACGACCTTCTGTGCCCCGCCCACTGTCTGGCGGCTGTTGATCCAGGAGGATCTCGCCGCGTGCAAGCTCTCGTTGCGCGAGGTTTGCGGCGCAGGCGAGCCGCTCAATCCCGAGGTGATCAACAAGGTGCAGGAAGCCTGGCACCTCACCATCCGGGACGGCTACGGCCAGACCGAGACCACGGCGCAGATCGCCAACTCGCCGGGGCAGCCGGTGAAGGCGGGCTCCATGGGCAGGCCGATGCCGGGCTATCGCGTGCGCCTTCTCGATGCCGACGGCAAGGATGCCAAGGAAGGCGAGGTCTGTCTGGTGCTGGGTGCCGAACGGCCGGCCGGGCTGATGCAGGGCTACGCCGATGCCTCGGGCAAGCTAAGCGGCGCCGACGGCGAGGTCTATCGCACCGGCGACGTCGCAAGCGTCGACGAGGACGGCTACCTGACGTTCGTGGGCCGCGCCGACGACGTATTCAAGTCCTCCGACTACCGCATCAGCCCGTTCGAGCTCGAGAGCGTACTGATCGAGCACGAGGCCGTCGCTGAAGCAGCGATCGTGCCTTCGCCCGATGAAATCCGCTTGAGCGTGCCCAAGGCCTTCGTGCTGCTGACGGCCTCAACACCGCCGTCTCGCGATACGGCAGCGTCGATCCTGAAGTACTGCAACACGCGGCTGGCGCCCTTCAAGCGCATCCGGCGGGTGGAGTTCGTGACGGAGTTGCCCAAGACCATCTCCGGCAAGATTCGCCGCACGCAACTTCGCAAGGTCGAGTATGAGGGCGTCGCTCCCGAGGTCACGCGAGGCGTCGAGTTCCACGAGAAGGACGTGCTGGGCGGCTGACTGCTGCCGCTCGTCTACGGCCTCAACATATCGGGGCGCGGAGTTGTGATGCCCGAACGCCTCTGATACGCACGCCGCTCGCCCGCGACGGGCGCATGAGGCAGTTCAATGCGGTTCGGCTTGGCAAGGGCGATGTTTTGCCTCGTCCTCTTGCTCTCCTGCCATTCGGCGGAGGCTCGGGAGTTCAAGGTCCTCGACGCCTACGGCGCGTATGCCGACAGCCCATCGGTGAACAGTCCCGCGGACTATATTGCCTGGCTGAAGAGGCAACCGCGATTCAAAGACGGCCAGCTCGATCGCCTGCCCGACCGCGCCGTGATCCTGCACCATGTCGACGCGCGGCGGATGCTGAATCAGCTGGGCTACCCTGCTGAGGAAATCGAGGAGCTTCGCATCGGCCACATCGATCCGAACCTGCTGTTCGTCGTGCGGCCGAAGTCCGCACCAGCCTTCATCGTCAATCGCGGCCTGCCGGGCGCCGGCGGCATCACCACGCAGGTGGCCGAGCTCGGCGCTCTCGGCGTCAAGCAGGCCATCCATATCGGCACCGCGGGCCTCCTGGGGGCGCGACTTCCCTATACATCTCTGATCGTGGCGAACGGCTCCTACAAGGATGGTGCGGCCTTCCTGTTGGCCTCGAGTGCGCACGAGGCGGCCGAGCAGATTGCCCTTGCCGATCCGGCCCTCACCGATGCCGTCGACCAGCAGTTGATCGCTGCGCGCGTCGCCCACAAGCGCGCACTCGGCTTCACCTCGCCTGTCTACTACTTCCAGAAGGTGGGCCTGCTGAAGTCCCTGCTCGCCTTCCCCTTCGACCCGGGCAAAGTGCCAGGCTACGTCGAGATGGAGGAGGCGCCGTTCTTCGTCACCGCGCGACTGGCCGGGATGCAGGCCGCCAGCATCGTCGTCGGTTCGGATCGTGCGGTCGCGACGGGAGACACCGTGCGGCAGGAGTTCTTCAATGGCGACCTCGACGCGCTACTCGCACTTACCCTGCGGCACGCCATCGCGACCCTGTCCGCTCCAAAGTCAAGGTGACGCCATCGTCAGCTTCTTCTTGAGGCGGGAAGCGACGCTCCTTACAGTGGCCCCAACAAGGCAGGCTAACGCCGACTGTTCCGGGAGGGCACTGATGACCAAGAAAGCGCGACTGCTTGGGTTGGCGGCTGCTGCCGCGTTGGCTGTTTCGGGCCCCGCAATGGCGCAGAAGCAGGGCGGCACTCTCACGGTCGGGCTCGAGCTCGACATACCGGGCTTCGATCCTTTGAAGGTCGGCGTCTTCGATACCGCTGCCGAATCGGCAGCCGCCCTGATCTTCGACACGCTCACCAGCCTCGACGACGACGGCAAGGCCCAGCCGCGGCTGGCGCTCTCCTGGTCGTCTTCCGAAGACTTCAAGACCTGGACTTTCAAGCTGCGCCCCGGCGTCAAATTCCAGGACGGAACGCCGTTCAATGCGCAGGCGGTCGTATGGAACTTCAATCGCCAGAAGGATCCCAAGAACAACTGCCGCTGCGCCTTCTACATTTCCTTCATCAATAGCGTGGAAGCGACCGATGACCTTACGGTCGTCTATCATCTGCGCGATCCATCGGTGAATCTGCCCACACTCCTCACGATCCAGTCGTCCAACAACGTCATCCAGTCACCATCGGCCATCCAGGCCAAGGGCGACGACTACAACCGCAATCCCGTGGGCACGGGCCCGTTCATCATCAAGTCCTGGGCGGCCGGAGATCGCATGGTGCTGGAGCGCAACCCCAACTACTGGAACAAGGGTCATCCCTATCTGGACCGCGTCGTGCTTCGACCGTTGCCCGATTCGCAGTCGCGCTTCGCCAGTCTGCAATCCGGTGAGGCGCAGCTTGTGTGGGCCGACGAATACGAAGCCGACAACATTGCGCGCGCCCGGAAGGACAAGAACCTGAAGGTGCTCGACTATGTCGGCTCCGGCGCGGCCGTCTACGCCTTCAATACCAAGGTAGCGCCGTTCGACGACGTGCGTGTGAGACAAGCGCTTGTCATGGCGCTCGACCGCAAGAAGATGTCGCAGGCGCTCACCAATGGTCTCGCGCGGCCGGCCACCAATCCCTATGGCGACGGCTCGTGGGTCAAGTGCAAGGACGACGGTGCTTTGCCCGAGGACCCGGCCAAGGCCAGGGCGCTCCTGAAGGAGTACGGCAAGCCGGTCGAGTTCAAGATGCTGGTGACGGCCACGCCGCGCGGGCGCGCCGTCGGTCAGGTGATGCAGCAGCTCTGGAAGCAGGTCGGTGCGAAGATGGAGATCGAACAGGTCGATCAGGCGACCATCGTCCCGCGCGCCTTCCAGCGCCAGTTCCAGCTCACGCCCTGGCGCATCGTCGATCTGAGCGATCCCGACCCGCAGATGTACGCCAACTTCCATACCGGCAGCCCGGTGGCGCTCGCCAACTATTCCGACCCCGAACTCGACAAGCTCCTGGAGCATGCGCGTGTCACGGCCGACCCGGCCAAGCGCACCGAGGACTACTGCGCGATCAGCCGGCTGATCAACAAGGAGGCGCTCTGGTTCTGGACCTTTCAGAACACCTATTACGCGATGGCAAAGGCCAACGTGAAAGGCATCCCCAAGATGCATAGCGGCGTCATCGACGTCTCGGATGCCTGGCTGGAATAGACCCTGGCCGATCTGGAGTAGGAGTACGGCATGGCGCGATTTGTAGGACGGCGGCTAATCCACCTGCTGCCCGTTCTGCTGGCCGTCACCTTGCTGACTTTCCTGATCGCCTCGCTGCTGCCGGGCGACCTTGCCTACGTGATGCTGGGCGATCAGGCAACGCCCGAGAAGGTTGCGGCGCTGCGTGCCCAGATGGGCCTCGATCTGCCGATCTGGCAGCGCTATCTGCATTGGCTGTGGGACGTCCTGCAGGGCGATTTTGGCCGCTCCTTCCGCACCGGCGAGACCGTGCTCGCCGCAGTGCTCGACCGCCTGCCGGTGTCGATCGAGCTGATGTTGATGGCGGAGCTGCTGGGTCTCTTGATCGGCATTCCGCTTGCGATTCTGTGCGCGGTCAGGAGCGGCAGCGCCATCGACCGGTTTCTGACCGGGCTTGCCTTCGGCAAGCTGTCGCTGCCCTCCTTCATGGTGGCGATCCTGCTGATCTATCTCTTTGCCGTGCAGCTCGGCTGGCTGCCCGCGACCGGATGGGTGCCCTTCACCGAGGATCCGATCGGCAACCTGCGCTGCTTCGTGTTGCCGGCATTGACGCTCGCCTTCGCCGAATGGCCGGTGCTGATGCGCGTGCTGCGCTCGGACATGATCGCGACCTTGCAGGAAGACTACATCGCGATGGCCAAGGCCAAGGGTCTACGGCCGGCCCGCATCCTTCTGGTTCATGCCCTGAAGCCGTCCTCGCTCACGCTCGTGACGGTGACGGGAATCAATATCGGCCGGCTCATCGGCGGCGCCCTGATCGTCGAGACGATCTTTGCCCTTCCAGGCATCGGCCGCCTGCTCGTGGGCGCCATCTATGCCCGAGACTTCATCATCCTGCAGGGTGTCGTGCTGTTCGTCGCCACGGGTTTCGTCGTGGTGAACTTCATCGTCGACATGCTCTATGCCGTGCTCGATCCGAGGATCCGCCATGGCCGTGCTTGAGATCGAAGGCGATACCGCCCTCGTCTCGCCGGTGCGCCGGCGCCGCGGCCCGGGCGCGCTGTTCCTTGCGGCCCTCTTCTGGATCGCCGCAATCGCGCTCGCCGCCCTTCTGGCCAACGTCCTGCCCATCGTGAGTCCTACCGACATGGACCTCCTCGGCAAGCGCGCCCCGCCCAGCGCCGAGCATCTCCTCGGCACCGATCAGCTCGGCCGCGACATGCTCTCGCGCCTGATCTTCGGCGCGCGCATCTCGCTCACCGTCGGCCTGCTCGCGCCAGTGATCGGCCTCGGCATCGGCGGCGCGCTCGGCATGCTGGCGGGCTATTTCGGCGGCCGCTTCGAGGCGCTCACGGTTGGCGGGGTCGACGTGCTGCTGGCCTTCCCGCCGCTGGTGTTCGCGCTCGCGGTTACCGCGTATCTGGGACAGTCGGTCCTGAATCTCACCATGGTGATCGGTGTCCTGAGCATTCCCGCCTTCACACGCGTCGCCCGCGCCACGACGCTGTCGCTCGCGCAACGCGAGTTCGTGGTCGCCGCCCGCGCGCTCGGCGCGACCCATACCCGCATCCTGCTGCGCGAGCTCCTACCCAATGTGGCGCTGCCGTTGCTCGCCTTCTTCCTGCTGGGGGTGGCGGTGACCATCGTCGTCGAGGGTGCGCTGAGCTTCCTCGGACTGGGTGTGCCGCCGCCGGCCCCGAGCTGGGGCAGCATGATCGGCGAGGGACGGGAAAGTCTCGACATCGCGCCCTGGCTTGCCTTCCTGCCTGCCGGCTTCATGTTCGTGACTGTGCTCTCCTTCAACATCGTCGGCGATACGCTACGGGCTCTGACGGACCCGCGGCCGGGTGCGCTGTGAGAGGCGCACCATGACGGAGCCGCTGCTTTGTCTCGAAGGCGTGTCGGTCGAGCTGCCGACGCCGCGTGGTCCTTTGCAGGCGGTCGACAAGGTCGATCTCGCTCTGATGCCCGGTCGCACGCTCGGCATAGTGGGTGAGTCGGGTTGCGGCAAGACGATGCTGTCGCGCGCCATTTTGCAGCTTCTGCCCAAGCGGGCAAAGCTCTCGGGCAACGTCATGTTCGGCGGGCGTGATTTGGCTGTCCTCCCGCCCGAAGCCTTGCGCCGGCTGCGCGGACCCGAGCTTGCCGTCGTGTTCCAGGATCCGATGACCTCGCTCAATCCCGTGCTCACGATCGGCACCCAGCTCGTCGAGACGCTGCAGGCCCATCTCGGCATGGAGGCCGGCATGGCGACGCGGCGCAGTGTCGATCTGCTGGCGGCTGTCGGTATCCCCGCGCCCGAGCAGCGGTTGCGGCAATATCCGCACCAGCTTTCGGGCGGCATGCGCCAGCGCGTGGCGATCGCGATCGCGCTTTCCTGCGAGCCGAAACTGCTGGTCGCCGACGAGCCGACGACCGCGCTCGATGTCACCGTCCAGGCGCAGATCCTCGAGTTGCTCGCGCGTGAGCAGAAGCGCCGGCACATGGCGATGATCCTCATTACCCACGATCTCGGCGTCGTCGCAGGCCGCACCGACGAGGTTGCCGTGATGTATGCCGGCCGGGTCGTCGAGCGCGCCTCAACGCCCAAGCTGTTCGCCGAAATGCGTATGCCCTACACCGAAGCGTTGTTGGCGGCGATTCCCAAGCTCGAGTCGCCGCCGCACACCGCCCTGCCGGCGATCGCCGGACGCCCGCCCGATCCGACGCGACCGATGCCGGGCTGTTCGTTCGCACCGCGCTGCCGCTATGCCGACGAGCGCTGCCGGCAGGCCAAGCCGCCGCTCATCAACTCCGGCCGTAGCGGCGGACTCTACGCCTGCTGGCATCCCCTGGCGTCGGCCGCCGCGGCGAGGGCCTAGTGCCGGACGGCGCGTCGAGCGGCACCGCGCCGCTCCTTTCCGTCGACCGGCTGACGGTCGAATATCCGGTTGCGGGCCGGACGCTGTCGGCGGTCGCCGATGTGAGCCTCGTCGTCGGACGTGGCGAAACACTGGGCCTTGTCGGCGAGTCGGGTTGCGGCAAGTCGACGCTCGGCCGCGCCGTGCTGCAGCTTCGGCGGCCCACCGGCGGCAAGGTCGTGTTCGACGGCACCGAGCTCACAGAACTCGACGGCGAGGCGCTGCGCCTCATGCGCAGGCGCCTGCAGCTCATCTTCCAGGACCCGATCGCCTCGCTCAATCCCAGGCGGTGTATCGGTGACATCGTGGCCGAGCCGCTGATCATTATCGGCATCTCCGACCGCGTCGAGCGCGAGCGCCGGGTGCGCGACGTGCTGTCGGCCGTCGGCCTCGATCCCGAGCTCGTCTGGCGCCGCCTGCCGCACGAATTCTCCGGTGGTCAGTGCCAGCGCGTGTGCATCGCCCGTGCGCTGATCCTCGAGCCGGAGCTCGTGATCTGCGACGAGCCCGTGTCGGCACTCGACGTGTCGATCCGCGCCCAGATCCTCAATCTTCTGGAAGAGATGAAACGGCGCTACGGTCTCACGCTGCTCTTCATCGCGCACGATCTCGCCGTGGTGAAGGCGGTCAGCGACCGCATTGCGGTGATGTATCTCGGCCGCCTCTGCGAGGTCGGGCCGACGGAGCGATTGTTCGCCCGTCCAGCCCATCCCTACACCGCACTGCTGCTGGAGGCGATCCCGGTCCCCGATCCGACGATCGCGCCGGCCACCAACGTCGCGGCCGGCGAGCCGCCGTCGCCGCTCGATCCGCCGTCGGGCTGCCGCTTCCGCACGCGCTGCCCGCGTGCCGATTCCGTCTGCGCGGAGAAGGTGCCGGTCCTGCGTCCGATCTCGAGCGGCCAGGTCGTCGCCTGCCACCATCCGCTCAGCTAGTCCCGCGCTATCACAGGGTCGTTGCCGGCGTCTGCCCTGGCGATCATGCGGAACGTGCCGCCCCATGCCGCGTTTCCCCTACGTGGATTCCACAGTCACGACGGCGGATATCTTCCTCCGCCTGGCGGCGGCCGTGGCCGCAGGCGCCATCATCGGCTTTGACCGCGGGACACGCGGTCGAATTGCCGGCCTTCGCACGACGATCCTCATATGCGTTGCCGCCGCCGGCGCGATGATCGAGGCCAATCTGATCCTCTCGGTCACCGGCAGGCACGACTCGTCCTTCTCGGTGATGGACACGCTGCGCTTCCCGCTGGGGGTGCTTTCAGGCATCGGATTCATCGGCGCCGGCGCCATTCTGAAGCGCGACGACATGGTGATGGGAGTCACCACTGCGGCTACGTTGTGGATGGTCACGATCATCGGACTCATCGTCGGTGCCGGCTACTTCCTCCTCGGTGGCGCGACCACCGCCGTCACCTTCGTCGTGCTGGCGCTGGTGGTGAAGCTGGAACCCCTCATGCACCGCCAGCACCATGCCGAGCTCACGGTCGAGGTGGGGGAAGATGGTCCGACTGCTTCACAAATGCGCGCGACCATCATCGAGGCCGGCTACAAGGTGACTTCGCTCGCATTCACCCGATCGGACAAGCTTCGCGTCCGCTGCCGCGTGACCTGGAGCAGCCGCGATACCGCGAACGATGTCCCTCCCGTTGTCAATCGCCTGCAGCAACAGCAAGGGGTGCTCCGCATCGACTGGCAGCCCATCGATGCCGGCCAGCACGCGGACTAGAGGCAATAGGCATCAACAAAGGCCGCCAGATCGTCGTAGACGGCGAGCGGCTTCGCATACTCCGGGATGACGCGTCTTTCGGTCATCCGGCCAAGTCCGGTGCGCACCAGCACGGGACGGCAGTGCGCATGCGCCGCCGCCTCGAGGTCGCTCACCTGGTCGCCGACAAACGGCGTGTCGGCCGCCTTGGCGCCCAGTCGCCGCATCGCCTCGAAAAGCATCCCGGGCGACGGCTTGCGCCGTTCCGAGCGAAAATCGTCCGTGCAACACAACACCAGGTCGAAATGCGCGTCGTGCCGCCCCAGCATCACGCGCAGGACATGATGGATCGCGTCGAGCTGGCGCCGGTTGATGATGCCCTTGTCGACTTCCGGCTGATTGGTGCAAAGCGCGACAGCGACGCCCTGCCGATTGAGCCGGGCGATCGCCCTCGCCGCGCCGGGAACGAGGCACAGTTCAGCCGGCGACTTCACGTTGTACTTGCGGTTGATCGTCACGACGCCATCGCGGTCCAGCAACACCGTGCGCATGGCTAGCCTGCGATCGCCTTCATGAGCCTCGACGGCCGGGCTTCGACCTGGAGCTGATCCAGCGTGCACTGGCGTGGCACCTTGTCGGGGCGCCAGCGCACGAACCGCGTGCCATGGCGAAAGCGATCGCCGGTTACGTGATCGTACTGGACCTCAGCGACAAGGCACGGCTTCACGCCCTCCCACTCTGAGGACCGCTCGGTCGACCATCGGCTCGGACCACCGGGGGACTTTCCGGTGAATCCGTGGCCGCGCAACCGCTCCAGCTTGCGCGTCAGCGTAGGCCGTTCGCGATCGGCGATCCCGGACGTAAAGCCGACGTGGTCGAGCTTGCCGGCCACGTCGAACAGGCCCAGCAGCAGCGATCCGACCAGCCGGTGCTGTCCTCGCGCGTGGCCGGTGGCATAGCGAAAGCCGCCGACCACGCAGTCCGCGGTACGCAACCGTTTGACCTTGAGCATCGCGCGTTCGCCAGGCCGATAGGGCTCGTCGAGGCGCTTGGCCACGACGCCGTCGAGGGCGCCGCCGCCGGCGCGGGTCAGCCAGTGCTCCGCGTCGGCGCGGCGGGTGCTTGCGGGCGAGAGGCGCAAGATACCCGTTGCATCGGCGATCCCGAAGAAGCCCTCGAGAGCCCGGCGGCGCTCGCTGAGCGGCGCGGACACGATGTCCTGGCCCTTCATCGTCTGCAGCATGTCGAAGACGATGAGGATCGCCGGAGTTTCGCGGGACAGACGATCGATACGGCTTTGCGCGGGATGCAGACGCATTTGCAAAGCGTCGAAGGACAGTCGCTCCCCGAGCGGGACAGCGAGCTCGCCGTCGATCGCGAAGTCCCGCGCGGAATGGCGACCCAGGCTCGCGACGACTTCGGGGAAATAACGAGCGAGGCTCTTTCCCGACTTGCCCAGCAACTCGACCGACGTGCCGTCCCGTATCGCCAGGCAGCGAAAGCCATCCCACTTCGGTTCATACTGCCATCCCGCGCCGCTCGGCAAAGCATCGACCTGCCGCGCTTCCATCACGGTTCGCGGCACCGCTCTATTTCTTCTCGGACTTCTCATCGTCGAAGCGGTTGGTGAAGCGGGCGTTGCCGAGACCCGTACCGATTGTGAATACACCCCAGCGGCTCACGTCCTGCATCGCGGGTACCTCGCCCAACCCCTGCACAACGGCGTCGTTGTGAATGACGAACAGGGTTTCATGGCTATTGATGCGCGGCAATCGATGGGCGAGTTCCTGGGCAAGATTGAAGCCCTCGCCCTCCCAGTTGCCCGGCAGGTTCTGGCCGCCTTTGCGGATGACACCGCGCTCGTCGATCAGGCCCGGGCAGCCAATACCGAAGAACGGCGCAAGCTTCAACTTATGAACGGCTGCACCGTCGACCAGCTCTTTCGCCATCTCGGCCATGCGGTCGATGGCCTCGTCCCGCGACGGTTCGTCATCGCGGTAGCGCCAATGGAGGTACTTCCGCACGCTCGCCTTGGAGAGATGCCCTTTCTTGACCTTGAACTCGATCACGCCGACCCGCAGGTTGGTGCCGCCGATATCGGCAGCGAGGATGGCGTCATGACCTTCGAGCATCCAGGTCGGCGCGAGCTGAACAGCGCCGATCAGGCCCGCCTTGTCGGGGTGATTCTCGATCGTGCTGAGATCGATGGCGGTGCCGCCGCCGGTCAGCAGTACCGCAGCGCGGCCCATCGCAAGCTGTCCGATATGGCTGGCGCTGAGGCCACCGCCGACGACAATGCGCTCGGTGTCCTTCCATGCGGTAAGCCGAAGGAAGCGCCGGACCACGGTCGCGAGCTCGTTGGCGAACTCTTCGACGGCAGTGTGGACCAGCCCGGCCGCCATCGGATCGGCACCCTTGAGATAGGTATCGAGCCTGGACTTCGAGATCTCGGCGGTCGGCGTGCCGTCGAATGGATCCTCTCCATTGTCGCGCAGTCTATCCCGCCAATCGTCCAGAATGGCACGAAAAGCCCGCCCGCTGGCACGATCGCCGACGAACCCGTCCTCGTCGCGCAGCTCTTCGTTGTAGGTATCGACGGTAACATTGGGCAGGACATGCCCGCCGTGCCCAAGCATGGCAGGCTCCCCTGTGGGCTTCTCCGAAATCGTCATCCGATCGTCCATACCCGTCGAACCAAACGCCGGACCGTCCGCCAAGTTGCGCCCGACGATCGGTAAACGGCGGCAGGGAACGCTCTCAGGCCGCGCCACGTTTCCTTCTCCGTCATGCCGCGGCCGCACTCCGCATTTGTCCGTTCGCTGGCCGAGCAAAACGGCCTCAACCTCGTCGAGGCCACCGCTTTGACAGTGCGCCGCCGGCCTTGCGGCAAGGGGTTTTTGTACGTCGACGGCAACGGCAAGATCGTACGCGACCGGCACGAACTGGATCGATTGAAGTCGCTGGCAGTGCCGCCCGCCTATTCCGGCGTCCGCTATGCGGCCGATCCGTTGGCCCATTTGCAGGCGATCGGCATCGACGCTGCGGGCCGGCTTCAATATCGCTACCACTCCAAATGGACCGAGGTGCGGGAAGCGCTGAAGGCACGCCGGCTGGCCCGTCTCGCGCGCTCCCTGCCGGCAATCGAGCGCGCCGTGGCGCGACGGCTGGGCGGCGCGGACTGCACTCTCGAATTCGCCGTCGTGTCGATCGTGCGCCTGGTCGATCGTGCCGCCATCCGCGCCGGCGGCGAGAGTTATGCGCGCGAACGCGGCACGCGCGGCGCGACGACACTGCTCAAGTCCAACGTGAAGGTGCATCGACGCACCGTGATGCTGGCATTCAAGGCCAAGGGCGGGAAGACCGTCTCCAAGGAAGTGCGCGACGGCCGTCTCGCGGACGCGATCGGCCAATTGATGAGATTGCCGGGCCGTCGCCTGTTCCAGTATCGTGCTGGCGACGGCACCATCCACCCCGTGCGTGCCGGCGAGGTGAACGCCTTCCTGCGCGAAGTTGCCGGCCGGCGCATTTCGCTCAAGGACTTTCGCACGCTTGTGGGCTCGGCTGGGGTCCTCCACGCCCTGGTTGCGACGCCTGCGGCGGCAAGCCGCCGCGCACGCCGTTCGCAGATTCGATCGGCGGTGGTCGAGGTCGCCGAGGAGCTCGGCAATACGCCAACCGTCTGCCGCAAGAGCTACGTACACGCTTCGGTCGTCTCGGCATTCGAAGAAGGCAAACTGTCGCGCCTGCGCAAGTCGCCCCGCTCACCCATCAAGAAGGCCGCCCTCGTCGCGCGTCTCGTCGCCCGACAGGGAACCTAGGAGACCACTTTCCCTGCACCGTGCTCAGACCCCGAACGGCCATGTATCCGGACCATCCGAAGTGGGGCTTGCCGGCAGGGGCGAGACAGCGGTCGTGCGGTCGAACCAGACATAGGCGTCGAACTGGCCCGACAACTCGACGTTCGCGTAGTGGCTCTGGAGCTCCGTTTCGGGGCGATAGATCACACCGATGAAACGCTCCAGCCGTTCGGCTTGCAGGTGTTCGCGCAACTTGCCGGTGATGCCATTCAGCAGGAGCGCACCGCGGCCGACGCCGCCATCGTGGAATTGCCGCTCGATGCTGTCGTGGCGCGAGGGGCGCACCTCCATGACTTCCATCGGCTCGCCCCAGTCTTGGGCTGCGGCAACGGTACCGGCATGCGTGCCGAATCCTATGGTTGCAGCCTGATCGCCGAAGCGTTCGCGGCAAAGCTGCCCGAGATTGAGCTCGTCGCGCATGCGGCCCAGGTCGGTGAAGCGCGCATCGCCGATATGCGAGTTGTGCGCCCAAACCACCGCCTTGGAGCCGGGCCCTCGATGCTCCAGCAAGCGGACAAGTGTATCGAACATGTGCCGGTCGCGCAGGTTCCAGCCTTCCGCACCACCGTAGTACATGATCCGATAGTAGCGCTCCGCCGAGGCGACGAGCCGGGCGTTCTGCACCGCATCGAAGAAACGCTCGTTGTCCTCCGCTGCGTAGGTCAGGCGCCTGGACAAGAGATCGGTGAGGGTCGCCACGACGGCGGCCTCGCATTCACGGTAGCGTTGGCTCAGCACCGCACGGCCATAGACCGAAGGATCTCTCTGCCACGGCGTCAGGCAGCCATAGCGCTCGCGGGCGATGCGTGCAGCCTCCGGATCGCTGCGCTCAAGATAGCCCAATACGGCCTCGATCGAGTCGGAGAGGCTGTAGATGTCGAGACCGTAGAAGCCGATCTTCTTCTCCTCGAGGTACGGGGCATTGTAGTCCCGCATCCAGCGGAGGAAGGCGTCGACCTCCCTGTTGCGCCACATCCAGGTCGGGAAGCGCCGAAAGACCTGACGATTGCCGTCGGAAGCCGGCAGTTGTCGGACATAGCGGTCGAGCGCCGCCGCGTCCGGCCAATCGGCCTCGACGGCCACAATGCCAAAGCCGTGACGCTCGATCAGGCGGCGCGTGATCGCGGCCCGGGCGCGATAGAATTCGGACGTACCATGGCTCGCTTCGCCCAGGAGCACGACCCGCCGGTCGCCGAAGCGGTCGAAGAAGTCGGCAAAGGCGGGGTCCCTCAGGTCGGGCAGCGCTTGTGTGACCTCAGCGATCATCATGGGCAAGGAGCGCGGCGCCGAAGGCGGCAGGTCGCCACGGCGCGGCGGACCACGATCGCCGCCGTCCGCGTCCCAGCCTTCGGCGCCGATCAATGGCACGAACATGACCTCTTCCAAGGTCTCCTGTTGGAAGCTCTCCTCGCCGGTGCGCATGATGCGCAGCAGACGCTGGCGGTTACGGGTGTCGCCCACCGGCATGATCAGCCGGCCGCCGGTCGCCAGTTGGCGACGCAGGGCCTCGGGCACACGCGGCCCTCCGGCAGAAGCAATGATCGCGTCGAATGGCGCCGCCTCCGGCCAGCCCAGTGTACCGTCGCCGACCCGCACGTCGACGTTGCGGTAACCCAGGGAACGCAGCCGGCTCTGGGCCAAAGCGGCCAAGGCTGCATGCCGCTCGATGGCATAGACGCGAGCAGCCAGCTCCCCCAGGACCGCTGCGGCATAACCTGAGCCCGCGCCCACCTCGAGCACGCGGTCGCCGGAGGAAATCCTGGCTGCCTCGGCCATGCGCGCCACGATGAAGGGCTGCGACATGGTCTGACCTTCCTCGATCGGCAGTGCGGTATCCTCATAGGCGAACTCGCGCATCGCCTCGGGCAGGAAGGCCTCGCGCTCCACCTTGCGCATGGCAGCCAGGACGCGCGGATCGCGGACTCCACGCCGTTCGATCTGACGATGGACCATCCGTTCGGAATTGGCGGCGACCATGCAAGGGCAACGGCGTGCCCTTCAGGCGGGTTGCAACAATCTCGAGCCCGGTGCGTTCCTCCCCTGTCCACCCGACACGGGCCGAAGAGGGCACCCATGAACGAGCGCGACGAACGGCTCCGCGACGCGATCACCGACACCCTGACGAAGATGAGCATCGATGCACGCAATCTCGCGGTCGAGGTCGTGAACGGGGCCGTCATCGTCAAAGGCACCGTCGGCTCCGACGATTCGCTGCATCGCCTGCAAAATGTTCTTGCCGAAGGCCGGTTCGGCACCAGGCCGATCGCCTGCCAGGTCGGCGTACTGCCGACCGCCGCAACCGACAGCCTCGACGGCCGCGGCCGTTCGCCGGTCACCGGCACATCGGCCGACTCGGCTCACGAGAGCCGCCATCAATTGGACAAATCCTGAAGCTTGAAATCGGCCCCCTGCCGGCGGTACTCCCGCCGGACCTGAATTGCCTGACGGAGCCGGAATTTGTCTCGAGGCGGGTGGGTCCTGGCGGGCATCGCCTCGGGGCTTGTCGCAATCACGGTCGCGGCGGGCGCCTTGGCATGGAAGCCCGCCTTGCCTCCGGTCCCCCCTCCGGCCGCTGCCGGCTTCGACCGCGCGACGGTGTTGCGTGGGCAGACGCTTGTCCATCTCGGCAACTGCAGTACCTGCCATACGGCACCTGGCGGACGGGGGTTCGCCGGAGGAAAGGCGCTGCGCACGCCGTTCGGCACGATCTTCGCCTCCAACATCACGCCCGACCCGGAGACCGGCATCGGCCGCTGGTCGTCCGAAGCTTTCACGCGCGCCATGCGCGACGGCGTGTCGCGTGACGGTAGCCTGCTCTATCCGGCTTTCCCCTACGATCACTTTACCCATACGAGCGACAGCGACCTCGACGCCCTCTATGCCTTCTTCATGACCCGCCCGCCTGTCCGGACGCAAATACCCGACAATCGTCTCGCCTGGCCGTTCGGATATCGACCGCTTCTGGTGGCCTGGAATCTCCTCTATCTGAAGAAGGATGCGATCAACGAGGCGGATCGGGGACGCTACCTTGCGGAGGGCCTCGCCCATTGCGGCGCCTGTCATACGCCGCGCGACCGCTGGGGTGCGGAAATGAGCGATCGGGCCTATGACGGCGCGTGGACGGAGGGCTGGTATGCGCCGGCGCTCAATGCCCGTTCTCCAGCAGTGCAGCCGTGGACCGCCGACGAGTTGTTCGAGTATCTGCGCACCGGGCGCGGCGCCATGCATGCGGCCGCCGCCGGCCCGATGAGTGAAGTGACACGGGAACTGGCCTCAGCGGCCGAGGCAGATGTACGGGCTCTCGCCGGCTATTTCGCCGGTCTTATGGCCGATGCACCGGCCGCCAAAGGCGATCTTGCTCGGCGCGACAACGAAAGTCTCGCCGATCGGACGCATCCCGAGGGCGGGATTCTGTTTGCCGGCGCCTGCGCTGCCTGTCATGACGCGGGCGCCCCGATGATGCAACAAGGACGCCCGCCACTTGCCTGGGGAACGCCGCTGCACGAGGACACGCCGCACGACACGCTGCAAGTAATCATTCAGGGCCTCGGTGCTTCCGCCAGCGGCGTCGGACCGTCGATGCCGGCCTTCGGCAACGATTTTACGGATCGCCAGCTCGCCGAAGTCGCCGCCTATTTGCGGACGCGGTACACCGACCTGCCGCCCTGGCAAAACCTCGAGCAGGCGGTATCCGACGTCCGCAAGGCGGGCGGCAGATGATCAGCCTCAGCGTGAACGGTACGGCGCATTCCGTCGATGCCGATCCCGATACGCCGCTCCTCTACGTGTTGCGTGGTGAGCTCGGACTAAATGGCGCCAAGTTCGGCTGCGGCCTTGGCCAATGTGGGGCGTGCACCGTGCTGGTCGATGACCGGCCGGCCTTTTCGTGCCTGGTGCCGGTCGCGGCGCTTGCCGGTCGCAAGGTGCGCACCCTCGAAGGTCTCGGCACGCCCGATCGGCCCGGTGTTCTGGCAGCCGCGTTCGAAGCCGAGCAGGCTGCCCAGTGCGGCTATTGTATTGCCGGGGTGATCATGCGGGCGCAGGCCCTGCTCGAGCGCAATACCCGGCCGACCGAGGGCGAACTGCGTGCCCATCTCGCTGCCAATCTCTGCCGCTGCGGCACACATATGCGTATCCTGCGGGCGGTACGCCGTGCGGCAATCGCCATGGGCGGCGGCGTCCGGGAGTCCGCTCGATGAACGGCCTCACGCGACGCGCGCTGTTGGCGAAGGGCGGGCTGATGGTGGCATTCGCCAGCACAGCATCGGCGCTCGCTCAGGAGCCCGGCGAATCTGCCACGCTCCCGGGTGATCTCGACAAGCATCCCTTTCTCGATTCATGGATCCGTGTCGATGGCACCGGCAGGATCACGGTCTTCACCGGTAAGGCGGAACTCGGTCAGGGGTTGCGCACCGCCTTGATCCAGATCGCCGCCGATGAGCTGGCCGTCTCGCCGGCCGCCATTGAACTCGTTACCGCCGACACGGCGCGTACGCCCGACGAAGGCGTCACGGCCGGCAGCCATTCGATGCAGAACAGCGGAACGGCGATCCTGAATGCCGCCGCCAACATTCGCATGTTGCTCACAGATGCCGCGGCCTGGCGTTTCGTGACCTCGATCGACCAGATCGAGCTGCAGGACGGCATGGCTTTTGGTCCCAACGGCCAGCATCTTGGCTATGGCGATCTCGCCGCAGGCTTCTCTCTGCGCGTCATGGCCAGACCGGACGTGACCCGCCGCAGCAAGGGCCGCCGATTGATCGGCGAGAACGTGCCTCGCGTCGACATACCGGCCAAGCTGCGCGGCATCGCCGCCTACGTGCAGGATATGCGCATGCCCAACATGCTGCATGCCCGCGTCGTTCGCGGTCCGAGCGCTGGCACGCGCCTGAAGCAGGTCGAGGTCGATGGCGTGGCACAAATGCCGGGTATCGAGCGGGTGGTGCGCGACGGCCGCTTCCTGGCGGTTCTGGCCGCCAAGGAATGGCATGCGATCAAGGCCATGCGCCGCCTGCAGGCAACGGGATGGGAACGGCAGGACGCTCCCCTTCCGGCGGCGGACATGCGCCATGTGCTGCGCAGCTCGCCCGGCCAGGAAATTCCGATCTTCGACTATCCGGGATCGAACGAACCCCCGCCTGACGCCCGGATCGTGAAAGCACGCTACAGCCGGCCATGCCTGATGCATGGCTCGATCGGGCCTTCCTGCGCCCTGGCACTGTGGGAAGACGACAGCGTGACCGTGTGGACGCACAGCCAGGGTGTCTCGCCGCTACGCAAGTCGCTCGCCGACCTGCTCCATCTGCCGGCCGAGAAGGTGCGCTGCATCCATGTCGAAGGGTCGGGCTGCTACGGCCACAACGGCGCCGATGATGCCGCTGCCGATGCGGCGCTGGCGGCGCGTGCCGTTCCGGGACGGCCCGTGCGCTTGCAATGGATGCGCGAACAGGAGCATGGCTGGGAACCGCTGGGCTCGGCGATGGTGGTCGAGCTTCAGGCCGCGCTCGGGCAAGGCGGCCATGTTGCGACCTGGCATCACGAGGTGTGGAGCAATGCGCACAACGGTCGCCCGACCAGTGCCGGCGGCCTGCTGGCCGGCGCCGAGCTCGATCCGCCGTTTCCGCCGCAGAAGGCGCGGCCGATCCCGATGCCGGAAGGCGGTGGCGACCGCAACGCCAACCCGATCTACGCTTTCGCCAACGCAAGCGGCATTTACCATTTCGTCGAGCAGGCGCCGGTACGCGTCTCGGCCCTGCGCTCCCTTGGTGCACACATGAACGTGTTCGCCATCGAAAGCTTCGTGGACGAACTGGCGCACGCGGCCGGCGTCGATCCGGTCGACTTCCGCCTGGTCCACCTGCAGGACAGCCGCGGACGCGAGGTAGTGGAGACGGCAGCCAACCGGTTCGGCTGGAAGCGGCGAATCAAAGGCCGTCCTGGGCGTGGCTGCGGCTTTGGTTTCGCACGTTACAAGAATCTCGGCGCCTACTGCGCGCTTGCCATCGAAATCGCGGTCGATCCGGATAGCGGTGCGATCGACGTCCGCCGGATCGTGGCCGCCATCGATAGCGGCGAGGCTGTCAGTCCGGACGGCATCCGCAACCAGATCGAGGGCGCGATCATCCAGTCGCTGAGCTGGACCATGCTGGAATCCGTGGCATTCGACGCGAGCCATCGGAGAAGCTTCGACTGGAGCGGTTATCCCATCCTGCGCTTTCCAGGCGTACCGGCTTCGATCGACGTCCACGTGATCGACCGGCCGGGTGAGCCGTTCCTGGGTACCGGCGAGGCCGGACAAGGTCCCGCCGCCGCGGCACTCGCCAATGCAATTGCCGACGCGATCGGACATCGCCTGCGCGACATGCCGTTCACGCCGGCGCGTGTGAAGGCGGCACTGGAAAGCTGAGGGCTCAGTCGAGCCAGGAGGTATTGCGCGACTTGCGGCCGTAGTGCCGCTCGCTTTCGGTGGACGGCGGCGTCTCCTCGGCCTCGGGCTCCGCTTCCCTCGGATCACGCCGCAGCGGCGCACTGGTCAAGGCGTCGCGCCCCAGTGACGTAATCTTCCAACCTTGGGGAGTCTCATCGATCAGCTTGTAGAGCGCCAGCCGCCCGCGCAGCGGCGGCGCAAGGCCGCGCTCCGGCCCGAAGGCGGCCAGATTTTCGAGCGCGGCGCGTTCCTCGTCTGTCAGGGCAAGACCGACCATAGCCCAACAAACGATTGTCGCCATTCCCGGTTGCGGTAAGTTTGGCTGAGCGAGGGGTTCGCAATGGCGCAATGCCGGAACCCGCCTGCACGACGGGCGTTGGAGCCGGTTCGCGAGGGAGGGGCTTTGCACTCCAACTGGCCTTGGCATGCCGGCGTGCTGGACCCGCAGGGGCCGATCGGCAGTGCGGAGCGGCTGATCCTGCTCAACGCCACCTCGATCATGCTCGCCGTGATCGTGCCGGTGATCCTGCTCACCATCGGCTTCGCGTGGTGGTTTCGCGCCGGCAATCGCCGCGCGCGCCATTTGCCGGACTGGTCCTACTCCGGGCCGGTCGAGCTGGTCGTGTGGTCGATTCCCGCGCTCGTCGTGCTGTTCCTGGGCGGCATCGGCTGGATCGGCTCCCACGACCTCGACCCGCCGCGGCCGATCGCCTCGCCGAAGCCGCTGCTCGAGATCCAGGTCGTTTCACTCGATTGGAAGTGGCTCTTCATCTATCCGAAGGAAGGGGTTGCGACAGTAAACCGACTGGTCGTTCCCGTGGCGACGCCGCTGCACTTCAGCATCACTTCCGCGACGGTGATGAACAGCTTCTTCGTGCCACAGCTCGGCAGCCAGATCTACGCCATGGCGGGGATGACGACGCAGCTCAACCTCCAGGCCGACCACCCCGGCACCTTCACCGGCCTCAGCGCGCAATTCAGCGGCAACGGCTTCTCCGACATGCGGTTCGACGTTGTCGCCATGCCGGCCGACGAGTTCGCAGCCTGGCTCGCCACCGTGCGTGGCGGTACGGACCGGCTCGACCTGGCGGGTTATAGAGCGCTCGCGACACCCGGCTCCGTCGACAAGGCCACGGCCTACGCCACCGTCGCGCCGGCGATGTTCCAGACCATCGTCCGCGAGGCCACCGGCCGCTAGCATGCTGGGCAAGCTTTCCTGGGACGCGCTTCCGCTCGACCAGCCCATCCCGATGGCCGCGTCGGTGCTGATGATCGTCGCCATCGCGGCTGTTCTCGTGACGATCGTTCTCAAGGGCTGGTGGCCCTATCTGTGGCGCGAATGGATCACCAGCGTCGACCACAAGCGGATCGGCGTGATGTACGCGGTGCTCGCTCTCGTCATGCTGCTGCGCGGCTTCACCGACGCGATGATGATGCGCACGCAGCAGGCCGTCGCCGCCGCCGGCGCACAGGGCTATCTGCCGCCCGAGCACTTCGACCAGATCTTCTCGGCGCATGGCACGATCATGATCTTCTTCGTCGCCATGCCGTTCATGATCGGCCTGATGAACTTCGTCGTGCCCCTGCAACTCGGCGTCCGCGACGTGGCCTTCCCGACGCTGAATTCGGTCAGCTTCTGGCTGACCGCCGCAGGCGCCCTGCTGGTCAACATGTCACTTGCCGTGGGCGAGTTCGCGAAAACCGGCTGGCTCGTCTATCCACCGCTTTCCGAGCTCGCCTTCTCACCGGGAGTCGGCGTCGACTACTATCTCTGGGCGTTGCAGATCTCCGGCGCCGGCTCGCTGATGACCGGCATCAACTTCACCACCACCATCCTGAAGCTGCGTGCGCCCGGCATGGGCTACGGCCGCATGCCGGTCTTCTGCTGGACCGCGCTTGCCTCCAATCTGCTGATCGTCGCCGCCTTCCCCATCCTCACGGCGACCCTGGCGATGTTGCTGCTCGACCGCTACCTCGGCTTCCACTTCTTCACCAACGCGGCCGGCGGCAACGCGATGATGTACGTCAACCTGATCTGGGCCTGGGGCCATCCTGAGGTCTACATCCTCGTCCTGCCGGCCTTCGGCGTCTATTCCGCGGTGATCTCCACTTTTGCGGGCAAGCCACTGTTCGGGTATCGCTCCATGATCGTCGCCACCATGGCGATCTGCATGCTGTCCTTCATGGTGTGGCTGCACCACTTCTTCACCATGGGAGCCGGCGCGGACGTCAACGGCTTCTTCGGCATCATGACCATGATCATCGCCGTGCCCACGGGCGTGAAAGTCTTCAACTGGCTGTTTACCCTCTATGGCGGTCGCGTGCGGTTTGCCTCGCCCCTTCTCTGGTCGCTCGGCTTCATCTGCACCTTCGTGATCGGTGGCATGACCGGCGTCCTGCTTGCCGTGCCGCCGGCCGATTTCGTGCTGCACAACAGCCTGTTCCTGGTCGCGCACTTCCACAACGTGATCATCGGCGGCGTGCTGTTCGGTGCTTTCGCCGGATACACCTACTGGTTTCCCAAGGCGTTCGGCTTCACGCTGGACGAGAGGTGGGGCAAGGCCGCTTTCTGGTGCTGGCTGGTCGGCTTCTATCTTGCCTTCATGCCGCTCTACGCCCTGGGGTTGATGGGCGCCACCCGGCGCATGCAGCACTACCCCGAGGCCGACTGGCAGCCGCTGTTCGTGATCGCCCTTGTCGGCGCGCTGGTGATCCTTGCCGGCATCGCCTGCATCGTCCTGCAGCTTGTTGTGAGCGTCCGCACCCGAGAAAGCCGTCGCGACCGCACGGGCGATCCCTGGGACGGCCGGACGCTCGAATGGTCCACTCCATCGCCGCCGCCGGCCTGGAACTTCTCGGTCTTGCCGCAGGTGCAGGGTGCGGATGCCTACTGGCACATGAAGCAAGACGGTCGCGAGCAGAGCGGCGGACGGACCCCGCCGCGATGGCAGCCGATCGTTCTGCCCCGCTCCACGCCGGTGGGCTTCTTCGTCTCCTTCTTCTCCGTGATCGCCGGCTTTTCACTGGTCTGGCATATCTGGTGGCTCGCGATCGTCGGACTGGCGGGCATGGCGGCGGCGGCGCTGACGCACGCCTGGCGCATCCACAGCGAGATAGAGATCCCGGCGGCGGAGATTGCTCGCGCCGAGCAGGCCCGCAGGCGCGAGGTGTCGTCGTGAGCGTCGTCGATGCCCTGACGACGCCGGTCGATGGCGACACCAATATTCCCTTGTCGGAGCGCGGACCCGCAGCGATCGAGGTCGTGGTCGGTTTCGGGTTCTGGCTGTTCCTTCTGAGCGATGTCGTGATCTTCTCGGCGCTGTTCGCCGCCTATGCCGTTCTGGCGGACCGCACCGCCGGCGGCCCCGACGGGCTCCATCTGTTCAACCGCGGCCTTGTTCTGATCGAGACCGGCTGCCTGCTGTTCTCGAGCTTCACGTGCGGACTGTGCTCAATCGCCATCGAACGCCGTTCGGCCGCCGCGACCTACTTCTGGGCGGCGATCACCTTCGCCTTCGGCGCGGCGTTCCTGGGGCTCGAACTGTCGGAGTTCCTGCGCATGGGCAGCGAAGGCGCCGGGCCGACCCGCAGCGCCTTTCTCTCGGCTTTCTTTACGCTGGTCGGCACGCACGGCCTGCATGTCACTCTGGGCCTCTGCTGGCTGGCCGTAATGATGGCGCAGGTCGCGACGCTCGGCTTTCGCCCCGTGGTCGTGCGCCGGCTGCTTTGTTTCACGCTGTTCTGGCATGCTCTCGATATTGTCTGGATCGGCGTCTTCACCATTGTTTATCTGGGAGCAGGCTATGCCTGAGCCACGCCAAGCCCAAGATGTCCGGGGTGACCACGCTCCCGGCGGCGCACAGACCAGCCGCGGCGGCGTTCGCGCCTATCTCGCCGGCCTCGGTTTTGCGATCGTGTTGACGCTTGCCTCTTTCTGGGTGGCCGGCACGCACACCGTCTGGGGACCCGCGGTTCCCATCCTGCTCGCCGCCCTCGCGATCGGGCAAATGGGCGTACATGTCGTGTTCTTTTTTCACATCTCCAGCGGTCCCGACGACACCAACAACTTCCTCGCCCTGGCTTTTGGCATTTTTGTCGTCGGGCTCGTCGTCTTCGGCTCGATGCTGATCATGGCGAACCTCGACGCCAACATGATGCCGATGGAACACGCGCTGCAGACACAACATTAGCGTTCCCGAGAGCACCGATCACTCCCAGCATATCGCAACGAAGGCAGCCGCCATGCGCAAGATGGTCCAGATCGCACCGACCAGTTTGAATGCCCTGGAGATCCTCGAATCCGACACGGGCAAGACCTTCCAGGAGCTGATGGACGAAGCGGTCGCCGACCTCCTGAAGAAGTACAAGCGGCCGGTCACGATGCGGGAGATGTTCGAGAAGAGCGCGGGAAGCAGCCGGCGCGCTAAATGAAGGACATGCCGCCGCTCAGCGCCACAGTCTGGCCGGTCATGTAGGCGTTACCCATCAGCATCAGCACGATCTGTGCGCATTCCTCGGGCGTTCCGAAGCGGCCGAGCGGAATGCGTGCCGGTGAGGACGCGAGACCCGACCGCACCATATCCGTCTCGATCAGTGACGGAGCGACGGCGTTTACCGTGATACCATCCTTCACCAGACGCGCGGCGTAGCCCCGCGTCAGCCCCTCGAGACCCGCCTTCGAGGCGTTGTAGTGCGGACCAATGCCACCGGCGCCGCGTGCCGCGCCCGAGGATATGTTCACGATACGACCCCATTTCCTGGCGCGCATGCCCGCCACGATGGCCTGCGTGCACAGGAACGCCGACTTCAGGTTCACGGCGATAGTCTCGTCGAACACCTCTTCCGTCAGCTCTTCGATGCTCCGGATGAGGCCGATGCCGGCATTGTTGACCAACATGTCGATCGGGCCGAGCTCGCGCTCGACGGCCGCGACCATCGCCGTCACCTCGGTGCCGTTGGAGACATCGGCACGGACGGCTGTCGCCCGGCGTCCCGCTTTGCGGATCAGGTCCACCACGGCGTCCGCATCGGCTGCGTTTTCCCGGAAATTTACCGCGACGGCCGCACCGGCTTCGGCCAGCGAAATCGCCACGGCGCGGCCGATGCCGCGTGAACCACCGGTGATCAGCGCCACCCGCCCGCTGAGTTCGGCCATTCTTCCCTCCATCTATCGACCTCACCGAGCCGACATGTTAGGCGAATGACCGCCTGTTCAGGGAGGTCTTATGCATCGGCTGGGTTTCGGCGCTTTTCTCGCCCCGCATCATCCTATCGGCGAACATCCGATGCTGCAGTTCCGCCGCGACCTGAAGTTCGT
>NZ_DATBFE010000129.1:0-57991 GCF_036558665.1 Reyranella sp. | reverse complement strand
TCTGTCGGCGGACATCGCCGGACCCATCGACCGGCACTTGCATCCGGACCGGCAGGTGGCTGACGTTACGTAGGCCGCGAGAGACCTTTCCTGTTTCCTGAAGGTCCCTCGCGTTCGCTCGGGATGACGAAATCTTGGGTTAGCGAGCGTCGGCTAGTTGATCAGACCGTAGAACTTGCCCGCGTTCGTGCAGGTGATCATCTTGGTCACCTCGGCCGGCACCTCGGCGAACTGCTCCTTGATGTACTGGTCGGAGTTGGGCCACACGCCGTCGCCATGCGGGTAGTCGGAGCCCCACATCAGGCTCTCGGCGCCCATGTCGTCGATCAGCTTGGCGCCGATGCGGTCGAACTGGAAGGTGGCCTTGCACTGTCGGCGCCAGTAGTCCGACGGCTTCATCTTGAGGCCGAGATCGGTGAAGCGGTCCTCCCACTCGAAGTCCATGCGGTCGAGCGCGTAGGGAATCCAGCCGCAGCCCGATTCGCCGAAGGCGATGCGCACATGCGGATAGCGTTCCAGCACGTTGGCGGCGATGACGGCCGCGAGGATGTTCACGAGGTTCATCTGGAAGCCGGACACGACGGTGAAGAACACCGAGCGACCGACGCGGCCGGGATGCTTGGCGATCATGTCGGGCGGCACATTTGGGAAGGTGTGGAAATGCAGCGGCAGCTGCACGTCGTTCACCGCCTTCCAGAGCGGCTCCCACATCGGATGCCACATCGGCTCCATGTCCCACGAGCAGGAGAGTTCGAGGCCACGCAATCCCATCTTCGCCACGCGGTGGATCTCCTTCACCGCGGCGTCGATGTCGCCGTAGGGCAGGCAGGCGAGACCGATATGCCGGTCGGGATAGTGGCTGCAGAATTCCTTCAGCCAGTCGTTGTAGATGCGCAGCATCTCGTTGGCGGCCTCGCGGTCGTTCAGCCTCCCCGCCGCGCCCAGGATGCCGTAGATCACCTCGGCATCGACGTGGTCGCGGTCGAGGTCCTTGATGCGCAGATGCGGATCGGAGACGCGGCGGATGTCCCTGGCGCCGTCTTCATAGAGGCCGGTTTCCGCCATCACGTCGACGCGGTGATGCTTGCCCTTGACGTACTTGCTGCCGGCCGGGCCGACGCCGTTCTTGAATCCGAACGACGCGCCGTTGCTGGCGGTCCATTTGGGTCCATCGTCGCTGTCGACCACGTAAGGCATGCGGTCCCTCAGCTCGCGCGGCGCCATCGAGGTGAAGAGGTCGGGTGGCATCCACGGCAGGTCGAGATGGCAATCGGCCGAAATGCGGTTGTACTTCATCGGGCGCTCCTCTATTGGCCCAATTCTGCGCGTCGGCCGGCAGGACGGGCAAGGGGCCCGTTTCGATAGGAGGGAGGCCATCCATGCAAGGAAGCTGTCTCTGCGGTGCGGTCGTCTATGAGGCCAACACGGCCGGCCTGCTGATCGGCCACTGTTCTTGCCGGACCTGCCGCAAGGCGCATGCGGCGCCCTTTGCGACCACCGCGCGCGTTCCCCGAGCCGAATTCAGATGGCTGACCGGAGCGGAAAGGCTCCGCACCTTCGAGTCTTCGCCCGGCAGAAACCGCCACTTCTGCTCGGTGTGTGGTACGCACCTGATCGCCGAGCGGCCAGCCGACCCGCATGTGGTCCTGCGGGTCGCCACCCTCGACGAGGACCCCGGCACGAGACCGATCGTCCATATCTGGCGCAGCCACGAGGTACCGTGGCTCGCCTGGGAGGGCGACATCAAGCGCTTCGACGAGTGGCCGCCGGCGAAGTAGTCGGTCTGGACAGAGGCTTGAGGCGGCCCGTGATGCGTCGCATCATTTGACGGTCAAGGAGTGTTCAATGGCAACGGAGGCCATCAGCCGTCTCGAAGGAGACTTCGACTATATCGTCGTCGGCGCGGGATCGGCCGGCTGCGTGCTCGCCAACCGGCTGTCGGCGAATCCGGGGTCGCGGGTCCTGGTATTGGAGGCGGGCGGACGCGACAACTGGATCTGGTTCCATATCCCGGCCGGCTACCTGTTCGCGATCGGCAATCCGCGCGCCGACTGGATGTTCCAGACCGAGAAGGAGCCGGGCCTCAACGGCCGCAGCCTCAACTATCCGCGCGGCAAGGTGATTGGCGGCTGCTCGGCCATCAACGGCATGATCTCGATGCGCGGCCAGGCCCAGGACTACGATCACTGGCGTCAGTTCGGGCTCACCGGCTGGGGCTGGGACGATGTCCTGCCGGTATTCAAGCGGCTGGATTGTCATTTCCTGGGCGACACCGAGCATCACGGATCCGGCGGCGAATGGCGGGTGGAGCGGCTTCGCGTGAAGTGGGAAATCCTGGATGCGGTCGCCAGGGCGGCGACGGAAATGGGCATTCCCGCCACTGCCAATTTCAACACCGGAAGCAACAACGGCGTCGGCTACTTCCACGTCAACCAGAAGCGCGGCATCCGAGTGTCGGCAGCCCGCGCCTTCCTCAAGCCGGTCCTGAAGCGGCCCAACCTTCGACTGGAGACCGATGTCCTGGTCGAAAAGGTGCTGTTCGAGGGCAAGCGCGCCTCCGGCGTGCGGTTTCGCCGGGATGGCCGGACAATCGAAGCGCGCGCCCGCGGCGAGATCATCCTGTCCGCCGGCGCCGTGGGCTCGCCGCAGATCCTGCAGCTCTCCGGTGTCGGTCCGGCCGACTGGCTCGGCGAGCTCGGCATCGCCGTCGTGCACGACAAGCCGGGCGTGGGCCGCAACCTGCAGGACCATTTGCAGCAGCGGGCGATCTACCGGGTGCAGGGCGCCAAGACGCTCAATGTGACCTACCACTCGCTGGTCGGACGCGCCCTGATCGGCGCCGAATACGCCCTGTTCCAGTCGGGGCCGCTCGCCATGGCGCCCTCGCAGCTCGGCATCTTCACGACGTCGTCGTCCGAGCACGAGCGGCCGAACATCGAGTTCCATGTCCAGCCGCTCTCGCTCGACAAGTTCGGCGAGCCGCTGCATCGCTTCCCGGCCATCACCGTCAGTGCCTGCAACCTGCGCCCGACCTCGCGCGGCACGATCCGTCTTCGGTCCACCGATCCTGCAGACAAGCCGATGATCGCGCCCAACTATCTCGCGACCTTCGAGGATCGGCGCGTGGCGGCCGATGCGATCCGCGTCACGCGCCGGCTCATGCGGCAGCCCGCGCTGCAGCCCTACAAGCCGGAGGAATACCTGCCCGGACCGAGCGTCGGCGACGACGACGCGTCGCTCGCGAAGGCCGCGGGCGACATCGGCACCACGATCTTCCATCCCGTGGGGACAGCGAAGATGGGCCTGCCCTCGGATTCCACCGCCGTCGTCGATGAGAGGTTGCGCGTCATCGGACTGAAGGGCCTACGCGTCGCCGATGCTTCGGTGATGCCGACGATCACCTCGGGCAACACCAACACGCCCACGATCATGATCGCCGACAAGGCGGCGGCGATGATCGTCGAAGATGCACGGAGCGGGCAGGCGAAAGCCGCCTGAGAGACGTCGGTCGCGCCTCATGCCCGCGCCCTGAAGTTGAATTCGGCGCCGGCGCGGATGCCGGTCGGCCAGCGTGCGGTCACGGTCTTGAGCTTCGTGTAGAAGCGCACGCCTTCCATGCCGTAGATGCCGTGATCGCCGAAGATCGAGGCTTTCCAGCCGCCGAAGCTGTGATAGGCGACGGGCACGGGAATGGGAACGTTGATGCCGACCATGCCGATCTTGACGTTGTTGGCGAAGGCGCGGGCGGCATCGCCGTCGCGGGTGAAGATCGCCGTGCCGTTGCCGTAGGCATGGTCGTTCACCAGCTTGATCGCGTCATCGAAACTTTGCGAGCGGACGACCGAGAGCACCGGGCCGAAGATCTCGTCCTTGTAGATCGCCATGCCGGGCTTCACCTGATCGAACAGGCAGCCGCCCATGAAGTTGCCGTTCTCGTAGCCCTGCAGCCTGAGGCCGCGGCCGTCGACCACCAGCTTGGCGCCTTCGTTCACGCCCTGGTCGACATAGCCCATCACCTTGTCGCGATGCTGGCGCGTTATCAGCGGCCCCATCTCCGACTGGGGATCGAGGCCGGGCCCCACCTTCAGGCCCTGGACTCGCGGCGCGAGCTTTTGCACCAGTTTGTCGCCGACGTCGCCGACCGCGACCGCGACCGAGATCGCCATGCAGCGTTCGCCGGCCGCGCCATAGCCGGCGCCGATCAGTGCATCGGTCGCCTGCTCGAGATCGGCGTCGGGCATCACCACCATGTGGTTCTTGGCGCCGCACAGCGCCTGCACACGCTTATTCATCGCCGTGCCGGTGTGATAGACATACTGGCCGATCGCCGTCGAGCCGACGAACGAGATCGCCGGCACGTCGGGGTGCTTGAGCAGCGCGTCGACCGCGACCTTGTCGCCGTTCACCACCTGGAAGATGCCGGCCGGCGCGCCCGCCTCGGCGAAGAGTTGGGCCAGCAGCATCGGCGCGCTGGGATCCTTCTCGGACGGCTTCAGCACGAAGGCGTTGCCGCAGGCCACCGCCATCGCGCCCATCCAGCACGGGATCATGATGGGAAAGTTGAAGGGTGTGATGCCGGCGACGACGCCGAGCGGCTGGCGGATCGACCAAGTATCCATGTCGGTTGCCACCTGCTCTGTGAAGTCGCCCTTCATGTGGTGGGCGATGCCGCACGCGAACTCCACCACCTCGAGACCGCGACCGACCTCGCCCTTGGCATCGTCGAAGGTCTTGCCGTGCTCGAGCGAGAGAAGACGTGCGAGATCATCGGTGCGCTTCTCGATCAGTCCCTTGAGATTGAACATGACGCGCTGGCGCCGAAGCGGCGGCGTCGCGGCCCACGCCGTCTGCGCCTTCCCGGCAACCGCGACAGCGGCATCGACCTCGGCTTCCGAGGCGAACGCCACCTTGGCGGTCACCTCGCCCGTCGCCGGATTGGTGACATCGCCGGTGCGGTCGCTCTTGCCGGCGACTGCTTTGTTGTCGATGTAGTGACCGATATTCGCGACCATGGGAATCCTCCACTGAATGGCCGCGTTCTAACACCGCCTCGGTGCGACCCGCCACAGCCGGCCGGTAGTCCGGGCATGAATTGACCTCGGCCTCTCTCCGGCGGCGACGGACGACGTTCAGCCGGCGGTCGCTCGCTGGAATGCCGGCCGCGCCGACAGGCGGGCGACGTAGTCGTCGAAAACGCGCTCGCCCTTGAGGTCCGGTGCGCCGAACATCGTGGCGAAGCGCAGTTCCGAACCGATATAGAGGTCGGCGGCGGTGAAGCGCTCGCCAAGCAGGTAGGGACCGCCTGAAAGGGCGGCCTTCAGCGTGGCGACGACGTCGGCATAGCTGCCCCAGCCGACCGCGCTTTTGCGCTCGACCTCGGGGCGATTCATCATCTTGTCGAGCAGCGCCGGCTCGAAGCAGCCCGCGCCGAAGAACAGCCAGCGATAGTAGGCGCCGCGCGATGCATCGCCGGGCGCCGGCGCCAGACCGGCATCGGGAAAGGCGTCGGCGAGGTAGGCGATGATCGCCGCGGTTTCCGTCACGACCGTGCCGCGGTGGACGATGGTCGGCAGCTTGCCCATCGGGTTGAGCGCCAGGAAGGCAGGGGACTTTTGCTCGTTCGCGGCCAAGTCCACCGGCACGATCCGATAGGGCGCACCGGCCTCCTCGAGCATCCAGTGTACCATCTGCGATCGTGAGCGCGGATTGTGATAGAAGACGATCTCGTTTGTCATGGGCAGATCCCCTGTACCGAATGAGTCGCCACAATAGTGCCATGCCGGCCGACATGGATATCGCTCCAATCCGTCCGGGCCGGCCGCGATCGGCCGAGACGGAGAGAGCGGTCCTGGAAGGGGCTTATGCGCTGATGGCGGCGAACGGGCTCGCGGCCGTCACGGTCGATGCCATCGCGCGCCGCAGCGGTGTCTCCAAGGTGACGATCTACAAATGGTGGCCGTCGCGTGAGGCCCTGCTGATCGATGCCTTCCTCAGGAAAGCCGCGGCCCTCCTGCCCTTGTCGGAAGACGGCGACACCGTGGCGTCGCTGCGCGCGCACGCGGCCGCCTATGTCCGGGCGCTGAACGGCGAGTTCGGCAAGGTCCAACTCGCCGTCATCGCCGAATGCGTCGCCAAGACCGGTTCCGGCCGGCTGTTCTCCGAGCGCTATCTCGATGTGCGCAGGAGCATGGCCGTCAGGATCATCCGCAACGGCCAGCGCGCGGGCCAGATCGATCGCAGCCGTTCCGCCGAGGAACTGTATGATCAGATCTATGGCACGTTGTTCTATCAATCGACCTTTGCGCTGCGGCCTCTCTCGGCAGCCTATGCAAGGCGCCTGGTCAGCGCGGTCCTGACCTAAGCGGAAACCTCGCCGCGGCTCTGGCTGACGCCGTACAGCCATCGCCAGGCCTTGCGCACCGAGCGCGGGTAACCCTGCTCGCCATGGAGGATCTGCTCGGCGACGAGGCCGTTCAGTTCATGCAAGGCATGGAAGGGCACCGACGGATAGGCATGGTGCTCGACGTGATAGGGCATGTTCCAGGCGAACCATTTGACGATGCCGCTGGCATAGGTCGTGCGCGTGTTCTCGAACGCGTCACGCGACCGCCCGCAGCCGGTATGCTCGGCATAGAGATAGGGCCGCAGCAGGAATTGGCCGAAGAACAGCGGAGCGATCCATGTCAACAGCAGGACCGGCGTCTGGAGCTCGATCGAGCCGACCAGTACCAGGGCATAGGCCAGGAGATAGCTCCGTGCCTCGCGAACGATTGCTCCACGCCTGTCAGCCGGCACCCATGGCGCCGTGACCCTGCCGGTGATCGCGTGTTGCAGCATCAGCCGGAGGCGGCCATAGACCTGCAGGGCGCCGGAGAAGGCCAGCACCAGCCCCGCCTCCGATCTCGGCAGCGGCATGACCAGGAGCTCCGGATCCCTGGCCGGATCCTGCGTGTGCCGGTGATGCTCCCAATGGAACACGCTGTAATATTCGTAGGGAAAGCCGATCGCCGCGCCGCAGAGATGCCCGAAGGCGATATTGAGCCGGCGCGTGCGGAAAGCGGTTTTATGCACCGCCTCGTGCAGGGGCATGAACAGGAAGGCGACGAGAAAGCCCTGGCACAGGATGAGCGGGAGGGCCCAGCCCAGGCCATGATCGCTGTTCACGAGCTGGATGAGGGTACCCGTCACCACGATCGCACCCAGATGGGTCGCCATGCGAAGGAGGCCCGGCCCGTTACGCAGCGCCGACAGCTGGCGAAGCCTGGCATGGGACACCGGCGTTGGCGAAGTGGCCCGGCTGGAAACCGGCGCCGATGCGGTCGTCGACATGATGTCCGCTCTCGAACGGCGAAGGGGCAGCTAATTACTGTACCTGTAGTACAGTAATTAGGCGATGTCGACCGGATTCCGGCATCGCCCGGCGCAGTCAGTGCGGCGTGCCGTCCTTCCGGGTGTGGACGTACCTGCCGTGGGCGCCGGCCCTGGCATGGTTGTCGATGTCGGGATAGCTTATCTCGTCGAGGGACGTGCGGTCGCCGATCACCAACAGAAGCGCATCCCTGGCCGTCTCGTTGACGAAGCGATGGGCATTGCCGCCGCCGGCGGGGAAACCCGCGCAGGTGCCCGGCCCCAATGTCTGCCTGCCTTCGTCGGTCTCGAGAACGACCTCGCCCGCGACCACCCAGATGAACTCGTCTTGCCGGGAATGAGCGTGCCGCGCCGAGGATTGCGCACCGGGCTCGATGCGCGTGAGATTCACGCCGAAATTCGTGAGACCGGCATGGTCGCCGAGCCGCCGGTTCCAACGATGGCTGTTGGCCTCGCGGAAGATCGCCGGATAGGACGTGGCATTGCTCTCGGGGAGATCGGCGGGATCGAAGGCGGCAGGCGGGGCTTGCTCATGCCACGATTGTCTCATCCATCCTGCGCACAGTCCCGACAAGCCATTCATGTGCCGGCGAGCCCGGTTCACGCGACGGATATGCCCGTTACCGCTTGCTTGCCAGCAGCTTCCTGAGCGAGGGCTTCAGCCGCGCGAGTTCGTCCAGATGGGCGGCCGACAAATCGGCGAGATGTTCCTCCGCAGCCCGCGTCAGGTCCAGGATCACGCGGCGGTGGTCCTGCGGGTCCGTCTTGCGGACCACCAGACCGGCCGCCGACAGCCGGTCCACCAACTCGACCGCGCTGTGATGGCGAATGCGGAGCCGCTCGGCGAGGGCGCCGATGGTCATGGTGGTGCCGCGCGGCCGCCCTTTGACCGCCAGCAGGGCCTGGTGCTGGGCGGGGGCGAGGCCGACGCCGCGGGCTGCAGTCTGACTGAACTCCAAAAAGCGCCTGATCAGATGGCGGAATTCCGCCAGCGCCTCGTAGTCGGCCTGGGAGGGGCGCCGCTTACGCAAGGCAGGGTTCTTCGTACGCACGATGGCGATGGTTCCTTTGGCTTGCCTGTATATATCGCAGTCCGATAGAAGAACGCGCAACGATCAAGCCTTTTGTCCGATTCCCGAGACCCCTCATATCCATGACCTCTCCGATTGCCGACGCGAACGGCACACCTGTCTTGCCTCCCCGCAGCCACCACCGTCTTGGCGACTTCACGACCGACCCGCGGGTCCTCCTGATCTCGGGCATCGCCGTCGTGGTGGCGACGGCCGGTGTTGTCGCGGGCTTCGTCCTGCTCAAACTGATCCGCCTTGCCACCAATATCGCCTATTTCGGGCAACTGAGCTTTGCCAATCTCCGGTTGGAGCACTCCCCGCTCGGTCCGTGGGCAGTGCTGGTTCCGGTCGCGGGCTCGCTCATCATCGGCCTGATGGCGCGCTACGGCAGCGAGAAGATTCGCGGCCACGGCATCCCGGAGGCCATCGAGGCGATCCTTCTCGGCCGCTCGCGGCTCGACGCCAAGGTCGCGGTGCTGAAGCCGCTGTCCTCGGCGGTCGCCATCGGTACCGGGGGTCCGTTCGGCGCCGAGGGCCCGATCATCATGACCGGCGGTGCCATCGGCTCGCTGATCGCGCAGGCGCTGCCGGTCAGCGACAACGAGCGCAAGACACTCCTGGTGGCAGGCGCCACCGCCGGCATGACCACCGTATTCGGCACGCCGATCGCGGCCATCATGCTGGCTGTCGAGCTGCTCCTGTTCGAGTGGTCGCCCCGCAGCTTCCTGCCCGTCGCCGTGGCCGCCGTGGTTGCCGCGGTGGAGCGCGGCGTCCTCGGTCTCACCAGCCCACTCTTTCCGTTCGCGGGCAGCGTCGACGTCACGCTCGTCGGCGTCCTGTGCTGGGCGGCGATGGGGCTCTTGGGCGGGTTGCTGTCGGGCCTGCTCACGCGACTGGTCTATGCCTGCGAGGACGGGTTTCTCAAGCTGCCGATCCACTGGATGTGGTGGCCGATGCTGGGCGGCCTTGTCGTCGGCATCGGCGGGCTGATCGATCCCAACGCGCTCGGCGTCGGCTACGACAACATCGCCGGTATGCTGCAGGGCGACGTTCATTCCAGGGCGGCCCTGCTGTTGCTTGTCGTCAAGGCGATCATCTGGGCGGTGGCACTGGGCTCGGGAACGTCCGGCGGCGTCCTTGCGCCGTTGCTGATCATGGGCGGAGCCATGGGCACGGTCGTCGGCGCCTTCCTGCCGGGCGGAGGCGCAGGCTTTTGGGCGCTGCTCGCCATGGCCGCCACGATGGGCGGCACGATGCGCTCGCCGCTCACTGCCACGTTCTTCGCCGTCGAGCTCACCGGCAATACCCATGTGCTTCTGCCGCTCATCACCGCCTGCGCCGTGGCGCACGCGGCGACGGTGCTGTTGATGCGACGTTCGATCCTCACCGAGAAGATTGCCCGCCGCGGCCACCATCTGATCCGAGAATACCGTGTCGATCCGTTTGCGCTGACCAAGGTGCAGGAGGTGATGACGACGGAGGTCGAGACGGTGCCCTCGGACACGACGCTGTACGAGGCGACCCGCTTCCTCACCAGCCCCTCGACCCATCATCCGAGCTTTCCGGTGGTCGATCCGGCTGGCCGGGTGCTGGGGGTCATCGATCCCCCCTCGATCCTGCGCTGGCGTCGCGTCGGCAAGCACCGCCAGACGACGCTGCAGGAGCTGCTCGCCGGCACCAAGATCACGGTCGCCCATCCCGACGAATACCTGGAATCGCTGGCCGACCGCCTCACCACGGTGAACGTCGCGCACCTGCCGGTCATCTCGCGCGAGACCGGCCGGCTGGTGGGCTATATCGGCTGGAAGGACATCATGCGCGTGCGCACCAAGCTGCGGGCCGAGGACCGCCACCGCATGTCGTTCTTCAAGCTGCGGTCGTCGGCGTAGGCTCGTCCAGAGCCGCGAAGGAGCGCAGCACCTCGCCCGGCCGGCTCTTGGGATCAGCGCACAAGCCCTTGTCGTCGGCAACGCGCGCGCCGTTCACCCACACGCCGTGCAGGCCGACCGCGCTCGCCGTCAGCCGCGCCGCGCCCGCGGGCAGGTCGTGCACGCGGCGCTTCGGGCCGCGCGCGACCGTCTTCGGATCGAACAGCATGAGGTCGGCGGCATAGCCCTCGCGCAGCAAACCGCGACCCCGGATGCCGAACAGCTTCGCCGGCTGACCACTGAGCCGACGCACGGCCTGTGGCAACTCGAGCACGCCGAGATCGCGAGTCCAATGACCCAGCAGATGCAGGCCGAACCCTGCATCGCAGAAGAAGGTGAGATGGGCGCCGGCGTCGCTCAGCGAGATGTGGGTGTCGGGATCGGCCAGGATCCTGCCGACCGCCACGTCGTCGTTGTGCAGGAGTTGGGCCACGAACATCGTGTCGAGATTCTCCTCGAGGGCGAAATCGAGGATGCAGTCGAGCGGTTCCTTGCCCGTCTTTCGGGCGAGCTCGGCGAGCGTCGTCCCTTCGAGGGCGCGGTTGTCGGGTTTCGCCGTCTCGACGACGAAGAGCTTGTCCCATTCGCCGTTGAAGACCAGCCGACCACGCCGCTCCTCGAGCTCCTTCCTGACGGCGGACCGCCACGCCTTGTCGCTATAGACCTTCTTCAGCGCCTCGCCGTGTGCCGCCATCGCCGGTTTCCACGATTCCATGCTCTCGAACAGGTACGGACTCCTGAAGGTGAAATCCATGCTGAGCGGACAACACGAGGTCTGCGCCACTAGCTGGTGGCCGCGGCGGCGCGCCTCGTTCACCTGCCCAAGCCAGGTGAAGGACGCAGTCGGGTTGACGTTGGAATGGAACAAGGCGGCGATGACGACCGGCCGCTTTGCCTCCGCCGCGATCTCCTCGAGGTAGGGGATCGAGGTCTTGCTGCCCTTGGTGAGCATATAGACACCCGCACCGCTCTCGGCCATCGCGCGCACGAGCGTGCGCAGCTCCCTGTCGTCGGCCAGCCGCGAGGGCATGGGTGTGCCGCCCTCGCCGTTGTGCGCTTCCGCCGTGCTCGAGGCGAAGCCGACGGCGCCTGCCTTCATCGCCCCGCGCACCAGCGCCGCCATCCGCGCGATCTCCTCGTTGGTGGCGACACGCGCGGTGGCATCCTCGCCCATCACGAAAGTTCGGATGGCGGAGTGGCCGGCGAAGCAGGCGACGTTCGGGCCGACGCCCTGCTGCTGCAGCATGTCGAGATACTGCGGGAAGCTCTCGAAGCCCCAGCGAATGCCGGCCCGCAAGGCCTCGAGCGACATGCCTTCGACATGCGTCAGATGCCGCATGGTGAGGTCGCGATCGTCCGGTTTGCAGGGCGCGATGGTGAAGCCGCAGTTTCCCAGCACCGCCGTCGTCACTCCCAGGGCAGGCGAGGGATCGACGAACGGGTCCCAGGTGATCTGGGCGTCGTAGTGGGTGTGGCCGTCGATGATGCCGGGCGCGAGTGCGAGACCATCAGCCTTCACCGTCTCCTTCGCTGCGCCGAGCCTGGCGCCGATGGCCGCAATCTTGCCGTTCCCGACAGCGAGATCGCCACGCACCGGTGCGGCACCCGACCCGTCGAAGATCTGCGCGTCCTGGATGACCAGATCGAACATGCCGTTCCTCCGTTTGCGCCCTTATACTACGTCGCCATGCGGCCGTTTCTGCTGATTGCCCTTCTTTTGCTGTGCGGCCGCGCGGCCGTGGCGCAGTCCGTGCATTTCCCTGGATTCACGGTCGGCAGCTCCAGCGCCGGACCGGAGATCAGCGGATGGCTCTATCGGCCGGCGGGCACCGGGCCGTTTCCCGCGATCGTGCTGGCGCACACCTGCGCGGGCGTCAACGAGCATACCGATGTCTGGGGCAAACGCCTCGCCGGCTGGGGCTATGTCACCTTGGCACCCGACAGCTTCACACCGCGAGGCCAGAAATCGGTGTGCGGCCGCGGCAACGTCGTGAGCGGCGGCATGCGTGTGGCCGATATTGCCGGCGCACTCGACTTCCTCAATGCCCAGCCCTTCGTGCAGCGCGACCGGCTCGGCCTGATCGGCCACAGCCACGGCGGCTGGACGACGATGCGGGCCGTGCAAAGGAGCTATGGGCTTGCGGCGCGCGGCCTCAAGGCAGCGGTCGCCTACTATCCTTCCTGTTCGCCCGCCTTCGACGACGACGTGGCCGTGCCGTTGCTGATCCTGATCGGCGAGAAGGACGACTGGACTCGGGCACGCGACTGCCACCGCCTCGAAGCTGCCGGCTTCACGCGGCCCAAGCTGGTCGAGGCGGTCTATTATCCCGACGCGTTCCACAGCTTCGACTATCTGGCGCGCGATCGCACGATCGTCGTGGCCGACGGCAAGCACCACCATCTGGCCTATGACTCTGCCGCTGCGGCTGACGCCGAGGCGCGGACCAGGGCTTTTTTCGGCAAGCTCCTGAAGCAGTAGCGGAGGAAACCATGCGCGTGGGATTCATCGGTCTCGGCCTGATGGGCTCGGGCATGACGGCCAATCTCCAGCAGGCGGGCCATGTGCTGGTCGTGCACGATGCGCGCCGGTCCGCAGCGGACAAGCTCGTGGCAGCCGGTGCCGAATGGGCGGACAGCCCACGCGCCGTGGCGGGCTCGAGCGAGATCGTCTTCACCTCGCTGCCCGGACCGCCGGAGTTCGAGGCCGTGGCGTGCGGAGAAAATGGTTTGCTCGACGGCATGGCGCGCGGGCAGGCCCTGTTCGATCTCTCGACGAATTCACCGACGCTCGTTCGCCGGCTGCACAAGGCATTTGCGGACAGGGGCGCGCATCTGCTCGACAGTCCGGTAAGCGGCGGACCGGCGGGGGCGGCCTCGGGCAAGATGGCGCTGTGGGTGAGCGGCGACGAGGCGACCTACCAGCGCTACCGTCCGGTGCTCGATGCAATGGGCGACCAGATCTTCTTCATGGGCGCGGTCGGCGCCGCGAGCGTCGCCAAGCTGGTCCACAATCTCTCGGGCTACATCGTCAACACGGCGCTCGCGGAGACCTTCACCATGGGCGTGAAGGCCGGCGTCGATCCGCTGCTGCTATGGAAGGCGGTGCGCCAGGGCGCCAACGGGCGACGTCGCACCTTTGATACGCTGGCCGAGCACTTCCTGCCCGGCAACTACGATCCCGCGCGGTTCGCGCTTCGCCTGGCGCACAAGGACGTCTCGCTCGCCACCCAGCTCGGTCGCGAGGTCGGCGTACCGATGCGGCTTTCCAACCTCACCCTGGAGGAGATGACCGAGGCCCTGGGCCGCGGCTGGCAAAGCCGCGATTCGCGCTCGGCCATGTTGCTTCAGCAGGAGCGTGCCGGGGTGAAGATCGCGGTCGATCCGGCCGACATCCGCGCCGTCCTGCGCGCCGACAGCAACGACTGAGAGCATCCATGGCAGCGCGCCGTTGGAACGGTGCGCTTGCTTTAGAATGCCGTCATGTCGCCTTCAGGAACTGCACCAACAGGCGGTTCACCTCCTCCGGCTGCTCCTGCTGCACCCAGTGGCCGGCTCCTTCGACGAAATGGATCTCCTTCATGTTCGTGCAGGCGCTTCTCTGCATTCTGTCGAGCGCACCCGGCGACTGATAATTGCCCCAGTCGCTCTTGCCCGAGATGAAGGTCGCAGGAACATCGATGGTGCGGCCGGTGAAGGCTTCGTATTCGCGACCGATCAGGCCCGACGTGCGCACGCGATACCAGTTCAGGCCGCCCTGGAAGCCGGTGCGTGCGTATTCGTCGCTGTAGACCTTGAGCTCGCGGTCTGGAAGCCAGGTGTTCGCGGCGACCTCCGCAGCCGACGGCATCTCCTTCGCCACCGTCTCGGCCATGCCTTCGGCTAGGTCCATGATGTAATAGGTCGGCATCCTGGCGAGCTCTTCGGCGGTCCAGCCCTTGAGCTCGAACGGCTTGTTCGCCTTCCAGTCGGCGCTCTTGTAGTGATAATAGGCGCGCAGGAAATCGTGAACGCCCTGTCTCGCGTGCCACTGGTTCTCGTTCGCTCCGCGCGTCGACTGGTACCACTGGTAATGCTTGCGCGGCCGCGGCAAGGCCGCGAGGGCGGCGTGGATGTCGGGCGCTTTGGATGCGGGTGATTGGCCGGCCGTATCGAACGGAACGGCGGGTACGCCTCCGAAGGGAGCACTCATCAGCACCATGCGCTTGAAGATGTCCGGCCGCACGAGGGCCAGAAACGAGGCGATGGCGGCGCCGAAATCGTGACCGACAACCGCCTCGGCCGTGCGATGCCCGAGCGCGAACAGCACGCCGATCATGTCGCGCAGGAGCATGAGAAAGCGGAAGCTCGACAGCTCGGCGTCGTAGTCGGCGCTCCAGCCGGTGGTGCGGCCGTAGCCCCGCTGGTCGGGTGCGATGGCGTGGTAGCCCGCCGCCGCCAGCGCCGGCAGCACCCTGCGCCAGCTATAGGCGAGCTCGGGAAAGCCGTGCAGCAACAGCACCGCCGGTCGGCCGGACGTTTCGTGGCCGGCCTCGAGGATATGGATGTCGAGGCCATTGATGTCGGGCAGCAAGCGGCTGCGGATGCCGTCGGGCAGAACGGAGTCGGGCATGGGGTCCATGCCCGACTCCTTCCATCAAAAGACCGGCTGGGCAAGGTAGTCCGGCCGAGCTTCTTCCGGCAGCGATCAGGGCATGTGACGGACCGGATAGCGATGACGGTCGATCGGGCTGCCGTCGCTGTCGTAACGGAGGCCGTAGGCATCGACGGCGAGCGGCGCGGGAAGGTAGAGCACGGGACGGGACGGCGCCCGCCGAGCGATCTCGTTGTCGAGGCACTCCCGGTAGTCGATCGTTTCCGGTGCGATGCCATGGAAGCGGCACTGCTTGTCCGCGTCGCCCACCAGGTCTGCCTGGCGTTCGGCCAGGACCGGACGGCCCTGGTCGAAAGCCAAGGCGGCGCGGCCCACGCAGACATCGAACTCCTGCGTGTTGCGGGGCACGCCGTGATTGCTGCAGGTATATTCCGCATTCGCCAGCGCATCGCCGGATTGCGCCATGGCTTGCGCCAAAGGCAGGGCCGTCAGCGCCATCGCGCCGAGCGCGAGGATCACGATGCTCTTGCCGGACATGGACTCCTCCTTGCGAAAGTCGACCGTGTCATGGTCCGGACAGAACGTGCCGCGCCGGAGCCGGTTGCTCGCTCAGGTCCGTTCGAACGCCATGCGATCCGATTTTTCATTCAACTTGCCGGTTGAATATCACCCTGTCGCCATCTATATTCAACCAAATGGTTGAATATATGGACTCTTCCCTCGATCGCACCTTCGGTGCTTTGGCCGATCCCACGCGGCGAACGATGCTGCGCCGGCTGGCGGGCGGCGAGCGCACCGTGGGCGAGCTCGCCCAGCCCTTCGACATGTCGTTCGCGGCGGCCGCCAAGCACGTCAAGGTGCTGGAGGAGGCGGGGTTGCTGAGCCGCACCATCGAAGGCCGTTCGCATCGCTGTCGCCTCGAGACCGGTCCGCTCGCCGAGGCGGATCGATGGCTGGCCTACTACCAGCGCTTCTGGTTGCTCCGCCTCGATGACCTCGAAAGCGCGCTTGCCCGTCATGCCGCCAGGAAGAGGAACCGCAAGTGAACGACGAATTTGCCGCCGTCCTGTCCTCCAGCGAGATCCGCTTCGAACGTCTGCTGCCCGGTCCCATCGAGACCGTCTGGGCCTTTCTCACGGATTCCAGGAAGCGCGGCGAATGGTTGGCCTCGGGGCCGATGGATCTTCGCGTGGGCGGCAAGGTCGAGCTCCGTTTCAAGCATTCCGATCTGTCGGCCAACAAGGCGCCCCCTCCCGAGCGCTACAAGGAGATGGACAAGACAGGCCATCATGCGACGTCGAAGATCACCGAGATCGACCCGCCACGGCATCTCGCCTTCACCTGGGGCGACGGCTCGGAAGTGGTCTTCGATCTCGCCGCGCAGGGCGACAAAGTGCTGCTGACGCTCACCCACCGGCGCATCGCGAGGCGCGCCGATATGGTCGGCACCGCGGGCGGCTGGCATTGCCATCTCGCCATCCTGGTGGACAAGGCTTGGGGTCGCGTGCCGCCCGCTTTCTGGGATGTGTTCCGGAAATACGACGGGGAATACGAGAACCGTATTCCCCGCTGATGTGCTCTTCTATTGCCCGAGCTGGGCGACGTTCTCACCGCTTCTGTCGTCGCCCAGGATGAGAAGGTAGCTGTGCGCGTCCATCTCACGGCCGACGCAGGCACGATATCCCGAGGTCCCGGCGTCGTAGCCCTGGTCGAGACAGGAATCGCGGGCGTTGCCGGCCGCGTTCGCGAGTTGCTGGGCAAGCGCGGGCTCGTCCCATTCGTAAGCCCGCGTCACGTGTGAAAGGCAAAGCTCCCAGATCGTGGAGTTGGGCTTTACGCGATGCGCGCGGCAGGCTTCCTGGGCGCGGCTCTCCGGCGAACTGGAAGCATCAGGTTGCGCTGCGGACGCGGTAGCGACAACGGCGAGACTGCCGACCGCAACGGCCGCCAGGAAGCGGAAGCGGGTCATGGCGCCCTCCGACTGAGAAGCTATGAACGCTGGATCAACGCCGGCCGAAGTCCTTCGGTTGCAGTCGCGATATTGCCGCCGCAAGCCTTTCGCCGATCAGAAGGCCATGGTGTTCTGCCTCGAATGACGGGCAGCTTGCTGGATCTGTCTTGAGGAACCTGGGCCTGAGGTGGTGCCGGTTGCGGGACCGTTTGGTCCGGCATCGGGTGCAGATCGCGCTCAGCCTGCGGGTAACAGTTGCCGCCATCCTCGCGCTGGTGGCGGCCCAGACGGCCGATTTGCCCTTGCCCCTGTGGGCGGTACTGACCGCTGTGATCGTGACGCAAATGAGCGTGGGCCGGTCGCTGAAAGCAACCGGCGACTATCTGGTGGGGACGGTCGGCGGCGCGGTCTATGGCGGCGCGGTGGCCCTCCTCATCCCCCATACGACGGAGGTGGCGCTCCTGCTCGTTCTGCTGGTCGCGGTGGCGCCCTTGGCCCTGGTGGCGGCCATGAGACCGAACATGAGCGTGCTGCCGATTACCGCGATCATCGTGTTGCTGGTGCCGACCTTCTCCCCGACGGGCCCGCTCGGTTCGGCCATCAATCGCCTGTTGGAAGTGGGCCTCGGCGCGATCACGGGGTTGCTGGTTTCGTTCATCGTCCTGCCCTCCAGCGCGCACCGGCAGATGCGTCAGGCGGCGGCGCGCACGCTCGACCGCATGGCGGGGGCGATGGTCGACCTCGTGACGGGCTTGAGCCGAGGTCTGACCAACGACGACTTGCATCGCCTCCAGGACGGAATTGGCCAGGCGCTCGTCGAGATCGACGCGGTCGGTACCGAGGCCGAGCGTGAACGGACTGCGCGCCTGTCCTCGCAGCCCGACACCGGTCCGCTGCGCCGCACCCTCGTGCGCCTGCGCCACGATCTGGTGATCGTGGGTCGCGTCGCCGGCACGCGGCTGCCGACGCCGATGCAGGACAGGCTGACGCCGCGGGTATCGGCCGTCGCGTCTGCTGCCGCCATGTTCATGCGGTCGTGCGGCGCGGCCCTGCTGAGGGAAGCCGGGCCGCCGTCGCTCGAGCCTTTCGAATCGGCCTTGCACGCCTACGAGACCGAAGTGGCCGCCGTTCGCCAGGAGGGCCTGACGCGCGTCCTGTCGGATGACGCGGCGGAGCGGTTCTTCGCCGTGGGCTTCGCGCTGGAACAGGTCCGCCGCAACCTGATCGACCTGCGGCGTGTTGTGGCGGAATGGGGACCGGAACCCGCTGACCGACAGGAAGGTCAGTAGCTCTTTGGCAGGCCCAGTACGCGCTCGGCGACATAGCAGAGGATGAGTTGCTCGCTCACCGGGGCGATGCGTGCGATCATGACCTCGCGCAGAAAGCGCTCGACATGGAACTCCTTGGCGTAGCCGTAGCCGCCATGGGTCAGGATGGCGCGTTCGCAGGCATCATAAGCCGCGCGCGCGCCGAGATACTTGGCCGAATTGGCCTCCGCGCCGCATTCCTCGCCGTGGTCGTAGAGCCACGCGGCCTTGAAGGCCATCAGGTTCGCAGCTTCAAGCGCCATCCAGCTTTCGGCCAGCGGATGCTGAATCGCCTGGTTCTTGCCTATGGGGCGGCCGAACACGATACGCTCCTTGGCGTATTGCGCGGCCCGCGCGAGCGCTGCCTTGCCGATGCCGATCGCCTCGGCCGCGATCAGTACGCGCTCGGGGTTGAGCCCGTGCAGCAGGTAGTGGAAGCCCTTGCCTTCCTCGCCGATGCGGTCCTCGAGCGGCACCTTGAGCCCGTCGATGAAGACCTGGTTGGTGTCGATCGCCTTGCGTCCCATCTTCTCGATCTCCCGCACCTCGATCCTCGAGCGGTCGAAGTCGGTGTAGAAGAGCGAGAGGCCGTCGGTCGCGCGCCGGCACTTCTCCTTGGGCGTCGTGCGGGCGATCAGCAGCATCTTGTCGGCGACCTGCGCCGTCGTGGTCCAGGTCTTCTTGCCGTGCACGACGTAGCCGTTGCCGTCGCGCTCGGCGCGCGTGTCGAGCGCCGTGGTGTTGAGGCCGGCATCGGGCTCGGTGACGGCGAAGCAGCCCTTGACCTTGCCTGCGACGATGTCGGGCAGGATGCGCTTCTTCTGTTCCTCCGTGCCGAACACCACGATCGGATTGGGGCCGAAGATATTGAGATGGATCGCCGAGGCGCCCTGAAGGGCGGCGCCCGATTCGGCGACCGTCTGCATCAGGAGGGCCGCCTCGGTGATGCCGAGCCCCGATCCGCCGTATTCCTCGGGCATCGCGATGCCGAGCCAGCCGGCATCGGCCATGGCCTTGTAGAAGTCGTTGGGGAAGCCGCCTTCCTTGTCCCTTTTCAGCCAGTACTTGTCGTCGAACTGGGCGCAGAGCTTCGCAACGCTCTCCCTGATCGCGAGCTGGTCCTCGGTGAAGGCGAAATCCATGTGCTACGTCCTTGCGGTCATCTGTTGGCGGTCAGCCAGTTCATCATGATGCGGTTGAACTGCTCGGGCCGCTCGACATTGGGCAGGTGGCGCGCATTGGCGATGCCTTCGTAGCGGCCGCCGGGAATCCTCGAGGCGATCAGCTTGTTGCGGTCGGGCGGCGTGCCGGGATCCTCGTCGCCGCAGATCACGAGCGTCGGTGTCCTGATCGTGGGCAAACGAGCTTCGTAGTCGAAGGTCTGGATCGCCGCCGCGCAGCCCAGGAAGCCCGCCGGCGTCGTGTTGCTGATGGTGTCGCGGATCTCGCGCCAACGGGTCGGATTGACGCCCCTGAACTCCGTCGTGAACCAGCGCTCCATGGTGCCGTCGGCGAGCACGGCGAGCGTGCCTGATTTGCGCACCGCGGCCTTGCGCTCGTCCCAGGCGCCAGCCGAGCCGGGCGGCGTGCCGGGCTGCGTGTCGCAGAGCGTGAGCGAGAGCAGATGGTCCGGATAGGCGAGCGCACAGCCCTGGCCGATCATGCCGCCAATGCTCAGCCCGATGAAATGGACCTTCCGAATGGCAAGCACATCGAGCGCGCCCTTCACATCGGCGGCCAGCCCGTCCATCGTGTAGTCGCCTTCGACCGGCGCACTGCCGCCATGGCCGCGCATGTCGAGCCGCAGCACACGGTAGCCCGCGCCGAGCAACGGCACCAGCTGCTCGACCCACATACCGCCATCGGCGTTCAGGGAATGCGTGAAGCAGACCACGGGTGCATTCTGTGGTCCGGCGAGATCGAAATAGATGCGCCGGTTGTCGAAGGAAAGAAGCATTTGCGCGCTCCAGATTGGATGTGTCACCGCGAGCGTACCAAGGGATCCTTCTTGAGGCCTTCGAAGCCCCCTCGCTTTGCTCGGGGTGAGATGGGGATTACATCGCCGATATCCCGCCGTCGATCACGACCTCCGAGCCGGTCATGAAGCTCGATTCGTCCGACGCCAGGAACACCAGCGCCCAGCCCACCTCCTCCGGCCGGCCGAGACGGCCGATCGGTACCTGGCGGCCGAGCTTCTGCTGCATCACCTCGTTGCCGAAGCGGTCGCGGTAGCGGTCGAGGATCGGCGTGTCGATGAAGGTGGGATGCACGGAATTGCAGCGAATGTTGTAGCCCGACTTGGCACAGTGCAGCGCCACCGACTTGCTGAGCAGCCGAACACCTGCCTTCGCGGAGTTGTAGGCGGCCATGTTGGCGCCGGCGATAATGCCCGAGATCGACGAGATGTTGATCACCGAGCCGCCGAGGCGATGGGTGTGCTTCTTGATCTCGGCCACGCCATGCTTGCAGCCGAGAAACACGCCGTCGAGGTCGATCGCATGGACCTTGCGCCATTCCTCGAGCGTGATCTCCTCGACGGTCTTGCCGAGGCCGATGCCGGCGGAGTTCACCAGCACGTGGAGCGCGCCGAACTTGTCGACGGCATCGCGGATCGCCGCCTTCCAGTTGTCCTCGCTGGTGACGTCGAGCTTTACGAAGTGGCCGGATGAACCAAGCTTGTCGGCGACCGCCTTGCCGCGATCTACGGCGATGTCGGCGACGACCACATGGGCGCCCTCCTGCACCATCAGTATGGCGGCATTGGCGCCGAGCCCCGACGCGCCGCCGGTGATGAGCGCGACCTTGCCCCTGAGGCGATCCGTCATTGGCTGGTTCCTCCTGCCGAGCGGTCTTGCCAAAGGATCCGCCCGCCATCAAGGAGGGAACGTCTCACCACAGCAGCCAGACGAGGCTCGTTCCGCCGAGCGCAAGGACGGCGAGCGCGGTGAGCACGATGCCGATGCGGGCCGGCCGGAAGCTCTCGTCGTCGATAGTGCGGGCGACGTGAAGGTAGTGCCAGGTTCCGCCCAGCATGACGAGAAGACCAAGGCCGACCAGGCCGATACCCAACTGCTCGGCATGAGCGTTTGCCATAGCGTTTTCCGTGCGGCCGCCGGGCACGACCTTGCCGAATTCGACGAGGAACAGGCTGAAACGGTTGATGCCGACGCCGAAGGTCATGACCGCGATCGCGGTGCGGATCCAGGCCAGCATGGTCCGCTCGTTGGCGAGATGCTCGGACACGTGATGCAGCTTCTCTTGTTGCTGCTTCAGGCCCCGGATCTCGCTCTCCGCCACGGCACCCTCCGATCTTCCTCGTCAGAGGACAAGGGCTCGGCCCGCGCAAGGTCGCTTCCGTCGACATCGCGATGGCGGCCTATCGACCGCCGTCGCCGGTCCGCGCCTCGCGATGGGCGAGATAGCTCGTCGCCGCCACGATGATGCCGGCGCCGACGAACGTCCAGACGTCGACAGCCCCAGAAATAGCCGAGCGTTCCAAATCGAGCCGCACTCAGGAGCAGGGCGACCTGCAGCGGCGGCAGCGGCTGGGTGTGTTCCTTCACCGAGGGGTTGAGCAGCGTGTAGCACAGCCCCGAGAGCAGCGCGACGACGAAGCCGCGGGCGACGCGCGACGGGATCAGGCTGGACAGGGCATCGGGAGCCTCGGCGGCAACGGAGGCAGACATCGGCCATCGGGCTTGCCCACGTACGGCAAGCCCGTCAAGACTCCGCTTGTTTCAGGAGATTTCGATGGCTTCGAAGATCACGCCATTTCTCATGTTTCACGGCGAGGCGGAAGAAGCGATGACGTTCTATCTCTCGCTCTTTGCCAATTCGAAGATGATCGACATCAAGCGATATGGAGCGGAAGGGCCGGGCAGGGAAGGCACCGTGATGCGCGCCACCATCGCGCTGGCGGGCAGCGAGATCATGTGCATAGACAGCGCCGTGAAGCACCCCTTCACCTTCACCCCTGCGACCTCCCTGTTCGTTACCTGCGAGACCGAGGAGGAAATCACCCGGCTGGCGGCCGAGCTGGGCAAGGGCGGGAAGGTATTCATGCCGCTCGACGCCTATCCTTTCGCGACGAAGTTCACCTGGTTCACCGACCGCTTCGGCGTCTCCTGGCAGCTCAGCCTGAGCTGACGCCGCATGCTGGCGTCTGCTCGCCTCCGGTAACCCGGCAGGCCGTTCAACCTGCTCGAACCGCCCGCTATGGCTTGAACTCCGGGCTGGTGCGGACGGCTGCTTTTCGTTGCCACGGGAAGTTGCTAAAGTCGCATGAACGGCTCTCTGGCGCCGGTTATTCTGCTGGAAGGGACCATGACGAGGGGTGATGCAACTGCGACCGCCCGCTCGGACGGCATCCCGGCAATCCTTGGTTAAGTAATATTTCGTGCACCTGGTCCCGTATCTGGCGAGCGCATGCTCGTGCGCGAGTCGCAGAACCTCCGCGTCGAGAGCGTGACCCAAGTGGCTCCTTCTTTATTTTGACCAGAAGCGCTTTTGTCCTCGAGCGTACCGAGCGTTCGTACAACCTACTCAGGGAGATGATCATGTTGCGAAACTTGATGGTCACTGTCGGCGCAGCGCTCCTGTTAGGCGCCTGTCAGCAACCGCAGGCCGCGGGTACGCCGCAAGCTTCAACCTCGGCGGCATCGTGGGGCGTGAACCCGCTGCCCGATGCGCAATTCGTCGGCTTTGCCCAAACCGTCAACGACTTCGAGGTCCAATCGGGCCAACTCGCGCTTACCAAGTCGTCGAGCGAACTTGTCCGCAGCTACGCCACACGCGCCGTCAGCGAATACACAAACGACGGGCAATCGCTGAGCAGAAATCGCGCCCTGGCCGGCGTGACCTATGCGCCCGACGACAACGTGAAGTCGATCGCAGATAACGCAATGTCACGCCTGAACTCGCTCCAGGGTTCGGATTTCGACAAGGCCTTCGCCGAGGCGCAGGTTCGCGTGCAAACTGCGGCGGTCAATCAATTCGGCGCCTACTCGGGCAACTCCAATGCCAGCGGGCCGCTGCGCCGCTATGCGCAGGAGATGTTGCCCAAGTCGCAGTCGTTCCTCGAATATGCCAAGCGACTGGCCGGTGGCGTCTAGCCGGTTTCCTCGAAGTGGCCGTGCTTCGTGACTCCGGGCGCGTCGAACGACGACGCGCTTTCCGGTAATTCGAAATCGCGCCACACCCGAACTCGGGTTCGCCTCGCCTCCCGTCTGCTGAACATCCAGAGCGGAGAGGCGCCGCCTCGTGACGCCTTCGTCGCCGTATCTTACAAAGGGCGCTGGTTTTGGATCTCGGACCCAGACCACCGCTCGAGGACCATGTTCATCAGCGTGATGTTGCTGTTTTCCGTCTCGGACGTCGGCGTGCGTACGAAGCCGACGGTCGTTACTGTGCCCGTCAACTGAGGAGCGCGGCGCGGTGAGCTTGACGTTTGCCGTCTCGATCTTCTGGACGCGGCTCGGCACCGAGCAGACCTGAGCGGCTTGATCCATCCCGTGGAGAGCACGATGTCCCAACACGCAGGCCGTATCGACTTCTCGTTGATGGTCGGCGGGCCGCTTTACCAGATCTTCCTGCGCACGAGGCTTGCGCTCGCGCCACTTGGCCTGTTGCACCGCCGGACGACGGTGGTGGCGGGGATTGCCTGGCTGCCGGCAGCGCTGCTCGCCATGGCAAGCGGACACTTTCTGCCGAGCAGCGGCCATGTGTCGTTTCTCTACGATGTCGAGGGCCATATTCGGCTACTCGTGGTGCTTCCAGTACTGCTTGCCGCCGAGCTTCCCGTGCATGAACGGATGCGCGGTGTGCTCCAGCAGTTCGTCGATCGCCGATACATCCCGCCGGCGGAACGGCCGAAGTTCGATGCTGCGGTCGTATCCGCCTTGCGTCTGCGAAACTCACCCTTGCTCGAGATTGGCATCCTCCTGCTGGTTTACACGGCCGGGCACTGGCTGTGGCGTTCGGAGATCGCCTATGGACGCAGCACCTGGTATGCGACCTCCGACGGATCGACCTTCAGCCTGACCTTGCCCGGCTACTGGTATGCGTTTGTCAGCATCCCCCTGTTCCAGTTCATCGGCTTCCGCTGGTATGTGCGGCTTGTCATCTGGTTCCGTCTGCTGTGGCAGATTTCGCGGTTGCAGCTGCATTTGATCTCGACCCACCCCGACCGGTCCGCGGGTCTCGGCTTTGTCGGCAACAGCACCTATTGCTTCGGGCCTCTGCTGCTGGCCCACGGGGCCTTGCTGTCGGGATGGATCGCCGACCGCGTGTTTCACGACGGCAACAGCGCCCTCGATTTCCAGGTTCAGGCGACCGTCCTGATCACCTGCATCGTGACCGCCATCCTCGCACCGCTTTGCGTCTTTACGTCGCCGATATCGGCGGCCAAGCGGCGCGGTCGCCGTGAATACGGGCTGCTCGCCGCGCAGTACTCACAGGCTTTTGAGCGAAAGTGGATCCATGGCGAACGACCGCTCGACGAGCCGATGCTCGGCAGCCCCGACATGGGCTCCCTGGCCGACCTGGGCAGCAGCTACACCGTCGTGCAGCAAACGCGACTGGTGCCATTCGGCGTCAAGCACATCACCAATGTCGCCATCATCACTGCCGCCCCCCTGCTGCCGCTTGCCTTCACCATTCTGCCGCTTCGCAGTCTGATCGCGCAATCGCTCAAGATTCTGCTCTAAGAAGATCGAGTTTCAGCCCTCGAGCACGAAGCTCGTCCCAGGCGCACATCCTAGTCGAGGGTGACGCGATAGCGGGTGACGGCGAGCGTCGAGACGATCAGGAGCATTGCGGCAAGCGCAATCAGCTCGGGCGAGATATCGCCGAGGCCCGCGCCCTTCAGCATAACGCCGCGCACGATGCGCATGAAGTGCGTGGCCGGCAGCGCCTCGCCCAGCCATTGCGCCCAGATCGGCATGCCGCGGAACGGGAACATGAAGCCCGACAGCAGGATCGACGGCAGCATCATGAAGAACGAGGCCTGCATCGCCTGGAGCTGGTTCTGGGTCAGCGTCGATATGGTGAAGCCGACCGCGAGATTGACGGTGATGAAGAGCGCCGTCCCGGCGCCCAGCAGTGCGAGGCTGCCTTCGACCGCGACATCGAAGAGGAAGCGCGAGACCAGCAGGATCACCAGCACCTGGACGGCGCCGATGGCGATATAGGGTACGATCTTGCCGACCATCACTTCGATCGGCCGTACCGGCATCGCGAGCAGGTTTTCCATCGTGCCGCGCTCACGCTCGCGCGTGACGGCAAGCGCCGTCATCATCACCATGGTCATGGTAAGGATCACGGCGAGCAAGCCGGGCACGATGTTGAGTCGCGCCTTGCCTTCCGGGTTGTAGCGGCGCTGGATCACGAGGTCGAAGGCGTCCGGCCGGCCAGCGAGGGTGGCGAGCGGCCCGACCAGATCGCGGCCAAGCGCCTGCTCGACGGCGGGCCTCGCGGCGGCCAGCGGATTGGCCGCGGCCAGCGGATCGGTCGCGTCGGCATCGATCAGGATCTGGGCACGCTCGCCGCGCACCATCCGCCGCGTGAAATCGGACGGGATGGTTACGACGAACTGCACCTCGCCGTTCTGCAGCAGCTCGCCGGCCTCGGCTTCCGAGGCGGGATGCCGGGTGACACGCATGTAGCCCGTCGTCTGCAGCGCCGAGACAATGGTGCGGGTGATCGTCGTGTCGTCGGCCGAGACCACCGCAGTCGGCAGATTGTGCGGATCGGTGTCGATGGCGTAGCCGAACAGCAGGAGCTGCATGATCGGCACACCGAACATCATGGCGAAGGTCAGGCGGTCTCGCCTCAGCTGCTGCAGCTCCTTGAGGATGATCGCGATCAGCCGCGCCCACATGATCACGCTCCTTGGGGAGTGCGGGCTTGCCGACTGGTCATGATCATGATGCGGACCGGAAGCCCGCGCTCCGATGAGATGGTCATCGCTGGTCCTCCAGCGCATTGTCGCGCGCCTGGCCCATCAGGTGGATGAACACATCCTCCAGGGTGGGCTCCGCCTCCTGCCAGTCGAGATTCGCGTCATTGCGAAACGGTTCGACGGCACGCAGCAACGCCTCGCGGTCCGGACCGCAGACATGAAGCGCGGTGCCGAAGGCCGCCGCCGCGGTCACGCCGGGCGCATCCCTCAGCTGCGGCGCCAGGCGGTCGGCGCCGGCGCCGTGCGCAATGAAGGCGCTGAGGCCGGACTGACGGATGATTTCCACCGCCGTCCCGCGCGCCATCAGCGCGCCATAGGCGATGTAGGCGATCTCGTGACAGCGCTCCGCCTCGTCCATGTAGTGCGTGGAAACCAGGACCGTGATGCCCTCCGACGCATAGGCATGGATCTCGTCCCAGAAGGCGCGGCGGGCCTTGGGATCGACGCCCGCCGTCGGCTCGTCGAGCAGCAGAAGCTTGGGCTCGTGCAGCACACACGAGGCGAGCGCCAGCCGCTGCTTCCAGCCGCCCGACAGGGAGCCGGCGAGCTGTCCTTGCCGCGTGGCAAGCCCCAGCCGTTCGAGTGATTCGTCGACGCGCGCCGTCCGGCGATCGAGACCATAGACGCGTGCGACGAACTCCAGGTTCTCGCGGATGGTGAGATCCTCGTAGAGACCGAAGCGCTGGGTCATGTAGCCTGCCTGGCGCTTGATGGCGTCGCGTTCGCGCACGAGGTCGTGGCCGAGGCAGGTGCCGCCGCCGCCGTCGGGCGTCAGCAGCCCGCAGATCATGCGCAGGGTCGTGGTCTTGCCCGAACCGTTGGGCCCGAGGAATCCGCAGATGCGGCCGGCGCCGATTGCCAGGCTCACATGGTCGACCACGGTGCGCGTGCCATAGCGCTTCACGAGATCATGGACATCGATCGCGAGCGTCATGGCTATCGCCGCGGCAAGGGAGCGACGGTGACGGGCAGGCCGGGAAACAGCGGCATCTGTCCGGGATCCGGCCGCGCCTCGATCAGGAACACGAGCTTGGCCCGTGCGCTTTGCGAATAGATGACCGGCGGCGTGTATTCGGCGCGCGGCGAGACATAGATGATGTGCGCCTTGAGGTCCGGCGGGCAGCTATCGCAGGTGAAGCTCACCTGCTCATCCATCCGCGCACGCGCCACATCTTCCTGCGGGATATAGAAGCGCAGCTTGACGCGAAAGGCGGGGAGCAGGGAAACGACGGGCGTTCCCGCCGGCACCCATTCTCCGACGTTGAAGAAGGTGTTCTCGACCAGCGCGTCCTCGGGCGCGACCGGCATCTGGTCATCGAGCTTTTTGCGCGCCTGCTCGAGGTTGGCCTGGTTCTGGCCGACGGTAGCTGTGGCCGCGGCGATCTCGTCCGGGCGTGCGGCAAGTTCGTTCACCTGTTCCTGGGCCGACAGCGAGGCCACGCGCGCCTGCAACTGGCGCATCTGCGACTCGGCCTGATCGTAGGCCTGGCGCGCATTGATGCCCCGAGCGAGCAACTCGCTCTGGCGCTGGTAGTCGAGCTTGGCCTGAACCAAGGCCGCTTCGGCCTCGCGTCGCTGCGCGCGCGTGACCTCCTGCTCCGCTGGCCGCTTGCCGGTCAGCAGATTCTCGTAGCGAGACTTGGATTCCGCCAAGGCCGCTTCGGCGCGCACCACTTCCGCCCGCGCCAATACGGGATCGATCACGAACAGGCGATCACCCTTCTTCACGTGACCGCCGCGCTCCACCGGCCGCTCGACCAGTCGTCCGGCGACGGGCGGCGCGATCAGGCTGGTTTCGCCCTCGACATAGCCAAGATAGCGACCGCTGTCATTGCCGAAGCCCAGCACAGCCGACAGGGGTGCGCCCCACCAGAGCAACACCATCAGGAGGCCGATCGCGGCCGCGCCGAAGGCGAGGAGACGCGGGCGCTTCATGACGGCCTCAGCGCATGCATCATGAGATCGGCATGGTGCCGGGCAAGAGCGCGCGTATCGAGTTTCTCGCCGCCGATCGGCTCGAACACGGTCTTCCATACGCCCGCGAGCAGCATCGGGCCGACGAGGGAGCGCACGGTCAGGCCAGGATCGACCTTGCGGAACTCGCCTTGCGCGATGCCGCGCTTGATCAGCGACTCGAAGAGCGGCAGGCCCCGACCAATGACTTCGGTCAGATAGAACCGGCCGATCTCGGGAAAGGCGCGCGACTCGGCGATGACCAGCTTGGCGATCGAGGCGAGCGGGGTGTCCTCGATGCGGCTCGCCATGAATTCCAGGAGTCGCGGCAGCATCTCGGCGACAGGGCCACGGTGAGCCGCCAACAGACCTTCGACCGTGCCGAAGTTGCTGATCACGGTCTGGCGGATGACACCCTGGAAGAGGGTCATCTTGTCGTGGAAGTAGAGATAGATGGCAGCCTTGCTGAGGCCCGCCCGCTGGGCGACGTCGTCGAGGCGGGTCGCCGCGAATCCCTTTTCGACGAACAGCGCCAGCGCGGCCTCGAGGATCTCCTTGGGCCGTTCGGTGGGAGCGCGGCGCTGCTTAATCATTCGCATATAACTAACTTACCAGTCAGTTATAAACGCCGCAACGGTCCGTTTGGTTACACCAACGACGGAGGCCGCCAAGAGGCGGCCTCCGTATTGATTTCATTGAGAAAACTCAGTTGTACTTGGCGATCTCGAGCCGGCCGACTTGGTCGCGATGGATGGGTTCTGAAGGCGGCCTGGGCGATGGACAGGCTCGGCAACAGGGAGGCCCGCCAGCATCCACGCCCGTGCGCACGGTGCGCCCGGGCGACGGCCCCGACGACGCAGAAGCCGTGCCATGTCGATCTCTCTACGGCCCCCTTTTCACTGTCACGCCCGTCCTTTCGTCACCTGCGACAGCGACCAGGAGATAGCGCGATTGGCGGCCGAACTTGGCAAGGGCGGAAAGATGTTCATGCCGCGTGGCGCCGATCCCTTCGCCACGAGATTCACCTCGCTCACCGACCTGAGAACGCAGCCTCGCTTGGTCGAGCGTAATGCGGTAGCGGCTGACGCGAAGACGATCAGAAGCATCGTGGCGAGCGCCGCTCGGGTGAGACGGCGGCGCTGTGGCTTGACGTGCGGTTCATGGAGTCCGCTCCATTGATATCGGTTGTGGCCGGGTATAGCGTCGGCGAAGAAGTGGGAGGAGCATGATGAGACTGGCCTCGTCGGTTCTCGGCATTCTCGCGCTTACCGCTTTCGTGATCCCCGGGCAGTCGTTGGCACAGAGCGTTGCGGGCCGCACCGCTCGGACTGTCGTCACATTCGACAACGTGGGCGATGTGCCGGGGGTACCGGAGGGCATCACCACGGACGGCAAAGCAGGGCTCTACGTCTCGCTCTTCGTCCTCGATCAGATCTGGCATGTCAATCCGGCCACCGGCGAGAAAAAGAAGGTCGCGGACGTGCCGGGCGGCGACCTCAAGGGCGACCTCATCGGGATCGAGCGGGACCCCACCGACGGCACCATCCTGGCCGCCTTCAAGCGGGCGACGAAGGTGGACCTGTTCACGGCCGATCATCCTGACTGTCGCGACGCCACCGACACGACAACCGGTATCTACCGGGTCAACCCGCAGACTGGGGCGGTGAGCCCCTTCGTGACGCGTGGAACCGGCGTCCCGATCTGCTTTCCCGACGACATCGCGATCGACTCGAGCGGCAACGTGTATGTCTCCGACCTCGAGCTCGGGTTGATCTGGAAGTTCGATCGCGCCGGCCACGGAGGCGTTTGGTCGGACGATCCGCTGCTCGGCTGGACCGAGCAGAGCGGCACGTGGAACGCGAAGAACGGCACGGTGCTCGGTTACATCGGTATCAACACTGTGGCTCTGAGCCCCGATGGCCACTACCTCTACGCCGGAACTGATGGCGGCCCCGGCGGTTCCACGGGGAGCGGGCTGCTGGTGCGCATCCCGATCCAGGCCGACGGCTCGGCGGGCAAGGCGGATCTCTTCGCCGCAGGACTCGGAGCCAACGACGGTCTCGAGGTGGGTCCCGACGGGACGGTCTACTTCGGCGATACCTACAACAGCGACGTCTGGGCCTTCTCGCCCGACGGGTCCCGCCGTCAGCTGATTGCCTCGCGGGATCAGTTCGGCGATCCCTTGGACAATGCCACCAGCCTCGCCTTCCTCAACGGCTGCCTCTACGAGACGCAGCTTGGCTTCTTCAAACTCCAGCTGGGCAAGGCGAAGGAGACGTTGCGCAACGTGGTGGAGATCTGCAAGTTCGGCAACCCGGCGGCCAACGGCACGTATACGCCGCGTCCGGTTCTGGAGGCGGCGCCCAAGACGCCGCGTTCGCCGGCAGCGCGAGCGACCTACCCGCTGTTCTCGACGGCCGGCCGCGGCCGACCGTGACCAGTCGGGCGAGGCCAGGTGCCAGATCCTGTGATGCGGTCGAGTGCACCCCAAAAATGAGACACGGGGTGTGGTGAGAAAATGGCCTGAATTGCCGATGCCATGGGCATCGAAGGCTTCTCACCCGCGTGAGAAGCCCTGACCAGATAGGGTTGTCCAAAAGCCTCGCGCGAAGGATCAGTTGTACTTGGCGATCTCCAGCCGGCCGACCTGGTCGCGATGGACCTCGTCCGGACCGTCGGCCAGGCGCAGCGTGCGCTGGTGGGCGTACATGCTGGCGAGCTTGAAGACCTGGCTGACACCTCCCGCGCCATGGAGCTGCAGGCAGCGATCGACCACCTTCGAGGTGATGTTGGGTACCGCCACCTTGATCATCGCGATCTGCTGGCGGGCCTCCTTGTTGCCGAACTTGTCCATCGCCCAGGCCGCCTTCAGCACCAGCAGGCGCGCCATGTCGATCTCCATGCGCATGTCCGCGACATGCGCCTTGGTGACGCCCATCTCGGAGATGCGCTGGCCGAACGCGACACGGCTCTTGGCGCGCTTGATCGCCATCTCGAGCGCGCGCTCGGCGACGCCGATTGCACGCATGCAGTGATGGATGCGGCCGGGGCCGAGGCGGCCCTGCGCGATCTCGAAGCCGCGACCCTCGCCCAGCAGGATGTTCGCCTTCGGAACCCGCACATTGTCGTAGATCACCTCGGCATGGCCGTGAGGGGCGTCGTCATAGCCGAAGACGTGCAGCATCTTCACGACCTTGATGCCCGGCGCGTCGCGCGGCACGACGATCATCGACTGCTGGCGGTAGGCCGGCGCGCCGGGATCGCTCTTGCCCATCAGGATGATTACCTTGCAGCGCGGATCGCCCATGCCGGACGACCACCACTTGCGGCCGTTGATGACATAGTTGTCGCCGTCGCTCTCGATACGGCATTCGACATTGCGCGCGTCCGACGACGCCACCGCCGGCTCGGTCATGGCGAAACAGGAGCGGATCTCGCCGTTGAGCAGCGGCTTCAGCCACTTGTCCTGCAGTTCCTTGGAGGCGTAGCGCGCGAAAACTTCCATGTTGCCGGTGTCGGGCGCGGAGCAGTTGGTCGCCTCCGAGGCGAGCGAGGAACGGCCCAGCACCTCGCAGATCGGTGCGTATTCGAGATTGGACAGGCCCATCGTGCCGTGTGTGTCGCCGGTCTTGCGATCGGCCGGCAGAAACATGTTCCAGAGGCCGCGCTTCTTGGCCTCGGTCTTGCACTCCTCCATCACCTTCGGCAGTTGCCAGCGATCCTTGCTCTTCTCCATCTGCTCCTCATAGACGGGCTCGGCCGGGTAGATGACCTCGTCCATGAACTTGTTGAGCTTCTCGACAAGCGCCTTGGTGCGGTCGGAGTATTCGAAATCCATCCTTGTCTCCCTTCGTGCTGGCCGACTCTGGCTGAAATCCCGCGCGATGTGAACGCCCATTCAGGCCGCAGCGCGGGTTTCGGCTTGCGGTCGCGCCGCTCAGGGCAGGGGCAATGCCGCGGCCCGACTTTTCTTGCCGAATCGCGGCCGGCCTGCCTACATCTTGGCAAAAGCCGGAGGAAACGTTGGACAGCTTTATGCAGGCACCGTTCAAGCCGATCGACTTCCTGAGTCGCGACGTGCGCCTCGACCGGCGGTCGGACGGTACGTCGATCCTGCAGTCCAATCACAAGCTGAAATCCTATGAACGCCATGTGCCGGCGTTCCTGGCGAAATGGGCGGCGGAAGCGCCGGAGCGGGTCTGGCTGGCGCAGCGACGCGGTCCCTCGCGCGACTGGACGAAGGTTACCTATGGCGAGGCGAGGCAACAGGTCGATGCCGTCACCCAGGCGCTGCTCGATCGCGGCTTCGGGCCCGACAGGCCGGTCATGATCCTGTCCTCGAACTCGATCGAGTTCGCGCTGCTCGCCATGGCCGCCATGCAGGCGCGCGCCCCGGTGGCCCCGGTGTCGCCGGCCTATTCGGTGATGAGCCAGGATCACGCCAAGCTCCGCCATGTCTTCGACCTGATCCGACCGGGCCTGGTGTTCATGCAGAACGGCGAGATCTATGCCGGGGCGCTGGCCGCTCTCGACCTGGAGGGCGTGTTGCTGGTCCATGTCGAAAAGGCGCCGCCGAAAATGCAATCGCTGCCGTGGAGCGAGCTGGTCGCGACCCGGCCGACCGACGCCGTCGGTCGCTCGGTCGCCGCCATCGAGCCCGGGACCATCGGCAAGTTCCTGTTCACGTCGGGCAGCACCGGTATGCCCAAGGCGGTCATCAATACCCAGGAAATGATGTGCGCCAACATTGCCATGGGCCAGATGGCGCGTGTGCGCAAAGCGGACGACCCCGTGCCGGTCGCGCTCGACTGGCTGCCCTGGAATCACACGATGGGCGGCAACGCCACGTTCCAGGGAAATCTCGCGGAGGGTGGCACGACCTGGATCGATGACGGCAAGCCGTTGCCCGGTCTTTTCGACGAGACGTTGCGCAATCTGCGGGAGATCTCGCCCACCTCCTTCGCGAACGTGCCGGCGGGCTATGCCATGCTGGCCACTGCGCTCGAGAGGGACGATTCGCTGGCGAAGAAGTTCTTCAAGAATCTGAGCGCGCTCGCCTATGGCGGTGCCACGCTGCCCCACGACCTCTACGAGCGCATGGAGGCGCTGGCGGTGAAGCACACCGGCTATCGGCTGCCCTTCATCACCGGCTGGGGCGCCACCGAAACGGCGCCGACGGCGACGTCCGTGCACTGGGCTTCCGAACGCGTGGGCCTGATCGGCCTGCCCTATCCCGGTGTCCGGCTCAAGCTCGTCCCGACCGGCGAGGAGGGACGCTACGAAGTCCGTCTGAAGAGCGTGATCGTGACTCCCGGCTACTACAAGCAACCCGATCTCACGGCAGCGGCGTTCGACGAGGAGGGATTCTACAGGATTGGCGATGCCGCCCGCTTCGTCGATCCCGACGATCCCAACGAGGGCTTGATCTTTGACGGCCGCGTGGTCGAGGACTTCAAACTCACAAGCGGCACCTTCGTGCTGGTCGGCACGCTGCGCAGCAATGCGATCGCGGCCGCCTCGCCGGTGCTGCAGGATGCCGTCGTCTGCGCGCCGGACCGCGATTATGTCGGCCTGCTGGGTTTCCCCAACCTCGTCGCCTGCCGGCTTATTGTCGGCGATAGCGAGGTCCGCCTCTCGACTGCCGAGCTCCTGGAGCATCCGGCCGTGGTCGAGACCCTGAAGAGCGGACTCGCACGCATGAATGCGGAAAGCCGCGGCTCCTCGATGCGGATCAAACGCGTGATCCTGATGGAGGAACCGCCATCAGTGGACGGCCACGAGATCACCGACAAGGGCTACATCAACCAGCGCGCCACCCTCGAACGTCGCAAGGCCCTTGTCGAGCGGCTCTACAAGGGCGGCGCCGACGTGATCGAGATCAACTGAGGAGACAGCGATGACCGAAGCCAAGCTCCCGTCGAACCTGCCGCAATGGATGAAGGACCACGCCGACCTTTATCTGAGGAGCGGCGGCAAGGAAGGACACATGTACAAGGTTCCGACCGGGGCCAAACCTGTGTCGTCGCTGCTGCTCATCACCACCGGCCGCAAGTCGGGCGAAAAGTGGATGTTCCCGCTGTTCTACGGCAAGGCCGGCAACGGCTACTTCGTTATCGCCTCGAAGGGCGGCGCGCCGGAGCATCCCGGCTGGTATCGCAACATGCAGGCCCATCCGGAGGTCGAGATCCAGGTCGGCACGAAGAAGATGAAGGCCAGGGCGCGCACGGCGACCGGCGACGAACGCAAGCGGCTGTGGGACCAGGCGGTCTCGTTCTATCCGCCCTACGCCGACTATGAGAAGAAGGCCGGCGCACGCGAGATCCCGGTCGTCGTCCTCGATCCCGTGCACTAGGTCGTCGGAGTCAGATCTTCGCGATCACGGCGGACCGGAACCTGCGCATTTCGGCGAGCATGACCGCGGCATCGGGGCGACCGAAATCGATGTCGATCGCCGTGACGCCTGAATCGCGCAGGGCGCGGAAGTCGGCTGCGATGTCGGCGTCGCTGCCCGAGAACAACCGCCGTTCGCCGTCCGAGGCGCGCGGCGGCACGGCCTCGCCATACCGCTTCACGCGATAGGAGACTCCGACCGAGCTCGGGTCGCGGCCGGCCGCGACGGTCGCGTTGCGCAAACGCGCGATGCCGGCGCGCAGCCGGGGCAGGGTGTCGAGCAGATGCCGATTGTTGCTGCCGATCGGATACCAGGCGTCGCCGACGCGGGCGGCGCGGCGAACGGCGGGACCGCCCTCGCCACCGACCCAGATCGGCGGATGCGGCCGCTGGATCGGCTTGGGTTCCAGAACGATGCCGTCGAACTTCGTGTAGCGGCCGGCGAAGCATGGCCGTGCCTCCGTCCACAGGAGACGGCAGGCGTCGATATATTCGTCGGTCACCGCACCGCGCTCGGCGAAGGGCGTGGCGACAACGGCGTCGAATTCGGTCCTGAGCCAGCCCGCCCCGACACCGACAACCAGCCGGCCGCCCGACAGGACATCGAGCGTGGCGAGCATCGTGGCGGCGAGCACCGCCGGGCGGTGCGGCACGACCAGTACCGCAGCGACAAGCCGGATGCGCGAGGTCTTGGCGGCGATGTATGCCATGCCGATCAACTGCTCATGCCGTTCGGTCGGCGCCTCTTCGTAGAACGAGCCGGTCTCCGAATAGGGGTAGCCCGGCACCTTCGCATCCGGCAGCACGATGTGATCGGTGAGCGTGAGATAGTCGAAGCCCATCGCCTCGCCTTCGGTGGCGATCTGCGTCATGGCGGCAACCGCCGAAAGCGGACCCGAGTTCGGCAGGTTGAAGCCGATCTGCACGGCCTCAGATCACCTTGCGCAAGATGTGCCGGCGATTGGAGGTGAAGGGGCGGACCTCGCTCGGCCATCGGCCTTTTTCCGCAGCCGCTGCCCATTCCTTGCTCAGCAGCACGTCGGGACTGTCGATCTCGTAGATCGCCACGTAGCTCGCCTGGCCGCTGCCATCCAGCACCTTGCGTTCGCCGCCGACGTTGAAAGCCGCGGGCTCGGTCTTGAGACGGGTGACCGCTCCCACGCCCGGCACCTTTTTCAGGAGAGGTATGTGCTCGGTGTCGTAGACCTCGTTGAACAGCGCTTCCTTCTCTTTCGCCACATCCATGCTGACGACGAAGAGGTACTTGGCGGTAAGCGGCATGTCGTCCTCCCTATGCTGCGTGCGCGACCGTGGGACCATCGCCGGCCAGCGTGGTGCGGCGCATGTCGCGCGGCTCATCGGCGGGGAAGGGCCGCGCCCGATGCATGGTCTGGCGATTGTCCCACATCACCAGATCGCCGACGCGCCATTTGTGGGTGTAGACGAACTCGCGCTGCGTGGCGTGCTCGATCAGATCGCGCAGAAAGGCGCGCGCTTCCGGAATCGGCCAGCCAACGATGCTTCCGGCATGACTCGAGAGGTAAAGCGAGTTGCGGCCGGTGACCGGATGGGCGCGGACCAGCCGCTGCCGGACCGGCTTGAACCGTTCGCGTTCCTCATCGGTGAAATCGAAGAACCCGATGAGCTGACGCGAGAACATCTGTGAGTGTTCGCACACCAGGTCTTCCACCTCGGCCATGGTCTCCTCGTCCAGCGCGTCGTAGGCCGCCCGCATGTCGGCGAACTGTGTATCGCCGCCTCGCGAGGGGATGCTCACCGCGCGCAGCAACGAGTACTTCGCCGGGGTCGCCTTGAACGAGCTGTCCGAGTGCCACAGGCGATTGCCGATGGCGAACAGGCGCCGGCGATCATCGCGCGCGAATGGCCTGTTGCCCCGGTCGAGGTTGGACACGTCAGCGAAGGTCGTGGGCAATCGATAATCAGCCGCGGCGCGCAGACTCGTTCCGATGGCGTGTTCGATGTCGCCCAGGCGTCGCGTGAAGGCGAGCTGCTGCGCGTCGTCGATGTTCTGATCACGGAACACCAACACGGCGTACCGGTCCATGCCGGCATGGATTGCCGCCGCCTGGTCCGAAGTCAGAGGCTCGCGCATATCCAGTCCATCGACCTCGCCGGCGAAGCAGGGGCCGACCTGGCGGATGGTAACGGTCATGGCGCGTCTTCTTTTTGCCGGACGAGGACGCCGCGGCTCGATCAGCGCAGCGGCGAAAAAGCCGCCGGGACGGCGAAGGTGCTTTGCTGGCGGCTGACGCTGGGATGCCGCGGCGGCGGCCAGTTGGGCGACTTCATTGCCTGGGCACGCAGGCGCTCGCGCTCGCCCATGTTCCTGTAGGCCCAGACGTGGACCCATTGGTTGAGGGCGCCGATATCGGTGAAGCCCGCGAAGACGAGCGGCGAGACGCTGGTGCGCTCCTTGATGCGCGGCGTCCACTCCTCGATCACCTTGGGGATGGCGCCCGGGCCATAGGTGTAGGTGCGGAACTCGTAAAGGCTGCCGTGCTCGCCCGGCTCGAAGTGGGGCGAGAAGGGAGCGGGATGCAGGATCTTGGACTCCATCTCCAGGATGAAGTCGGCGATCTTGGGCGGCCAGACCTTCTTATCGACCGCCTCGGCCCGGATGCGGTCGCGCTCGTTCACGTCCTTGTAGGGCCAGATATGGATGATCTGGTTGAGTGTGCCCACCTCGGTCCGCCAGAAGCCCGCCAGACGCGAGAGCTTGACGCGGCCGGGCAGGGCGGCGGCGAACGCTTCCTCGGCCTGGGGAACGGTGCCGGGCTTCAACAGATAGGTGCGCATCTCGAAGATCATGTTCCTCTCCCTGGCAACCGGTTCTTCCATGGCGATGTTCGTGCCCGGCGACGCAACTTTCCCGCCGGGAACGCGCTAGAATGTCCGGGCGATCGAACGGAGGCAAGCGATGGCCAGGCAATACGACCGCAGCGCGGAGGATCTCGGCAATATCGTCGCCCTGGAGCACGTCAATGTGCAGGTCGAGGACCAGACGCTGGCGACGCTCTTCTACATGAGCGGCCTCGGCCTGACCCGCGATCCGTACATGATGACCAGCGTCGACAACATGTGGGTCAATGTCGGGCGGAGCCAGTTCCATCTGCCGACAGGCAAGGCGCAGCGGCTGCGCGGCCGGGTCGGCCTCGTCGTGCCGGATCGCGAAGGCCTCCTGCAGCGGCTGAGCAGGATGAGCAAGGCGCTGGCGGGAACACAATTCACCTTTGCCGAGCGCGCCGACCATGTCGAGACGACCTGCCCCTGGGGCAATCGCGTCCTCTGTCACAGCCCGTCGCCCCGCTTCGACGGCATGGAGCTGGGCATGGCCTACGTCGAGTTCGACGTGCCCGGCGGCGCGGCCAAGGGCATCGCCGAGTTCTATCGCCGCGTGTTCGGAACCATGGCCCGGGTGGATGGGGCGAGCGCGGCACCCGCGGCGCATGTCTCGGTCGGCATGGGGCAGGAGCTCGTGTTTCGAGAGACCGATGCCGACCCGGAGGCCTACGACGGCCATCATATCCAGGTATACGTCGCAAACTTCTCGGGTCCCCACCGCCAGCTTCTCGAGCGCCACCTCCTCACGGAAGAGAGCAACCAGCATCAATATCGCTTCCAGGACATCGTCGACCCGGAGAGCGGCCGGAAGCTGTTCGAGATCGAGCACGAGGTCCGCAGCATGCGCAACCCGCTCTATGCCCGGCCGCTCGTCAATCGCAATCCGGTGCAAACCAACCGGAACTACGTGCCCGGTCGCGACGCCTGGGTGCCCGAGGGGCGCGCGGAGCAGATGGACGATCCGCGCGTCGAGCTGCGCCGACAGCGCTTCAGCGCAGCCACGCGACCCGTGGCGCGTTAGCCGCGCTACTGTCGATCAGACAGTATCGCCCACGATCATCTGGCGCGCCCGGTCCATCGGCTGCGCCTGGATCGTCCTGGCAAGCTCGCGCAGGCATTCCCTGTCGGCATCGTTCCTGACCGCGATCGAGAACTCGCAATGCGTGACCACGGCGAACCGGTCGCACAGCTTCTTGGCAATCGTGTCATAGGTACCGATGGTGACGAAAGTATGCAGTACGTCGTCGGTGATGTGCTGCGGCATCTCCTCCCAGCGCTGGGCGCGCGACAGGAGCTTCAGCCGGTCGGCGAGCTCGCCGAGGCCGAGATGATCGAAGGCCGCGCGATATTGCGGCGTCGAGGCATAGAAGGAGATGCGGGCCCGGGCGTCGCGCACCTTGGGGACCAGTTCCGCCTCCGTCGCGGCGGCCGCGACCAGCGGCTTCATGCAGAGCTGGAACGCCTCGAGCGAGCGGCCGCTCTTCGCCGCGCCCGCGCGCACGGCCGGCAGCATGATCTTCTCGATGTAGCAGGGCGTGCAGACCGGATGGACCCGGATGCCGTCGGCGACTTCGCCGGCCACGCGGCACATCACCGAGTTCACCGCCGCGACGTGGATCGGGATGTCCGGGTGCTCGATCGGTCCGGGATTGAACAGCGGCACCACGAGATTGATGTTGTAGTGCTCGCCCTTCACATCGAGTGAGGCGCCATTCTGCCAGCAGTTCCAGACGGCCCGCACGGCCCCGACATACTCGCGCATCCACGGTCCGGCCGGCGACCAGGGCAGGCCGTAGCGCCGCTCGATATGCGCCTTAACCTGCGTGCCGAGACCGAGCGTGAAGCGGCCATGACTCAGCTTCTGGATCGTCCAGGCGCTGAGCGCGGTCACGGTCGGGCTGCGTGGAAAGGCGATCGCGACCGAGGTGCCGAGTTTCAGCTTTCGTGTCGCCTCGGCGGCCAGCGCCATCAGGACGAACGGGTCGTCCTTGGTTTCCTCGACGACCAGGCCGTCGTAGCCGAGTTCGTCCAGCAGCCGGGCATCGCGGCCCACCGAGCCGAGATCGAGCGGCACCTCGGGCGCCCGCAGCCCCGGATCGACCTTGCCGAGCGGCAGCAGCGTCTCGAGGCGCACGGGCGCTACGCCGCCTTCCTCACCAGCGAGGCGATCTCGGGCAGGCGCTTGTCCACCTGCTCGGGCTTCTGGCCGCCGAGATTGACGATCACACGGTCGACGCCGAGTTCGGCGTAGCCTTGCATCGCGTCCATCGCCATCGCCATCGGTGGCGTGATGATGATCTGGAAATCCTTGCCGCGCGTGCGGCCGGCCTTCGCGAAAGCGCCATCGAGCTTGTCGAGCATGCCTCGGGTGCGCGCGGGATCGAGGTTGAAGCCGTACCAGCCGGCGCCGAACTCGACAGCGCGCCGGAAGGCGGCGTCGGCGTAGCCGCCGACGATGATCGGGATATACGGCTTCTGGATCGGCTTGGGATCGAGCCGCATGGTCTCGAACTTCACCCACTTGCCCGCGAAATCGACGACCGGCTCCGTCCATAGGCGCCGCATCACCTCCATGAATTCGTCGCAGCGCGCGCCGCGGTCCTCCCAGCGATAGCCGCAGGCCTCGACCTCCTCCTTGTTCCAGCCGACGCCGATGCCGAAGTCGAGCCGGCCGTTGCTCAGCCAGTCGAGAGTGCACATCTCCTTGGCGGTGTAGACCGGGTTGCGCTGCGGCACGAGCGCGACGCCGGTGCCCAAGCGCAATCTGGTGGTGGCGGCGGCAAGGAAGCCGAACGTCGCCGTGACATCGAGCATGCCGCCGCCCGGCGGCGTCGGGATTCGGCCGTCCTTCGAACCGGGATAGCCGTAAGTGTTCTTGTCGAACAGCGCCACGTGCTCGCCCATCCAGATGGAGTCGAGGCCCGCCCCTTCGGCTCGGCGGCCGAAATCTCGGATCATCTGCGGCGTCGCCAGCGGCGACATGAAGGTGGCAAAGACTCCGATCTTCATTGGGGCGCCCCTCGCTGCTGTGTTCAGCGAGCGTAGCAGGAGCACGCCGGCCATGAAAATGCCCGCCGGACACAGGTCCGGCGGGCTGCATGCGCAATGTTGCGCGTCGCTAGGCGTGTTCTTCCGAGATGTCCTTGTTGGTGTGATCGGGCATCATCACGGTGGCGATGATGCTGACAATGGCGCAGATCGCGATGTAGATCGCGATGGCGTAACCGGTACGGTAGGCGGCGAACAGCGCCGTCGCGATCAACGGGGCCGGGCCGCCGGCGGTGACCGAGGCGAGCTGATAGCCGATCGAAGAGCCGCTATAGCGCAGCCTCGGCGTGAAGCCCTCGGCGATCAGCGCGGCCTGCGGCCCGTACATCAGATCGTGCGGGACGAAGGACAGGACGATACCGAGGAAAATCCAGCCAGGGACCATCGTGTCCAGCATTGCGAAATAGACAAAGCCGAAGATGCCGGTGAGAACCGAGCCGATGAGGTAAATGCGCTTGCGGCCGTAGCGATCCGACAGCGCTCCCGAGATCGGGATGGTGAACAACGATATCACGCCGGCGGTGATCAGCGCCGTCAGCAGGAAATCGCGAGGCTGATGCAGCACCTGCGTGCCATAAGCGAACACGAACGCGAGGTAGATGTAGGCGGGTGCCTGTTCGGCGGTCCGCGCGAACATCGACAGGAAGACCTGCTTGGGCTGCCGCTTCAGCACCTCGACGACGGGTGCGCGCTCGACGCGATTCTCGTTCAGGATCTTCTGGAACGCCGGCGTCTCGAGGATACCGAGCCGGATGTAGAGCCCGACGCCGACCATGATGATGCTCAGCAAGAACGGAATGCGCCAGCCCCAGACCAGGAACTGGTCACCGGAGACCGCGCTGAAGGCGAGTACGGCGACGTTTGCCAGAAGCAGCCCGGCAGGCCCGCCCAGTTGCGGCCACGAGGTGATGAAGCCACGATGCTGGTTGGTACGCGCCCATTCCATCGACAGCAGGACCGAGCCGCCCCATTCGCCGCCGACCCCGATTCCCTGGATGAAGCGGATGATGGTCAGAACCACCGCGCCCCAGATGCCGATCGACTCATAAGTCGGAACAAGGCCGACAGCAAAAGTCGCAAGGCCGGTGATGAGCAGCGTCGCAATCAGTGTCGCCTTGCGGCCGATGCGATCGCCAAAGTGTCCGAAGAGGGCGCCTCCGATGGGCCGGGCGATGAATCCCACCGTATAGATCGCAAATGCCTCGAGCACGCCGACCAGCGGGTCCGAGTGCGGGAAGAACAGCTTGCCGAAGACCAGGCCGGTCACGGTGCTGTAAAGCAGAAAATCGTACCACTCGATGGTTGTACCGATGGCACTGGCAATCACCGCCTTGCGAAGCTGTGCGCGGTGTTCGGCTTCGGGTAACGGGCCCGACAGGGCCGTTGCTACGCTCATGGTAACGCCTCCCTGTAGTACTTTCGTGTACCGGAACTATAGGCCTCGTTTCGCCCCTCGCAATATCGCAATACGAACTTTTGTCGCAGATGCTCTGCGAGGCATGCGCGCTACTCGTCTGCGCGCGACTCGCGAATGCGCCGCGTGCCCAGGAACACCGGCTTCAGCGGATCCATCACGAAGCGGATGCGCGGCAGGTCGGTATCGACGGTACAGCAGGTGCCGATGATCGGGCCGGCAAGCTGAAGGCCGGGAGCGTTCCACGCGGTGGCGTCGAAGGTGCTCACCTGCGGCTCGCCGCGATCGGCCCTGTAGAAGGTGTATTTCGGATCGACCTGTATCAGGAGCGGCTGGATGGCGCCGTCGAGCGGTGCGTTCGCCGCCGTTACCCAGTTGATGTACTGCACGTCGCTGCCGGCGACGGGCTGCGGATTGACCAGCGCGCAATCGAGGATGGTGTCTGTCCCCTTCTTCACGGTGGCCATGACGCGATCATGGCGACGCAGGAACTTCACCTCGCCGGTCTCGACCGGGAAGCCCCAGCGGGCACGCAATTCCTTCGCTGCCGTATCGCTGCTCGCCACCGCGCCCAGAAGGAAACCGCGCGGATGAGCCCCGGCGCGACTGCCCAGACGCAGCATCGCGAGATTGAACGGTCCGGTCGGGCTCTCGGGATAGCGCGCCACGGCTAAAATTACATAGGACGGCAGCGCCGGATGCATCGCCTTGGGCAACAGTCCGTCGGTCGAGGCGCGCGGCACCTCGATCAGGAGCTGCATCGTCTCGGCCTTGGGCAGTGTCCAGGCTTCGGTGTCGAGATGGGCGAGGGTCGGCAGGCGCGCGGACGACTGCGTGATGTCGAGCGTTCCATAAAGAGGCATCGTCCTACTCCGCCGCCGCGACGTTGGCCGGCCTTTTGGCGAAGACCGGCATTACTTCCCTGGCGAAGAGACGCAGGCTCGCCATCACCTGCTCCTGCGGCACGACTTCGTTGGCATTCAGGATGAAGTTGATGCAGTCGACCCCGAGCGACTCCCACTTCTTCACCGCGCGGACGATGCGGGCGGGATCGCCATAAGCCATGCCTTCGGTCTGCTGCTCGGAGGCGTCGGGGCCGGTGGCAGCACGGCGCAACGCCGGCAGCAGCCCCAGCGACTGGTAGGAAGGCGAGGAGAAGACCTCGCGTGTGGAGATGAGCTGCGTCGCAAGGTAATTGAAGGTGTTGCCGAGCTTCTTGCCCATCTCGACTCCCACCTTCTCGTCCTCGTGGCAGAACAGGAAGTTGGTCGTCGCGACCTGCTCGTTCACGAACGCGCCAACCGGCTCGCAGGTCTTGATGCGCCGCCGGTACTCCTTGATCTTCTTCTCCTGCTCCTCGAAGCCTGCAAAGGAAAGGCCGAGGCTGCCGAGCCCGCGCTCGGCGGCGTCGATCTCCGTTCCGGGACTGGTGACCGCGACCCACATCGGCGGATGCGGCTTCTGATAGGGCTTCGGCAAAATGGTGCGCTCGGGCATCGACCAGAACTCGCCCTGATAAGAGAAAGTCTCCTGCATCCACATCTTCGGCAGGCAGCGCACGAACTCGTCCCAGCTCTTCTTGGTCGTATCGGGATTGGCGCGAAAGCCGCCGAGCTCGGTCCAGGTGGCGGAACGGCCGGTGCCGACATGCAGACGACCACCGGAGAGAAGATCAAGTGTCGCAGTGCGCTCGGCAATCTTGATCGGATGGTTGAACTCCGGCACGCAGACCACGATGCCATGGCCGACCTGGATGCGCTTGGTGAGCATGGCGCAGGCGGTCAGGAAAAGCTCCGGCGCCGAGCAGTGCGAGTACTCTTCGAGGAAGTGATGCTCGACCGCCCAGACGTGGTCGAAGCCCAGCTCGTCGGCCAGCTTCACCTGCTCGAGGCAATTGTTGTAGACGGTGCGCTCCTTCTCCGGAGTCCACGGGCGCGGAATCGAGATCTCGTAGAACAGGCCGAACTTCATCCTGACGGCTCCTCGAAGCTTTTGCGAAACGCTAGGCTTGCCGCTTGCGCGGCGCAACTCCACCATGGGCTCGGAGGGCGAAATCGAATGAGCAAGCTTCGAGGCAAGGTGGCGATCGTGACGGGCGGCGCCAGCGGCATGGGCCGCGCGACGGTCATGCGGTTTCTGGCCGACGGCGCCAAGGTTGTCGTTGCCGACCTCAACGAGAACAACGGCGCGGAGACGGCTTCAGTCGCCAGGGCGCAGGGGCACGGCGCTGACCTCTCCTTCGTCCGCTGCGACGTGGCGAAGGAGAGCGACGTCTCGGCCACCATCGCTGCCGCCCAGGAGCGCTTCGGCCGGCTCGACATCGCCTATCTCAATGCCGGCGTGGGTGGCGCCTTCGGGCCGATCGCCGAAACAAGTGTCGAGGACTGGGACTACACCTTCGCCGTGCTGACGCGCTCGGTGTTCCTCGGCATGAAGCACGCCTCGCGGGCGATGAAGAAGCATGGCGATGGCGGCGTGATCCTGGTGACGGCCTCGATCGCCGGCATGGTGGGCGGCGGCGGCAGCCATGCCTATTCCGCGGCCAAGGCGGCGGTGATCAGCCTGATCGAGAATGTCGCGGCCGAGCTGGGCCCCGATCGCATCCGCGTCGTGGGCATCGCACCTGGCGTCATCTCGACGCCGCTGGTCCATCGCGGCCGGCCGGAAAAATACGAGAAGCAGTTCAAGCAGCAGCCGTGGCCCGATCGCGGCGAGCCCGAGCACATCGCCGACGTGGCCGCGTTCCTGTGCTCGGACGAGGCGCGCTTCATCACCGGCGAGACGATCAAGGTCGATGGCGGCCTGCTGGCGCAGGGCATCGCGCTCTGGGGCACCGGCGCGGACAACACCTTCATGAAGAGCGCCGGCGTCAATCGCGGCACGACGGGCGAAGCGATGGTCGTGCGCAACCTCCAGTCTGCGAGGAAGCCATGAGCGAGGCCGAGCGCCTTCATCGTCACCTTATCGGCCAGCAAGGCTCGCGCCGGTCGCTGAACACGCCGGCGCTGGTGCTGGACCTCGACATGCTGGACCGCAACATCGCCGAGATGGCATCGTTTGCGAAGGCGCACAACGTGAAGCTGCGTCCGCACTCCAAGACCCACAAATCGGCCGATATCGCCAGGCGCCAGATCGCGGCCGGCGCACTCGGCGTCTGCTGCGCCAAGCTCGGCGAGGCCGAGGCGCTGGCCGAGCAGGGCGTCGAGGGCCTGCACGTCACCTCGCCGGTCGTGACGCCCCAGGCGATCGCGCGGCTCGTCGAGCTGAACGGCAGGATGAAGGATCTCATGGTCGTGGTGGACCATCCGGCGAATGTCGAGGGGCTGGCCGCCGCCGCGTCGAAGAGCGGCAAGCCGCTGGCGGTGGTGGTCGACATCGACCCCGGCATGCATCGGACGGGCGCCGCCACGCCGGAGGGCGTGGTCGAGCTGGTGCAAAAGGTCGCCAACCTCCGATCGCTGAAATATGCCGGCGTGCAGTTCTATTGCGGCAGCCACCAGCACATAAAGGACTTCGCCCAGCGCAAGGCGGCGATCGAGGAACGCACGGAATATCTAAAAGGCATCCTGACCAGGCTCGATGCGGCGGGATTGACGCCCCCGATCGTTACCGGCTCCGGCACAGGCACACATTTCATCGACGCCAAGCTCGGCATCTTCACCGAGCTGCAGGTCGGCTCCTACGTGTTCATGGATCACGACTACAATGTCTGCGACCTGCGCGGGCTCGACAAGCCCACCTTCGAGCAGGCACTGCAGATCGACGCACGCGTGGTGAGCGCCAACAAGCAGGGCATGGCGACGGTCGATGCCGGCCTGAAGGCGATGGCGACCGAGAAGGGTCCGCCGCAGATCCTGAGCGGCGCTGCCCCGGGCTCGACGACCCGCTTCATGGGCGACGAGCATCTGGCGGTGATAGCGCCGGAAGGCAGGGCCGCGCCGGGCCATGGCGAGCAGGTGATCCTGATCCCGCCGCATTGCGACCCGACCGTGAACCTCTACGAAAGCTACCATGTGGTGAAGGGCGACACGCTGGTCGACATATGGCCGGTCACGGCCAGAGGCCGGTCGCGTTGATCCCTTGGAACGCGAGCCTTCGGCTCTCATGAGCGAGGTGGAAGCCCGCGGTCCGGATCAGCAGTAACCAGCATCTCGCCCTTCCATGTCTTCGACAGCATCAGGAGAGAGGCCAGGCCGACGGCGCTGATGGCGGTCATGCCGAGGAAGGCGTGCTGGCCGAAGCGGGCATAGAGAAGCCCTGCGAACTGGTAGATAACGGCCTGCGTCGCGCCGGTGCCGAGCGCGTAGTAGAGGCTTTGTCCCAGCGCCACGCCTGATGAGGGGAGCGCGCGCTGGATGAAGGCCATGGCGCCGAGGTGGCAGGCGGCGAAGGTGCCCGCGTGCAGCGCCTGCAGGAACACGAGCGCGAGCAGATCGGTGGTGAAGGCGAGACCGGTCCAGCGCACAAGGCCGCAGGCGAGACCGAAGCCGATCATGCCCGTCACGCCGATCTTCTGCAGCAGCCGGCCGCTTGCCATCATCATCAGGATCTCGACGGCGACGCTCTCGCCCCACAGCAGGCTGATCGTCACGTCGTCGATGCCGGCAGCGCGCCACGTGAGCGTGCCGAAGCTGTAGAGGACCGCATGGCTCGATTGGCAGAAGCCAGCCGCGATCATGAACAGCAGGAAAGGACGCGAGCGGAAGAGATCGAAAATGCCGAACGGGGCGTGCCGCGCCGCGCCGATCGGATGGCTTTCGGCGGTCGGCAGGACGAAGGCGAAGGGCGCGAGCAGCAGGATGCCGGCGAGCCCGACATAGAGGACCCAGGGCGGTCCGAAATGCTGCACGGCGACGCCGCAGAGCACCGTTCCGAGAATGAAGGCTACCGAGCCCCATACGCGGAGCTGGCCGTAGATCAGGCCACGCGCCCGTGTCTCGTTCACCAGTATGCCGTCATAGAGCGCCATGGTGGGCGACCAGACGGCGCCCCAGATCAATCCGACCAGCAGCAGGGCGAGAAAGGTATGGGAGAGCTGATAGGCTCCCATCATCACGACCGCGGCGACGCTCAGCGCCAGCAGCATGCCGCGCATGTTGCCGATGCGATGGGCAAGGAAGCCGATGGCGAGGGTGGCGCCGACGCTCACGAACTGGCGCGCCATGAACAGGGTGCCGATCTCAGCGTCCGCTATGCCACGATCGCGCAGCCATACCGGCCAGTAACTCATGAAGGCGCCGGCGGCGAAGAAGTAACCGGCACCGAAGCCCGAAAGCCGGACCGCGGTCGACCAGCGGCCGGTCAAGCGGCGAACTCGCGCCGCACCTGTTCGGTATGCTGGCCGAGCGCCGGCAAATCGCCCAATCGTCTGGGCTCGCCGGGATAGGAGGCGGCGAGCGCCGGCAGCGAGACCTCGCCGTTCGGCGTGTCAAAGCGGATGCGCCTGAGCTGCGGATGCTGCGAGAGATCGGCCACCGAACTCACACGCGCCCAGGCGATCTGGGCGGCGTCGAGGCGCGCGGCGAGATCGGCAAAGCGCTGGGCGCCGAAGCTCTGCTGCACGATGGAATTGGTCTCGTCGCGCCGTGCATTGCGCGCCTTGTTGGTGGCGAAGTGGGGATCGCGATCGAGGCCCGGCCGGTCGAGGACGCCTTCGCAGAGCCGCGTGAACTCGCGATCGTTCTGAATCGAGATCAGCACCGGCACCTTGTCGGCGGTCGAATAGACGCCATAGGGAGCGATGGTGGGATGGGTGAGGCCGAGCCGCGGCCAGTCATAGGCAGCGTAGTCCCTGGCGAGCAGCGGCACGCTCATCCACTCCGCCATGGACGAAAAGAGCGACACCGAGATTGTGCGGCCGTCACCCGTCTTCGCGCGCGCCAGCAGTGCCTCGAGGATGGCGGCATGCGCGTACATGCCGGTGCCGATGTCGGTCGCGGAAACGCCGATCCGTCCCGGCGCATGCTCGGTGCCGGTGATCGAGGCCATGCCGCTTTCGGCCTGCACCAGAAGATCGTAGGCGCGACGATCCTTGTAGGGCCCGTGGTCGCCGTAGCCCGAGATGTCGACAGTGATGAGGCGCCTGTCCCTGGCGCGCATTTCCGTCGCGCCAAAGCCCGCGCGCTCGGCCGCACCGGGCGCGAGGTTCTGGATCAGCACATCCGCTTTGGCAATCAGCCGATGGAGCAACGCCAGATCGTGCTCCTTCTTGAAGTCGAGCACGACCGACTGCTTGCCGCGATTCAGCCAGACGAAATAACTGGCAAGCCCGTGCACATACCCGTCATAGCCGCGTGCAAAATCGCCCTCGGGCCGCTCGATCTTGATCACGCGCGCGCCGCCGTCCGCCAGGCGCGCCGAGCAATAGGGGGCGGCCACCGCCTGCTCGACACTCACCACCAGCAGGCCGTCCAACGCTCCGGGCATCGATACTCACTCCGTGTCGGGTCACCATGCCCGAACGGCAGTGCCTATGCCAGAGAATCGAGGCAGCACGATCGAATTCCGCCGAGCGCGACGTCGCCGTCGTGTTCCGCGAACCCGGTTGTCGCATCCTGATGGCGTGCAAGATCGGATGGGTTACGATCCCGTCAACGACCGAGAGTCGCCTAGAGGAAACGAGATGCCGGGACCGCTTGCGGGCGTGAGAGTGATCGATTTGACGGCAGTGTTGTTGGGGCCCTTCGCCACCCAGCATCTTGCCGACATGGGCGCCGATGTGATCAAGGTCGAGCCGCCGGAAGGCGACCTGTTGCGTGCATCGGGCGCCTCGATGAGCCGCGACAAGAACATGGGGCCGATCTACATGGCGGCCAACCGCAACAAGCGCTCGATCTGTCTCGATCTCAAGAAGCCGGCGGCCGTCGAGATCCTGAAGGGCATGGTCCGGACGGCCGACCTCTTCATCCACAACAGCCGTCCGTCCGCGATCGAGCGGCTGGGGCTGGGCTACGAGGACCTGAAGAAGGTCAATCCTTCGATCGTCTACGCCTATTCGCTGGGTTACGCGCGCCGCGGCCCCTACGGCCACAAGCCTGCCTTCGACGATCTGGTGCAGGGCGTGAGCGGCGCGGCGTCGCTGCAGAGCCGGGTCGACGGCCTACCGCCCAAGTTCATGCCGAGCCTGGTGGCCGACAAGACCACCGGCCTGCATCTCTGCATCGCCGTGCTGGGCGCGCTCTATCATCGCAAGTGCACCGGCGAGGGCCAGATGATCGAGGTGCCGATGCTGGAGACGCTCGCCGCGTTCTGGCTCACCGAGCATCTGTTCGGTGCCACCTGGACGCCCGAGCGCGGCGACATGGGCTACGACCGCATCATCAACAAGTATCGCCATCCGTTCCCGACCAGGGACGGCTATATCTGCGCGCTGCCCTACACCGACCAGCACTGGATCACCTTCTTCGAGCTCGCCGGCCGGCCCGATCTCGCCAGGGAGCAGCGATTCATCGACCGCGGCGAGCGGGCCAAGCACTTCAGCGAGCTCTACCAAGTCCTTGCCTCGCTTCTCGAGCATCGTTCCACGGCGGAATGGCTGGAGGCTTTCGACAAGGCCGACATCCCCGCCATGCCGGTGAACTCGATGGAGCAGCTCCTGGAGGATCCGCACCTCAAGGCGATCGGCTTCTTCACCGAGCGTGAGCATCCGAGCGAAGGCCCGATCAAGACCTTCGCAAGCCCGCTCGATTTCGAGAAGACCAAGGTCGAGTACCGCCGCCACGCTCCGCGACTCGGCGGCGACGGCGTCGAGGTTCTGCGCGAGGCAGGCCTGGGCGACGCCGAGATCGACAAGCTCAAGGCAGAGAAGGTGCTGATCGTGCCCTGAGAAGGGCGGCCGCGACCAGGGAGGCGCTGAAGACGACCACGCCGCTCACGAGATAGATCGCGGCAATCGTGTAGTGGTGGCCGACGATACCGAGCAGGGGACCGGCGACACCGAGCGAGATGTCGAGGAAAGCGACATAGGCGCCCATCGCCATGCCACGGCTTTGCGGCGGCGCCACGCGAACCGCCTCGACCCCGAAACCCGGGAAGGCGAGCGAATAGCCGAATCCCGTGAGCGCCGCGCCGAGATAGGCGACGGTCGGCACCGGCGCCTGCCAGATGAGGAACTGGCCGATCGCCTCGATCAACACGCAGACGAGCGCCACCTTGGCGCCTCCGATCTTGTCGGGCAAATGGCTGAAGAAGATGCGGGCGCCGATGAAGGCGACGCCGAAGATCGTGAAGACGAGGGAAGTGCCGCCCCATCCCTTGTTCGAGTAGAGCAGAGCGATGAACGCCGTGATGGCGCCGAAGCCGACACTGCAGAAGGCGAGCCCCAAGCCGGGCAGCCAGACCGCGCCGATCACCTTGTAGAAGGGCGGACGACGCGCCGCGGGCGGCGCGACCGGCGCCAGAGGCAGCATGCAGGCGAGGGCGATCAGCGGTACCAGCACCGTGGCGCCCGCGATGCCCCAGAAACCGTGGCGCGCGTAGATGTAGACTCCGACCGGGGCGCCGACCGCGTAGGCCGCATACATGGCAATGCCCACCCAGGCGATCACCTTGCCGGCGTTTTGCGGTCCGACCAGCGCGACACCCCAGGTCAGGGTGCCGGTGACGATGAAGCTCTCGGCACAGCCGATCAGCAGCCGTCCGACGATCAACACGACGACCGAAGCGACGGGAGCCTGAAGCAACAGGAGCGAAGCGTAGTAGACGAGGCCGGACAGCGCGGCGGCCAGCAAGCCCACTTGAGTCGATCTCTTGGCACCCCGGGTGTCCGCCAGGATGCCGGCCTGAATGCGCGACAGCAAAGCCGCCGCGAACTGCGCTCCGGCAACGACACCCACCACCGCCTCGCCCATGCCCAGCGTATGGTGGACGTGGAGCGGCAGGACGGGCAGCGCCAGGCCCATGGTGAGGAAGGCGATGAAGACGACGACGGTGACAGGGAGGAGGGGGAGGGAGCGTCCTGAAGCCGATATGTCGATCATCCCGAGCTCGGATCCGGCAAAGTTGGGATCGATCATACTCGACCGTGTCACAGGGCGCTTCGACGCCTTTCCGTCCGGATTTTCTACGGAAAGACATTCCGCGTCGCGGCGGTACGAGCCGCCAGCCGGTATCCCGGCGCTTGTCCGAAGCGGGTCGGCCGCTAAACTCCGGCTCACATCATGCCGCGCCCGGGAGGGGCACATGGATCTCGCTTTCACCGCGGAAGAGCAGAAATTCGCCGACGAAGTGCGCGCCTTCGTGAAGGCCAATCTGCCGCCTGACCTCCGTGACAAGGTGAAGAACGGCAAGCACCTCGACCGCGACGACCACATGCGCTGGCAGCAGGCGCTCGGGAAGAAGGGCTGGCTGGTCTACACCTGGCCGAAGAAGCACGGCGGCCCGGGCTTCACGCCGGCCGAGCGCTACATCTTCGAGAATGTGTGCGCCGAGGAATATGCGCCGGGCATCATCCCGTTCGGCACCAAGATGGTCGGGCCGGTGATCTATACCTTCGGCAACGACGAGCAGAAAGCGAAGTACCTGCCGGCGATCCGCGAAAGCACGGTGTGGTGGTGCCAGGGTTATTCCGAGCCGGGTTCGGGCTCCGATCTCGCCAGCCTGCGCACCAAGGCGGAGAAGCAGGGCGACCACTACATCGTCAACGGCTCGAAGACCTGGAACACGATGGGTCACTGGGCCGACTGGATCTTCTGCCTCGTGCGGACCGATCCCAAGGCCAAGCCGCAGGAGGGCATCTCCTTCCTGCTGATCGACATGAACACGCCGGGCATCACCGTGAAGCCCATCATCATGATGGACGGCGGGCACGAGGTGAACGAAGTCTTCTTCGACAATGTGAAGGTTCCCGTCGCCAATCTCGTGGGCAAGGAGAACGAGGGCTGGACCTGCGCCAAGTTCCTGCTCGCCAACGAGCGGCTGGGCATCGCCGCCGTGCCGCAATCCAAGCGCGGCGTCGAGGCGCTGAAGGACATTGCCCGCGCCGAACAGGAGAACGGCAAACCCCTGATTGCGGACCGGGGCTTCGCCGAGAAGATCGCCGACCTCGAGATCCAGGTGACGGCGCTGGAATTCACCGAGCTGCGCGTCTTGTCCCAGATGGCGCAGGGCGGGCAGCCCGGGCCGGAAGTCTCCGGCCTCAAGATCAGAGGTTCGGAGATCCAGCAGCGAATCACCGAGCTCACGATGGAGGCGGTCGGCGAATATGCGGCGCCCTACCTGCCGGGCCTGCTCTGGCACGGCACCAACGAGGCGCCGGTCGGGCCGGAGTACGGGCATCTGGCCGCGCCGCGCTACTTCAACAGCCGCAAGACCACGATCTACGGCGGCAGCAACGAGATCCAGAAAGGCATCATCAGCAAGATGGTGCTTGGGTTGTGACTACTGCACGTGTGCCATCCCGAGCGAAGCGAGGGATCCTTCGCGTCGCTGATCCAAGATCTCTCGCGATGCTCGGGATGACGTCTTTCCCCTAGTCTTCATTGGTGGTCGACATTCCATGGACCTGGCACTGAAACCCGAACACAAGGCCTTCGCCGATGAAGTGCGCGACTTCGTGCACAAGACCCTCTCGCCCGCGACCAAGGCCAAGACCTTCTGCGGCAAGCATTACGACCGCGGAGATCACGTCGAATGGCAACAGGCCCTCGGTCGGCAGGGCTGGCTTCCCTACACCTGGCCCAAGAAGCATGGCGGGCCGGGCTGGGACGTGACGCGCCGCTTCCTGTTCGAGAACGTCCTGGCCGAGGAGGGGGCACCGCGCATCATCCCGTTCGGCGTCAAGATGGTCGGACCGGTGATCTACACCTTCGGCAGCGACGAACAGAGGGAACGCTTTCTGCCCGGAATCCGAAGCTCGGAAGTACAATGGTGCCAGGGTTATTCGGAGCCCGGTGCCGGCTCCGATCTCGCCAACCTGCGCACGCGCGCCGTACGGGAGGGCGACTACTACATCGTCAACGGCCAGAAGACCTGGACGTCTTTCGCCCATTGGGCCGACTGGATCTTCTGCCTTGTGCGCACCGATCCCGATGCCAAGCCGCAGGAGGGTATCTCCTTCCTGCTGATCGACATGAAGACACCGGGCGTGACGGTGCGGCCCATCATCATGATGGACGGCGCCCACCACGTGAACGACGTGTTCTTTGACAACGTGAAGATCCCGGTCGCTAACCGCATCGGCAAGGAGGGCGAGGGCTGGACCTGCGCCAAGTTCCTGCTGGCCAACGAGCGGCTGGGCATCGCCGAGGTACCCGCCTCCAAGCGCGGTGTGCGGTCCTTGCGTGACATCGCGCGCGCCGAGCCGCAGGACGGCCGCACCCTTGCCGAGGATCCGGCCTTCGCGGCCAGGATCGCCGACATCGATCTGCAGGTGCAGGCGCTCGAAATGAGCGAGCTGCGCGCGCTTTCGACCATGGCGTTGGGCGGCGCACCGGGACCCGAGGTCTCGACACTCAAGATCCGCGGCTCGGAGATCCAGCAGCGCATCGCCGAGCTCGCGATGGAGGCAGTCGGCGAATATGCCCAGCCCTATCAGCCCGGCATGCTGTTCCAGAACACCAACGAGACGCCGATCGGCCCGGACCATGCACCGCCCGCCGCGCCGCGCTATTTCAACATGCGCAAGACCAGCATCTACGGCGGCAGCAACGAAATTCAGAAGAACATCGTGTCCAAGATGGTGTTGGGGTTGTGATCTGATCTTTTCATGTTCCTTTCCCCTTCGGGGAGGGGCTAGGAGAGGGGTCAAGCAACGTGCACAACCCCCTCTCCCAACCTCTCCCCCTCGCCAGGGAGAGGAATATGAAGGCATAACGCGCTAGAGAGAATGCGGAGGAGTGAGATGGATCTGTCCCTTTCCGACGAGCAAAAACAGCTCCAGGATGCCGCCGAGCGCTTCGTTCGCGACAAGTACGCCTTCGAGAACCGCCGCAAGATCGCCGCCACGGAGCGCGGCTGGCTGCCCGAGAACTGGACACAGATGGCCGAGCTCGGCTGGCTCGGCATGCCCTTCAAGGAAGAGGACGGCGGCTATGGCGGCGGGCCGATCGAGACCATGATCGTCATGGAGCAGTTCGGCAAAGGCTTGGTGCTCGAGCCGTTCCTGCCGACAGTGGTGCTGGGCGGCGGCATGATCGCGGCAGCCGGCAGCGCGGCCCAGAAGGAAGCGCTGCTTGCACCCATGATCGAGGGCAAGAAGCAGTTCGCGTTCGCCTGGCTTGAGCGGCAGAGCCGCTACAACCTCGCCGACGTCTCGCTCAAGGCGACCCGCGAAGGCAACGGCTGGTCGCTCTCGGGCCACAAGGGCGTGGTCTACAACGCCGCCTCTGCCGACGACATCGTCGTGCTCGCCCGTACCGCGGGCTCGGCGCGTGAGGAGAAGGGGTTGACGCTCTTCCTTGTCGACGGCAGGGCCAGGGGCATCACCCGTCGCGACTATCCGACCCAGGACGCGCTGCGCGCCTCGGAGCTCACCTTCGACAAGGTCTCGGTCAGCGCCGACGCGGTGCTCGGCAAGGTCGACGGCGCGTTCCCCGTGGTCGAGGAGGCGGTGGACCGCGCGATCGTGGCGCTTTGTGCCGAGGCCACCGGCTGCATGGATGCGATCAACGCTGCCACGCTCGAGTACATCAAGACACGCAAGCAGTTCGGTGTGCCAATCGGCAAATTCCAGGTGCTGCAGCACCGCATGGTCGACTGCTTCACCAACGCTCAGGAAGCGCGGTCGATGACGCTGATGGCGACGCTCAAGATCGACGACAAGGATCCGGTCGTGCGCCGCAAGGCCGCGTCGGGCGCCAAGGTCCAGATCGGCAAGTCGGGCAAGTTCTGCGGCCAGAGCGCGGTGCAGATGCATGGCGGCATGGGCGTTACCGACGAGCTCGCGGTCAGCCACTATTTCAAGCGGCTGACGATGATCGACCTGATGTTCGGCAACCAGCAACATCATCTGACGCGCTACAGCAACCTCGCGATTGCGGCCTGAGTCCATCGCGCCAGCAGGGTTGGAGGTTATTGCGAAAAATCTCACCCTAAAGGGCGGCGCGAAACGCGGCCTCTCGAAGGGCGACCGCCATCCGGCCGCCAGCACCGTCACCCTTTCGGCCGCGCTCCTGCTGCCGGGTGCGCAGCCGGGCTAGCGTACGGCCTCCCAGATCAGCGTCGCGCCCGAGACCAGCATCACGCCGTCGAGCAGGCGCTGGAACGTGGCGATGTGCAGCCGTTCGAGAAGCAGCCGCGCGGCGTAGGTGCCGGCCATCACCGCCGAGCCCGTGATCAGGCCCTTCAGGATGATGTCGGTCGGCAGCGCGCCCAGCGTGCGGAAGGTCGCGGCCTTGGAGATGTACAGGGCGAGCGAGCCCGCCGCCTCGGTGGCGATGAACGCGCCTTTCATGAGACCGTAGGCGCTGAAGAGCGGCACGCTGAGCGGCCCGGTGGAGACGACGATGCCGGTCAGGAAGCCGATTGCGAGACCTGCCGGCACGAGCGCCGCCGCGCCGATCCGGTAGTTGCGGGCAGCAAGCCATCGTCGGCCCGGGATCATCACGAGGAAGAAGGCGCCGAGCGCGAGGTCGATGACCGAGGGCGGCAGGTTGAGGAGCGTATGTGCGCCGAGCGCCGCGCCGGGAATGCCCCCTAGCGCATAGGCTGCCGTCGCCCGCCAGTCGATATCCTTCCACCACGACGTGATCTTGGCGAAGTTCGACATCAGCGCGATGATGGCCATGGTGGGCACGGCCTCGAGCGGGCCAAAGGCGAAGACCAGCACCGGCAGAAGGATGACCGTGGCACCGGTGCCGACGACGCCGCTCACGAGGCCGGCAATGATGCCGACGATGAGCACGAGAGCGTAGGTCAGCACGACCCGCCCAGAAGGATGGGCCACCGCGGTGGCGCATCATGAGGGCCGCTGCAAGCGACGTGGCCCGACGAATCAGTATCCCACATTCGCGCGCAGATACTTCTCCGCCTGCTCGAGCGGGATGCCGCGACGCCTGGCGTAGTCCTCCACCTGATCGCGGCCAATGCGGGCGACACCGAAATACTGTGCCTCGGGATGGGCGAAGTAGTAGCCCGACACGGCGGCGGTCGGGAGCATCGCGAAGCCTTCGGTCAGGGCCATGCCGGCATTCTGACCGGCATTCAGGAGCCGGAACAGCTCGGGCTTCTGGCTGTGGTCGGGGCAGGCGGGATAGCCGGGCGCGGGGCGGATGCCGCGGTATTTCTCGCGGACCAGCTCGTCGTTGCTGAGTGCCTCGTCGGGCGCGTAGCCCCACAGTGTCTTGCGTACGCGCTCGTGCAGCCGTTCGGCAAAAGCCTCGGCAAGCCGGTCGGCCAGTGCCTTCAGCAGGATCTCCGAGTAGTCGTCGCTGTCGGCCTTGAAGCGGGCGAGATGGGCCTCGATGCCATGCCCGGACGTGACGGCAAAGCCGCCGATCCAGTCGGCCTTGGGCGAGATGAAATCGGCCAGGCACATGTTGGCGCGCGGCGCGCGCTTGGCGATCTGCTGGCGCAGGAAATGGAGGCGCGAGATTTCCTTAACATGGCTTCCATCCTCGAACAGCACGACGTCGTCGCCGTCGCGCCGGCACGGCCAGAAGGCGACCACGCCCTTCGCCGTTAGCCACTTTTCGCGGACGATGCGCTCCAGCATCTTGCGCGCGTCGGCATAGAGCTTTCTGGCGCTTTCGCCGACCACCTCGTCCTCGAGGATGTCGGGGTAGGTTCCCGCCAGTTCCCAGGAACGGAAGAACGGCGTCCAGTCGATGCGTTCCACGAGCTCGTGCAGCGGATATTCGGCGAACACCCGCGTGCCTTTCACGGCGGGCCTCGGCGGTTCGTATTTGGTCCAGTCGATCTTGAAGGCGTTGGCGCGCGCCTCGGCGAGCGCCACAAGCTTCTCCTTGCCGCCGCCGGCACGCTCGACGCGGATTGCCTCGTACTCGGCGGCGATCCTGGCGGCGAACTCGGCCGCCTGCGCGCCCGATTCCGAGACGAGCGCCGTGCAGACGCCGACAGCACGCGAGGCGTCGAGCACGTGCACGGTCGTGCCGTGATAACGTGGCGCGATCCTGAGCGCGGTGTGCACCTTGGACGTCGTCGCGCCGCCGATCAGCAGCGGCATCTTGAACTTCTGCCGCGTCATCTCCTCGGCCACCGTCACCATCTCGTCGAGCGAGGGCGTGATGAGGCCGCTGAGCCCGATCATGTCGGCCTTGTTGTCGTTGGCGGCCTTCAGAATCTCCTGGAACGGCACCATGACGCCGAGGTCGATGACTTCGAAGTTATTACACTGGAGCACCACTCCGACGATGTTCTTGCCGATGTCGTGGACGTCGCCCTTGACCGTCGCCATCACGATCTTGCCTTTGGAGCGTGCACCTTCCGTCTTCTCCGCCTCGATGAAGGGCAGGAGATAGGCCACCGCCTTCTTCATCACGCGCGCGCTCTTCACCACCTGCGGCAAGAACATCTTGCCGGCACCGAACAGGTCACCGACCACGTTCATGCCGGCCATCAATGGACCTTCGATCACCTCGATCGGCCTCGCGATCTGCTGGCGCGCCTCTTCGGTGTCGGCAACGACGTATTGGTCGATCCCCTTCACCAGCGCATGCTCCAGCCGCTTCTCGACCGGCCAGCTCCGCCATTCCGCGTCCTGGGTGTCGGCCGCTTCACCGGTGCCCTTGTATTTCGGCGCCAGCTCCAGCAGCCGCTCGGTCGCGTCCGGCTGCCGGTTCAGGATCACGTCCTCGCAGGCGTCGCGCAGCTCGGGTGGGATCTCGTCGTAGACTTCGAGTTGGCCCGCATTGACGATGCCCATGTCCATGCCGGCCTTGATGGCATGGAACAGGAACACCGAATGCATCGCCTGACGCACTCGCTCATTGCCGCGGAACGAGAACGACAGATTCGAGACGCCGCCCGAGATGTGTACGTGCGGCAGGTCGGCCCGGATTTGGCGCGCGGCTTCGATGAAAGCGAGGCCGTAGCCGTTATGCTCCTCCATGCCGGTGGCGACCGCGAAGATGTTCGGATCGAAGATGATGTCCTCAGCCGCGAACCCGGCCTCTTCAGTCAGCAGGTGATAGGCGCGCTCGCAGATCGCCACCTTGCGCTCCACGCTGTCGGCCTGCCCCTGCTCGTCGAAGGCCA
>NZ_DATBFE010000128.1:0-2952 GCF_036558665.1 Reyranella sp. | reverse complement strand
CTCGCCCTGCTGGAGCGTCTTCACCGCAGTCCTGATCTCGCCGTCCTGGCTGCGCACGACGAGGCCGTCGCGCGCGAGCTGGCTGGCCCGCGCCGGCCGCACGAGGAACGCCACGTCCGCGCCGCCCTTCACGAGCTTGCCGCCGAACAGGCCGCCCAGGGCGCCCGCGCCCAGGATCAGGTATCGCATCTGCCCCCCTCTCGTTCCCGAGGCCGGCGACATCGCCCGCCGCGGTGGTGCCCCGGCGACGACAGTCGCGCGTGCGCCGCGGGGAGTCTATGGCTAGACGATCTCCACCTGCAGCCTGCGTCCGACCAGGACGGCGGGCCGCTGCAAGGTCTCGATCGTGACGTTGCCGTCCTCCGGGTCGAGCACGCGGTCGACACGACGGCGCGGCTCGGCCTCGCGGTGAAGCTGTAGGGCGCGTCGGCGCCAGATTAGGCTGCTGTCACGCCGTCCACGGTGAACAGCCGACCGGTCGAGTTCTGGAGACGATGCGGAAGGATCTTCTGGTACTCGGGTGACTTGTACCAGCGGTCGACGGCGGCGGCGTCCGGAAACTCGAGGATGACAATGGTCTTGGGCTGCGGCCCGCCTTCGATGAGTTTCGTGGTGCCGGCCCGCGCCAGGTATCGCCCGCCGTGCTTCGCGATGGTGTCGCTGACCGCGGCGACATACGGTTCCAGTCCCGGCCGGTCGGTAATCTCCGCGTCCCATACTACGTAGCAAGCCATCGCTATCTCCTCATAACGGTTCCGGTTGGATGCACGACCATTCGACGATGACGGCCAGGCGGCGCTGCTCGGTCACGGCGGAGCCTCCAACCCGGCGGCGATGCGCAGGAACCTGGCGTCGCGCTGCCGGTCCTCGGGTAACCGATACAACGGCGAGCCGGTGGCAAGCCGTTGCTTCAGAAGCTCCGGCGCAAGCCCATTGGCGACCGCGAATATCTGGCGGGCTTCCTCGAGTTGGCCAAGCCCGACATAGTTGACCGCCAGCATGTTGAGGTTCTGTACGAACTGCGGGGCGGAGCGCCTGCAGAGCAAGGCCCACTCGATGCCCTTCGCGTAGTCGGAGGCAAGGAAGCAGGCCACCGAGAGATTGAGGTGAACCCAATGCTGGAACGGGTTCAGCGGGTTGAGGCGCAAAGCCTGCGTCAGCCACTCGATACCCGATTTCGTCTGACCGGATCGCGACTCGATGGCGCCCATCGCAACCAGCGTGTCGGGATCGTTCGCATTGAGTTCGTGAGCCCGTCGCGCCTCGAACAGCGCATCGTCGTGACGGCTCGTGGCGAGATGGACCCAGGCTTTGAGCACGTAGGGCCTGTGGTTCAGGTGGTCGATGCCCTGGGCGCGGGTCGCGACCGCGCTTGCGGTCGCGAGAGCGCGAACGGGATCGGCGGCCGTCCGGAAGAAGCCCTGATGAAAGTGCGCCCAGCCGAGCGCAACGAGCGCCGGCACGCACTGAGCATCGATCGCCAGCGCTTCCTCGGCCATTCTCATGACAGCGTCGATGCGCGCATTGTCGGGACTGCGCCCGAGGTCCCTGATCTCGGCCCATGCCCGCAGGGCGAGGCCGTGCGCCTCGAGATTGTTGGGGCGTGCGCGACCGACCGTGGCGATCTGGACATTCTCCACTTCCGCTCCGACCGCCGACACGATGCTGCTGGTGATCTCTTCCTGGACGGCGAAGATGTCGTCGAGCAGCCGGTCGAAGCGTTGGGCCCATAGATGGTTGCCGGTCTGCGCTTCGATGAGCTGGGCGGTGACGCGCACGCGATTGCCGGCCTTGCGCACACTGCCTTCCAGGACATGGTGCACGCCGAGCTCGCGGCCGACCTGGCGGACATCGACGGCCTTGCCCTTGTAGGAGAAGCTCGAATTGCGGGCGATCACGAACAGCGCCTTGAACCGCGACAGCGCCGTGATGATGTCTTCGACCATTCCGTCGGCGAAGTATTCCTGCTCGGGATCGCCGCTCATGTTCTCGAACGGCAGCACCGCGATCGACGGCTTGTCGGGCAGGGGCAGCGGCGTGACAGGTTGGACCGGAGGCGTGGAAGCGGAAGCGGTTGCGGCTTGCCAGTCCGCGTGCTCCCACTTGACCGCGAACGCCTGCACCGGCCGGTCGATGTTCTTGAGCGCGAGCCGCCCGAGATCGTCGAAGGTGGCCCTGACCCGGCCGGCGACCGCGTCGTGGACGGCGCCCGAGATCACGAGGCCGCCGGCCGGCGCCTCGCCCTCCAGCCTCGCAGCGATGTTGACGCCGTCGCCATAGAGATCGTCGCCGTCGACGATCAGGTCGCCGAGATGGATGCCGAGACGGAACACGATCCTCTCGGTCTCGGCGAGCGGTTCATTGGTGTCGGCGACGGCCTGCTGGAACTCGATCGATGCGCGCAGTGCATCGACAGCGCTGCCGAATTCGACCAGCGCGCCGTCGCCCGTGAGCTTCACCAGCCGGCCGCTGTTGCGGGCCAGCGCCGGCTCCAGCCGCTCGCGCCGATGCTCCTTGAGGCGCGCCAGCGTGCCGCTCTCGTCGCGGCCCATCAGCCGCGAATAGCCGACGACATCGGCCGCCACGATGGCGGCCAGCCTGCGCTGCTCTCGCTCCACGGGAACTCCCCCGCGTTCCTGTCGCCGAGCGTAGGAGCGGGGCGCGCGGAGGGCAACCGCGCCGGTTGCAATCCGGTTCGGACTGCAGTTCCGATCGACGGCACGCCGCCCCGCCCTCGCGGCGGATCGCCCTTGGATCGCCCCTGGATCGCCCCTGGATCGCCCGTGGATCGTCCTTGGCCGGGCGCGAGGCGGGGGCTAGGCTTTCGACGGCAAGCAAGGGAGGCAAGCATGCGACATCTGTCGGGCGGGTGCCTGTGCGGCAAGGTGCGCTATTCGGCCGACGCCGATCCGGTGTTCACCGCGATCTGCCATTGCAAGAACTGCCAGAAGC
>NZ_DATBFE010000127.1:0-4964 GCF_036558665.1 Reyranella sp. | reverse complement strand
GCCGACATTTCCAGCTGATCAAGCCGTGCCAGCAGCCGCTCGCGCCTCTTTCCCGATGTGTGCCTGGTGATCGAGGCGCGCAGCTCGGCGATGAGCTGTCCATGCTCGGCCTCGGCTGGAACCTTGCCCTTGTCATCCATGATGGGATCATGCCGCGCCGCCTTCGGCCGGTCGAGTGCGACGAGATGTTCCTGTCAGGCGAGTTCCTGGGTGATTGCCTTGCGCACGGTGACGCGCTCGGACATGCGCCGGCGGTGATCGATCACGCGCGGTATGTGACCGGGGTCAACGCCGTCGGCTTCCAGCCATTGCGCCAGCGTGAACAGGTAGGCATCACAGATCGTGTAGCGCTCGCCCATGACCCACGGCCCCTTCAGCATGCCGCGCTCGATCAGCTCGTAGCAGGCCGTGACCGATTCCGGCACCTTGCGCTGCATCGCCGCGATCGAATGCGCATCGCCGGCATCGACCCAGCGTGGCCCGCGCATGCGGTGCGCATGTGCCACGTGCAGTGTCGAGCAGAGGTAGCTGTTGAACGCCTGGGCTTCGGCGAAGACGAACGGGTCGTCGAAAGGCGCAAGCTTCGCCTTAGGAAAGCTCTGCGCAGCGAAGACCAGCATGGCCGGCGTCTCGGTGAGCACGCCGCGATCGGTCACCAGCGCAGGAACACGGCCCTTGGGGTTGATCTTGAGGTAGGCTGGCGAGCGCTGCTCGTCGGTGGCGAAGTCGATCCTGACCGTCGAGTAGTCGGCGCCGACCTCCTCCAGGACGATGTGCGTTGCCAGCGCGCAGGTATGCGGCGCGTAGTACAAGGTGAGCATCGTCCTCCTTCAGGCGACGGCGCTGAACAGCCGGACAGCCTCGTCCAATCCCTTGAGTTCGGCCAGTCCCTGCTCGATGAACTTCAGGCCGGCGCCGGCGACGAGATCCTTCACTGTGCTCGAGGCCAGCACTTCGCCCGCATGGGCCCGCTGGGCGACGCGCGCGGCGATGTGGACGGCAATGCCGCCGACATCGTCGCCCATCATCTCGATCTCGCCGGTATGCACGCCGGCACGGATTTCGAGATCGAGCGGCCGCACGGCGCGCACGATCTCCTGCGCGCACCTGACCGCCCGCGCCGGACCGTCGAACAAGGCCAGGAAACCGTCACCGGTCGTCTTGACCTCGCGACCGCGGTAACGCTGAAGCTCGGACCGCACTGCCGCATGATGCGCCTCCAAGGTCGAGCGCCACTGCCGGTCACCGACCGCCACCGCGCGCTTCGTCGAATCGACGATGTCGGTGAACAGCACGGTCGAAAGCACGCGATCGATCTCGACCGCGTCAGGCGCTCCACCCATGAACTGCCGGACCTCCTCGACGATCAGTCCCTGATCCTGAACCCAGGGAATGTGATCGTTGCCCGCCAATTCGACGTAGCGCGCATTTGCAATGCCGGCAGCGAGCTCGCGGCCGGCCAAGGAACGCACGCGCACGTCGTCGCGGCGATGAACGACTAATGTGGGCACACGAATCGCCGGCAGGATATGTCTGACGTCGATCTCGCGATTCATCCGCAACAGGTTGATCACGTCGGATGGACTTGCACTCAGCCGCTCAGACTTCGCGAAATATTGCACGGCGGCCGGATCGCCGGCGATCGATGGTGCGAAGCCCGGCAGGCTCTTCCCGGTTCCCCAGCTCTCCCGGACGGCGCGCTCGGCCGCCGCAAGGTCGTCCTGGGGAACGGAAGCGCCCACAGCACAGGCATAGGTCCCGAACAGAATGAGGCCGGCGACGCGATCGGGGTAGGTGGCGGCGAACAGGATCGACATCGGCCCGCCTTCGGAGATGCCGAACAGGAATGCCCGCTTCGAACCGGCTGCATCGAGCACAGCGCGGATATCGTCGATGCGTTCGTCGAGATGGGGAATGCCGACGCTGCGATCGCTGAGGCCGGTGCCGCGCTTGTCGAAGCGGATCAGACGCGAGAAGGCGCCAAGGCCATGCAGGAAGCGCGCGCCGTCCGGATTCTCCCAGGCCTGCTCGAGATGGGACACGAAGCCCGGTGCGAACAGAAGGTCGGGCGCGCTCTGTCCCGAGATCTGGTAAGCGACGAAGACCTCGCCGCTCGTCACGTAGCGTGTCTCGACCGCCATGGCTCAGGCGAGCCTACAGGGGCGGGGGACGGCCGGCTACAGCAGCCGCATGACAGGGGCGAAGCTCCTGCGATGATGCGGCGTCGGTCCGAGCCGGTTCAAGGCGGCAAGATGCTCGGGCGTCTTGTAGCCCCGGTTGGTCTCCCAGCCGTAGCCGGGGAACGAGGCCGCGAGGCCGTGCATGTAGCGATCGCGCGTCACCTTGGCCAGGATCGACGCCGCCGCGATCGAATAGGAGCGCGCATCGCCCCCGACGATGGTCTCGGCGCGGCAACCGAGCCCGGGCGGCACGCGATCGCCGTCGATCAGGACGATGTCAGGCTGCTCGCTGAGCGCCTGCAACGCGCGGCGCATGGCGAGGAAGGTCGCCTGCAGGATGTTGATGGCGTCGATCTCCTCGACGCTCGCCTCGCCGACCGCGTAGCGCACGGCGCCCGACGCGAGCATGGCTTCGTAGGCCTCCTCGCGCTCCTCGAGCAGGAGCTTCTTGGAATCGTCGATCAGCCGCAGCAGCTTCCGCTTCGCCATGGTGCGGTCGATGATGGCCACCGCCGCGACGACCGGCCCGGCCAGCGGCCCGCGGCCGACCTCGTCGATGCCGGCGATCCGCACGACGCCCGGTCCCTCACAGCGGATTTCGTATCGGAAGCTCGGCATATCCCCAAAGTCACCGCATAGACTGAGGGTGTGTCCCTCGTCGCCGACATCATCGCGCAGGACCCTGTGGGTATGGAACAGCTTCGTGCGGCGCGTACGCTCGCCCTGCCCGACTGGTGCATTGCCGCAGGTTTCGTGCGCAATCGCGTATGGGATCATCTGCACGGCATCGCGCCGCCGCGGCCGCCGGCCGATATCGACGTGCTCTATTACGATGCGAACGATCTCTCGAGGGACGCCGAGGCGCGCTGCGAGGCGCTGCTCGGCAAGCTGATGCCGAACCTGCCCTGGCAGGTGCGCAACCAGGCGCGCATGCACCTCTGGAAGGGTCTCCCCCAGCACAAGAGCACCGCCGATTCGATGCTCTACTGGCTTGAAACGGTAACCGCGGTCGGCGTGCGTCTGGAACCGCACGGTTCCCTCACCGTGATCGCCCCGCTCGGCATCGAAGATCTCGTCAACCTGCGCTGCCGTCCCACGGCTTTCGGACGCACACGCCGCGACGAGTATGAAAATCGCGTCGCCAGCAAGCGCTGGCGCGACCTCTGGCCAAGGGTACGGTTCCTGGATTGAATGCTAGAGCAGTTTCATCTGCCGCGCGTCGCGCCTGGCGTCGACGAGCGCGGTGCGGGCCGATTCCGGAACGGCAAAGCGCAGAGTGTCGAGGCGGTAGCGGATGCGATTGAGCCCGAGCCGCTTCACGGCCGCCGAGAACCGCGCGCCCAGGAGCTGGGCGATCGGACCCTCGCCCCGCATGCGCAGGCCGAACTCGGCCTGGTAAAGGGCGCCGCCGCGCATCTGGCGGATCAGCGACAGGACGCGCTCGGCGCGGTCGGGGCGGTGGGCGCGCAGCCACTCGTCGAACAGATCCTTGATCTCGAGCGGCAGGCGCAGGACGGTGAAACCTGCGCGCGTGGCGCCCGCCTCCATCGCGGCCTCGAGAATGGATTCCATTTCGTGGTCGTTGAGGCCGGGAATCATCGGTGCGGCCATCACTCCGACCGGCACTCCGGCCTCCGCAAGCATGCGGATCGCCTCGAGCCGGCGATGCGGCGCCGAGGCGCGCGGCTCCATAGCGCGCGCGAGATCCTTGTCGAGCGTCGTCACCGACAGGAACACCTCGGCGAGGTTGCGCCTGGCCATGTCGGCCAGGATATCGATGTCCCGCGTCACCAGGTGGTTCTTGCTGACGATGCCGACCGGATTGTTGAAATCGCTCAGCACACGCAGGATCTGGCGCGTGATCTTGAGCTCGCGCTCGACCGGCTGATAGGGATCCGTGTTGGTGCCCATGGCCACCACGTCGCACCGGTATTTCGGCGAGGCGAGCTCAGCCGTCAGCAGCCTCGCGGCCTCGGGCTTGAACAGGATCCGGGTCTCGAAATCGAGGCCGGGCGAGAGGCCGAGATAGGCGTGGGTCGGCCGGGCGAAGCAATAGATGCAACCATGCTCGCAGCCGCGATAGGGATTGATCGAGCGGTCGAAGGGGACGTCGGGCGAGGTGTTGCGGGCGAGGATGGTGCGCGTCGCGTCGCGCGTCAGCGTGGTGCGCAGCGGCGGCAGTTCGTCATCACCAGCGGGCTGCTCCGGCGCTTCCCAGCCGTCGGTCGTCCGAATGCGCTTCTCGCTGTCGTAACGGCTCGAGGCGTTGCTGAGCGCCCCGCGACCGTTGTGCTGCGGCTCGGAGATCGCATCGTCCGGGTAGAGCGGCGGATCTTTGGGGGGCATGATGGCCCGACTCTGAGAACAAAACAGGAACCCGTCAAGCCGCTAGGTGTTGTGGTCTAGCTGCTGCGCGGCATCTTCCCCTCGTTCAGACGCGGCATGAGTTCCGCAAAATTGCACGGACGGAAGCGGATATCGAGCTGATAGCGCAGGATTTCGTCCCATGCGTCCCGGCAGGCGCCGGTCGATCCCGGCAGCGCGAAGATATAGGTCGCACTGGCGACGCCGGCCGTCGCGCGCGACTGCATGGTCGAGGTGCCGATCTTCTGGAAGCTGATCCAGCGAAAGACCTCGCCGAAGCCCTCGATCTTCTTCTCGAACAGCCCTTCGAGGGCCTCGGGCGTGACATCCCGGCCGGTGACGCCGGTGCCGCCGGTGGTGATCACCACCTCGACCTTGGGAGCGTCGATCCATTTCTGTACCTGGGCGCGGATGAGGGCG
>NZ_DATBFE010000126.1:0-7144 GCF_036558665.1 Reyranella sp. | reverse complement strand
GACTTGCCGGCGCCGTTGGGGCCGATGACAGCCGCGATCTCGCCTTCGGCGACGGCCAGGTCGACCTCGCTTACGGCGCGGAAGCCACCGAACGACTTGGAGAGGCCCTTCACCTCAAGCACGCTTCACCTCGACGCGGGTTACGTCGGCACCGTTTGGTTCAGGACTGGCGGTGCCCCTTCTCTTGCGCCGCAGCCAGGCGAAGCCCGCCGACAGGCCGCCGACGATGCCGCCGGGGAAGGCGAACAGCAGGACGAGCAGGATCGTGCCGAGAACGAATGACCAGTACTCGGTGTAGGACGTGGTCTCCTGGTTCAAGAGCACGAGAGTGGCCGCACCGACGACCGGCCCCCAGAAATAGTCGATGCCGCCGAGGATGGTCATGATCATCACTTCGGCGGATTTCGGCCAGAAGACATAGTCGGAAAAGACGCCGCGACTGAAGATGCCGAACAACGCGCCGGCGATGCCGGCGAAGCCGCCCGCGACCACGAAGGCGGCGAGCTCGTAGCGACGCACGTCGACGCCGATCGCCGACGCCCGCTCGGCATTCTCGCGAATCGTCGTCAACATGCGGCCGAACGGCGAATGGATGATTCGCCGCATCGCCGCCAGCGACAGGCCGACCACTACCAGGGTCAGCACGTAGAACTGCCCGGCGATGCGCAAGTCGCCGAGCAGGGGGATCCAATTCATCCAGTCGAGGTCGGGATAGGGCACGTCCGGCAGGCCCTGGTCGCCGCCGGTGACGTCGTTCCACTTGTAGGCAATCGCCCAGATGATCTGCGAGAAGGCCAGCGATAGCATGGCGAAGTAGATGCGCGTGAGACGCACGCAGAAGAAGCCGAACACCAGGGAGGCAAAGGCAGCGCCCAATGCCGCCGCCGGCAGGGCGATCGAAAACGGCATGGCATAGGTCTTCATCAGGATGCCGCAGACGTAGGCACCGATGCCGAAATAGGCGACATGGCCGAACGAGACCAGACCGGTCGTGCCGAGCAGGAGGTTGAGGCTCACGGCGAACAGGCCGCTGATCGCGATCTGCGTCGCGAGAAACACATCGTAGCGCGAGCCGAGCCACGGCACGACCAGGGCCGCGAGGAAGACGACGAGCGTCCAGGGAATGCGCCTTGCGAGACCGTTCGTCTTCATCGCATCGGCTTTCCGAACAGCCCCCAGGGGCGCACGATCAGGATCACCGCCATCAAGGCGAACACCGAAAACAGCGAAAAGCTCGGCATGATCAAGATGCCGAACGACAGCACCTGGCCATAGATGAGCGATCCCCAGAACGTACCCCAGAACGAGCCGAGGCCACCGATCACTACGACGATGAATGCCTCGACGATGACCTCGACGTCCATGCCCGGCACGATGCTCTGGATCGGCGTGACCAGCGCGCCGGAAAGGCCGGCGAGGAACGAGCTCGCCATGAACATCCCGGTGTAGAGCGCGCCAACATTGGCGCCGAGCGCACCCAGCATCTCGCGGTCGAGCGCCGCCGCGCGGACCATGCGCCCGGCCGAGCTGCGTGCCAAGATCAGCCAGCCACCGATCGCGATCGCCACGCCGGCCAGCATGATGAACAGGTTGTAGACCGGCAGCACGGTGCCGAAAATCTCAACGGCGCCGTCGAGGATCGGTGGACGCGACACCGAGAGCTGCTGCGTGCCCCAGATCGCCTTCGCGGCATCGCCCAGGATCAGGACCAGCGCATAAGTGAGCAGCAGTTGGTAAAGTTCCTCGCGTCCGTAGATATGACGCAATAGCAGCCGCTCGATCAGACCGCCGAGAAGGGCAACGCCCAGCGCGGCGGCAAGCGCGGCCAGCCAGAAGCTATGCAGCATCGGGGCGAGCAACTGGACGCCCTGCCAGGCGAGATACGCCCCGACCATGTAGAAGGAGCCATGCGCAAAATTCAGCACGCGCATGACGCCGAACACAAGCGACAGCCCCGATGCGATGAGAAACAAAAACATCGCTGTCGTGAGGCCGCCGAGGAATTGGCCGAACAGGAACGACACGTCGGCCATCAGTCAGGCCCTCGGCCGTCGCATGTGGCGGCGCAAAGCCTCCCCGCCCTCGAGAGGGCGGGAGGTACGCCGAGCTTGTTACCCGCGGGGTCCAACTCAGCCGGAAGCGGCTTCGGCGAGTGCCGTCACTGCGTGAAAGGCCCCTGCGACAGGTACTTGGGATTCTTCATGATGGCGAAGGGGTAGCGATCGTCCTTCACCATCTGGCCCCAGAACTCACCCATCCCGGTCTCGTGTGTCTTTTCGTTGAAGGTCAGCTTGCCGATCGGCGTGTCGAAGGAGAGCCCGAGCATCGCCTTGGCGACCGCCTCGGACTTCGTGCTGCCCGCCTTCTCGATGCCCGCCTTCAGCGCCAGGATCGACGCATAACCCATGATGGCCCAGCCCGACGCGTACTCCTGCTTGGTGAACGCCTTGAGGTTCTCGATGTAGGTCTTGTGTGCCGGCGGCTCGTTCTCCGGCCAGATCACGGGATCATAGGTGTCGGACCAGATGCCGTAGGGATAGTCCTTGCCGAGCGCCAGGGCCGCATCCGTCGTGCCGACCTCGCCGCCGTCGACCAGGCGGTTGTCGATCGCCTTGAAGTAGCCGAGCGGCGCGGCCTGCTTGGCGAAGGTGACGAAATCGCCGCCGAACACGTCGCAGAACACAGCGTCCGGCTTCTTGCCCATCTGCGCCGTGATGAACGGCGTGAAGTCGGCCGTGCCCAGCTTCGGCCACTGCTGGTCGACGATCTCGATATCGGGCCGGGCCTTCTTGATGAAGTCGACAAAGGCGCCAACGGCGTCGCGGCCGTAGGCATAGTCCGGCGCGATGGTCGCGACCCGCTTCACCTCCTTCCAGCCCGCGATGATCGAGGCGCCGGTGCGGCCGTCGATGTCGGTGTTCGAGGCGAGGCGGAAAATGTAGGGGTGCAGATTGGCCGGCGACACGAGCTGGATGGTCTTCGAGGTCGGCGCGACGAAGACGATCTTGTTTTCCTTGGCGATGGTCGATACCGCCGGCGCCTCCGCCGAGGTCAGCGTTCCCGACAGGAAGTCGACACTGTTCTTGATGATCAGCTCGCGCGCGAGGCGCACGGCTTCGTCGGCGCTCGCCTTGCTGTCACGCGTCAGGAGCTCCAGCTTGCGGCCGAGCACGCCGCCCTTGGCATTGATCTCCTGCACCGCCATTTCAGCGCCCTTGACGATGGGCACGCCGTAGACCGACGCCGGACCGGACAGCGGCATCGGATAGCCGATCTTGATCGTGCCCTGAGCGCTCGCCGCCGCCGGCACGAGACTCGCAGCAATGATCGCCACCAAAAGGCGTCGTGACGTCATGGACATCCTCCCTGTGCTTGCCTTTGCTTTTGGTCGATTCTGCGCTTGCAACAACCTCGAACTTCGAGTGACGCCACGCTAGCTGCCTCTAAGGGGTCAGGATGGCGTCATCACAAGGGCCGGTCAATCCGGCAAAGGAACACAGCGAGGGCGTGCGGTGCCGGCAAGAAGAGAGCCCGATCAAAAGCTTTCCAGTCGCTGCGCTGAACCAGTCCAAAGAGTTGCTATTGCAGCAATTTATCGAGCGCGAGACCGAAGCCCAGCAGCGGAATCTCGATCCGGACCGGCCGCTTCGCCGTGTCATGGAGTGCGATCTTGAACTGGCTGCCCGCACGCAACTCCGAGACGAACCTGTCGTCCGGCGCCAGCGTGACGAAGCAGCCCGAATTCGCACAGGTGTCGATCCGGAAACGCCGCACCTCGCCGTTGTCGACCTGGACCTCGACCGGCTCGGAGACGTTCACCCCGAGCGGCAACAGGATCGTCATCTGTGGCGCGCGCTGCGCCAGGCTGACGCTGACCTGGGCGACCAGTTGCCGGGTCTCCTTCAGGAAGAGCTGCTGCAGGGCGGTGCAATTGAGCGTCTTGCCGTCGCCGCTGCATTCGACGCGCCAAGCCGACGGGGCAACCTCCTGGGCCGAAGTGACGGAAGGAAGGCCACACATCGCGGCGGCGAGGAGGAGGGCCCCACTGAGGGCCCGCAACAGGCCCAGTTTTGCACTTTTCGACCGTGTGATATGCGACAATGTTCATTTCCGCATAGAAGATGCAATAAAAACATGCAATAATTTGCGGGGGTATGGCAAGCAAGATGATCTTCGCCGCTGACACCGGGCGCATCCGCCGCAAGGCGCTCGGCGCGGCGGCCGGACTTGCCGTCCTGTTGCTTCGCGCACCACTCGGCTACTCCCAGACTTGGCTCTACTCCGGCACCGACTACGGCACGGCGACGAACTGGAGCACCGGCGTCGTCCCCGGAGCCGGGCAGACCGCGACCTTCAGCGCCGGCGGTGCGAACCAGCCGGTGGTCGCCGGTAATTTCACCATCGGCACCGTCAACATGACCGCCGGATCGCTGGCGATCAACAGCGGCCGCACGCTAACGGTTCAGACCGCTTACAACCTCGCCGACGCCTCGATCCTGGGACCCGGCACCCTGTCGCTGGGCGCGGGGTCGCTGCTGACGGCTGGCGGAAGCTCGGCCGACCTCGTCTCGGCCGTCGTCGCCGGCTCCGGCGCGGTCACGATCAGCGGATCCACGGTCACCTTCACCGCCGCCAACAGCTACACCGGCACCACGACCGTCAATGCTGGCGGCACCCTGCAGGTCGGGGCGGGCGGTGCGACGGGCCAGCTCGGCACCGGCGCGGTGACCGACAACGGCGCGCTGGTCTTCAACCGCAGCGCCGCCCTTACCGTCGCCAACGCGATCTCCGGCAGCGGCAGCCTCACACAGGCCGGCACCGGCACCATCATCCTGACGGGAAACAACAGCTACGCAGGCATCACGAGCATCAATGCCGGCAGCACCTTGCAGGTCGGCAACGGCGGGGCGACCGGCAGCCTGGGCAGCGGCGACGTGGTCGACAACGGCACCCTCACCTTCAACCGCTCCGACACGCTCACCGTCGCCAACGCGATCTCCGGCACCGGTGCCCTGATCCAGGCCGGCAGCGGCACCACCATCCTCACCGGGACCAACAGCTACGCCGGCACCACCACCATCAACGCCGGCACGCTGCAGGTCGGCAACGGCGGCACCACCGGCAGCCTCGGTACCGGCAACGTCACCAACAACGGCACCCTCGCCTTCAACCGCGCCGACACGCTCACCGTCGCCAACGCGATCTCGGGCACCGGCGCACTCGTGCAAGCCGGCAGCGGCACGCTCGTGCTGACCGCTGCCAACACATATACCGGGCCGACGACCGTCACGGCGGGCCTGCTCAAGGTCGCCGGCAGCATCACGAGCAATGTCACGGTCGGCCCTAGCGGCAGCCTCGGCGGCACCGGCACGATCGCCGGCAACGTCGTCGTCAACGGCTTCATCCAGCCCGACATCGGTACGCTCAACATCGCCGGCACCTATACGCAGAACCCGGGCTCGACCTATCGCGTGGAAGTCACTCCCTCGGGCCAGAGCGACCTCATCAACATCACCGGTAACGCCGTCCTGAATGGCGGCACGGTATCGGTGACGGCGAACAGCGGCAGCTACGGCCGCAACACGACCTACACCATCCTCAAGGCCACCGGCACGGTGAGCGGCAGCTATGCCGGCGTCACCAGCAACCTCGCCTTCCTGACTCCCGGGCTTTCCTACGACGCCAACGACGTGTTCCTCACCCTGTCGCAGTCGTCGAGCGCCTTCGAGGCGGGCGGCGTGACGCCCAACCAGAAGGCAGTCGGCGCGGCGCTCGATCGCGCCAGTCCGACGGCGAGCGGCGACTTCGCAACGGTGCTCAGCGCACTGTCCGGCCTCACCACGGCGCAGGGACCGGCCGCGCTCGATGCGATCAGCGGCGTCGACTATGCCGGGTTCCAGACGCTGGCGGTGCAGAACGCTCGGGCCTTCATGAACCTGTTCACCGAGCGCGCCGGCGGGGCAAGCCACGGTTACGGCCGGGTCGCGCTCGCCGAGGCCTGCGCCGTCGCCTGCGACGTTCCGGCGGAGCCGCGCTGGAGCGCGTGGGGCGGCGGCCTGGGCGGCGTCGGCACGATCGCGGGCGACGCCAATACGTTCGGCTACAGCTACAGCCTCGGCGGCCTCGCGGCCGGCCTCGATTACGGCTTCGACCCGCGAGTCAGGGCTGGCGCCGCGGTCGGCTACACCAGCTCGACGCTCTACACGCAAGGCCTGCCGAACCAGGGCACCGCTAACGCCGTCTCGATCGCCCTCTACGGCCAGTTCGCCGACGGCCCGGTCTATCTCGACGGCCTCGCGGGCTACGCACGCGGCCAGAACCAGATGAAGCGGCAGATCCTGATTCCCGGGCTGGCGGCGCGCACCGCGCAGGGCAGCACCACCGCCGATCAGTTCTTCGGCCTGCTCGAGGGCGGTTACCGCATCGCGCTCGACGACGGTCCGGCCAATGCCGCGCTCACGCCATTCGCGCGCCTGCAGGGCTCGACCACGACGCAGGCGGCCTTCAGCGAAACCGGCGCGGACTCGCTCGACCTCGGCGTGGCACAGCAGACCACGAATTCGCTGCGCACGGTGCTGGGCGGCCAGTTGAGCGGCGACATCGCCAAGGTGAACTTACGCCTGCAGCTCGGCTGGAGCCACGAGTTCGCCGATCCCTCGCGCCCCGTGACAGCCTCGTTCGCCGGCGCGCCGGCCATCACCTTCACCACCCTCGGCGCCGCCACGCCGCGCGACGGCGCCACCGTCGGCCTGATGGCCACCGCCACGCTGGCCGAATCGATCAGCTTTTACGCCCGCTACGACGGCGAGCTGCAGGGCGGTACCACCAGCAACGTCTTCTTTGCCGGCCTGCGCATCGTCTGGTGATCACGGCCGCGGAACGGGCCGTCAGCCCCAAGGGCAGGGAAGTGAAGGCTCACCGCTCGATTCATCCGAAGATCATGTCTGCGGCATAGCTCCTACGCACGCCTCCGGTACGGACATCCAGTATGGACAGCGCAGGGATGGCGTGCCCGAGAGGACTCGAACCTCCGACCCGCAGTTTAGGAAACTGCTGCTCTATCCGGCTGAGCTACGGGCACGTGCGGCGACTTCTAGCCCATTGCCGTCGACTTTCCTAGAAGGCGCGCCTGCGGCCCGCAGCT
>NZ_DATBFE010000125.1:0-33815 GCF_036558665.1 Reyranella sp. | reverse complement strand
CTAGGCTCCAGACTCAATTGCACCAGTAGATGATTGCGGCCGCGATGATGGCGGTGGCGAGGAAGTTGTTGGCGAGCTTGTCGTAGCGAGTAGCGACGCGACGCCAGTCCTTGAGGCGACACCATAGCCTCTCGACCAGATTTCGGCTGCGGTAGGCCAATCGGTCATAGGGGATCTGCCGGACGCGGTCTGAGGATGGTGGAATGACCGCCTCGGCCCCGAGTTGAGCGATCAGCGCGCGCAACGCATTGCTGTCATATCCGCGATCGGCAATCACGCGGGTGATTGGTGGCAAGGTCCGCAATAGCAGGGGTGCGGTCGCCATGTCGGAGGCATTGCCGGGCGTCAGCAGGATCAGGCGCGGCCGGCCTTGGGCGTCCGCGACGGCATGGATCTTGGTGGTGCGCCCGCCCCGCGAGTTGCCGATGGCCTGGACGAAGGCCCCCCTTTTGCCCCGGCGGCCGAGCGGTGCGCTTTGATATGAGTACTGTCGATCGACACCGTGGCGGTGATGCCGGTGGCGCCGGTGAGCGCCTCGAACATGGCGAACCAGATGCCCTGCCGGCTCCAGCGATTGAAGCGGTTGTAGATCGTCGTATAGGGGCCGTAAGCGGCAGGACAGTCACGCCACCGGGCGCCTGAGCGAAGCATGTGCACGATCCCGCTGACCACTCGCCGGTCATCGACACGATGCGCACCACGCCGGCCGCGCGGCATCAAAGGGGCAAGCCGACGCCACTCTACATCCGATAGCCAATACAGCTCCCGACCCATCGACACCTCCAGCTCTCGCCGGAGACTGAATCACATCGACCAGTCGCGCGGAACCCCCAATTGAGTACAGACCCTAGACCAACAGGGTGCGCAGGTCGGCCGCTGGAACGTCGGAGCCGTCGGTATGGAGACTCCGACCGATGTGTTCGAGGTGGTGGTCCATCAGCCGGACGGCTCGTGCGCCATCCCTGCTTCCAAGGGCATCCAAGAGGTCGCCGTGCTCCCTTTCGGCGCACGCCGCAGAAAGTCGCGAGCCAAAAAGCGCGATAATCAGCGAACTGCGGGCGACCAGTTCTTCGACGAAGCGCACAAACACCGGATTCCCGGCGACCTCGGCCAGCCTGATGTGAAACTGGCCGGAAAGCCTGATCGCTTCGCGCCTGTCCCCGCTTGCGATCGCAGCGGCTTCTTCGGCGACATGCAGGCGCAGATTCTTGATCTGGTTCTTCGTGATGCGGGTTGCGGCCTGTCGCACGACCGACAGTTCGATCGTCCGGCGGGCCTCGAAAACATCGCGCGCTTCCTCGGCCGTCGGGCTTGCCACGAACGCGCCGCGGTTGGGATGCAATGTGACGATACCGCGCTCGCCGAGCTTGACGAGGATCGGCCGAATGCGCGCCCTACTGACAGCAAAGGCGTGGCACAAGGCATTTTCCGTGAGCTTCATCCCCGGCCTCAGCCGATGGTCCATGACCGCGGTGAAAATGCGCTCAACGATCTGATCTTCCGAGATCGCTGCACCGATCTTCGAGGCGGCGAGGGATGCGTCGCCATCCGGCGCGCGCGTGGATCTACGCCTGTTCATTTCGTCTGTCTGGTTCCTCAGTCCGCCCGATGCGGCGCGAGAAACGACCGCCTCCGTCTGAAACCGACGTGTTCATGACCATAGGATTATGTACATAGGAACGACGTATTGTGCACAGTTCTTTTGCGGTACTGCTGACAATCTTACAATTGCCGGCCAAAACTTGAGCAGCCGGGAGCGACTCCGGAGGAACTCCTGAGCGGGATTCGCCGACGCGGTTCGCGGATTGGCGGCAGTATCGATACGGATTGTTGACAATTGCTCGGCATCCGTACTTAGCTTCGACTGCGAGCACGAAAGCCCTTGTGCAAATCGCTGTGACAGACGGATTCCAGGGGAGGAAACAATGGCTGCGCAACGTTCGACACTCAAAATTCTCGGCGTGGTATCGGCCTTGGTGGCGGCCACCGCGCTCGGCAACGCGGCCCTTGCCGCCAATCCGAAGCTGAAGATCGGTTTTGTCGGCGTGACCAGTGGCCCGGCCGCGGCATGGGGCACCTCCAATGTACGTTCCATGCAGACCCTCGCCGACATGTGGAACGGCGCCGGTGGCGTGAAGATCGGCGACAAGACCTATGACATCGAGGTGGTTACCTTCGACGATCAAAAGGACCCGAAGCTCTCGATCCAGGGCATGGAGAAGATGGCCCAGCAAGGCATCCACTACGTCGTCGGACCGAACGTCGATGACGGCGCGGCTGCGGTCCGACCGGTCGCCGAGAAGAACAACATCATCTACTTCCCGTACGCCTTCCCCAAGACGCTTTACCAGAAGCCGGCATCGAACGCCGTGCTCGGCATGGTCGCCAACTACCAGTCGGGCCCGGCGATCTACAAGTATTTGAAGGACAACAAGGGCGTGAAGACCATCGCCTTCGTCGCTGCCAACGAATCCGATCCGTTGAGCCAGCGCGACAGCGGCGTCGAAGCAGCCAAGGCGCTCGGGTTGAAGGTTGTCGCGAGCAAGGACACCTATGCGAACGACACCACCGACTTCACGCCGGTGCTGACGCCAATCGTGGCCTTGAAGCCGGATCTTCTGGTGCTTTCCGGCGTCGCCCCGGCCAACGCGCCGTTGCTGATCCGCGCCGCTCGCGAGCTTGGTTACACCGGCCTCATGTCGACTGAGACCGCCCAGGACGCCAACGTTCTCAAGGAAGGCGCCGGAAAACTTGCCGACGGCTTCATTTCCGTCGGCGGCGCCTCCACGCCGGAAATCCGCTCGGACCAAATGGTGAAATTCATCGACACCTACACCAAGAAGTTCGGTGAGTACAACGACGAGTCCAACACCAAGGTCTACGCGCTGGAATATATCGTCGACACGCTCAAGGCCAACCCGGCGGCGGTCGACAATATCGGCGAGTTCAAGAAGACCATGGACACCTTCTCCGCGCCCAATCCCTACCTCAAGGACGCGAATGCCAGGCTAACCTATGTCGGCATGACATCCTTCGGGCAGAAGCGTCAGCTTTCGGTGCCGATGGTCGTGAACGAATACGAGAACGGCGCCTTCAAGACGCTGTTCGTCGGCCACGTTGACTAGCCGGCCCATCGCATCATCCTTGTAGATTGCCGGACCGGGCCTTGGGCTCCGGCAATCAGGGATGCCACGGCATCCTTTGCGCGGGTGACACGGGGTAAATGGAACAGGTCATCGTCAACGGCCTCTATCTGGGCGCGCAATATGCGCTGATTGCGTTGGGGCTGACGCTCATCTTCTCGTTGATGAACGTGCTGAATTTTGCGCACGGCCAGATGTATGTGCTTGGCGCCTTTGTCACCTATACGGTTTACGGTCAGTGGCATCTGCCGTTCGTCGTGGCGCTCATTGCATCGTCGCTCACGCTGTTCGCGCTCGGCGCGTTGATCGAGATGTTCCTGTTCCGGCCGGTGATCCGTAGGAGCAAACGTGAGGAAAGCACCATGTTGCTCGCGGCGGCGATCGCCTTTCTGTTCGATGCCGGCATCCTGCTCATCTTCGGCGAAAAGGGTCACGGCGTGCCCAAAATCGTGCGCGGCGTGCTCAACACCGGCGCCATCATCATCCCCTATGATCGCATCCTGGTCGCCTGCCTCGCGGTGGTGTTCATCGCCGTCTTCATGGCGTTCATGCAATTCTCCAGGGTCGGCCGTGCCATGCGGGCGCTGGCCCAGGATCGCGTCGCGGCGCAGTTGATGGGGGTGAACGTCGATCGATACTCGATGATCGGCTTTGCTCTCGGCGCGCTGCTGGCCGGGCTCATCGGCGGACTGCTCGTCGCCATCACCGGCGTGAGCTCCGGCATCGGCACAGCGGTCTCGACCAAGGCCTTCATGATGGTGATGATCGGCGGTGCCGGCGTGGTCGGCGGAGCCATTGCCGGAGGCTTCATCCTCGGCATGCTCGAAGCGGTGGGGCTCTCGGTGCTCCACGCCTATGGCGACATCACTTACCTCGTGATCTTCGCCAGCCTCATGGTCTTCCTCGCCATCCGCCCCAATGGTCTGATGGGCAAGCCGTGGGGCTGACAATGCACACCACGATGAAAGCCATCGGCGCTGCTGGCCTCGCGGTAGTGCTTGTCGCGCTCGTGCCCTTGGCACTCAATGCCAGCGGCCGCTTCGACCTCTACTACACGCTGACGCTGATCGCGCTGCTCTCGATCGCCAGCGCCGGAGTCTGGATCACCTTCTACATCGGCCGGATCAACATCGGTCAGGGGGCATATGCCCTCATCGGCGGATATGCGTCGGCCATTCTGGTCACCACCTATGGCTGGAACTTCTGGCTGACCATTCCGGCGGCGGGATTCTTCTGCGCCGTCGTCGCTGTTCTCATCGGCATGCCGATCCTGCGGCTCCGCGGCGTGTATTTCGCCATGGTGACGCTGGTGCTGACCGAGGTCGCGCGACTGGCGGCGCTGGCGCTGCCAATCACCAACGGCGCAAGAGGCATGGTCAACCTGCCGCCCCCCGGACCCGTCACCCTCTTCGGCCTGACCATCGTTCCGGATTTTGCGACGCTCGCCAATCCACGCCCCGCGTTTTACCGGCTATCGGTGGTAGTGATGCTGCTGGTATTCGCCGCCCTTTGGCGATTGGTGCATTCGCGCATCGGCCGACTCTTTGCCGCCCTGCAACAGAACGAGGAACTCGCCTCCTCGACGGGCGTCAACATTGCCTGGCTGCGGATCATCGCCTACGCGGTCTCGTCCTTCCTCGGCGGTATTGCAGGCGCGATCTTTTCGGCCATCTCGCAGTCCATCTATCCCTCGAGCTTCACCATCCAGGATTCGATCAATTTCATGCTCAATTGCTTCCTCGGCGGGTTGGGTTACGTGTTCGGGCCGATCGTCGGCACGTTCGTTCTGCGCTTTGGCTGGGAACTCTTGTTTCAGGCGGGGCAGTACCAGCTGCTGATCTACGCAAGCCTTCTGATCCTTCTGATGTTGCTGCTGCCGAACGGGCTCCTCAGTCTGCTCGGCATGCGTCGGGGAAAGGCGGCACATTGATGGAAGGGATTCTCCAGGTCGAGAACCTGACCAAGCGCTACGGCGGTCTGGTTGCCGTCAACGACATCTCGTTCAGCCTGATGGAAAAGGAAATTCTGTCTGTCATCGGTCCAAACGGGGCGGGCAAGTCGACGCTGTTCAAACTCATTGCGTCTTTCGTGAAACCGACTTCCGGCAAGGTCACTTTCCACGGCGAGCAGATCTCGGGTCGGGCGCCGCATCTGGTCGCGCGCAGGGGAGTAGTCCGCACTTTCCAGGAGGCCACGATCTTCAAGGGCATGAGCGTGCGCGACAATGTCATCGTCGCTCACCATCTGCGCTCGCACGCCAGTCTGCTTGGCTTCTACGTCGGCAGCCGCGCGGCCCGTGCCGACGAGACCGAGTTCGGGCAATCGGCGGATGAAATCCTCGAGTTTCTCGGCTTGGCCGGCCTGCGCAACGAGCAGGCCAGCACGCTGCCGCAGGGTCATCTGCGGGCGCTCGGAATCGCCATCGGACTGGCCACCAACCCCAAGGTCCTGCTGCTCGACGAGCCCTTTGCCGGCATGAACCACGATGAGACCATGCATGCCGTCGATCTCGTGCGTGGCGTGCGCGACCGCGGCGTGACTGTCATGCTGGTGGAGCACGATATGCCGGCGGTGATGCGCATCTCGGACCGCATCGTGGTGCTCAACTTCGGGCAGAAGATCGCCGAGGGCAGCCCCGCCGAAATCCAGCGCAACGACCAGGTCATCGAAGCCTATCTTGGCGTCGAAGACGAGACGATCGGCACCTAGCGATGACGCTCCTTTCGGTCTCCAACGCCGAGCTCTACTACGATCACGTCTATGCGCTGAAGGGTGTGTCGATCGAAGTCGAAGAAGGCGAGACCGTCGCGCTGATCGGCGCCAACGGAGCGGGCAAGAGCTCGATTCTGGGCGCCATCACGGGCCTGCGAAGACTGCGCCGCGGTGAGATTCACTTCGCCGGCCGGCGCATCGACGGCGCCACGCCCGACGCCATAGTCAAGATGGGCATCGCCATGGTGCCCGAAGGCCGTCGAGTCTTTCCGCTGATGAGCGTCCGCGACAATCTGCTGATGGGCGCCTTCAGTCGTACCGACAGGGCGGGCATCGCGGTTACACTCGAAGGCGTGCTGACGCGCTTTCCACGCCTCAAGGAGCGCTTCAGCCAGCAGGCCGGCACGTTGTCGGGCGGTGAGCAGCAGATGATGGTGATCGGTCGAGCACTCATGGCAAAACCCAGGTTGCTGCTGCTCGACGAACCGTCGCTGGGCATCGCGCCGAAACTCGTCCAGGATATTGCGCGCTCCATTGTCGCGATCAATCGCGACGAAAAGGTCTCCGTCCTGCTGGTCGAGCAGAATTCGCGCATGGCGCTCCGCATTTCGCGGCGTGCGTATGCGCTGGCCACCGGTTCTGTCGCGCTTGCCGGCAATTCGGCGGAACTCCTCAACGATGAGCGGGTGAAGAAGCTTTACCTTGGAGGAGAGCTCTGATGCGGCTGCTCGTAGTGAATCCGAACACCACGGCCTCCATGACGCGCAAGATCGGCGAGGCCGCCAGGTCGGCCGCCAATGCCCGCACGGAGATCGTCGCCGTCAATCCGGAGTCCGGTCCATCGAGCATCGAAGGCTACTATGATGAGGCCTTCGCCATCCCCGGTGTCATTGCCGAAATGCGGAAGGCTGGCGAGATCGATGCCACCATTATCGCCTGCTTCGACGATACCGGGCTTGACGCAGCCCGGAGCTTGTCGCCTGCACCGGTGATCGGCATCGGGGAGGCTGCGTTTCACATCGCCAGTCTCGTCGCCGGCAAGTTCTCCGTCGTGACCACTCTGTCCCGCTCCGTACCGGTCATCGAGCAGAACCTCGTTCGCTATGGATTGACGAACCGATGTGCGCGCGTGCGTGCCGCGAATGTCCCGGTACTCGATTTGGAAATCCCGAACTCGCCGGCCCGCGGCCGGATTTCGACGGAAATCGACCAGGCGATCCGCGAAGATCGCGCCGAGGCTATCGTCCTCGGATGCGCCGGCATGGCCGATCTCGCCGCCGAACTTTCCCGTGAGCACGGTCTACCGGTGGTGGATGGTGTCGTGGCAGCGGTGAAGCTTGCGGAATCGCTGATCGCCCTCGGCCTAAAAACCTCGAAGCACGGCGGTTACGCGACGCCGCGTCCGAAATCCTTTTCGGGGGCGTTTGCAACTTTTTCGCCGACCGACTGATCACCAGCCGATGCGTCCAGGATGGCGTCGCTCTCGGACGTCACTTGATCTTGGATTCCTTGAAGACGACGTGCTTGCGCGCAACCGGATCGTACTTCTTGAGCTCGAGCTTCTCGGTCTTGGTGCGCGGGTTCTTCCTGGTCACGTAGAAGAAGCCGGTGTCGGCGCTGGACACCATCTTGATCAGAATCGAAGTCGGCTTGGCCATGGTCCTTGTCCTTGAGCCCCTTGGGCGAATTCCTGGAAGGCCGGCAAGGTAGTCGGCAGACAGGCGCTGTCAAGCGCCTCGGCATCAACCGCGACGACGGCCGCTCAGCGTGCTGCCGCCTGATCGATCGATCCCAGCCGGACGGCCTCGGCATAGAGCTTCGGATTGTGCAGCAGGCGGCTGGCGATCTCGACGTCGCGCTGCGGTGAATCTTCGCCGGGAGGGCAGATCTTGCGCAAATCGGCCACCTCCTGGGCGCTGGGATCTCGCTCGGCATGCCAATGCTGCAAGAGCGGCCGGCTGGCATCGACCGCCGACGGCTGAAGGGTGTCCGGGTTGGGTACCTTGGCGCTGCAGACATTGGGCATGACGCCGAGTTCGTTCCAGGTATAGCCCGACGGGGCGACCAGACGCGACCAGGTCAGGATGAGCTCGCCCTGGTTTACCAGCTTGACCACGGTCTGCACCGTGCCTTTGCCGTAGCTCGTGGTGCCGACCACGACGGCGCGGCCGCGATCCTGCAGCGCGGCAGCCACGATCTCGGCAGCGGAGGCCGAGTTGCCGTTCACCAGCAGCACGATCGGCAGATCGTTGGCCCAGTCGCGGCTCTCGCTGCGATAGGTGTGCTGGCTGTCGGGATGCCGGCCCCGGGTCGAGAAGATGATACCGTCACCCACGAACAGCTCGGCCACGCCCTCCGCCTGGTCGAGCAGGCCGCCGCGATTGCCGCGCATGTCGATGATGATGCCGGCAAGCCCGGGTCCGATGTCCGCATGCGCCTTGTCGATCGCCTGCGCAAGTGAATCGGTCGTGGCGGTATTGAAGCCGCTGAGATGGATCAAGGCGAGATTGCCGTCCCGCGTGTACGTTACCGTAGTCGGAATGATTCGGCCGCGCTGCAGCATAGCCGTGATCTTGCTTCCGTCGCCCGGCCGCAGGACGGTGAGCGCCACCGGGGCGCCGACGGGTCCGCGCAGCTTGTGGACGACGTCGATCAACGGGCGATCGATCATGTTCTCGCCATCGATCTCGAGGATCTGATCGCCGGGGCGGACTCCTCCCTTGCTGGCCGGAGAGCCATCCTGCACGGCGATGATTATGACCTTCTTTTCGTCGGTGCGTTCGACCGTGATGCCGATACCGCCGCCGCCGTCGCGCTGGAAGCGATTGTCGCGCGCCTCGTCGGGATCGGCGTAGCGGGTGTTCTTGTCGAGCTGCTTGGTCGTGGCGACCATCGCCGCCTTCGTCAGCGCGCTGCGATCCGTGTGCTGCAGCACAGGTGAAGCGTCGATCGAGGCCGCGAACAGATCGCTGAGCATGGTGCCCCAGGCCTTGCCGTCAGCCGGATCCTTGGGCGACGGGCGTGACAGGATGGCCTTGCCGTCGCGCATCACCGTATAGGTCTGACCGTCCGCGACTAGCGAGAGCGCCGGATCGGCGCCGGCGAAACCGCGATAGGTCTCGACCGAGATCTTGCGGAAGTCGGGCTCGTTCAGATGACGCTCGGCGATCAGGCGGTAGGCTTGGAGGATGACCCGCTCAGGACTGGCCTCGGATGCCGCGCCGGGTGGGGGAGGTGTGGAGGCACTGGTCGTTCCGCAGGAAGCAACCAGCGAGGCGGCGAACAATGCGGCTGTCGCGTGGGACAGCACCAGACGGAAAAGACGAGTCAACGACACGAGGACACCCTAAGACAAGCAGCGCCGCAAGCAAGCCAATAGAGAGCGTCCATCGTGTGGATCAGGGAGATAGATCCAACCCGCCGGCCGAAGGCTTGGGCGCCGCCACGCGATGAACCCACAGCAGGGAGATGACGGCTCCCTTGACGCGGGGCAGCAGAAGCAGCGCGAGCAGGACGGAAAGAGGCAGCCACAGCAGCGCATGGAACCAGAGCGGCGGCTGGTTGCCATAGCGCTCCAATACCAGAACAAGCGGGACGACAATATGGCCGACGGCGAGGATCGTGAAATAGGCAGGCGCATCGTCGGCCCGGTAGGGCTCCAGCATCAACCGGCAAGTCGGGCAGTGACTGCGCATCTTGAGGAAGCCGCCAAAAAGGGCGCCCACGCCGCAGCGCGGACAAAGACCTCGCCAACCGCGCTTCAGTGCGGTGAGGAAAGCAACGGGAGCGTGTGCAACAACCATGGCGTCCAAGATGGACATCCTGCCTACTTTCGTCGTCGCGACCGTTTGTCCCGAGGCGGCCTTCCGTGCGCGACCGGACGACGCGGGCCGCCGCGGCGATCCTTGACCTGCATACCGCGACGGCCGCGCGGCAAGGCGTGGCGCTCGACGCGTTCGATTACATCGACCAGCTCGAAGAGCAGGCCGCCGGTGGCGGCGTCGGCTTCGACCAGCTTGACGCGCAGCCGGTCGCCGAGGCCGAAGCTTTCGCCGGTCCGTTCGCCAATCAGCATCTGGCGACCTTCCTCGTGGCGGAAGAATTCCGCGCCCAGGCTGCGGATCGGCAGCAACCCGTCGGCGCCGGTGCCGTCCAGGGAAAGGAAGAGCCCGAAGCGGGTAACCGAGGTAACGCGGCCGGGAAAGGAAGCGCCGACATGCTCCGCCATGTAAGCCGCGACATAGCGATCCATGGCGCCACGCTCGGCCGCGATGGCGCGCCGCTCGCACATCGACAGGTGCTCGCCGAACTCCTCAAACCTGCCGCGGTCGGCCTCGCTCAGCCCGCCGTCGCCCAGGCCGAAGGCGGCAATCAGCGCGCGATGCACGATCAGATCGGGAAAACGGCGGATCGGCGAAGTGAAGTGCGCATAGCGCGCCAGCGCCAGGCCGAAATGGCCGAGATTGCTGGGGCTGTAGATGGCCTGGCTCTGGCTGCGCAGGACGGTCTCGTTGACGAGGCGGGCGACCGGCTTGTCGGCGACGACCTGCAGCACGTGGTTGAGGTCGCCGGGCCGCAGGTGCGGGCCGGCAGGAAGAGCGATGCCGAGGGTCGCCAGGAATTCGCGCAGAGCCTCCAGCTTGGCCGGATCGGGTTGGTCGTGAACGCGGTAGAGACAGGATGCATGTCGCTGCTCGAGTGCCTGCGCGGCCGCGACATTGGCCAAGACCATGAACTCCTCGATCAGTCGATGGCTGTCGAGGCGCTCGCGCACGCCGATCTCGGCAATGCGGCCATCGCCACCCAGCTTGACCAGCCGCTCCGGCAGGTCGAGATCGAGGGCGCCCCGCTTTTCGCGCGCCGCCAGGAGCACCCGAAACGCGCCGTAGAGCGGCTTGATGACCGCTTCCAGCAACGGCCCGGTCTCTTCGTCTGGCACGCCGTCCATGGCGCGCTGCACGCGGGCATAGGTGAGGCGAGCGGCCGAGCGCATCATGGCGCGATGGAAGCGATGACGCTTGAGATGGCCGTCGGCGTCGACCCACATCTCCGCCACCAGCACCGGGCGGTCCTGACGCGGCACCAGCGAGCACCAGTGATTGCTGAGCGCCTCGGGCAGCATCGGCACGACCCGGTCGGGGAAGTAGACCGAGGTACCGCGTCGATAGGCTGCGCGGTCGAGCGCTCTCTCGGGCCGCACGTACCACGCGACATCGGCGATGGCGACCAGCAAGCGCCAGCCACCGGGATGGGCCGCATCCGGCTCGGCATAGACGGCGTCATCGAAGTCGCGGGCGTCCTCGCCGTCGATGGTGACCAGCGGCGTCGTGCGCAGATCGAGTCGATGGCCGAGCGGGGCGGCTTTCGCGCGCTCGGCCTCGTCGAGCGCCGCCTGCGGAAAGTCGATCGGCACGTCGTTCGCCGCAATCGAGATCAAGCTTATGGTGCGCGGATCACTCATGGGGCCGATGCGTTCGATCACGCGGCCGCGACGCGAGAGGTGGCCTCCTGTCTCCTCGATCCAGACGACGTCGCCGGGCTGGGCGCCGTTCCTGTCGGCCGGCCGGACGTCGAACTCGCGGCGCAGCTTGCGATCGGTCGGCGTCACTCTGCCGAGACCGTTCCGGCCTGGCGGCTCCTCGTAAAGACCCAAAATCTTCTTCGGGCCGCTGCCCAGGCGGCGGATGATGCGCGCCTGATAGATCGCCGCGCCGCGCCGATCGAGCGAGGCGAGGACGCGGTCGCCGACGGCAGGCGCGGGTCCGCCCCGGTTGCCGCGGGGGTCGATCTCGATACGTGGCGCCGGGCCGTCCTTTTCCTCGTCGTGGCGCCGCGGCACCGCGAGGAGGTGGCCGTCGTCGTCGACCTTCACGATCTCCAGCACGGCGACGTTCGCGAGCGCGCCGGGATCCTTGAACGTCCTGGCGCGGTCGGCGGCGATCTCGCCGTCGTTCCGCAGGTTGCGTAGCAACTCCTTGAGCTCGATGCGCTGGTCGCCCTTCAGCCCGAAGGCGCGTGCAATCTCGCGTTTGCCGACTGGTGTTGAGCTTTCCCTGATGAAGGTCAGCAGTTCGTCGCGAGTCGGGACGTGCCCCTTAGCCATCGGTGCCGGTGCGGGGCGGCGTCTCGGCCTTGGCCTTGCGCTTGGGCGCAGCCTTCTTCCTGGCGGTGGATTTGGCGGACTTCGGGGACGCAGGTTTCTGTCCGGCATCGTTTGCGGCCGCGGGCGCCTTCCTCGCGCGGGGCGTCCTGGCCTTCTTGCCGCCGCCCTTGGCGGCGCGTTCGGCAAGCAGGCCGACGGCCTGATCGACGGTGAGCTCCTCCAGCTTGATGTCGCGCGGCACGGTGGCGTTGATGCCGGCGTGCTTCACATAGGGCCCGTACCGGCCGTCATAGAGCTCGATCGGCTGGCCGTCGCCCGGATGATCGCCGACGACGCGGACCGGCTTGGCAGACGCCCTGCCGCGCGTCTGCCTGGCTTCGGCCAGCAGCGCCACTGCCCGGTTCATGCCGATATCGAGCACGCTCTCGTCGGCCGGAATCGATTTGTACTTGCTGCCGTGCTTCACGTAGGGCCCGAAGCGCCCGACGCCGGCCACGATCTGCTCGCCGTCATCCGGGTGCGGCCCCAGTTCGCGCGGCAGTGCCAGGAGCGCCAGCGCCTTGTCGAGCGTGAGATCATCGGGTGTCATGCCGCGCAGCAGCGACTGGCGCCTCGGCTTCTCCTTGCCCTCCGGCTCGCCGAGCTGCACGTAGAGACCATAGGGGCCGTTGCGCAGGGTCACTTCCTTGCCCGACGCGGGATCGATGCCCAGCAGCTTCGGCTTGTCGAGATTGGCGCCCGAGGCGGCATCGGCTTCGCTATCGACGATGCCGAGCTTGCGGGTGAAGCGGCACTCCGGATAATTGGAGCAGCCGATGAAAGCGCCAAATTTGCCGAGCTTCAGGCCCAGCCGGCCATTGCTGCAGGACGGGCATTCGCGCGGGCTCTTGCCGCCATTGTCGTTGGCCGGAAAGAAATGCGGTCCCAGCTCCTCGTCGAGCTTGTCGAGCACCTCGCTGACGCGCAGGTCCTTGGTCTCGCCGACGGCGGCGGAGAATTCCTTCCAGAACTCGCGCAGCACCTGGCGCCAGTCGATCCGGCCGTCGGAGATCTCGTCCAGCTCCTCCTCGAGATGGGCAGTGAAATTGTATTCGACGTAGCGTGGAAAGTAGGTCTGCAGGAAGGCGGTGACGATGCGGCCGCGATCCTCCGGCACGAAGCGCTTGCGGTCGAGCCGCACATAGTTGCGCCGCTGCAGGACGTCGATGATGCTGGCATAAGTCGACGGTCGGCCGATGCCGAGCTCCTCGAGCTTCTTCACCAGGCTCGCCTCCGAATAGCGCGGTGGCGGCTCGGTGAAATGCTGCTCCGGAATGACCTCGCGACGCTCCAGCGCCTCGTTCTCGGTAACATCCGGCAGGATGGCGCCGTTTTCGTCGGTATCCGGCTGCTCGTCCCGGCCTTCGTCGTAGAGTGTCAGGAAGCCGTTGAACCTCACCACCGAGCCGGTGGCGCGGAGGGCGACGTTCTTGTCGCCGCTTGCGATGTCGATCGTCACCTGATCGAGCACCGCGCTTTCCATCTGGCTCGCCACCGTGCGCTTCCATATCAGCTCGTAGAGCCCGAGCTGGTCCTTGTCCAGGTATCTCGCGACGTCCTGCGGCGTGCGGACGAGGTCCGTCGGCCGGATTGCCTCGTGCGCCTCCTGGGCATTCTTCGCCTTGGACGAATACAAGCGCGGCTTCTCCGGAAGGTAGTCGGGCCCGTATTTGTCTTCGATCAGACGGCGTGTCTGCCCGATCGCTTCGGGCGCAAGCTGCACGCCGTCGGTGCGCATATAGGTGATCAGGCCGACCGTCTCACCGCCGATGTCCACCCCTTCGTAGAGACGCTGCGCGATGCGCATGGTCGTCGCGGCGCCGAGGCCAAGCTTGCGCGAGGCTTCCTGCTGCAGGGTCGAGGTGATGAAGGGCGGCGGCGGGTTGCGCCGCACCTGCCGGCGCTCGATCGAGGAGACGGCAAAGGCCCGGCGCTCGATCTCGCGCTTCGCAGCCTCCGCGCGCTCGGCGGTGTCGAGGTCGAACTTGTCGAGCTTGCGGCCGTCGAGATGGGTGAGCCGGGCCTTCAAGGTCTGCTTCTTGGACGTGCCGAAGATCGCATCGACCGTCCAGTACTCGCGGCTCTTGAAGACTTCGATCTCCGCTTCGCGCTCGCAGATCAGGCGCAGCGCCACCGATTGCACACGTCCGGCCGAACGGCTGCCCGGCAGCTTGCGCCATAGCACCGGGGAGAGCGTGAAGCCCACGAGATAGTCCAGCGCGCGGCGGGCTAGATAGGCGTCGATCAGCGGCTGATCGAGGTCGCGCGGGTGGGCGACCGCCTCCAGTACCGACTGCTTGGTGATGGCGTTGAAGGTGACGCGCTTGACGTCGACTCCCTGCAGGGCCTTCTTGCGGCCCAGCACATCTCTCACATGCCAGGAGATGGCCTCGCCTTCGCGATCCGGGTCGGTGGCGAGATAGAGCTTGCTCCCCTTGGAGACGGCCTTGGCGATGGCGTCGAGACGCTTCTGGGAAGGCGCATCGACCTCCCAGTCCATGGCGAAATCCTCGTCCGGACGGACCGAGCCGTCCTTGGGAGGCAGGTCGCGGACATGGCCATAGGAAGCCAGCACCGTATAGCCGGGGCCGAGATACTTCCCAATGGTCTTTGCCTTGGCAGGCGACTCGACGACCAACACGTTCATCGTCGAACAAAGCTCCAGTAAAGTCTTGCTAACCGGAGCTAAATCACTGATTCAAATCAGAGATACGCGGTTACCCCGGTGCCTTTCCAGGCGGCCTTCCAGCTCGAGGGCCAGCAGGATCTCCGCCACGGTGGCGGCGGACACTTGGCATCGGCGTACCAGTTCGTCAACCGCGGTGGGCGCCGCGCCCAGCGCCTCGAGCACCTTCCCCGTGTCGCCGTCGACGGGCTTTTGGGCTGGTTTTACAAGAGGTTGTGACAGACACTGCGGCCGGCCGAGCACACCCAGAATATCATTGACATCGCGAACCAGAATAGCCCCATCTCGGATGAGGCTATTCGAGCCCACATAACGGGGGTCGAACGGCGAGCCAGGGACGACGAAGACCTCTCGCCCTTGTTCGGCCGCCCGCTGGGCCGTGATCAGGGACCCCGAGCGCGCAGCCGCCTCGATTACGATCACGCCCGCCGAAAGGCCGCTGACGATGCGGTTGCGGCGCGGGAAAGCACGCGCCACGGGCGGCGTTCCCCACGGGGCTTCACTCACCAGCAAGCCTTGCCGCGCAATCGACTTTTGCAGGCGGGCATTCTGCGGCGGATAGATCTGGTCGACGCCGCCCGCCAGTACGGCGATGGTCCCGCTGGCCAGCGCAGCTTCATGCGCGGCCGCGTCGATCCCCCGGGCGAGCCCGGAGGCGATGGTGACACCCGCAGCACCCAAGCTGGTGGCGATATCGCTGGCGAACCGCCGTCCCGCCAGCGAGGCATCGCGAGCGCCGACGATGGCCAGCGTTTGGCGGCCGAGCAGGCCAATGTCACCGACTGCCGACAGGATGGGCGGGGCATCGGGCAGGGCAGCGAGAGCGGCCGGATAGGCGGCATCGCCGAAGACTAGGAAGCGGCCACCAAGCGCCGTGAGGGCCCGTTCTTCATCTGCGATGCGCACCTCCGGATGGCCTCCCAGCTCGCGGCATGCCGCAAGCGCCGAACCAAAATGCGCGAGCGCCTCGTGGAAGGAGACGGGGCCGATACGCGGCGTCCGTGCCAGCCGCAGTCGGGCACGACGTTCGGCTGGATCGAGATCGGGCACGCGGGGACCATCGAACATGGGCCAATCCTAAAGAGAGAGAGATAAAAAGTAAAACACCTATAGGTTGTGTACGCTCGAAGCCAGCCGGCGGCAGAGCAGGGCGCCACCCGTCCCTGCAAGGCCGAGCACGGCGCCCAGCGGCCCGAAGCCTTCGAAACCGACGGTGCTGATCATTGCCGCTCCCAAACCCGCAGCGCCGATCCAGCCGAGGCTCGCGGATGTGCCGTTCAGCCCCAGCACCGTGCCGCGCATCTGCTCCGGCCCCGAAGCGAGCGCTGCCATGTAGGACGGCCGCCCCAGCGCATTCAGCATTACATAGACGAAGCCCAGGGCGACGGAGATCGCCGGCGCCGGGTGCCACATGAAGAGGCCCAACGCAGCAACGCCCGAAAGCGCCATGGTGAAGGCAAAGGTCCTCAGTCGGTCGTGCAGCCGATCCGCGAGCTGGCCGCCAAGGATCGTGCCCAATACGTTGCCAAGCGCGAACACGGCAAGTGGAATGGCGGTCGCCGCAAGCGACAGGTTGTAGATCGCCTGCAGGAAGGTTGCGAAGTAAACGGCGGCCAGACCGTAGCAGATGCGCTCGGCGATGCCGGTGCCAAGCAGTGCCATCACTTGCGGCGAGAGCACGCTTCGCAAGGCTGGTCGCGGCTGGTTCCGCGAGATCACCGGTTTCCCGGCGCGAACGGTGAGCAGCAGGCTCAGGCTGGCCGCGAGCGCGAGCACCGCCACGCAGACGTTCCAGCCGCGCCAGCCGATCATCGACCCGACCCAGGCCGCCAGCGGCACGCCGATGACGAGCGTTAGCGACTGACCGCTCATCACCCAGCCCAGGGCGCGGCCGCGCTGCCGGTCCCCGACGCGCGAGGAGACTTCGCTGAACACGACGCTGGTGAATGCGCCGGCGCAGCCGCCCGCGGCGCTGGCCCACACCGCGACCCGGAAAAAGCTGCCGGCGTTGGCTTGACCGCACATGGCGAAGGCCAGCGCCAGCAGCGCGACGATCAGGAGCACACGGCGGCCGACGAGGTCCGACAGATAGCCGGCTGCGGCCGAGGTGATGCCCCAGGCGATCGATGTCACCGAAACAAGATTGGCAACGAGGGGCATGCTCACGTCGAGATCGTGCGCCATCTCGAGCAGGAAGGGCGCGCGTGTCGTGCCGCTTGACGTCGCGGCAAAGGAACCGAGGCAGGCGGCGCCGATCAAGGCCCAAGGCAGCGCGCGGGAGGCGGAGGAAGTGGTCATGGCGCCGGAGCGCGCGACCCTATCGGCCACCAGATTGGCGAGCAATTATGCGTCGATCGGAGGCTCGCTATGCGGCCGGACTGGCGCCCGCCTTTCCTTGGCCGATCTTGGGCTCGGTGCCCGCGAGCAGACGACGGATGTTGGCGTGATGACGGATCCACACCAGCGGCACCAGGGCCGTAATGGCCAATGCGATCTGCCAATCGACCAGCAGCCACGCGGCGATCGCGCCGATCACGATGCTGAACAGCGTCGCCAGCGAGGAGTAGCCGAACAGCGCCGCCAGCAGCAGCCAGGCGGCGCAGGTGGTGGCGCCCACCGGCCAACTCAACCCCCACATCACACCGAGGGTCGTGGCCATGCCCTTGCCGCCCCTGAACGACAGCCATACCGGGAACATGTGTCCCAGCACCGCGCCGAATGCCGCTGCGATCGCGGTCAACGGGCCGATGACGGCGCAGATCAGCACGGCGACCAGCCCTTTCAGCGCGTCGAGCATCAGCGTGGCCGCGGCCAGGCCCTTGCGCCCGGTGCGCAGCACATTGGTGGCGCCGATATTGCCGGACCCGATCGCGCGGATGTCGCCAAGGCCCGCCGCCTTCGTCAGCAGCAGGCCGAACGGGATCGAGCCCAGCAGGTAGCCCAGGGCGAATGGCATCGCGACGTGGAAGCCATACCACTGCATGGCCGGATCCTACGGGCTCATCACCCGGCAATTGGTCGAATCGACATAGGTCGTCGTCGGCGGACCGATCAGCTCGGTCGAAATCTGCTCGCCCGGGGCCAGACTCACGGGACCGAAATAGGCATCTCCCACCGAGCGCCCTGCATTGCGGAAGGTGCACTGGATTTGCGTGTTGACCGTGTCCGGCGTGTTGGATGTGACCGAGATCGTCACCTGCCAGTAACGGGAGTCGCCGTAGGTGAGGTTGCTGGCCGCCAGCGTCACCAGCGGCATGGGTTGGGCGAAATGGGGAAGCGGCCGTGGACCGGTGCGGCGTATCGGTGGCTGCGGCTTGGGCATGGTGCTATCGGCTGGCCCGCGGCCGGGCGCCGCGCCATGAGGATCGAAGGCGCGATCGGGATCGTAACTCGACGGTGGAGGAGTCGGCTGGCCCGGAGCGCCGCCGATCGTCGCGACGCCACCTCCCGGTGTCGTCAGGGGCGGGGGCGTCGGGGGCGCTCCGCTGTACGACGAGCCGCCGGTGTTGGCAGGCGGCGGGGGTAACGGCGTTGGTGTTGGCGACGGTCGAGGCTGTTGGTTGGTGGCCTGCGGAGCGGGCTGCGGCGCCGGCGCGCCCCCGACATTGTTCTGCACCTTGTCGTAGCAAGCCAGGCGTTGCTGCGTGTCGGTGAGTTCCGAGCAGAGCTGGATGTGGCGGGTCAATTGGTCGAGCAGGTCCTCACGCGACGGCTGATGTTGCTGAGCCTGCGCCGCGCCCGCGACCGTCGCCAAGGCGACGCCGAAAAAAAAGGAATATCGAAAAATCATCGCAAGCCTTGCTGTGCCGGAGAAGCCGGACCATAGCAGACCAAGTGGCCGTTTCGAGGCAATTTGGTCTTCCCGATGCAGGCGCTCAGGCAGCAGCGGCAGTCGAACTGAATTCATCGTCACGGTAGATCGGACGTCCGCCTGCGATCGTCAGCATGGCCTTGCCCTGAACCGGCCGTTCGTCGAACGGCGAGTTCTTGGTCTTGCTCCAGAGATCGGCGCGATCGATCTTCCAGGCATAATTGGCGTCGAACAGGACAAGGTCGGCCGGCGCTCCCTTGGCAAGCCTGCCGCCCGGCAGATTGAACAGCCGTGCCGGCGCGCTCGAGAGGCGCTGGAAAAGCTGCGGAAGACCGAGATGCCGATTGTGCACCAGCTCCAGCGACACGGGGAGCAGGGTCTCGAGGCCGATGCCGCCGGGTTCGGCCTGGGCAAAGGGAACGCGCTTGCTGTCCTGGTCCTGCGGGCGATGGTCGGAAACGATGGCGTCGATGACTCCGCTCTGCAGCCCCTCGACGATCGCCTCCCTGTCCGCCTCGCTGCGCAGCGGGGGTACCAGCTTGCCGAAGGTGCGGTAGTCGCCGACGGCGAGATCGTTCAGGGCGAAATAGGGAGCGGCGGTGTCGCACGTGATCGGCAGACCGCGTGCCTTCGCCGCGGCGATCACCTTGACCGATTCGGCCGTCGAGATCTTGGCGAGATGCAGCCGGCCCCCCGTCATCTCGACCAGGCGGATATCCCGCTCCACCATCATGACTTCGGCGAGCGGCGGATTGCCCGACAGGCCAAGACGCGTCGCCATTACGCCGCTGCTCATGTGGCCGCCCGACAGGGTTGGCTCCTGGGGCAAGTGGACGATCAGAGCGTCGAAGGCCTTGGCATAATAGAGCGCGCGGCGCATGACCTGGGCATTGCCCACGGCATGGTCGGCGTCGGTGAAGCCGACCGCGCCCGCCTCCGCCAGCAGGCCCATCTCGGCGAGCTCCTTGCCCTCGAGGCCGACGGTGAGGGCGCCGTAGGCATACATATTGGCAAGCTTGATCTGCCGCGCGCGCCGCGCCACGAACTCGATCAGCGAGGCATCGTCGAAGGGCGGCTCGTTGTCGGGCAGCAACACCATCGAGGTGATCCCGCCGGCGGCGGCTGCAACGCCGGCGCTTTCCAGCGTCTCCTTGTGCTCCTCGCCGGGCTCGCCGGTATGTACGCGCGTGTCGACGATTCCGGGTGCGAGATAAAGGCCGCGGCAGTCGACCGATTCGATGCCGTAGGGGGCGCCCGACGTGAAAAGGCTGGGACCAAAGTCGGCGATCTTTCCGTCGCTGATCAGCACCGATCCGGCATATTCGCGGTTCGCGGTGGGATCGACGATTCGCGCGTTGATGTAGGCCGTCGATCCTGCGTGCGGCGGCACCCCGCGCACGACCTTGCCGCTCATGCCGCCGCCCCGATCGCGTTTCGGCGGCCGCCGATCAGCGCTTCGAGGCAGGCCATGCGCACGGCCACGCCCATCTCGACCTGCTCGTGGATGACGCTGCGGTCGAGATCGTCGGCGACTTCCGAATCGATCTCGACTCCGCGGTTCATCGGCCCGGGATGCATGATCAGGGCGTCGGGCTTGGCCACCTTGAGCTTCTCGCTGTCGAGGCCGAAGAAGCGGAAATATTCGCTGATCGACGGCACGAACGAGCCCTGCATGCGTTCGGTCTGCAGCCGCAGCATCATGACGATGTCGACGTTCTTCAGGCCCGTCTTCATGCCGTAGTGAACCTCGACTCCCATCTTGTCGATGTCGGTCGGCATCAAGGTCGGCGGTCCGACCACGCGCACGCGAGCCCCCATGATCTGCAGCAGATGGATGTTCGAACGCGCGACGCGGCTGTGCATGATGTCGCCGCAGATCGCCACCAGCAGCCCGTGCAGGCTGCCGCGGCGGCGGCGGATGGTGAGCGCATCGAGCAGTGCCTGGGTCGGATGCTCGTGCTGGCCGTCCCCGGCATTGATGACGGTGCAGTTGACCTTTTGCGACAGGAGATTGACGGCGCCCGATTCGCTGTGGCGCACGACGATGGCGTCGGGCCGCATCGCGTTCAGCGTCATCGCCGTGTCGAGGAGCGTCTCTCCCTTGCGGACCGAGGAGGTGGCGACGTCCATGTTGATGACGTCCGCGCCCAGCCGCTTGGCGGCGACCTCGAAGCTGGTGCGGGTGCGGGTCGAATTCTCGAAGAAGAGATTGATTACCGTACGGCCGGTCAGCACGTCCCGCCGCTTGTCGATCGAGCGGTTCTGGTCGATGTAATTTTCGGAAAGGTCGAGCAGGCCCGAAATTGTTTCAGGCGACAGACCCTCGATGCCGAGCAAGTGGGGCAACCTCGGCACGCCCGCGCGTTTCTTTGTCACTAAAGCGCGACGTTAAGCACGCGCGGCGAACGGCTGCAAGGATACGATTTGGTGGATAAGCTCACCTCGCGGGACGCGGCCCGATGTAGCGCGCGCGCGGCCTGATCAGGGTGGCGGTGGCTGCCTGCTCGAGGGCATGGGCGATCCAGCCAACGGTGCGTCCCAGAAGGAACAGGCCCAGCGCGGAGTCATGCGGCAGGCCAAGAACGCGTTCGAGGGCCACGATGGCGAAATCGATGTTGGGCTCGGCATGGGTCAGCCGCGCGGCGGCTTCCTCCACCCACTCGGCGAACGCCCGCTCGGGCGAGCGTGGCAAGAGCTCGCGCAGGAGGCCGAGGAGCGTCGCCGCCCGGATGTCGCCGTCGGGATAGAGCGGATGGCCGAAGCCAGGGATGCGGGCATGGTCGCGCACAAGCCGGGCCAGCTCGACCTCCGGGTCGTCGGCCTTCCCGAGATTGTCGAACAGGTTCGCTACGCGCCGCGTCAGTCCGCCGTGCCTTGGACCGCCGATGGCGGCGAGGCCCGCCACCGTCGCGCCGTAGAGATGGGCGCCGGTCGAGGCGACAACGCGCGCAGCGAAGGTGGACGCGTTGAACTCGTGGTCGGCCGACAGCACCAGCGCCGCACGTAGGAGGGGAACGCGATCGGCCGGCACCTGCCACGCCGCCGCGAGCTGCTCGTGGATCGGCAGAGCCGACGCCGGCCCGGCGGTGACCGCCGCCGCAAGCAGCCGCAGGATGCGCGCGCCGGTCTCCAGCATGGCGCTGCGATCCTCGACCCAGCTCGGATGATCCCAGCGCGCCGCCGCCGGCAGCAGGATCAGACAACGGTCGATCATCGACAACGTCGGGGTCGCGTTCCAGGCGGCGCGCAGCGCTGCCGACATCGCCGGCAGGTTTTTCGCGCCGAACGGCCGGTCGTCGCAGTCCCACAGGAGCTGGGCTACCTGCTCGAGCGAGCTGCTGCGCGCCAGCCGCGCGGCGTCGTGTCCGCGATAATAGAGACGGCCGTTCTCGATAAGAGTCAGGGACGACTCGAGCACGGGCGTCCCGAAGTCCAGAGCATTGGCCGCGATCGACTCGGCCTTGCGTCCAACCGCGCGCCGTCGCTTCAGGCGCGCGATATCGTCGGCCCGGTAGCGGCGCTCGCGACGTCCTGTCGTGCCCTCCGACCGCAACAGACCGCGGCTGACATAGGCGTAGAGGGTGGCCGACGAGACGCCCAATTGGCGCGCCGCTTCGGCCGAACTGATCCATTCGCTGCTCATGGTTTAATTATTGATCTATTCAATCAATATTGACAATATATCTCTTGAGGCCGGAATGTTCCCGTCGAACCGAGAAGGGGACTCCGATGCTCCAGACACGCGTGGATAGCGGCCTCGATGGCGTAGTCGTGGCCGATACGGTCATGAGCGAGGTCGATGGCGAAGCCGGCCGGTTGATCGTTCGCGGCCATGGCCTGCAGGAACTGGTCGCTAATCGCGGCTTCGAGGGCGTCGCGGCCTTGCTTTGGGCGGGCTATGGCGAGAGCGGCGACGAAGCCGCGGTTCGCTGCGGGCTCGGAACTGCGCGCGTCCGCGCTTTTGCCGACGTGCCGCGCCTGCTCGCAGCCACGGATGGGCTTGGTCCGGTTGAAGCACTGCGGGTCGGCATTGGTATGCTGCCCGATTCCGATCCGACTCCTCATCACCATCTCGTCTGCGGCGCGATACCGGTGTTCCTGGCGGCGCTCCTCAATGCGCGCATGGGGCTGTCGGCCATCGCGCCCGACCCGTCGCTCACGACCGCGCAGGACCTGCTGCGGATGATGCGTGGCCAGCGCGCCGGCGCGGTGTTCGAGAAAGGCCTCGACACCTATCTGGCGACGGTGGCCGACCATGGCTTCAATGCGTCGACCTTTACCGCTCGCGTCGTGGCCTCGACTCGTGCCGGCCTGATCTCGGCCGTGCTGGCGGGACTCTGCGCGCTCAAGGGGCCGCTGCACGGCGGCGCACCCGGACCGGTCCTCGACATGCTGGACGAGATCGGCGAGGCGGGTCGCGCGGAGGCGTGGTTCGACGAGGCCTTCGCCAAGGGCACGCGGTTGATGGGCTTCGGCCACCGCGTCTACAAGGTGCGCGATCCGCGGGCCGACGTTCTCAAGGCCGCGGTGGCGACGTTGCCATCGACGGCCGGTCGGCTCGCCTTTGCCGCCGCCGTCGAGCAGGGAGCGATCGCGGCCCTGCGCAAGCACAAGCCGGGCCAGCGACTCGAGACCAACGTCGAGTACTATACGGCCCTCCTGCTCGAAGCTTTGGAGGTGCCGCGCGAGGCTTTCACGGCCTTGTTCGCGGTCGGCCGCGTCGCCGGCTGGTGCGCCCATATCTTCGAACAGGAAACGGACGGCCGCATCATTCGGCCGCAATCGAACTATGTCGGGCCGAGACCCGAGGGCTGACGCGACCGCGACGCGGGCCACATGCGCCGCAGGATGCCGTCATGTCGCAGTACATCGTGGCGAAAGACGGCCGCGACATGAACGGCAAGGACGGCCATCAGCGTCCAGGCCAGCCAATGGTGGGTCGTGCGCAGTCGTTCGAAGAGGCCGAGGTTGCGCGGCACGAGGTCGGGCAGCGGAAGGAAGCCCAACCAATAGACCGAGACACCGCCGGCCGAACTCATGAGCCAGCCGGTGATTGGCAGGGCGAGCAGCAATATCAGCAGCGCGACATGGGAGAATGGGGCCAGCCGGCGCTCCCACTGTGTGACGGCCGTGGGCAGAGGCGGTGGCGGCGCGTGCCTGCGCCAGACGATCCGCGCCACCGTCAGGACGAGCACGGTAAGGCCAATCCATTTGTGCCAGGCATAGGCCTGCAGCTTGGCAAGTCCGATCGGCAAGCCGACCATCCAGAGGCCCAGCCCAAGGAGCCCGAACACCGCGGCCGCCGTGATCCAATGCAACGCCTTCGCGACCGGCCGGTAGCCGGTGACCGGCTCCGGGCGCGCGTCAGCGCCAGGCGTCGGCACGGATGGAGATGTCGACCGTGTCGCCGACGACATCGATATACTTCGTCATGCCGAACTCCGAGCGCTTGATCTGGCCCTGGCCGCGAAACCGCGCATAGGGCGCACCCGGCGGCGCATCCGGCTTGCGGTCGAGCACCGAGACGTCGAGCTGCATCGGCTTGGTGATGCCGCGCAGCGTGATCTCACCCGTCACCTTGAGCTTGTCGGCGCCGAGGCGCTCCACGCTGCTGGAATGGAAGGTCATCTCGGGGAATTTGTCGACGTCGAAGAAATCGGCGTCCTTCAGCATGTCGGTCTGCTGCTTGTCGAGCATCTCGATGCTCCTGGTATTCACGCGCACGTCGACCGTGCTTTTGGGAACGTCGGCATCGTCGACGCTGACCATGCCGCGCCAGTCCTTGAACGAGCCGGTGGTGCGAAAGAGCTTGGAATCGCCGATCGAGAAATCGATCGTCCCACGCTCGCCGCCGATCTTGAGCTGTTCCAGCGCCCACGCCCCGTGCCCCGGGGCGAGAGCTGCGACGGCGGCTCCCAGCACGAGCTCACGGCGGGCGATTCCAGTCGTTGGCGGGCGCGGCATGCGAAACCATAGCATGCGGTCGCCGCATCACGGATAATCACGTCATGGCGATCCAAGCCCTATTTCCGACACTCGTCTATCGCGCCCCGCTAGCGACCATTCGTGTCCGCCACTTCGATCAAAGCCTGTTCGACGAATGCCAGGCGCTGGCCGCATCCGATGCGGCCGGCCAACGATGGTCGGCGAAGCACTATCTCGGCGGCTACACGTCCTACGGTTCGCTCGACCGGCTGCATTTGATCTCGACCCTGTTCGACAGGCTGCGGCGCCAGATCGACCGGCATGTCACCCGTTTCATCCGTTCGCTGCACTACGATCTCGCCGGCCGCAAGGTGGCGATCACCGATTGCTGGCTGAATGTCATGCCGGCCGGTACCGTGCATTCACTCCATTTGCACCCGACCTCTTTCGTCAGCGGCACATACTACGTCGCGGTGCCCAAGGGTGCTGGCGCGCTCAAGTTCGAGGATCCGCGCCTGTCGCGTCTGATGGCCGCCCCGCCGCGTCGCAGGGATGCGCCGCGCGCGGTGCGTCCCTTCGTCAGCATGACCACACGACCCGGGGATATCGTCCTGTTCGAAAGCTGGTTGCGCCACGAAGTGCCGCCTGCGAATTATGCCGGCGAGCGCGTGTCGATCAGCTTCAACTATGCCTGGGCTCCGGCGACGTCCGGTGGAAGGGGGAGTTGAAATGCGTGGCATTGCCGCGGCTGTGTCGTTCTTCGCCCTCGTGATGGGCTGGGACGCCGCGCGCGCCGACTGTCCGATGGATCTCGGCCACGGGACCGGCTGGGTGGTGTTCTCGGAGCACTACATGATTGCGTTCCGTCCCGATCCCATGCTGATCGAAGTGGGCGAGCCGGTCTCCCTGATCATGAATGTCTGCACCAAGTCGGGCGAGGCTGCCGAGCTCGTGAGGGTCGGCGCCGAGCGGGTCGATGCGAAGACGGCCGGCCAGCATCTGAAGGTCAGCGGCGGGGCCAATGGCCGCTATCGCGTGGACGGTCTGTCCTTTCTCGCGCCGGGCCGCTGGGAAATCGAGTTCGATGTCCGTTCCGCGGAAGGCAGCGAAGAGCTGACGCACGAGATTGTCGTCAAGTGATCAGCGGAGACGGGCCAGCGCACTTTCGAGTATCCAGGCGGCGGCCGCGGCGTCCACCCGTCCAGCGCGTTTGGCCCGGCTCATGTCGTAGTCCTCGATCATGCCGCGCGTGACGGCGGCGGTGCTCAGTCGTTCGTCCTGCAGGACGATGGGCAGTGCGGCCAGCGCGGGCGGCCCGCGGGCCGCGATGTTGGCTGCGAACTGACGCACCGACTGGCAGCGTGGCCCCTCGCTGCCGTCCATGTTGAGCGGCAAGCCGAGCACGAGTGCCTTCGCCTCCTGTTTCCTCGCAAGATCGGCAAGGCTCGCGAGGTCCGTCGCGAGCCCGGCCCGTCTCAGGACGAGAAGCGGCGTGGCGAGCGTGCGCAACGCGTCGGAGGTGGCAACACCGATCGTCCTGGTTCCTACGTCGAGTGCCATCAGGCGGCTGCTGGCCGCCAACGATGCCTTGAGATCAGGAAAGTCGACGATCGGCATTGCGCCTTATAGGGCCTGCGCAATGTCGGGTCGACAAGGTGTGCGCTTACAGTAAGTTGGGATTGTGACTGCCGTCCTCTACGCTCTCCTGGCGCTCGCGATGGTGCTGACGATCGTCAGCCTTCTGGTGCCGCTTGCCGAACGGTTGCGTCTGCCGCACACGGTCCTGCTCGCCGCCACGGGTCTAGGTCTCGGCCTGGTCGGCGATTGGATGGTCGCCCGAGGCCCGTCGACCGGGGTGCTCGGTGATGCCTTCGAAGGGCTTGCCGGAATGGAAGTCGGCACCGACCTTCTCCTGCCGCTGTTCCTGCCGCCGCTTCTGTTCACCGCCGGCCTGACGATCGACGTACGCCGGCTGATCGACGAGATGTCGGCCGTGCTGCTGCTCGCCATCGTGGCAGTGCTGGTCTGCATCGCAGGTGTGGCAGGCGTCGTCCACCTCGCGACCGGCTACGACATCCTGATCTGCCTGCTCGTGGGGGTGATCGTCTCGACGACCGATCCCGCAGCGGTGATCGGCATCTTTCGTGATGTCGGCGCTCCCAAACGGCTTTCGATCCTGGCGGAAGGGGAGTCGCTCCTGAACGACGCGGTGGCCATCGCCGCGTTCGGCTTCGTGATGCATCTCATGATCGTGCGCGTGTCGCCGGATATCGGCGAGGCCGCCTCGACGGGAGCGGCGGCGCCGGTGATGCACGTCCTGCAGGACTTTCTCGGCGGCGTCGTGTTCGGCTTCACGTTCGCGCGCGCGGCCATGTTGATCCTGTCACGGCTGGGCGAGTCGGACGTGGCGATCGCATCGGTCACGGTGAGCCTCGCCTACCTCAGTTACGTTCTTGCCGACCACTATCTCGGAGTGTCTGGCGTGGTCTCGGTCGTGGTCGCGGCCCTGACAGTGGCGGCCTATGGACCGACCCACCTGCATCCGCGCCAATGGACGGCGTTGCGCCAGCTCTGGCACCAGCTCGACTTCTGGAGCAACTGCCTGATCTTCGTGCTCGCCTCCATGGCGGCCGCGCAATTCCTGCCGCACATCACCTGGCTGTACATCTGGGGCCTGCTCGCGGTGGTGATCGGCGCGATGCTGGCGCGCGTGCTGGTCGTGTTCGGCATGCTGCCGCTGCTGGAGGCAGGGCGCCTCGTCGAGCCTGTCGATCAGCGGTACAAGGCGATCCTGGTATGGGGCGGTCTGCGTGGCGCCGTGACCATCGTGCTCGCCATGGTCGTTGCCGGCGACACGCGCCTGCCGGACGCCGTCCGCGAATTCACGGCAGAGCTTGCCATCCTGTTCGTGCTTTTCACCTTGCTGGTGAACGCCACCACGCTCGGGCTGGTGATGCGTGCCCTGGGCCTGAACAAGCTCAGCCGCGTCGAAGTGGCATTGCGCGACCGCGTGCTGGCGTTGTCGCGCGTCAACGTCCAGCGCCACCTTCGCCAGGTCATGCGCGAGCACAACGAGCGGGTGGTCGGCCTCGATGTCGATCCGGATTCGGCGGGCGACGCCGAGATCGAGGCGCCGCCGGCCGATCTGCCCCTTGAGCTGCGCGAGCGTCTGTCGGTCGGCCTGCTGACCCTGTGCACGCAGGAGAAGGAACTCTATCTCGATCTGTTCGAGCAGCAGACCTTGTCGCGCCGCATGGTCGCGCTGCTTACGGCGCGGGCGGACCGGCTGATCGATGCCGTCCGCGACCGTGGCGCGTCCGGCTACCGGGAGGTGGTGCAGAGCTTCACCCAACCCGACCTCGCATTCCGGCTGGCACTGTGGCTGCATCGCCGTTTCGGCTTCGGCTGGCCGTTGACCGAGCGTCTGGCCGACCGCTTTGAAATCCTGATGGTGTCGCAGGATGTGCTGGCGGAGCTGGCGGCCTTCAATCTGAACTCCGTCGCGGATTTGCTGGGCGCCGACGCCGAGGAAAGGCTGGGAGCGATCATCACGGATCGCCAGGAACTCGTCGCCCGGGCGCTGAGAGCCCTGTCGCTGCAATATCCGGGCTACGCCGAATCGATCAAGGACCGGCAACTCGAACGGGCCGCGATCCGCTTCGAGGCGGCGGAGTATTCGCGGCGGCTGCGCGAGTCCATCATCAGTCGCGAGGTCTACGCCGATCTGCGGCGCAAGCTGAACGCACGTCGCAAGGGCGTCAGCCGGCGGCCGCCGCTCGATCTGGGCCTCGAACTGGCCGCCATGATCGCGCGTGTCCCGCTTTTCGGGTCCCTCGATGCGGCGGCAGTGCGCGAGGTTGGCCGGCGCCTGCGTGCGCGTCTGGCCATGCCGGGTGAAAAAGTTGTCGCCGTCGGCGGCAAGTCCGATGCGATGTACTTCATCGCCGCGGGCGAGGTGGCGGTCCATGTCGGCGGCATGACGGTGACACTGAAGGAAGGCGACTTCTTCGGTGAGATGGGTCTCCTCGAATCGCGGCCGCGCAACGCCGACGTGGTGGCCGCAGGCTATTGCCACCTGCTGGTCCTCTCGCGCAAGGATTTCAACGAGCTGCTGTCGCGGCGGCCCGGCATGCGGGCCGAGATCGAGGCGGTCGCCGCCAAGCGCGTCGCCGAAACCGGGGCGGCGCAGTAGGAAGGCTTCAGCCGGCCGTTGCTCCAGCGCGACAAAACCGCTACCAACCGCGCCATCCAAGCGTTTCGGAGCAGAGAATGTCGCTCGACAAGGACACGGTGGCGCGCATTGCGCGGCTTGCCCGTCTGAAGGTACCGGAGGAGGAGCTTGTCCCGCTCGCGGGCGAGCTGTCGGGGATCCTTGCCTGGATCGAGCAACTGAACGAGGTCGACACGCGCGACATCGAGCCGTTGGCGAGCGTCTCGGACGTCACGCTGCCCATGCGCGCCGACAAGGTGACGGACGGCGGAATCGCCGAGAGGGTACTGGCCAATGCGCCGGGCGGCGCTGTCTATCTCGATCCGCACGACAGAAACGCGGGAGGCTTCTTCACCGTGCCGAAGGTGGTGGAGTAGGCAATGACGTCTCTCACCGATCTCACCGTCGCCGGGCTCGCGGCGGCGATGGCCCGGAAGGAGGCCAGCGCCGTCGAAGTCGCCGAGGCGCACCTCAAGAAGCTCGACGAGCATCGCGACCTCAACGCCTTCATTGCCGAAACGCCTGACAAGGCGCGAGCGATGGCGAGTGCATCGGACGCGCGGCGCGCAAAGGGTGAGGCCGGCCTGCTCGAGGGTGTGCCGCTCGCAGTCAAGGATCTCTTTTGCACCGAGGGCGTGCAGACGACGGCCGCCTCGCACATCCTCGAGGGATTTGTGCCACCTTACGAGAGCACGGTGACTGCCAACCTCTGGAGGGCGGGCGCGGTCATGGTCGGCAAGACCAACCTCGACGAATTCGCCATGGGTTCGTCCAACATGACGAGCTATTTCGGCGGGGTCGAGAATCCGTGGAAGCGGCGCGGCGACAACCGCAAGCTGGTGCCGGGCGGTTCGTCGGGTGGCTCGGCGGCGGCGGTCGCGGCCTACATGGTGCCGGGGAGCACCGGCACCGATACCGGCGGATCGATCCGCCAGCCGGCGTCCTTCTGCGGTATTGTCGGCCTGAAGCCGACCTATGGTCGCTGTTCGCGCTGGGGCGTAGTCGCGTTTGCAAGCTCGCTCGACCAGCCGGGCCCACTCGCGCGCACCGTGGAGGATGCGGCGCTGCTCCTGCAGGCGATGTCGGGGCACGATCCGAAGGACTCGACCTCGGCACCGCTTGCCGTCCCCGACTTTGCGGCAGCCGCACGCAATCCCGACGTCAAGGCACTCAGGGTCGGCATTCCCAGGGAATACCGAGTCGAGGGCACCTCGGCCGAGATCGTTGCGCTATGGGACAAGGGCATGGAGATGCTCAAAGCATCGGGAGCGGAGCCAGTCGAAGTCTCGTTGCCGCATACGAAATACGCGCTGCCGGCCTATTACATCGTGGCACCGGCCGAGTGCTCGTCCAACCTCGCACGCTATGATGGCGTGCGTTACGGCCTGCGCGTGCCGGGCAAGGACCTGATCGAGATGTATCAGAACACGCGCGCGGCCGGCTTCGGCAAGGAAGTGCGGCGCCGCGTCATGATCGGCACCTACGTTCTCTCCGCCGGGTACTACGATGCCTACTACAAGAAGGCGCAGCAGGTGCGGGCGCTGATCGCGCGCGACTTCAGGCAGGCCTTCGAGAAGTGTGACGTGCTCCTGACGCCGACTGCCCCGACGGCGGCCTTCGCGGCCGGTGAGAAGATGGACGATCCGGTGACCATGTATCTCAACGACATGTTCACCATCCCGGCCTCGATGGCGGGCCTGCCCGGCATCTCCGTCCCCGTCGGCCTCGACGAGGATGGCCTGCCCCTCGGCCTGCAGCTCATCGGCCGCTCGTTCGACGAGGAGACCATGCTGCGTGCGGCAGCGGCGCTCGAGAAGGCGGCAGGCTTCAGCGCACGGCCGGCGGGATATTGAGGCGAAGCTCATGGTGTCCCCGTTCATGCCATGCGGGGGAGAAGAGCGAATATGATCGGTGCCGGCGAGCGGCTCGTCCTTTGGCGACGCTGCCAACATCGGGGAGGGACCATGCGCTCGAAGACCGTTGCTCTGGCTCTCGTTCTGGTGCTGCTCGTCGCCGCTTGTGCGCATCAACCGCCGCCCGCCGGCGGACCGCCCTTGCCGGGCCTCCTGCTGGGCTTGCTGCACGGCTACATCTCGTTCTTTTCGCTCATCGCTAGCCTCTTCTTCGAGGTGCGCATCTACGCGTTTCCCAATGCCGGCTTCTTCTACGACCTCGGATTCGTGATCGGCGCCTTTGCGTTCTACGGCAGCGGTTCGCGCACCTACAGCTACACCTATTCGCGATGGCGCTGACCGGTCGCTGTTCCGGTCTGCGGCGGCATGCGGTCCGAGGCCCTTTGCGCTAGACTTCCCGGAATCCCGGAGGGAACGACATGGCGGACTACGATCTGGTCATTCGCGGCGGCACCGTGGCCGATGGCACGGGCAACGGCTTGCGCGACCTCGATGTCGCCGTGCAGGACGGCAAGATCGCGGCTCTTGGCAAGATAAGCGGCCAGGGGACGGAGGAAATCGACGCCAGGGGGTTGCTGGTCACGCCGGGCTTCGTCGATATCCACACGCACTATGACGGCCAGGCGACCTGGGATTCGCGGCTGCAGCCGTCGAGCTGGCATGGCGTCACAACGGCGGTGATGGGCAACTGCGGCGTGGGCTTCGCGCCGGTGAAGGTCGCGGATCGCCGGCGCCTGGTCGAGCTCATGGAAGGTGTCGAGGACATTCCGGGCGCTGCGCTCGACGAGGGTCTGAACTGGTCGTGGGAGTCTTTCGGACAGTATCTCGATGCGCTCGATGCCCGTCCGCGCGACATGGATCTCGGCGCCCAGCTCCCGCACGGTGCGCTGCGCGTGTTCGTGATGGGTGAGCGGGCGGCCAAGCTCGAGGAGGCGACGCCGGACGAGGTCGCGCAGATGCGCGCGCTCGCAACCGAGGCGATGCATGCCGGCGCGCTGGGTTTCTCGACCTCGCGCACCCTCAACCACCGCACCGTCAAGGGCGATCCGACGCCCTCCTTGAGGGCCTCGGAAGCCGAGCTTCTGGGCATCGCGCTGGGCATGAAGGATGCCGGGCGAGGCGTGATCGAGTTCATCTCCGATTTCAACACGCCCGATCCCGAGACCGAGTTCGCGATGCTCGACCGTCTGCTGGCGGCGAGCGGCCGTCCATTTTCGGTATCGCTGGCCCAGCGTCACACCAAACCGGAAGGCTGGCGGCGCCTGCTTGGCCTGGTGGAAGGGCTAGCGGCCAAAGGACACTCGGCCAAGGCGCAAGTGGCGCCGCGGCCCATCGGCGTCCTGCAGGGCCTGCAGGCGAGCCGCATTCCGTTCTCGATGTGCCGGTCGTACAAGGCGATCGCCCACAAGACGGTTGCCGAGCGGCTGGCAATCATGCGCGATCCCGCTTTTCGTATGCAGCTCCTGGAAGAGTCTCACGAGCCTTTGCGCTCCGATATGGCGGCGCGCCTCGTCGACTACGATCGCATGTTCCCGCTGGGCGATCCGCCTGACTACGAGCCGCCCCGGGAGACCTCGCTTGGCGCGCGAGCCCGTCGCGAAGGTCGCGATCCGCGCGAGATCGTGTACGACTATCTGATCGAGGGCGAAGGCAGGAACTTCATCTTCGCGCCGTTCGCCAACTACGCCGCCTACAATCTCGACTGCTGCAGCGAGATGATGCAGAGCCCGCACACGCTGATCGGGCTAGGCGACGGCGGCGCGCATGTCGGCTTGATTTCGGACGGCTCATACCCGACCTACCTGCTCTCGCACTGGGCGCGCGACCGCAAGGCCGGTCGGCTCGACCTGTCCTGGCTCGTGAAGCGCCATACGCTCGACAACGCCGGCGCTGTCGGTCTCACCGATCGCGGCAGGGTCGCGGAGGGCTACAAAGCCGATCTCAACGTGATCGACTTCGACAAGCTGCGGGTCGAGGCGCCGGCAATGAAGTGGGACCTGCCGGCGGGCGGCAAGCGCCTGCTGCAGCGCGCCACGGGCTATCGGGCCACGATCGTCTCGGGCAGCGTCACCTATCGCGACGGCGAGCCGACCGGTGCGCTTCCCGGCAAGCTGGTTCGCGGGCCGCAGACTGTGTCGTGACGGCCGGCCGGCCGCCACTTATCGATCGGCTGATTCAGCGGCCACCGAATGCCCCTCGAACTGGGGCAGGTCGTCGGTGATGGTGAACCACGGCGCCTTTGAGCCGACGAAGATGTGTTGTGTCGGCCGGATGGTCGGATCGTCGACCAGGGTTCCCATGGCAACGTGAACGAAAGCCCCCTCGCGCACGACCGAGTAGAGCAGCGAGCCGCACAATCCGCAGTGCGTGTTGTTGCCATCGGCGTCGCCGAAGACCATGAGCTTGTCCTGGCCCTCAGTGACAATCAGCTTGACGCGCTCGATGCCGGCGAATGGCTTGAAGGCCGAACCGGTCGTGCGCCTGCAATTCGAGCAATGGCAGTTCATTGCATAGAGGAATTCGTCAGCCACGGCGTAGCAGACTGCGCTGCAGTAGCACTTTCCGCGGAGCGTGCGGCTGCACGTCTTCTCCACTTTCGCCAGGCGTTCTCTCCATCAGAGCAAGCAGTGGCTAGTGTAACGCGACAGGCAGCGATTCCAATCCGCGCAACGTGAAGGTCGGGCGGCGCGTGGGGGTGCCGGCGAGCTCGATCGTGTCGAAACGATCGAGCAGCGTCTTGAAGGCGATCTCGCCTTCCATGCGCGCCAGCGCCGCGCCGAGACAATGATGTATGCCACCGCCGAAGGCGACATGGCGGCGCGCATCGCGGGTGACGTCGAGGCGGTGAGGATCGGCAAAGGCGGCAGGATCTCGATTGGCCGCGCCAAGCACCAGCATGATTTCGTCGCCGGCTTTGACCGGGCAACCGACGACTTCCATATCCTCGACCACGACGCGCTGGGTGATCTGCACCGGACCGTCGAAACGTAGCAGCTCATCGACCGCCGGGCCCAACAACTCAGGCGAACGGCGTAAGAGCGCCAGTTGATCGGGCGCGCGCAGCAGCGCCAGCGCGCCATTGCCGATCAGATTTACCGTTGTCTCGTGACCTGCCACCAGCAGGAGCTGGGCGAGCGCCACGATCTGACGCGGCGAAATGCGATCGCCATCCGCCTCGACGGCGGCCAGCGCCGACAGGAGATCGTCCGCGGGCCTGCGCCGGCGCGCCGCCAGCAGGTCTCCGAGATAGGCCTGCAGCCCCTGGCGGGCGTC
>NZ_DATBFE010000124.1:0-99960 GCF_036558665.1 Reyranella sp. | reverse complement strand
GACGGCACGACCGAGGCGCTGCTGCATTTCGCGGCCCGGCGCGAGCATCTGCGTACGACGGTGTGGCCGGCGTTGAAGCGCGGCGCGTGGGTGGTGAGCGACCGCTTCGCCGATTCGACCCGCGCCTACCAAGGTTACGGCCACGGCCTCGACCTCGCGGCGCTCGAGCGGCTGTACGAGGTCGCCGTCGGCGATTTCACGCCCGACCTCACGCTGATTCTCGACCTGCCTGTCGAAGCGGGCCTCGCACGCGCCGCCAGCCGGCGCGGCGTGGAGACGCGCTACGAAAGCCTGCCGAGCGCCTTCCATGACCGGGTGCGCGCGGGCTTCCTCGAGATCGCCGAACGCGAGTCGAGGCGCTGCGTCGTGATCGACGCGAGCCGCGACGTCGAGCGAGTGGCCGAGGATATCGCGCGCACCGTCGCCGAGCGGCTCGGAGCCTGAGGCGATGGCGCGCGCCAGGACGAGTGTCGATGCGGGTGAGCTCGAGAAGCTCGAATGGCCCTACGACTGGCCGCCGCCGTGGCGCAACGACCGCCTCGCCGGACACGAGGCGGCCGAGCGAACGATGCTGGCCGCGCAGCGGAGCGGCCGCCTGCATCACGCGTGGCTGCTCACCGGCCCGCGCGGCATCGGCAAGGCGACGCTCGCCTGGCGCTTCGCGCGCTTCCTGCTTGCCGGCGGGCAGGGTGGCCTGTTCGCGGGCAGCACCGACCTGCTCGACGTCGCGCCCGATGCGCCGGGCCGCGCGCTCGTCGACGCACGCTCGCACCCCGACCTGTTCCATCTGCGCCGAACGCTCGATCCCAAGACCGATCGCATCCGCACCGAAATCGTCGTCGACGACGTGCGCGATCTCGGCGAGTTCATGCACATGACGCCGGCGCTGGGCGACTGGCGGGTGGCGATCGTCGATCCCGCCGACGAGATGAATCGCAACGCCGCCAACGCCGTCCTGAAGATCCTCGAGGAGCCGCCGCCCAGGGCGGTGCTGCTGATCGTGGCGCATGCGCCCGGGCGCTTGCTGCCGACCATCCGTTCGCGCTGTCGGCGGCTCGCGCTGCCGCCGCTGGCCGACGAGACGGTGGTGCGCCTGCTCGGCATCTATGCCGCGAGCACCGCGCAGGAGGAGAGGCTGGCGCTCGCCGGTCTCGCCGATGGCAGCATCGGTCGTGCGCTTGAGCTCGCGAGCGCCGGCAGCCTCGGCCTCTATCGCGACATGGTCGAATTGCTGGCCACCCTGCCGGAGCTCGACATGGCACGCCTGCACGGTTTCGCCGAGCGCTTCGCGCGCCGCGGTGAACAAGCGAACGCCGACTGGCGCTCGCTCAACTATCTGCTCGATGGATGGCTGAAGGGACTCGCCCGCCGGGCGGCGGTGGGCGGCCAGGAAGCGCCGATCGTGCCGGCCGAACGCGGCCTGCAGGCGAGGCTGCTCGCCGCGGCGAGCCTTGATCGCTGGATGGAGGCATGGGACAAGATCGCCCTTCTGCTGTCCCGTGCCGATGCCGTCAATCTCGACCGCAAGCAGACGGTGCTCGGCAGCTTCCTGGCTCTCCAATCGGCGATGCGCTAAGGCGCTGGACCCGGCGCTCCGGGAGGGGCGGCGGTCCGGAGTTCAGTCATCATGTCGAGTCGCACCTACTACATCACGACGCCCATCTACTACGTGAACGACGTGCCCCATATCGGGCACGCCTACACCAGCCTCGCCTGCGACGTGCTGGCGCGCTTCATGCGGCTCGACGGGCGCGACGTCCATTTCCTTACCGGCACCGACGAGCACGGCCAGAAGATCGAGAAGGCCGCGGCGGCGGCGGGCATGGCGCCGCAGGCTTTCACCGACAAGGTGAGCCAGTCGTTCCGCGATCTCGTCCGGGCCATGAACTACAGTCCCGATAATTTCATCCGCACGACCGAGAAGCGGCACTATGCCGCCTGCCAGGCGCTGTGGGAGAAGCTGGTGGCGGCGGGCGACATCTATCTCGGCAAGTATGCCGGCTGGTATTCGGTCCGTGACGAAACCTACTTCGTCGAAGGCGAGACCGAGGTCGGGCCGGACGGCAAGCGGCGCGCCATCTCGACCGGCGCGGAGGTCGAATGGGTCGAGGAGCCGTCCTACTTCTTCAGGCTCTCGGCATGGGCCGGGCGGCTGCTGGCTTTCTACGAGAAGAACCCGGATTTCATCGGCCCGGAGAGCCGGCGCAACGAGGTGGTGAGCTTCGTGAAGGGCGGGCTGCAGGACCTTTCCGTCTCGCGCACCAGCTTCTCGTGGGGCGTTCCGGTGCCGGGCGATCCCAAGCACGTCATGTATGTGTGGCTGGACGCGCTCACCAACTACATCACCGAGTGCGGCTATCCGGACACGAGCAACCCGTTGTGGCGATTCTGGCCCGCCGACCTGCACATGGTCGGCAAGGACATCATCCGCTTCCACTGCGTGTTCTGGCCGGCCTTCCTGATGGCCGCCCGGCTCGAGCCCCCGCGGCGCGTCTTCGCCCACGGCTGGTGGACCAACGAGGGCCAGAAGATCTCGAAGTCGCTCGGCAACGTGATCGATCCGGTCGAGCTCGCGAAGACCTACGGCCTCGATCCGGTGCGCTACTTTCTGCTACGCGAGGTGCCGTTCGGCAACGACGGCGACTTCCAGAAGCGCGCTCTGATCGGGCGGCTGAACGGCGATCTCGCCAACGCCTACGGCAATCTCTGCCAGCGCGTCCTGTCGATCATCGCCAGGAACTGCGGCGAGAAGATTCCGCCGAAGGGATCTCTCCAGGAGGCGGACAAGGCTCTGCTCGATCGGGCACGCCGGCTGCTTGCCGTCGTGCGGACGGAGCTCGAACAGCAGGCCTTCCATCGCGCGCTGGCCGTGATCTGGGAGGTCGTTGCCGACGCCAACCGCTACGTCGATGCGCAGGCGCCGTGGGCGCTCGCCAAGACCGATCCGGCGCGGCGCGACACGGTGCTCTGGGTGCTGGTCGAGACCATTCGCCGCGTCACGCTGCTGGTGCAGCCCTTCATGCCCGACTCGACGGCGAAGATCCTCGACCAGCTCGCCGTAGCCGCCGACGCGAGGACGTTCGCCGCCTTCGACCGCGAGCTCGAGCCGGGAACGCAGCTGCCGAAACCGCAGGGCGTTTTCCCGCGCTTCGTCGAGGCGGCGTCGCAGGCCGCCGGCTGACATGTTGATCGACAGCCACTGCCATCTCGACTTCCCCGAGTTGTCGAGCGATGAAACGGGCGTTCTGGCGCGCGCCCGGACCGCGGGCGTCGGCGGGATGCTGACCATCGGCACGCGGCTCGACCAGTTCGATCGCGTGCGCGCCATCGCCGAGCGGCACGGCAACGTCTGGTGCTCGGTCGGCGTCCATCCGCACGAGGCGAAGGAGGAGGGGCAGCGGACACCCGGCCGGTTGATCGAGGCGGCCCGTCATCCCCGGGTCGTGGGCATCGGCGAAACCGGCCTCGACTTCTATTACGAGCACAGCCCGCGCGACGAGCAGGCGGAGAGCTTTCGCAGCCATATCGCGGCGGCGCGCGAGACCGGCCTGCCGTTGATCGTTCATACCCGCGACGCCGATGCGGAGACGGCCGACATCCTGGAAGAGGAATATGCGAAGGGCGCCTTCGCGGGCCTGATCCATTGCTTCAGCTCGGGCGCCGAGGTGGCTGGGCGCGCCCTGGCGCTCGGCATGTACATCTCGATCTCGGGCATCGTGACCTTCAAGGCCGCTGAAGGCCTGCGGGCGATCGTGCGCGAGCTGCCGCTCGATCGCCTGCTGGTCGAGACCGACGCGCCCTACCTCGCGCCGGTGCCCAGGCGCGGCAAGACCAACGAGCCGGCCTTCGTCGCGCACACCGCCGCCAGGGTCGCGGAGCTGAAGGGAGTGAGCCTCGCCGAGCTCGAGGCGGCGACCACCGGGAACTTCTTCCGGCTGTTCGCCAAGGCAGAGCGCTCGGCATGCGCGTGACGATCCTGGGCTGCGGAACGTCGGGCGGCGTGCCGCGCGTGGGCGGCGCCGGCGGGCTGGGCGACTGGGGCGCGGCCGACCCGATGGACAAGCGCAACCGGCGTACCCGTTGCTCGATCCTGGTGCAGGATCGAGGCAAGACGGTCCTGGTCGACACTTCGCCCGATGTGCGCGCACAGCTTCTCGCCGCCAGGGTCGAGCGCGTCGATGCGGTTCTGTGGACGCATGATCATGCCGACCAGTGCCACGGCATCGACGATCTGCGTCCCTACGTCTTCCGCCAGGGGCAGATCGAGGCGTGGGCGGACGAGCGCACGCTTGCCGTGCTGCGCCGGCGTTTCGGCTACTGCTTCGAGGCCGAGGAGGGCGGGTTCTACAATTCGCTCTACCTGGCCAACGAGATCCAGGGGCCCTTCACGGCCGGTGGCGTGCCGGTCATCCCGATTCCGCTGGATCATGGCACGATTCCGTCGCTCGGTTTCCGGTTCGGCGGCTTCGCCTACGTCAACGATGTGGTGGCGATGCCGGACGCCGCCTTCGACATCCTGCAGGGCGTCGAGGTGATGGTGGTCGACGCCATGCGCTACCGCCCGCATCCGACCCATGCCCATCTCGATCTCGCTCTCGAATGGATCGGACGCGCGGGTGTCAAACGAGCCTTTTTGACCAATCTCCACATCGATATGGACTATGCTGAACTCAATCGGCGCACGCCGGCTCACGTCTGGCCCTGTTATGACGGTCTGATGATAAATATTGACGACAATTCAATTTGTTAATGGCAATTCCTCAGGTGACGCGAGAGGTCAAACAAAAGGAGTCCGGCCGACGGGCGATCCTCGCGGCTGGCTTCGCCTTGTGGGCCGGTCCCGCACACGCCCAGAGCGGTCTGGATGCCGGCGGACTGACATTCAGGGACTTCGCCATCGCCGATCGTGGCGCAAGCTTCAATCGCACGGATTCGATGCTTCCGGACAGCCCTGGGCCGGCGCGCGCGCGGGTGCTGGAGATCGACAATGCCAAGGGGCTGGCGCGGCTTCATTTCGACACCGTCAAGATCGATCTTGCCGTGCCGCTGGGCTGGCAGGCGATCGAGGACCAGGAGCGCGGCGTCGCCTATAACGCCGACAAGAGCTATCGGCTGATCGTCTGGCGGCTCGACTTCACGTTCGAGGGTGTGAACGACGCGGAGCAATATGCGACGACCAAAGTCGGCACGATCGAGGCGCGGCGGCCGCCGACCAAGGCCCAGGCGCGCAGGCTCGGCGATGGCTCGTACCTCGTGATCTACGAGAATGTCCCGCCGAGCCGCGGCGACACGGAGCCGCGCACCGTGTTCGATCTCGTAACGGTCAATCCGTCCAATCCAAAGGGGGGCGCGTTGATGACGCTGGGCGTGCCGGCCAGCCAGGGACGACGCGGCCTCAATCTCCTCGCGCTTCTTAATCAGAATATCCATTATTCATGGTGATATCATGTTTTATATATCTTTTAGATAATTTGTCATAATATATATTATACGATAATTAGGAATCATGCCTTCCGACCGGCCAACCCCCGAGAAGCTACCCAAGGAGCCGCTCGCGCGGCTTCTGGCCGTGATGGCCTGGCTGCGCGATCGTCGGCATGGCTGTCCCTGGGACATCGACCAGACCTTTCGCACGATCGCGCCCTACACGATCGAAGAGGCGTACGAAGTGGCCGATGCCATCGAGCGGGACGACATGCCGTCGCTCAAGGAGGAACTGGGCGATCTCCTGTTGCAGGTCGTCTATCACGCACAGATGGCGACAGAGGCTGGGGCGTTCACCTTCAGCGACGTGGCCCGCGCGATCGCCGACAAGATGGTCGACCGGCATCCGCACGTCTTCGGCGACCTCAAGATCGCCGATGCGGACGCCCAGACTATCTCCTGGGAAGCCCGGAAGGCCGCCGAGAGAACCCGCAATGGAAGCGAACCGACAGGCGCTCTGGAGGGAGTGGCGCGCGCCCTGCCCGCCCTGTTGCGGGCCGAGAAGCTTCAGAAGCGGGCGGCCCGGGTCGGCTTCGACTGGAAGGAGACCGGGCCGGTGATCGACAAGATCGAGGAGGAACTCGGCGAGCTCCGCTCCGAAATCGCCGCCGGACCGCTCGACCAGTTGCGCATCGTCGACGAGATGGGCGATGTCCTGTTTGCCGTGGCGAACCTCGCCCGCCATTGCAAGGTCGATCCCGAAGCCGCGCTGCGCGGCACCAACGACAAGTTCGAGCGCCGCTTCCGCTATATCGAGCGCCGCCTGGCCGATCAGGGCCGCAAGCCGGCCGAGGCGACGCTGGAGGAGATGGAGTCGCTCTGGCAGGAGGCCAAGAGCAAGGGATAGGCTAAGATGGTGGCCGTCTCGCCAAAAGCGGCATCCGCACGGCGTCCAATGCCGATCTGACCTCTTCCAGGACCTCAGAAGACGCGGCGGTGATGATCCCCGACTCGATGCCGCCCGCCGGCCCGTAGGGCGTGTCGTCGAACCGGACGGCGACACCGCCGGCCTCGGTGACCATCAATGCGCCGGCCGCATGGTCCCAAGGCTTGGTCCGGCGATAGAGGCTGAATTCACATCGGCCGGCCAGGATCTCGATATATTCGCGACCGGCGCAATTGAGCGAGGTCAGGCTGCCCAGCGAGCGGCGCCGTTCGGGCGACAGCTGACGATCGAATTCCTTGCGCATTCGATAGCCGATATAGCCGCGCGGCGGGCGCCGTCGTCGCGCCAGACCGGCCACGGCGACACCCTCCAGCGTGACGCCCTGCCCTTTGGCCGCGATCGCCATCCGGCCGTTGGGCACATCGAGAATCCAGCCACCGACCGTCTCGGCGCCATGGACGAGGCAGACGATGATGGCAAATCGGTCGCGGCCGGCCGCGAAGTTGGAAGTGCCGTCCAGGGGATCGACGATCCAGCAACTCTCGCCCGGACGGCCGATCAGGTCGAGGAGCCCGCCATCCTTCTCGGCTGCTTCCTCACCCACGACCGGCACGCCGGGCAGGATCCTCGCCAGCCCCGCGGCGAGGCGTTGCTCGGAGGCGATGTCGGCCACCGTGACGACATCGCCCGGCCGCTTCTGGCGGATCTCCTCCTGGGCGAGATTGCGGAACCGCGGCAGCAGCTCGGCTGCCGCCGTCTCGCGCATCAATTCGGCGACGCGCTGGACATCGCCGTCGCTCAGCATGTCGTCAGCCGAGGATCCCGAACAGGTCCTCTTCCTTGAGGATCACGTGGTCGACTCCGTCGAGCTTGACCTCGGTGCCGGACCATTTGCCGTAGATCACCTTGTCGCCGACCTTGACGCCGAGCGGCTGCAGGCGGCCGTCGTCGAGCCGCTTGCCCTTGCCCACGGCCACGACCTGGCCCTGCATCGGCTTTTCCTGGGCCGTATCGGGAATGATGATGCCGGCCTTGGTCTTGGTCTCGGCGGCGATCGGCTTCAGCAGGAGCCGATCATGTAACGGGCTGAATTTCATGGCCTTTTCCTTCGTTTGACGAACCCGCGCCGCTTATAGGAAGCGCTGGCCGAGGGTGTCAACGCGCCACCCGCCGCTCGAACTGGGCGGCGGCGGCGGCATCCAGCGCTACCGTCAGCCGGGCCGTCTCGCCGTCGTCGTGGCGGCTGCGCACCTCACCGTGCCGGTAGAGCCAGGCAATCGTCGCGCCGTCGCTCAAGGGCACCGAGACTTCGCGGGCCGCCGCCTCGCGGCCGAGGAATCCCTCGATGGCCCGCAGGAGTGCGTCGACGCCCTCGCCGCTGAGCGCCGAGACCGGGAACTGCCTGGTGCGCTCGGCCCCCGTTGTCGCCTTCGTCTGCAGGAGACTGTTCTGCTCTGCCGGCAGTGCATCGATCTTGTTCAGCGCCTCGATCACGGGGGTTCCGCCACCCTCCTCGATCGCACCCAGCATCCGCAGCACCTCCTCGACATCGGCACGCTGGCGCGCGCTGTCGGGATGGGCGATGTCGCGGACGTGAACGATCAGATCGGCTTCGATCACCTCTTCCAGAGTTGCGCGGAAGGCGGCGACCAGATGCGTCGGCAGATCGGACACGAAGCCGACCGTGTCGGAGATCACGCATTCATGGCCATTGGGCAACCTGATCGCGCGCATCGTCGGATCGAGCGTGGCGAACAACATGTTCTTCGCCGCTACATCGGCGCCGGACAGGCGGTTGAACAAGGTCGATTTGCCGGCATTGGTGTAACCCACCAGCGCCACGGTCGGCAGGCGCGCCTTGCGGCGGCTCGCGCGATTGACGGCGCGGGTGCGCTTCACCGCCTCGAGATCGCGCCTGATCCTGATAATGCGCTCGCCGATCAGGCGCCGGTCGATCTCGATCTGGGATTCACCGGGGCCGCCCAGGAAGCCGAAGCCGCCGCGCTGACGCTCGAGGTGGGTCCACGATCGCACGAGCCGGCCGCGCTGGTAATCGAGCGCCGCCAACTCGACCTGCAGGCGACCTTCATACGTGCGGGCGCGCTCGCCGAAGATCTCGAGGATCAGGCCGGTGCGGTCGATGACCTTGGCGTTCCAGGCCTTCTCGAGGTTGCGCTGCTGGACGGGTGTGAGCTTGTCGTCGACGACGACGAGGCCGATGCCCTGTTCCTCCACGGCCTTCCCTACCCGCTCGACGGCGCCCTTGCCGACAAGCGTCGCCGGCGCGATCCGGCGCAGCGGTATGGATTGCGCAAGCCGCACATCGAGGTCGATGGCGCGCGCCAGACCGACCGCCTCTTCCAGCTTGGCGCCGCTGTCGCGTCGATCGGCTCGTTCCGCGGACCAATAAGGGCTGAGCACCGCCGTAGCCATGGCGGGTCGCGCCGTATCGTGCGGCGTACGCTGGCGCTTGTCGTGTCCGTTGCGCTCGATATGGTCGGTCAAATCAGCCTTCGGCCTTGTCCCCGTCGAACAACTGCACGGGCGTGACCGGCATGATGGTCGAGATCGCATGCTTGTAGACGAGCTGCGAATGACCATCGCGGCGCAATAACACCGAGAAATTGTCGAACCAGGTGACGATTCCCTGCAGTTTGACACCGTTGACCAGAAAGATCGTGACCGGCGTCTTGTTCTTGCGCAGATGGTTCAGGAAGACATCCTGAACGTTTTGTGCCTTTTCGCTCATGTTTTTTGGCCTCTTGCTGGGCGCCCGGCACACCTGACGGCCACCGGTTGAGGGCGCGGGTCTCTTCCCGCTACCGAGTTGCACCAAATATAGGCGACGTTCCCATCAAAGCAATGCCGCCAGTTCATGACAATTGCGTGCGTGCAGACGTGGAGGAAATTCCTTCAGCCGCTCCGAAATCTGTTCCACGCCTCCGAAATAGACCGGCAGGCAACCGGCGGCGTGGGCGCATTTCAGGTCGGCAAGTGTGTCCCCCACCATCCATACGCTTTCATCGGGGGCAATTCCCGTGCCGTCGAGAGCGAGATAGATCGGATCGGGCGCCGGTTTGTCGCGCCGGGCATCCTTGGCGCCGATCGCTTTCGATATCCATCGGCCCCAGCCCAGATGCGCGACCTCCGCGCGGAGATTGTCTCCGACCTTGTTGCTCACGACCGCGACGTAGCAGCCTATCGTGCACGCACGGGCCAGCAGCACTTTGGCCCCCGGCAACGGTTCGAGCCGCTCCAGGTGGATGCGGTGGAAAGTCCGATAGAACACTCGCTCGGCTTCGCCGGCGCGCTCGCCGAACAAGGCTGGAAAGACATCGCGAAGCGAACCGTGGGCCCGCTCCTGCACTTCCTGCTCGGTCCACGGCGGCAGGCCGAGCGCGGTGAAGGTATCACGATAGCATTCGACGATGGTCGGCCAGGTATTGACCAGCGTATTGTCCCAATCGAACAGGATGGCGCGCGGCGGCCGCGAGGCGGCGATTGCACTCAAGTGACCGCCTCACCGGCGTCGGCGAACCGGACATATTCCTCGCGCAGCCTTCGCGCCGTCGGGCCGGGCTCGCCGTCGCCCACCGGCTCGCCGTCGATCCTGACGACGGGCGTGACGAACGACGTCGCACTGGTGATGAATGCTTCCCGCGCCTGTCTCGCCTCGGCCAGACTGAAGGGGCGCTCGACGAGCTTGAGCTGCAGCTTGTCGGCGATCGACTTCAGCGTGCCCCGGGTGATGCCCGCGAGGATTCCGGTATCGGTCTGACGCGTGACGAGTTCACTGTCCCTGGTGACGATCCAGGCATTGGTCGAGGCGCCTTCCGTAACGCAGCCGGTTGAATCGATCAGCCAGGCTTCATAGGCACCGCTCTCCCGTGCCGCCTGCTTGGCCAGCACATTCGGCAGGAGGGCCACCGTCTTGATGTCGCAACGCTCCCAGCGGATGTCGGGCTGGGTCTTGACCGCGATGCCGGGGCCGACATCGGCGTCCAGATGACGGGTGTTCTTGGTCGTGAGCACGAGGGCCGGCTTCACCGCCGTCGTCGGAAAGCCGTGATCCCGTCGCGCGACACCGCGCGTCACCTGCATGTAGACCAGGCCGTCGCGCAGTCGATTGCGCCGCATCAGTTCGCGGATGATGAAAACCAGCGCCTTGCGCGACACCGGCGAGGCGATTCGCAGCTCCTTCAGCGAGCGGTCGAGACGATCCAAATGCGGCTTCTCATCTATCAGCTTGCCGTCACGCACGCCGACCACCTCGTAGACGCCGTCGGCAAGCTGATAGCCCCGATCCTCGATGTGGACGGTTGCCTGGCGATGATCGACATAGCGGCCGTTGACATAGGCGTAACGCGCCATGAACCTTCTTCTCCCCTCTCGTTCAGGCTGCCGGCTCGACGCCCACGCGCTCATCGCCGCCTGTTCCATGCAGGCCGAGTGACTTCAACTTCCGGTGCAGCGCCGATCGCTCCATGCCGACGAACGTGGCCGTGCGCGAGATGTTGCCGCCGAAGCGGGTGACCTGCGCCAGCAGGTATTCGCGTTCGAACACCTCGCGCGCGTCGCGCAGCGGCAATTGCATGATCTCGCCGCCCTTCTCCCAGCGCAGCACCGAGGGCGCATCCTCGCTGACGTCGTTGGGCAGCACGTCCGCCCGGATTGCGCCGCCGCCGGCCGGCGCGAGAATCAGCAGGCGCTCGATGACATTGCGCAGTTGCCGCACGTTGCCAGGCCAGTCGTGTCCCTGCAGCGCTGCGGAGGTGTCCTCTCCGAGCGGCCGCTCGGGAAGACCGGTGGCGTCGGCGACACGTCGCAGCAGATCGGTCGCCAGCTCAGGAATGTCCTCGCGACGCTCGCTGAGCGGCGGTACCCGCAATGACACCACATTGAGGCGATGGAACAGTTCCTCGCGGAACTGGCCGCCCGTGATCCGGTCCTGCAAGGCATTCGCCGTCGAAGCAAGCACGCGCACGTCGACTTCCACGCGCGTCCTGCCGGAGTCGCGCAGATACGATTGCTCCTGGAGGACCCGCGCCAACCGGCTTTGCAGGCTGAGCGGCAAGTCGGCAACCTCCTTCAGGAGCAACGTGCCGCCGTGCGCCAGCTCGAAGGCGCCGGAGACGTGCAGCGTGTCCTGGTCCGTCTCGCCGTCGGTGCCGAAAAGCTCGATCTCCAGTCGCTCCGCCGGCAGGGTGGAGCAGTTGACCACGACGAACGGCCCGTCGGCGCGCTTCGACCCCTGGTGGATCAGCCGCGCCACGGTCTCCTTGCCGACGCCGGACGGACCGCCGATCAGGACGCGGCTGCCGGTCGGCGCCACACGCTCGATCTGAGTGCGCACATTGGCGGCTGCGGCCGAAGAACCGACAAAGGAGACCTCGCCGCCGGCGCGCCGGCGCAGGCTCGCATTCTCCCGCCTCAGCCGGTCGGTCTCGATCGCACGATCGACCACCAGGAGAAGGCGGTCGGCCTTGAACGGCTTCTCGATGAAGTCGTAGGCACCGCTCTTGATGGCGGACACGGCCGTGTCGATCGTGCCATGGCCGCTGATCATCACTACCGGGATGGGGGGCTCCTCGCGGCGGATGACGTCGAGCAGCTGTAAGCCGTCCAGCTCGCTGCCCTGAAGCCAGACGTCGAGGATCACGAGCGCCGGCCGACGCTGGCGCACCGCATCGATCGCCTCGGTGCTGTTGTGCGCGCGCCGGGCGGTATGCCCTTCATCCTCCAGGATGCCCGCGATCAGCGTGCAGATATCGCGCTCGTCGTCGACGATGAGAATATCGTGGCCCATGACTCTTCAAGCAGTCCGCGACAGTTCACGGATCATTGTGCGGCTGTCGCGCGCGACTGAACCGACGCGACTTCCTTCGCGTCTCGTCGGAATACCAGACTGATGCGCGCCCCGCCACCCTCGCGGTCCTCGAGGAGGAGCTGGCCGCCATGGTCCTCCATGATCTTCTTGACGATCGCAAGGCCGAGACCGGTACCTTTGCTGCGCGTCGTCATGTAGGGTTCGGTCAGGCGATCGCGCCCTTCCTTGGGAAGTCCCTTGCCATTGTCCTCGACGGTGATGCGGACGCTCGCTCTGTCGTCATGGAGAGTGAGTGAAATCTCTCCCGGCGGCAGCGATTCAGTGTCACGGGCGTCGCGCCCTTCAATCGCTTCGGCGGCGTTCTTCAGGATGTTGGTCAGCACTTGCCCTACCTGTCGGCGGTCGCAGATCAAGGGCACGGCATGGTCCGGCAGATGCGCGTGGTAGCGAATGTCGGCATTGCCGCTGCGCTGGAGGAACAAGGCCTGCTGGCAGAGCTCGCGCGCATCCTCGGGCTGCACGGTGGGCCGCGGCATGCGGGCGAAGGAGGAGAATTCGTCCACCATTCGGCCGATGTCGCCGACCTGTCGGATGATCGTGTCGGTGCAGGTCGAAAACGTCTCCGGGTCTTCCTTGATCTGCTTGAGATAGCGCCGCCGCAGGCGTTCGGCGGAAAGCTGGATCGGCGTCAACGGATTCTTGATCTCGTGGGCGATGCGGCGCGCCACGTCGCCCCAGGCCGCCATGCGCTGCGCCGACATGAGCTCGGTCACGTCGTCGAAGGTGACGACCGAGCCCGAGTCGGAGGCCGCGCTGATGCGCACCAGGAGGATGCGGCGCACGCCGCGATGCACGATCTCGATCTGTCCCTGGGTCAGGCGGTCGGGGCGCTCGGCCGCCTGGGCCACAAGCGGCGCGATCTCGGGCATGACGTCGACCAGCTGGCGGCCAAGAACGCCGTCCTCGGGTAGAGCGAGCAGATCGAGTGCCGATAGATTGCTGCGGGTGATGATGCCGGCACCGTCGACGCTCAATACGCCCGCCGACACGCCGGCCAGCACCGCGTCGGTGAGGCGGCGGCGGCGATCGAGCTCCTCGTTTGCGGCCACCAGCTCGCCACGCTGCTGCTCGATCTGGCTGGTCATGCGGTTGAACGAGCGCGCGAGCTGGCCAAGCTCGTCGTTCGGCGGCCCCTCCTCCACCCGCGCCCCGAGATCGCCGCCGCGAACCTTCTCCGCGGCCGCCATCAGGCCGCCGATCGGCGCGGTCAGCCGGGTCGCGACCTGGATCGCGAGCCAGACCGCCGCCAGCAGCATGAGAAGCGCGATCGCTCCGCAGACGACGAAGATGATGAGCTGGCTGCGCCGCAGCGCCTGCTCGATCTGGGCGTAGAACTTGCCGGCGAAGTCGATGCTCTTGATATAGTCGACGACGCGGAGATCGACGGCGTGACCGGTCACCAGGAAGAGCGGCTCGTCGACGAAGAGCTGCATGACGAAGTAGGCGCCGCGCTCGGATTCGAACTGCACCGGACGGGCCTGGTTGACGGCCTGCCACAGATACTTCGCCGCCGGAACAGGGTTCGCGATGGGCTTCGCATCGGGCGCAACGGCGCGCGCGATCAGGCCCTTGTCGGCATCGATTACGTCGGCCTCGACCAGCGGCCGGCCCTCGATGAGTTGCGCCAGGGTCTTGGCCGTCGTCTCCTTGTTGCGCAGCGCCTCGACGCCGAGGCTTTGCAGCGGCGCCGAGATCGCCGCGATGTCGCGCAGGATTTCCTCTTCACGCGCCCGCCGCACCGGCTCGCCGATCGCGCGCGCCGTCTCGTAGGCGGCCTGCGATGGCTTCACCACGAAATCGGTCAGATTGATGACCAGCAGCGACAGGATGATGGTGACGATGAGCGTGGGCGTCACCGTGAACAGGCTGCACACCAACACCAGCCTCATGTGCAGCCGCGATCCTGCCGCCCCGCGCCGGCGATCGAGCCAGAGCTGCGTCAGCCGTACTGCCAAGACCGCCACCAGAGCCGTGGCGACGACCAGGTCGGCAACCAGGAGGCCGGTCATCCAGCCCGTGGTGCTGAAGCTTGCCGGCGCAAAACCGGTCAACCAGGCATAGGTCGCCGCGCCGGCAAGGATGGCGAGCGTCGCAAGCGAAATGGCCGCGACCCGGCCGGTCAAAGCACGGCCGATCGCATTCATACGCTCGCTGAAGCGTGAAACGCCCGGCGATGCTGTCACCAAAGTCACCCGCCTCGGCGAACCTGCGGCGCGCGAACCACCGGGACGTCGAGGTCCTTGATCTTCTTGCGCAAGGTGTTGCGATTGAGCCCCAGAAGGCGGGCGGCCCGCAACTGATTACCGCGCGTGGCGCCGAGCGCCAGCGAAAGCAGCGGCCGCTCCACCTCGGAAATCACGCGATCGTAGATGCCGTCCGGAGGCAGACGGTCGCCGTGCGCCGCGAACAGGGCTTGCAGGTGACGATCGACGGCATCCATCAACGTCGAGTCGCTCACCACATCGCGACCGGCCGTCGCCTCCGGTTCGGGCGCCAGAATGGCGTCCGCGAGCTCGTTCTCGATGGTCTCCGGCCCGATCACCTCTTCCGAGTAGAGCGCGGACAGGCGCCGCATGAGATTTTCCAGTTCACGCACGTTGCCCGGCCAGCGATGCTGCCGCAGCCGTGTCATCGCGTCCGGCGACAGGACCTTCGCCGGCAGCCCGTCGACCGTAGCCATGCGCAGGAAGTGGTTGGCGAGCTCCGGAATGTCATCCAGTCGCTCGCGCAAGGGTGGCAGACGAATTGGCACCACATTGAGGCGATAGAACAGGTCTTCGCGGAAAAGCCCCTGTTGGATGAGACGGCGCAGGTCGCGGTGCGTAGCGGCGACGATGCGGACATTGGCCTTGATCGGTGTGCGGCCGCCGACCGTCGTGTACTCGCCTTCCTGGAGGACGCGCAGCAGGCGCGTCTGCGCCTCGGGCGGCATATCGCCGATCTCGTCGAGGAAGAGCGTTCCACCCGCCGCCTGCTCGAACTTGCCGGCCGAGCGCTGCACCGCGCCTGTGAAGGCGCCGCGCTCGTGCCCGAACAGCTCGCTCTCGATCAGCTCGCGCGGGATCGCGGCCATGTTGAGGGCCACGAACGGCCCCTTGCGCCGCTTGCCGTAGTCGTGCAGCGCGCGTGCGACCAATTCCTTGCCGGTGCCCGACTCGCCCGCGACCATGACCGTGAGGTCCGCGGTCATCAGGCGGGCGAGCGCCCGATAGATCTCCTGCATCGCCGCCGAACGGCCGATGAGCGGCAGGCGCTCGCCCTCCTCGGGCGGCGGCATGCTTCGCGATGCCGACGATGCGGGAGCCGTGAGCGCCCGATTCACGACCGAGACGAGTTCGTTGAGGTCGAAAGGCTTCGGCAGATATTCGAACGCACCCCGCTCGGTGGCCCGCACGGCCGTGAGCAGGGTCGACTGCGCACTCATGACGATGATCCGCAGATCCGGCCGCAGCTTGCGGATGCGCGGAACCAGATCGAGGCCGTTCTCGTCCGGCATCACCACGTCGGTGATCACGAGCTGCCCCTCGCCTTCCTGGACCCACTGCCAGAGCGTGGCGGCAGCGCCGGTGCTGCGAACGACATGGCCCTGGCGGCCGAGCGCCTGATGCAGGACGGTACGGATCGCCCGGTCGTCGTCGGCAACCAGGATGGTGGCGGTGGTGCTCATGGCATGGGCTGTTGCGGCTGCAGCGGCAGCATGACCCGGAAAGTGGTCCGGCCCGGCTCGCTGTCGTATTCGACAGCGCCGCCATGATCGTTGACGATCTTGGCCACCAGGGCCAGCCCGAGGCCCGTGCCGGTCGGCTTGTTGGTCACGAAAGCGTCGAACAGGTGGCTGCGCAGTTCGTCCGGTACGCCGCGGCCATTGTCGCGCACCGACACGACCAGCGGCAGGTTGACCCGCGCCTGCTGGCCGGGCACCGCCAGACGCAGCCCATGGCGGTAGGCCGTCGAAAGCTCGATCTCGCGCTCGCCCTCGCCCGGGACCTCACAGGCGTTCTTCACCAGATTGAGGAAGACCTGGATGAGCTGGTCGCGGTCGCCGACCACGTCGGGCAGCGACGGATCGTAGGTTTCGATGAAGCGCACGCCCTTTCCGAAGCCGTTCTGCGACAGGCGGCGGACATGGTTGAGAACCTGATGGATATTGAGCGGTCCGCGCTCGATGGGACGACCATCGGCGAAGGCTTCCATGCGATCGACCAGGGCCACGATTCGGTCGGTCTCCTCGCAGATCAGATTGGTGAGCTCGCGCTCGCTGTCGGGCACCGACTGCTCGAGCAGTTGCGCCGCCCCGCGGATTCCGGACAGCGGGTTCTTGACCTCGTGGGCGAGCATCGCGGCAAGGGCGCTTACCGACCGCGCCGCGCTGCGATGTGACATCTGCCGGTCGATGTTGCGTGCCATCGACTGTTCCACCAGGGAGATCGAAACCAGACCTTCGGTCTCGACGATCGGAGCAAGACGCAGCGCGCAGAAATGACTGCCGATGCGCGGCGACGACAGCGTGACACCGCTTTCGGCAACGGCGCCGCCGCTCGCCATAACCTGCTCCAGCAACGAGAAGAGCGGCGTGTCGTCGGGGATGAACTGGCGAAGCGGATGACCCACCAGGCGCGCCCGTCCAACGCCGAAGAACTGCTCGGCGGAGAGATTGGCGTAATGCACCAGGCCGTCGCCATCGACGACGATGACGGCTTCGGTAAGCGAGTCGAGGATGGCTCCCGGAAACTGGTCGCTCGCGAGGCTGGCGCGCTTGAGAGGCCGCAGAACCATGGTCACGCTGCCTGACGCTCGACAGCCGGGAGGAAGAACGCGGCAAGCAGGGCGCGCACCTTGTCCGGTTCGGTCTCGCGGTTCACGGCGGCGCGGAATTCAGCCGAGGCCGGCAGGCCCTTGGAGTACCAGCCAAGATGCTTGCGCGCCATGCGCACGCCCGTCTCGGGCCCATAGTGCTCGAGCATCGATTCGAAATGGCCACGCACAGCGGCGTACTGCACGGCCAGCGACGGTTCGGGCAGCCGCTCGCCGGTGCGCAGATAATGGATCGCCTGGTTGAGGAACCACGGCCGCCCGTACGCCCCGCGGCCGATCATGACGCCGTCAGCGCCCGACTGCTCCAGCGCGTGGTCGACGTCGTCGAGCGAGTCGATGTCGCCGTTGGCGATCACCGGCAAAGTGGTCGCCGCCTTCACCTCGCGGATGAATGCCCAGTCGGCACTCCCGTCGTAGAACTGACAGCGCGTGCGACCGTGCACCGTCAGCATCCTGATGCCCGACTCCTGGGCGATGCGCGCCAGCGTCGGTGCGTTGCGATTGCCGGAGTCCCATCCCGTCCGCATCTTCAGCGTTACCGGGAGCGTGACGGCCTTTACGGTTGCCTCGAGGATCTTCGCGGCGTGGACCTCGTCGCGCATCAACGACGAGCCGGCGTGGCCGTTCACGACCTTCTTCACCGGGCAGCCGAAATTGATATCGATGATGGCCGCGCCACGATCCTCGTTCAGCCTGGCCGCCTCCGCCATCACCTCGGGTTCGCAGCCGGCAAGCTGCACGGACATCGGGAATTCTTCCGGCGAGTTCTTCGCCATCAGCAAGGTCTTGCGGTTCTCCCGGACCATCGCCGCCGAGGCGATCATCTCCGATACGACGAGCCCGGCCCCGCCGCGCTTTACCATCTGGCGGAACGGCATGTCGGTCACGCCCGACATTGGCGCCAGAATGACCGGGTCGTCGATGCGGACCGGACCGATATCGAGAGGGCGGAGACGGGGCTGCTGCGGCATTGGTGATCAGTTTATAGGCAACTTGTGCAGTGCACAATTATTGTGCCGAGCATTAGCGGGTCCAGCCCCGGTGCGCAAGAGGGGCGAAGTGCGCCCAAGCCACGCCGATGTTATCTAAACGTCCGTGCCGACTTGCACCGCCCTGATCGTCGCCGCCGGCCGCGGCAACCGCTTCGGCGGTCCCTTGCCCAAGCAGTACGCGATCCTGAATGGCCAGCCCGTGTTGCGTCACACCCTCCTTGCCTATCGTGCGGCGCCCGAGATTGGTGCCATCCGGGTCGTCATCGCGCCGGGCGACGAGGGCTTTTATGCCGCCGCCAGCCGGGACCTGAGACTGTCCAGCCCCGTGCTGGGCGGCGCGAGCCGCCAGCAATCGGTCCTGAAGGGCCTTGAAGCGCTGGCTGAGGATGAGCCGGAACTTGTCGCCATCCACGACGCAGCACGGCCCTTTGTCCGGCCTGCGGATATAACGGCCTGCCTGACGGCGGCGGCGGCGACCGGCATCGATGGAGCGGTCCTCGGTGTGCCCTTGGCGGATACCGTGAAGCGGACGGATCGTGAGGGAGCCGTAGCCGAGACGGTGCCGCGCGCGAATCTGTGGCGGGCGCAAACACCCCAGGTCTTTCGCTTCGCCCCGCTGCTTGCCGCGCACCGGGCCGTAGCATCTCTGGCCGAAGCCGAAGCGACGGCTCTGACCGATGATGCGGCCGTCGCGGAACGGGCGGGACTGAAGGTGGTCATGGTGGCAGGCAGCGAGGACAACAGGAAGATTACGACCACCGACGACCTCCGCCGCGCAACTGCCGTGGAGACTCGCACCGCCTTCGGCTTCGACGTCCACGGCTTCTCTCCCGGCGACGCGGTGATGCTGTGCGGTGTCGCCGTTCCGCACACGCAGGCGCTGGCCGGGCACTCCGATGCCGATGTGGCGCTTCATGCCCTGACTGACGCCCTGCTCGGCACGATCGGCGCCGGCGACATCGGCCAGCACTTCCCGCCATCGGATCCGCAATGGCGCGGCGTTTCCTCCGATCGCTTCCTGCATCGTGCAGTCGACCTCGTGGCGGCGCGCGGCGGCCGGATCGTGCATCTCGATCTCACCCTCGTGTGCGAGGCGCCGCGTATCGGGCCACACCGCGAGGCGATGGTTGCCAGCATCGCGCGGATCGCCGCCGTTTCCCCGGATCGCGTGAGCGTCAAGGCGACGACGACCGAGGGCCTGGGCTTCACGGGCCGACGCGAGGGCATTGCAGCCCAGGCCGTCGCCACGGTCGAGATTCCGAGGAGCTGATGTTCGATCACGAGCTGAGGGAAGCGGCCGAGCGCGTGCTGCATGCCTGTCGCCGTCGCGGGCTGAAGGTCGTCACCGCCGAGTCGTGTACGGGAGGATTGATCGCCGCCACGTTGACGGCGATCGCAGGCTCATCCGAAGTGGTCGATCGCGCCTTCGTGACCTATTCCAACGAAGCCAAGCGGGACATGATCGGCGTGCGCTGGGACGTGATCACGAAGCACGGCGCCGTGAGCGAACCGGTCGCCCGCGCGATGGCATCCGGGGCACTGCGGCATTCTGCGGCCGATCTGTCGGTCTCGGTGACGGGTGTCGCCGGCCCTGGTGGCGGTACGGTCGAGAAGCCGGTGGGACTGGTGCACTTCGGCGCGCTGAGAAAAGGCCACGAGCCGATCGCCGAGCGCCACATCTTCAACGGCGACCGCGACGGCATCCGTCGCGTTTCGGTGATCACCGCACTTGCGCTGCTGGCGTCCTTGGCGGAACGCTGACCTTGCCATAGAGCTGCCGGGCGCGGACCTCGAAGGCCGTCACCATGCGCCTGACCGCCTCCGCAAACAGCATGCGCACCGTGTGCTGCAAGAGCAGTGACCGGAACTCGAACTCGAGCGAAAAATCGATCTGCGTTCCGCCGGGATGGGGTTGGAACGTCCATCGGCTCGACAAGGTCCGAAACGGCCCTTCGATGCCGACCGTCTCGATACGCAGTTGGCCCGCATCCTCGGTCCTCAGGATGACGCGAGAGACGAACTTCTCGTGGAACGGTCCGAAGCCGATGGCGACCTCGTCGATCTCGACGTTGGGGGCCTCATGCCGGCGGACCCGCGCTGCCGTGCACCAAGGCAGGAATTCCGGATAGCGCGGAACGTCCGCGACCAGATCAAAGATCTGCTGGGGAGCGAAGGGTACGATCTTTCGCTCGGAATGCCGCGTCGTCGCCACGGCGCTTCAGGATCTTGGCTGGCCCGCGCGCGCGGCACGCAGGCGGGCGAAGTCGTCGCCGGCATGATAACTCGAACGCGTGAGCGGCGAGGCCGACACCATCAGAAAACCCTTGGCTCGCGCGTGCGCCGCCAGCTCCTCGAACTCGGCGGGAGTCCAGAAGCGATCGAGCGGTGCATGCTTGGGAGTCGGCTGAAGGTACTGACCAACCGTCAGGAAATCGACGTCGGCGGCGCGCAGATCATCCATCACCTGGAGAATTTCCTCGCGCGTCTCGCCGAGGCCCACCATCAGGCCGGACTTGGTGAACATCGCCGGATCGATCTCCTTCACGCGCGCGAGCAGGCGAAGCGAGGTGAAATAGCGCGCGCCCGGCCGGATCGTTGGATAGAGGCGCGGCACGGTTTCGAGGTTGTGGTTGAACACGTCGGGTCGCGCGACGACAACGGTCTCGATCGCCCCGGGTTTGCGCATGAAATCGGGGGTCAGCACTTCGACCGTGGTCAGGGGCGCCGACCCGTGCAGCGCCGCGATCACCCGAGCGAAGTGCCCGGCTCCTCCGTCTTCCAGGTCGTCGCGATCGACGGAGGTCACGACCACATGGCCGAGGCCGAGCTTGCCGACGGCCTCCGCGATATTTGCAGGTTCATGCGGATTGAGGGCACCGGGCTTGCCGGTCGCGACGTTGCAGAACGCGCAGGCACGCGTGCAGACGTCGCCCATGATCATGAAAGTCGCGTGCTTGTGCTTCCAGCACTCGCCAATGTTAGGGCAGGCGGCCTCCTCGCACACCGTCGCGAGGCCGTACTGGCGCATCAGGCGCCTGGTCTCGGCATACTCCGGCGAATTGGGCGCGCGCACGCGGATCCATTCCGGCTTGCGCGGAACGGGATTGTCCGGCCGATGCGCCTTCTCGGGATGGCGTTCGGCGCGGCCAAGCGGAGCTTTGTCGAGCGCAGTGTCCATGCCGGCTAGATATGGAGCGTCCGGCCGTAGGCTGCCAGTACCGACTCGTGCATCATTTCGGACAGTGTCGGGTGCGGGAACACCGTGGCCATCAGCTCGGCCTCGGTCGTCTCCAGCGTCTTGGCGACACTGTAGCCCTGGATCAGCTCGGTCACCTCGGCACCGATCATGTGCGCGCCCAGCAACTCGCCGGTCTTGGCGTCGAACACGGTCTTGATGAAGCCTTCCGGTTCGCCAAGCGCGATCGCCTTGCCGTTGCCGATGAAGGGAAACTTGCCGACCTTCACCTGGCGACCGTTGGCCTTGGCCGCGGTCTCCGTGAGGCCGATGCTCGCCACCTGGGGCAGACAGTATGTGCAGCCCGGGATGTTGGTCGTGGCCATCGGGTGCACGCCCTTCACGCCCGCGATCTTCTCTACCGCGATCACGCCTTCGTGCATGGCCTTGTGCGCAAGCCACGGCGGCCCCGCGACATCGCCGATCGCATAGACGTTGGGTTCGCCGGTGAAGCCCCACTGATCGATCACGATATGAGTCTTCTCGACCCTCACCTTGGTTCCTTCGAGGCCGATATTCTCGACGTTGCCGACGATGCCGACGGCACTGATCACGCGGTCGACCGTGATTTCCTGCGTCTTGCCGGCAGAAGTGATCGCGGCCGTGACGTTGTTGGCGCCCTTCCCGACGATGGATGCGGTCGCGCTCGTCAGGATCTTCATGCCCTGCTTCTCGAAAGCGCGCCTGGCGAAGGCCGAGACCTCCTCGTCCTCGACCGGCAGGATGCGATCGAGAACCTCGCACACCGTCACCTCGGCGCCCATGGTGCGAAAGAAGCTGGCGAACTCGATCCCGATGGCGCCCGAGCCGACCACCAGCAGGGACTTCGGGAACTCCGGTGGGACCATCGCCTCCTTGTAACTCCAGACAAGCTTGCCGTCGGTTTCCAGTCCCGGCAGCTGCCTTGCGCGCGCGCCTGTCGCCAGGATCACGTTCTTGGCCGTCAGCGCGACCTTGCTCTTGTCGTTCATCGCCACGGCGAGCTTGCGCTGGCCGCCCTCGGTGCCGTCGAGCCTGGCCGTGCCGTCGAATACCGTGATCTTGTTTTTGCGCATCAATCCTTTGACGCCGTTGCTGAGCTGGCTGGCGACCTTGCGGGAGCGCTCGACGATCTTCCTGGCGTCATAGGAGACGTCCTTGACCGAAAGGCCAAAGGAATCGGCATGCTTGATCAGTCCATAGACTTCCGAGGTGCGTAGCAGCGCCTTGGTCGGAATGCAGCCCCAGTTGAGGCAGATGCCGCCCATATGCTCGCGCTCGACGACGGCGGTCTTCATGCCGAGCTGCGCGGCGCGGATTGCAGCGACGTAGCCGCCCGGTCCACCACCCACGACAACGATGTCGAAGTTCGTATCGGCCATGGCTCGGGCTCCTAGACCAGCATCGCGGCGGGCTGCTCGACGTAGGCTCGCAGGGTTTGCAGGAACTGCGCGCCCATGGCCCCATCGACGACGCGGTGATCGACCGCGAGCGTGCAGCTCATCATTTGACGTACCGCCATCTCGCCGTTGCGCACCACGACCCGCTCCTCACCCGCGCCGACGGCGAGGATCATCGCCTGCGGCGGATTGATGATGGCGGCGAACTCCTTGACACCGAACATGCCGAGATTGGAGATCGTGAAGCCGCCGCCCTGGAATTCCTCGAGCTTGAGCTTGCCGGTCTTGGCGCGGCCGGCGAGATCCTTCATCTCGACCGAGATCTGCGCCACCCCCTTCATGTCGGCATTGCGCACGATCGGCGTGATCAGGCCGCGATCGGTGGCCACCGCGACGGAAATGTCGACGGCGCCATACTGGATCATCTCGTCCTCGGTCCAGGAGGCATTGCACTCGGGATGGTCGCGCAACGCCTTGGCGCAGGCCTTGATCATCATGTCGTTGACCGAGACCTTGGCGCCCAGCTTGCGCGCCACGTCGTTGATCGCCTGCCGCCCCGCGAGCAAGGCATCGATCTCCAGTTCGACCGTGAGATAAAAGTGCGGGACGGTCTGCTTGGATTCGAGCATGCGCCGGGCGATGACCTTGCGTACCGCCGTGTGCGGAACGCGCTGGTCGCCGGGCGCCGTGATGAGCGGCCGTGCGGGAGTGCCCGGCATCGGGCGCGGCGCAGAAGGAGCAGTCGGTGCCGGCACCACGCCCGGTTTCGCTCCCTCGACATCGGCCTTGACGATGCGTCCATTGGGGCCGGAACCTTTGATGGCCGCGAGATTGACGCCCTTCTCCGCTGCGATCCGCCTGGCCAAAGGCGACGCGAAGATGCGCTGGCCGCGCGCCACGGCCGCCGCCGCGGCCGGCTGTGCCGCTGTGGCTGCAGCAGGCTTCAGCGCGGCCGGCACTGGAGCAGGTTCCGTTTTCGCCTCCGGTGCTTGAGGCGGCGGCGAAGCTGCCGCCGCGCCGGCCGGCACCGACGTCTCGCCCTCCTCGAGCAGGATCGCGATGACGGCGTTCACCTTGACGCCCTCGGTGCCTTCAGGGACCACGATCTGGCCGATCTTGCCCTCGTCGACCGCCTCGACTTCCATTGTCGCCTTGTCGGTCTCGATCTCGCACACGACCTGCCCTGACGTCACGGTGTCGCCCACCTTCACGTGCCACTTGGCGAGCTTGCCCTCGGTCATGGTGGGTGAGAGCGCAGGCATAAGGATGTTGATCGACATGCTCCCCCCTGCCCTCAGCGATTGCTGACCGCGTGGACGGCCTCGATGATCTTTTCTGCCTGCGGCAGTGCCAGCCGCTCGAGATTTGCCGCGTAGGGCAGCGGAATATCGAGGCCGGCGACACGTCTGACCGGCGCATCGAGCCAGTCGAAGGCATGTTCCATCATCTGCGCCGCCAGTTCCGAGCCGATGCCGGCGAACGGCCAGCCCTCCTCGACCGAGACCAGTCGATTGGTCTTCTTCACCGAGGCGACGATCGTCTCGGTATCGAACGGGCGCAGGCTGCGCAGGTTGATCACCTCGGCGTCGATGCCCTGCTTGGCGAGCTCCTCTGCCGCCTGCAGCGCCCTGCCGACCATGATCGAGAAGGCGACGACGGTCACGTCCTTGCCCGGGCGCTCGATCTTGGCCTTGCCGATCGGCAGCACGAAGTCCGGGTCCTCGGGCACCTCGAACTGCTGTCCGTAGAGAATCTCGTTCTCGAGAAAGATCACCGGGTTGGGATCTCGGATGGCGGCCTTCAGAAGGCCCTTTGCATCGGCCGCGCTCCAGGGCGCCAGCACGCGCAGGCCCGGGCAATGCGCATACCAGCTAGCATAGCACTGCGAGTGCTGGGCGGCGACACGCGATGCAGCACCATTGGGGCCGCGAAAGACGATCGGGCAGCCCATCTGGCCGCCCGACATGTAGAGGGTCTTGGACGCCGAGTTGATGATCTGGTCGATCGCCTGCATGGCGAAGTTGAAGGTCATGAATTCCACGATCGGCCGCAGGCCTGCGAACGCTGCGCCGACGCCGAGGCCGGCAAAGCCATGCTCGGTGATCGGCGTATCGATCACGCGCTTGGCGCCAAATTCCTCGAGCAGGCCCTGGCTCACCTTGTAGGCGCCCTGATATTCAGCGACCTCTTCGCCCATCAGGAAGACCTTGTCGTCCCGGCGCATTTCTTCGGCCATCGCGTCGCGCAGCGCCTCGCGCACGGTCAGGCGGACGGTCTTGCCTTTCCATTCCGGCTCCGCGGCCGGTGCGGCGACGATCGGCGGCCCGGCCGGTTTCGGCGGAAGCTCGGCCTTCGGCGCGCCCGCGGTGTTGGGAACATCCGCCTTCGCTGCGGACGCCGCAGGCGGCGCGGCCTTTGCGGCATCAGCAATGCTTTCGCCTTCGGCCGCGAGAATGCAGATCGGCGCATTGACCGCGATGCCCTCGGTACCTTCAGGCACGAGGATCTGCGCCACGGTCCCCTCGTCGACCGCCTCGACTTCCATCGTCGCCTTGTCGGTCTCGATCTCGCAGATCACCTGCCCCGACTTGACCGCATCACCGACCTTGACGTGCCACTTGGCGAGCTTGCCCTCGGTCATGGTGGGAGAGAGGGCGGGCATCAGAACCGGAGTCGACATGAATCAGGCTCCGACCAACACGTCGGTCCACAGCTCCGCGGGATCGGGCTCGGGACTGTGCTGCGCGTACTCGGCGGCATCGGCAATGGTCTTGCGGATCGCCGCGTCGACGGCTTTCAGCGCAGCCTCGTCGGCCATCTTGCCGTCGAGCAGGAGCTTGCGCACATGGTCGATCGGATCGCGTTCGCTGCGATACTTGTCCACTTCTTCTTTGGTCCGGTACTTGGCGGGATCGCTCATCGAGTGCCCGCGATAGCGATAGGTCTGCATTTCGAGAAGATAGGGGCCCGCGCCGCTGCGCGCGTGCTCCACCGCCTTCTCGCCGGCCGCGCGTACGGCCAGCACGTCCATGCCGTCAACCTGCTCGCCGGGAATGCCGAACGGCTCACCATGGCGATAAAGCTCGGTAATGGCCGAGGCGCGTTCGACCGAGGTGCCCATGCCGTAGCGGTTGTTCTCGATGATGTAGACCACCGGCAGCTTCCAGAGCGCCGCCATGTTCATGGCTTCATAGACCTGGCCCTGGTTGGCCGAGCCGTCGCCGAAGTAGGTAAGCGTAACATTGTCGTCGCCGTTGTATTTGTGCCCGAAGGCGAGACCCGTGCCGATCGGCACCTGGGCGCCGACGATGCCGTGGCCGCCGAAAAAATTCTTCTCGCGGCTGAACATGTGCATCGAGCCGCCCTTGCCCTTCGAGTAGCCGCCGCTGCGGCCGGTGAGCTCGGCCATCACGCCCTTGGGATCCATGCCTGCGGCCAGCATGTGGCCGTGGTCGCGATAGGAAGTGATGATGGAATCCTTGCCGCGAATCGTGGACTGCATGCCCACCACGACGGCTTCCTGGCCGATATAGAGATGGCAGAAGCCGCCGATCAGGCCCATGCCGTAAAGCTGGCCGGCGCGCTCCTCGAAGCGGCGGATCAGCAGCATGTCGTGGTAGAAACCCTTGAGCTGATCGGGACTGACGCTGTTGCTGCCCGGCCCGGACGACTTCGACGCAGACTTGGTCTTGGCTGGAAGCGTTTCCTCCCTCGCCTTCGCGACCGGCTTCGCCATGGCAGTCCCCTCCAAAAGCCCGTGTCCGGCTTATAGCACTGCCGCCGTCGATGTCATTGATCTATCAGGAAAAATTCAGAACTCGCCTGCGTGCGCCGCAACAATTGAGCGATTGTTTGCTTGAGCACAATCGCATCGGACAGTTTGTTTCAGGCAGCCGCGAGGCGAACCGGCCTTATCGTGTTGGCGTGAAGACGATGATCTCGTCCTTGCCGGCATAGTTCAGCAGGATGCGGGCACGCTCGTCCAGCATGTCGGGATCGAGGCTTTGGTTGCGCAGTTCGGAGACCCGGAGCTCCCAGATCTTCCGTGTCGCCTCGGCCTCGGCGAGGTTCTGGTCGGCGATCTGATTCTCGCGCTGGAGATGAACCATGGCCAGCAGGCCGCGATCGCCGTTCACGAGGTGATAGCCGAAATAGCCGAACACCGTGGCGAAGATCACTGGCGCCAAAATCTGTCGTGGTCTCAACAACATATGCTGTGTGCCTGAGGTGATAAGGCAACATATGGTGTCGCAAAGTCAAGCCTATTCGGCCAGGGCGATCCTCACGCGCCTGTTGTGACGACCCTTGTTGTCGACCTTAAGGATGCGGATCGGCGGCGAAGCGCCGGTCGAGCCGAGATGCGTCCCACCACACGCCTGCCGGTCCAGGCCCGTGATCTCGACGATCCGAACCTTGCCGTCCGGAGTCGGCGGCGGCGCCACCGAGCGGCTGCGGATCAGGCCCCGCTCGGCCTGCGCCTCGTGCATCGGCACGTAGGCGAAGCGCACCGGGATATCCTGGCGGATGAGGTCGTTGATCGGCCCCTCGAGCGCGCGCAGACGATCATTGTCGGCATAGGGTACGTCGAAATCCATGCGCGCGCTTCCGTCGTCTGCCATCTGCACGCCCGTGACGAGGGCGCCGTCGAAGGCCCGGAAGACGAGCGCGTTCAGGATGTGCGTGTCGGTATGGAGCTGGCGCATCCTGCGCCGGAAATCCGGATCGACGGCAGCCTGGACGGCGCCGCCGGCCACGTCGCTTTGCGTATCGAGCAAGTGCCAGAGTTTTCCCGACGAGTATTCGAAGCCGACGATTTTCGCTTCACCGCTCTTCCAGCGGATGACGCCGCGATCGGCGAGTTGCCCTCCTCCACCCGGATAGAAGGGCGACTGTGCCAAAACGACCCGGCCGGGCCGCGCATCGACGATCTCGGTTTCGAGCGACAGCGTTTCAGGATGCTCATGGCAAAAGAGATGCATCCAGGGCTGATACGGCGGTGCAAACCAGCCGTATTGGCGAAAATTGCCTACGCCATCGCCGCACGCGCGAACTGGAGCGGCGTGATGCCATAGCAACGCTTGAAGTGCTTGTTGAGGGCGCTTTGATCGTAGAAGCCGACGGCCGTCGCGACTTCGGCCAAAGCCGACGAGCGGCGCAGGTGACGGCAGGCCATGCCGAGGCGGATCTGGGTCAGGTAGGCATGCGGCGTCAGCCCGACCGTCCGCTTGAAAAGTCCGATGAGCTGGAAGGTCGTGAGGCCGATTTGCTGGGCGAGATCCTCCAGCCGAAGTTCCGTGCCGTATTCGGCCCGCATGCGCTCGGCGGCACGGTCGAACAATACGCGATCGCGAGGAGCGGCTTTGATGCGATCGCGACCGCTGCCATGCCGTCGGAAGAGCTTGCCGAACGATCCGATCAGGAGTTCGCGTTCGTAAAAAACGTCGCGCCCTTGCTCGATGGCGCGATGCATCGCGAGGAACCCCTCGATCAGGTCGGGATCGCCGAACAGGTTACGCGTGAAATACGGTACCGACTCGATCCCAAGGTCCTTCGCCACCTGATCGAGCGCGGCGTGGGTCAGGTACATCGAGCGGTACTGCCATCGTTTGCTCCAACCCATCCAGCCGGCATGCGGCTCAGCCGGATTGAAGACGAACAGCGTCGAGGGATGTGCGTCCTCGACCTGGCCGCGGCTGCGGATCACGGACCCGCCCTGCTCCGTTACCGCCACGACCAGCGCGTCATGGGTGTGAGGCGGATATTCGTGGGTTGTGAAGTCGGCGCAGAGCAGGCTCAGTCCCGGGAGATGGCGGTCCCACCAGTACCGTGTCGAGTTGCGGCAATCGCGACGCGCCATGTGCCGACTCAAATCCGCGCGGCGAAGACTGTCAACGTTCGCGCCCCCGCGGCAATTTCGGCCAATACTGGCGACAGCGCTTTCGCCAGAAAGGGTGAAATCTCGGGAGTCTACTCACATGATCGTTCGCTTTTGGCGCGGCCGGGCGCCGGCCGCGACCGCCAGCGCCTATGAGAAGCATGCGACGGAGACGGTCTTCCCGTCGCTCGGCCGGTTGGCCGGCCATCGCGGCGCTTGGCTCCTGCGGCGAGGGATCGAGGGCGAGGGCGAAACCGAGTTCGTCGTCCTGACGCTCTGGGATTCGCTCGACTCGATCGAAGCCTTCGCCGGCGACCATGTCACCACCGCGATCGTCGAACCGGAAGGCCGCGCTGCGCTTTCCACTTTCGACGAGTTCGCGACCCACTACGAGGTCGCGTTCAGGACGTCCTAGGCCCCGCGCAGGATCGATCTGCCGGCATAGCGGGCCTGCGTGCCGAGCTGCTCCTCGATGCGCAGAAGCTGGTTGTACTTGGCGAGCCGGTCCGAGCGTGACAGCGACCCGGTTTTGATCTGGCCGCAGTTCGTCGCCACCGCGAGGTCGGCAATGGTTGAATCCTCGGTCTCGCCCGAGCGGTGGGACATCACGGCGCCGTAGCTTGCGTTGCGGGCCATCGACACGGCGTCCATGGTCTCGGTGAGCGTGCCGATCTGATTCACCTTCACAAGGATGGCATTGGCGAGACCGTTCCTGATGCCGTCGGCCAGGCGCTTGGGATTGGTGACGAACAGGTCGTCGCCCACGAGCTGGATCTTCCTGCCGAGCTTGTCGGTGATCGCTTTCCAGCCCTTCATGTCGTCCTCGGCCATGCCGTCCTCGATCGAGACGATCGGATAGCGGCTGACGAGGCCGGCGTAGTATTCGACCATGCCGCCCGCATCGAGCGACTTCCCCTCGCCTTCGAGCTCGTACCTGCTCCTCTTGAAGAACTCGGTCGACGCCGGATCCAGCGCCAGCACTACGTCCTCGCCGGGCTTGTAACCTGCCTTCTCGATCGCCTTCATGATGAAGGCAAGCGCCTCGTCGGCGGTGGCAAGATTGGGAGCGAAGCCGCCTTCGTCGCCGACATTGGTGTTGTGGCCGGCGTCCTTGAGCTGGCTGCGCAGCGCGTGGAAGACTTCCGAGCCCATGCGCAGCGCATCGGCGAAACGGTCGGCCTTCACGGGCATGATCATGAATTCCTGGATGTCGATCGGATTGTCGGCGTGTGCGCCGCCATTGATGATGTTCATCATCGGTACCGGCAGGAGCGATGCCTGGCTGCCGCCGACATAGCGAAACAGCGGCAGGCCGCTATCCATGGCGGCCGCCTTGGCGACGGCAAGCGAGACTCCCAGGATCGCATTGGCGCCGAGCCGCCCCTTGTTGGGCGTGCCATCGAGATCGATCAGGGCGCGGTCGATCTTGATCTGATCGACCGCATCGAGGCCGGACAGGAGATCCATGATCTCGCCATTGACAGCGCCGATTGCCTTTAGGACGCCTTTGCCACCGTAGCGCTTCTTGTCGCCATCGCGCAGCTCGACGGCCTCGTGCGCGCCGGTCGATGCGCCCGACGGCACCGCCGCCCGACCCATCGCGCCGGTTTCCAGCTCGACCTCGACCTCGACGGTGGGATTGCCCCGGCTGTCGAGGATTTCTCGTGCGCGGATATCGACGATGGCGCTCATGGGACATTTCTCCGGTTTGGGCGCGGCCTGTCTAGCCGCGCGTCTTCTCTGCGGCAAGTGACGGCGCGGCGCAGTTTTCCTATAGTCGGTTCATGCGTGGCATTCATGACATGGGCGGCCTCCAGGCGGGGCCAGTCGAGCGGGTGGAACACGACTACCAGCTCTGGGAAAAACGCGTCGACGCGTTGATGGTACTGCTCTCGCGCAAGCGCCGTTTCACCGTTGACGAACTGCGCAAGGGCATCGAATCCCTGCCCGGGGACGCCTACGATCGGCTGAGCTACTACGAGCGCTGGATCAGCTCGATCACGTCGGCGCTGATCCACCGCGGCACCATCAGCATCGAGGAGCTGCGCGGCAAGCTCGCCGACATCGAACGGCGGCCGGACGGGCCGAGGATCGACAAGCCATGAGGCCGCGTTTTGCCGTCGGCGCCCCGGTCAATGTACGGCGCGGCAATCCGCCGGGCCATATTCGCACGCCCTACTACATTCGCGGCAAGTCGGGGACGGTCGAGCGTATCTGCGGCGAGTTCCGGAACCCCGAGGAACTGGCCTACGGGCGCAGCGGCGAGCCCAAGCAGGTCCTCTACCGCGTGCGTTTCGTCCAGAAGGACATCTGGCCCGACTACCGGGGGCCGGCGAAGGACACGATCGACGTCGAACTCTACGAGCACTGGCTCGAGCCCGCAGTGAGGACGCAGTCATGATGGACGACATCACCCATACGCACGGAGGGCCCGTTCCGCATGCGCCGCGGCCCGACCACGACGACACGCTCACCCATCACAAGATGCTGGAGATCGCGGTCCGCGAGCTCCTGATCGAGAAGGGCATTCTCACCGCGGACGAGATTCGCGAGGCGGTCGAGCGAATGGATGCGCGGGGGCCTCATCTCGGCGCCAGGCTCGTGGCGCGCGCCTGGGTCGATGCCGCCTTCAAGGCGCGGCTGCTCGAGAACGGCAGCGCCGCGGCCGAGCAAGCCGGCGTGCAGATGGATCAGCCGACGCGGCTTATCGTGGTCGAAAATACGCCCCGGGTGCACAATCTCGTAGTCTGCACACTCTGCTCCTGCTACCCGCGCATGGTGCTGGGCATTCCGCCCGACTGGTACAAGAGCCGTGCCTATCGCAGCCGCGCCGTCCATGAACCCCGCGCCGTGCTCGCGGAATTCGGCACGCATCTCGCCGACGATGTGACCGTGCGCGTCCACGATTCGACGGCCGACATGCGTTATCTGGTGCTGCCGATGCGGCCTGCCGGCACGGAAGCCCTCGATGAAGCGAAACTCGCGACGCTCGTGACCCGCGATTCGATGATCGGCGTCACCACGCTTTAGCGGCTAGCGCCACGCGCTCTTCAGCGACTCGTCGGTCTTCCACTTCTCGAGGCCCGCGACATCATCGCAGGAGAATACCTGCGTGTCCTTGCGCGGCGTGGCCTCGACCCAGGCGAACATCATGCACTGGGAAACGGTGGCGTCTCCCTGCAGGGTCTGGAAGGTGATCTCCGCCGTCGTCGCTTCGCCGGACCTGGCGTCGCCGTAGTCCTCGACCGTGGGCTTGACGTCGCCGAAGCCCCGGCCCGCCGCCTTGTTGTCGGCATACCATTTGGCGAAGGCGGCGAACTGCTCACCTGCGACGCCCTTGCCATCGGCGGCGATATAGGCTGTCAGGTCGCGCACCAGGGCTTGGACAGCGGCCTGTGCCTTGGGTTCGGCTGCCCGGCGGCGCTCGGCAAGGCGAGCCTGCAGAGCCTTGAGGGCATCGGCATTGGACGAAGCCGGAGGCGCTGGCGATGGAGCCGCGGTAGCTGGTGCGGGGTTGATGCGTTTGATCGGTACGCGCGCCGCTTCGTTGTTCAGGGCCACTGCTTCGCTCGGTGTCAGTTTGCCGATAGCCGCATAGCCATGCCCCTTCTGCCAGCTCGCGATCGCCTTCTCCGAGGCGTCGGACTGGAGATTGCCGTCGATCGGACCGCTGTACTTGTCGAGCGTGTGCAAGGACTCCTGCAGCTTGCGTCGCTCCGCCTCGGGACTCTTCAGGACCGTCGCGTAGTCGGGCGCGGATGGTGGCGGGCGCGCGGCGGCTGGCGCAGGTGCGGCCGGTGCCGGCGCACTCGACGAGCATGCCGATGGATTGTGGAAGCAGCGCTCGACCTCGCCTGCGCTCTGGGCGAAGGCTGCGGCCGGCATCGACAGCAACAGCAGCGTGCCCAGCATCCGGAGCGTCATGTCAGATGCCGCCGTACATGTTGGCGGCGAGTTGCGCCGGAAGGCCTATCACCAACACGATCGGCTGCCCGGCGGCAGTCTGGCCACGGCCGACGATATGGTCGTTCGGCGCGCCCAGCCGGCTGTCGTAGCTGCCTTTGCCGCCGAACTTGCCATTGAAGCAGGAGAGCGAAAACCGGCCGGCGCCCGTCGATTCGTTGGTGAAGGTGCCCTCGCACACCGGCTCGGCCTTGATATTGTCGACCGTGAACGTCACCGACCGGTCGTGGCCGATCAAGGCGCCATAGCGCGCCGTGCCGTTCAACCGGGCAATGCTCCCCTGGTTGTCGCGGTAGAAGATCGAGACCGGGCCGTACGCCTGGTCCGGCATGATATCGCGCGGCACGAGGTAGGAATTGTCGCTGATCACCACCTGGCACTGACACTTGACAGTGTAGTTCTCGCCGAGCGGCCCGAGTTCGGCGAGTTTGCGATTGCAGGCCGATACCGCGGTCTCCTGGACCTCGCGCTCGCTCATCTGGCCGCGCGTATAGGAGTCGGCATAGACGAAGGCACACTGACGCGGCAGCGGGATGGCGACCGCTTTGTGGCTTGCGGCCATGGTCTCGGTGTTGACCCAGTAGCGCTGCGCCATTTCCGGGAACCTGAGGAAGATCGGGTCGCGCCGTTCCGGCCTCCCGTCACGCGAGTTCGACTGCGCGTGGGCGCCGCCGGCCGCCGTTGCGAGAGCGAGAACCACGAGGAAGAAAACGCGAGTCATGCACTCCAACCTCAGCCGAAAACGTGACCGAAATGCGACCCGGCGGTCGACTGCCTAGACCAGCCGGCTCTGGTTCTTGGCCGCGCTGACAAAGGACGTGAACAGCGGATGCGGCGCGAAAGGCCGGGACTTCAGCTCCGGGTGGTATTGGACACCGATGAACCAGGGGTGATCGGGGATTTCCACGATCTCGGGCAAGATGCCATCGGGCGACATGCCGGAGAAGCGCAAGCCGACCTGTTCCAGCCGGTCCTTGTAGTTGACGTTGACCTCGTAGCGGTGGCGATGACGTTCGCTGATCACGTCCTGTCCATAGATCTCGTGCACCTTGGTCCCCTGCCGCAGGTGGGCCGGATAGGCACCGAGTCGCATCGTGCCGCCCAGCTCGCCGTTGGCGGACCGCTTTTCGAGCTGGTTGCCGCGGATCCATTCGGTCATCAGTCCGACGACCGCGTGCTCGGTGTGTCCGAACTCGCTCGACGACGCATCCTCGATCCCGAGCAGGTTGCGCGCGGCCTCGATCACCGCCATCTGCATCCCGAAGCAGATGCCGAAGAACGGAACCTTGCGTTCGCGCGCAAACTTCACTGCATGGATCTTGCCTTCGGTGCCACGTTCGCCGAAGCCGCCGGGCACGAGAATGCCGTGCACGTTGTCGAGGTGACTGACGGCGTCGTCGCGCTCGAAGATCTCCGAGTCCATCCACTCCAGCCCGACCTTGACGTTGCTGCCAAAGCCGCCGTGGGTCAGCGCCTCGCTGAGCGACTTGTAGGCGTCGAGCAACACCGTGTACTTGCCGACGACCGCGATCGTCACCTTGCCTTCCGGCTCCCGCACGCCGCGCACCACGCCGCGCCAGCGATCGAGGTTGGGCTCCTTGTCGGCATCGAGACCGAAATAGCGGCAGACCTCGCGGTCGAAGCCCTGATCGTGATAGGCGATGGGGACCTGGTAGATGGTATCGACGTCGCGGGCTTCGATCACGCGCTCGGGCCTGACGTTGCAGAACAGCGCGATCTTGCGCCGCTCGTTGGCCGGGATTTCCTTGTCGCCGGAGCGGCAAACCAGCAAGTCGGGCTGGATGCCGACGCTCAGCAGTTCCTTGACCGAGTGCTGGGTCGGCTTGGTCTTGAGCTCTCCGGCGGTCGGTACCCAGGGCAGAAGCGTCAGGTGGACGAACATGGTGCGCTCGTGCCCCAGTTCATTGCCGAGCTGGCGGATCGCTTCGAGAAACGGCAGACCTTCGATGTCACCCACCGTGCCGCCGATCTCGACCAGGACGAAATCCTCGTCCCTGCTATCGGCGACGACGAATTCCTTGATGGCGTCGGTAACGTGCGGGATCACCTGCACGGTGGCGCCCAGATACTCGCCGCGTCGCTCCTTGGCGATCACTGTCGAATAGATGCGGCCAGTGGTGACGTTGTCGCTTTGTCGGGCATCGACGCCGGTGAAGCGCTCGTAGTGCCCGAGATCGAGATCGGTCTCCGCGCCGTCGTCGGTGACGAACACCTCGCCGTGCTGATAGGGACTCATGGTGCCGGGATCGACATTGAGATAGGGATCGAGCTTGCGCAGCCGCACGCGGTAGCCGCGCGCCTGCAGCAGCGCCCCCAGTGCTGCCGATGATAGACCCTTCCCAAGCGAGGAAACCACGCCGCCCGTTATGAAGATAAAGCGCGTCATGGGCCTACAGACTACTAAATCTGGGTGGGTGCGGCCATGGGGATATCGCCCCCGCCCGGTGTACTTCGACGAGGGAACGGTCGGCCAAAGTCGTTGTTCCTAGCGGTTCGGCGCGGAGGGCGCCGCTGGCGGACCAGGAGTGGCACCCGGGGCCGGCGCACCGGGCGCGGGCGCGGCAGGAGCGGACGTGCCGGCCGGCAGCTTGTCCATGATCGAGGTCGAGGAACGCGCCGGGCCCCCGACACTCCACGCCATAAGCAGGCTCAGGAAGAAGAAGATGCCGGCGAAGATCGCCGTCATGCGCGACAACACGTTGGCCTGGCCGCGCACCGAGAACAGTGCGTCCGTACGTCCCATGCCGAGGCCGCCGCCCTCGCTGCGCTGGAGCAGGATGACGACGATCATCGCAGCGGTCACCCCGACATGGATGATCAGCAGCACCACTCGCCAATCGTGCAGAAAGCCTCGTACCGCGTCCATTCCGTCCAGCTTCTAGTTTGGGCTCCCGGTCAAGCCGGCGCTTCTAGCTCCTTTGGACCGCCTTGGCGATAGCCAAAAACTCATCTGCTTTGAGACTGGCTCCGCCTACCAAGGCACCGTCGACGTCGTCGGCCGCCAACAGGTCGCTGGCATTGCTGGCCTTCACCGAGCCGCCATAGAGAAGACGGACTCCGCTTGCCTCGGCCATCACGCCGCCCAGCTCCTTCCGAATGTGCGCGTGGGCGTCAGCCACTTCACCGGTCGTTGGCGTCTTGCCGGTGCCGATCGCCCAAACCGGCTCGTAGGCGACGACCAGATTCGCCGCCGTGGCGCCGTTTGGGATGCTGCCCTTGAGCTGGTTGGCGAGCACCGCAAAGGTACGTCCCGACTCGCGTTCGGCCAGTGTCTCGCCGATGCAAACGATGGGAAGCAGGCCTGCACGCCATGCAGCTTGTGCCTTGGCGCGCACGACAGCGTCGGTCTCGCCATGGTCTGTGCGGCGCTCCGAATGACCGACAATGACGCAGCTCGCGCCCGCGTCGCGCAGCATCTCCGCGGCGATGTCGCCGGTGTGCGCGCCGCTTGCCTCGGCATGGCAGTCCTGGCCGCCGACCAGCACGCCACTTCCCCTCACCGCCTCGGAAACCGTCACAACGAGCGTGGCGGGCGGGCAGACGAGCAGGTCGCGGTCGGTCCAGCCGGCCTGCCTGAAACCCCCGGCGATGTCCCTGGCCAGGACGATGGCGTCGGCTCGCAGACCGTTCATCTTCCAGTTGCCGGCGATCAGTGGCCGTCGCGTGCGCGCCATCGATTTTCCTCTTTTTGCGTGCCGGCGTGTCTAGCCGCCGCAAGGCTTGCGGTAAAGGCCGGTTGGTTGCCTGTCCAGTAGACGGGTGGTAGGCATGCGCCGCGCCATTCCGGCTCCCTGGCCGCCCTTTCCTCGCGAAGCTCGTCACGTGAACAGATTCAGAAAATACGCCGGCTACATCATCATGACCCTGCTGCTCGGCACGCTGATCGTCAGCTTTGCGCTGTGGGGCATCGGGGACATGCTGCGCATGGGCGGCCGCAACACCGAAGTCGCACACGTCGGCGGCATCCATATTCCGGTCTACGGCTGGGTGGGCGGCACGGCGGTCTCCATCGACGAGGTGCGTGATCGTTTCAACCGTCAGCTCGACCAGATTCAGCGCCAGACGGGCCAGCGGCCCGACACCGAGCAGGCCGCCCGCTATGGCCTCAACGTGCGTGCGCTAGAGGATGTCGTGCAACGGGCGGTGATCGACACCGCCATGAAGGATTACGGCATCGTGGTCGGCGACGACCAGGTGCGTGACACGATCGCCCAGAATCCGAGTTTTCACGGCTCCAACGGCAAGTTCGATCCGGTCAAATACCGCAATCTCCTGCAGCAGGCGCGCATCAACGAAGCTGCGTACGTCGCCGACGTGCGGCGCGAGATCGGTTCCTCCGAACTGTTCGGCACGGTGCGTACCGAGGGGCTCGCTCCCAGGGTCTTGCGCGACGACATTTTCAAGATGGAGAGCGAGAAGCGCGTCGCCGAAACCGTCTACGTGCCCGACTCGATCGTCGCGGCCGTCCCCAAGCCGACGGCGGACGAACTCGGGAAATACTTCGACGCCAACAAGGCCCGCTTCCAGATCCCCGAGTACCGCTCCTTCTCCTACGTGATGATGACCAATGCCGACGTGATGGACCAGGTCACGGTGACGCCCGAGCAGGTGAAGCAGGAATACGAGTCCCGTGCGGCCGAATTCGGCACGCCCGAGAAGCGCGACGTCGATCAGGCCATGACCGACAGCGAAGACAAGGCCAACGCCATCATCGCCGCCGTGAAGGGCGGCAAGTCACTGGAGGACGCGACCAAGCAGGTGACCGGCAGCACCGATGGCGTGATCAAGCTGGGCTCCATCCAGAAGAAGGACCTGCCGGCCGGCGTGCTCGCCGACGACATCTTCAAGCTGCCGGAGGGTGTCGCGTCCGAGCCGATCAAATCGCCGCTCGGCTGGCATGTGGTGCGCATCAACAAGATCGAGCCCGGCAAGCTCACACCCTTCGACGAGGTCAAGGACAAGCTCGAAAAGGAGCTCAAGAACCAGCTCGCGCCCGATCAGCTCATCAAGCTGGTGAACGACTTCGACCGCGAGATGGGCAAGGCCGGTTCGATGGCCGACGCTGCCAAGGCGCTGGGGCTCAAGGTCCATTCGGTGGACAATGTCGATGCGCGCGGACAGGACCCGTCGGGCAAGCAGGTCGTGATCGGCGCCGGCGCCGCGGAGCTCATCAAGGCCGCCTTCTCGACGCGCGAAGGCAGCGACAGCGACCTCCTCGAAACCGGAAAGGGCGAATATTTCGTCGTCCACACCGACCGGATCACGCCGTCCCGTGCCCCTGTGCTTTCCGAGGTGGAAACGAAGGTGACGGAGGCTTGGGAGGCCGAGCAACGCAAGAAGCTTGCCAACCAGAAAGTCAAAGAGGCCGTCGAAAAGGCCACTTCAGGGAGCGACCTCGGCGCGGTGGCCAAGGACCTCGGCCTGGAGATGCGCACGACCAAGGCGGTCACCCGTTTCGATGCCGATACAGGCAACTATCTCAGCCCGCCGGTGACGCAGGCGTTGTTCAAGCTTGCGGTCGGCAAGGTGCAGGCGGTGCGCACCGGCGACGGCAACGTCATCGTAAGGACCAAAGAGATCCAGCCCGTCGATCTCGTCAAGGAGAAGGCTCAACTCGATCGCTTCGGCGGCCAGCTCGATACCATGATCGCCAACGATCTGGTGGCTCAGCTTCTCGCGGCGCTGCGCGCGAAGTACGGCGTGACCGTGAACGAGCAGGTTTTCCAGGCCGCCTTCCAGTCGCAGCAGCCGCAATAACGCCATGTCCCTCGCGCCCGACTACGACGCGTTTGCCAGGATTTACGCTTCGGGCAAGCCGCAGCTCGCCTGGACCAAAGCGGTGGCCGACCTCGAGACGCCGGTTTCGGCCTACCTCAAGCTGGCAGACGGGAGGGCCAATTCCTTCCTTCTCGAGTCGGTCGAGGGCGGCACCGTCCGCGGCCGCTATTCGATCATCGGCTTCAAGCCGGACGTGATCTGGCGCTGCCGCAACGACAGGGCGGAAATCAACCGCCGTGCCCGCACCGACGCGCATGCGTTCGAGCCGCTCGAGGGCCGCCCACTGGAGACGCTGCGCGCGCTCATTCGCGATTGCCAGATGGAACTGCCGCCGGGGCTGCCGCCGATGGCCTCGGGCCTGTTCGGTTTTCTGGGCTACGACATGGTACGCGATATGGAACGGCTGCCCGACAAGAACCCGGATCCGGTCGGCTTGCCCGACGCGATCATGGTGCGCCCGACCCTGATCTGCATCTTCGACCGGCTGGAAGACAACGTGATCATGGTGACACCGGTCTGGCCGCAGGCCGGCATCGGAGCCCGCGCCGCCTACGAGGCCGCGGAGGAACGGCTGGCCGATGCCGTGTCCGACTTCGAGCGCTCCCTGCCCTATCGCCGCGAGAATGCCGACGCATTGGACGGCCTGCCCGAGCCGCAGGCCAACATGTCCAAGGACGCCTTCAAGAAGATGGTCGACATCTGCAAGGAGTACGTCCTCGCCGGCGATGCCTTCCAGATCGTGCCGTCACAGCGCTTTTCCTTGCCCTTCAAGCTGGCGCCGCTCGCACTCTACCGGTCGCTGCGCCGGATCAATCCCTCGCCGTTCCTGATCTTCTTCGATTACGGCGACTTCTCGATCGTGGGCTCGAGCCCCGAGATCCTGGTGCGGCTGCGCGACAACACCGTCACCATCCGGCCGCTCGCAGGCACCCGTCCGCGCGGGACTACGCCCGAGGAAGACAAGCGCCTGGCCGACGAACTGCTCGCGGATCCGAAAGAACGCGCCGAGCACCTGATGCTGCTCGATCTGGCGCGCAATGACGTCGGCCGCGTCGCCAGGATCGGTTCGGTGAAGGTGATCGAGCAGTTTACGATCGAGAAGTACAGCCACGTCCAGCATATCAGCAGCCACGTCGAAGGCACGCTGCAGGAGGGGCTGGAAGCGATCGACGCCCTCAAGGCGGGCTTTCCGGCCGGCACGCTCGCGGGTGCGCCCAAGGTACGCGCCATGGAGATCATCGACGAGGTCGAGCCGGTGCGCCGCGGCATCTATGCCGGTTGCGCGGGCTATTTCGCTTCGAACGGTTCGATGGATACATGCATCCTTTTGCGCACCGGGCTGGTGAAGGACAACACGCTCTATGTACAGGCAGGCGTCGGCGTCGTGGCCGACTCCGATCTCGAGGCCGAGTATCAGGAGAGCGTGCAAAAGGCGCGCGCCCTCGTTCGCGCCGCGGAAGAAGCCGTGCGCTTCGCCTCCGGTGGCAACTGGAGCGCCGGCAACAAGCGTTAGCGGGACGCCAGCCCAGGCGTTAGGCTTCTCCGCAAACGGAGGAGACCGCATGTCCGACTGGCAAAAGCGCTACCAACGCCTTCTGTTCGATCGCCCGCATCCCAAGGTGCTGCGGGTCACGATGAACCGGCCCGAGAAGTACAATGCCACCGACGCTCTGATGCACCGCGAGCTGGTCAACGTCTGGCGCGACATCGACGGCGACGACACCGTCAACTGCGTCATCATTCAGGGCGCTGGCGGCAAGGTCTTCTCCGCCGGGGGCGACTTCGACATCATCGAAAAGAACATGAAGGACTACAACGCGCTGCTTGCGATGTGGAAGGAGGCGCGCGATCTCGTCTACAACGTGATCAACTGTTCCAAGCCGATCGTCAGCACGATGCGCGGACCCGCCGTCGGCGCGGGCCTCGTTGCGGGCATCCTGGCCGACGTCTCCATCGCCTCGAAGAAGGCGCGCATCATCGACGGCCACACGCGGCTCGGCGTCGCGGCCGGCGATCATGCGGTGATCGTCTGGCCGCTGCTTTGCGGCATGGCCAAGGCCAAGTACTATCTGCTGCTTTGCGAATCGGTCGACGGCGAGGAGGCCGAGCGCATCGGCCTCGTATCGCTTTGCGTCGAGGATGACCAGCTCGAAGCCAAGGGGCTCGAGGTCGCCAGCAAGCTCGCGGAGGGCGCCCAGACCTCGATCCGCTGGACCAAGTACGCGCTCAACAACTGGCTGCGCATGATGGGACCGTCGTTCGATGCCTCGACCGCGCTCGAGATGCTGGGCTTCATGGGCACCGAGGTGAAGGAAGGCCTCGCGTCGCATCTGGAGAAGCGCAAACCGAGGTTCGATCCCTACTCGCCGCTCTGAGGAGAAGATCATGCGCGGACTGGACGGCAAGAATGTCATCGTCACCGGCGGTGGCGGTGCGATCGGCGGCGCCATTTGCCGGCGCTTTGCGGGCTACGGCGCTCGCGTCGGCGTGTTCGACAAGAACATCGACGGCGCGAAAAAGGTGGCGGTCGAGATCAAGGGGTTGGCCTCGGGCGTCGACATCACCGACTACGAGGCCGTCGGCAAGGCGATCATGCAGTTCGAGAACGAGGTAGGTCCGACCGATATCCTCGTCAACAATGCGGGCTGGGATCGCTTCGTCAATTTCGTCGACACCACGCCCGACCTCTGGGACCAGATCATCGCCATCAACCTCAGGGGCGCACTCAATATGAGCCATGTGGTGCTGAAGGGCATGGTGACTCGGGGTCACGGGCGCGTCGTCAACATCGCCTCGGATGCAGGGCGCGTCGGCTCCTCGCTGGAGGCGGTATATTCGGCCTGCAAGGGCGGCCTCATCGCCTTTACCAAGACCGTAGCACGCGAAGTGGCGCGCAAAGGCATCACCCTCAACACGGTCTGCCCAGGCCCGACCGATACACCTCTATTGGCGGCTGTCGCCGGCGCGGACGAGCGCGGGCAGAAGATCCGCGCCGCGCTGGTGAGTGCGATCCCGATGAAGCGCGTGGGCCAGCCTGAGGATATCCCGGGCGCGGTGTGCTTTCTGGCGAGCGATGATGCAGCCTTCATCACCGGCCAGACGATCAGTGTGTCGGGCGGCTTGACCATGCACGGCTGAGCGACGGACACTTGGGCGATGCCCGAGCTTGCCTGGCTGGTCGCCGTCTTCCCGAATTTCCTGCGCTACATCATCGTGAGCTTCGCTCTCGCCGCGCTCTTCCTCTGGATCTATGTCCTGATCACGCCGTGGCGCGAGTTCGCCCTGATCCGTGGCGGCAATTCCGCCGCGGCCATCGCCCTCGTCGGCGCCTTGCTGGGCTTCTGCATGCCGCTCGCCAACACAATCGCTCATTCGGCGAGCCTGATCGACCTCGTTCTGTGGGCGCTGGTGGCGCTCGCGGTGCAGGTGATCGTGCACGTCGCCATGCGCCTGCTGCTGCCGCATCTCAAGGAGGCCGTCGAAGCCGATCGCAATGCCGCCGGTATCGCCGCCGGCGGGTTCGCCGCCTGCTTCGGCCTCATCAATGCGGCCTGCCTCACGAGCTGATCTTCATGTCTCAGTCCAATCCCGATGCCCGCGGCCCTCGCGCTTCGCGCGCGGTCAAGCTCGTGCTGATGGGCGTGGCGGGCGCCGCCTTGCTTTACTCGTGTACGCCCGGCATCGGCACGGCGGTGGGTGGCTGGCCGGGCTTCTGGTTCTGGGGCAATCCGTTCTATCGGGGCGCGACATTCTCGGCGCCGCGAACGACTGCGCCGGGCGCGGCGGCGCCGGGCCAGGCCACCACCAGCCAGCGGGGCGGCTTCGGTGGATCGGCCGCCGCGCATGGCAGCAGCGCAAGCTGACATATGAGGCGCGAAGCAGTTTCGCCGCGTCCCGGCTGGCAACAGAAGCTCGACCAGCTCGGGTTCGACTATTACATGCTGGAAGGCAAGGCCTACTGGACCGAGCAAGCCTGCTACGCCTTCACCGCGGACGAAGTCGACGAGCTCGAGGCAGCAACCGAAGCCCTGCATGGCCTGTGCCTCAAGGCCGTCGATCATGTCGTCGCCAACAAGCTCTGGGAGCGCATGCGCATCCCGCCTGCCTGGGGCGACTATATCGAGCGCGTCTGGCGGCGCTCCGACCCGGCGCTCGTCGGCCGGTTCGATCTCGCCTATGACGGGGCGACGCCGCCGAAGCTCCTCGAATACAACGCCGACACGCCGACCGCGCTCTACGAGGCGGCCGTCGTGCAGTGGTATTGGCTCAAGGACGTGAGGCCCGAGGCCGACCAGTTCAATTCGATCCACGACAAGCTCATCGAGGCTTGGCGTGGCATCGCGCAACGCCTGTCCCCGCAGTCCGTGGTTCACTTCGCGCGTTTCGAAGACCATCCCGAGGATCTCGCGACGTCGGAATATCTTCGCGACACGGCGCTGCAGGCCGGTCTCACCGGCAAGCCGCTCCCCGTCTCCCAGATCGGCTGGAACGGCCGCCGCTTCACCGGCCCGGACGAGACGCCGATTCAGGCAATATCCAAGCTCTATCCGTGGGAGTGGATGGCACGTGAGCAGTTCGGCCCCCATGTCCTGACCGATACGACGGCCTTCATCGAGCCGGCCTGGAAGATGATTCTCAGCAACAAGATGCTGCTGCCACTTCTGTGGGAAGGCTTTCCCGGGCATGCAAATCTTCTGCCGGCGTTCGAGAGCGAGCACCCCGACCTCGGCAGCGCCTTCGTCAAGAAACCGATCTTCGGCCGCGAAGGCCACAACATTACCTTGACCGCACCGGGCCTGTTCGACACCTCTTCGGGAAGCTACGGTTCGGAAGGCTATGTCTGGCAAGCCTATCGGCCGTTGCCGCTCTTCGACGGCAACCATGCGGTTGTCGGTTCATGGATCGTCGACGACAAGGCGTCGGGTGTGGGCATGCGCGAGGACGAACGGCCCATCACCCACAACAACAGCCGCTTCGTGCCTCATTACTTCTCGTGAGAGGGAGCATTCGATGAGCGAGATGTGGATCCAGCCGACCGGCGGTCCCCTGGGAGCCGACGTCCATGGAGTCGATCTCTGTCAGCCGGTCGACGATGCCGTCTTCCACAAGATCGTGGCCGCCTGGAGCGAGCATCTCGTGCTGCGCTTCGGCGGACAGCGGATCGATGACACGACCTTGATGAAGTTCAGCGCCCGCTTCGGCGAACTCGACCGCGTGCCGATCGCCAGTGCCGATGTCGACAGCGCCCACTCCGACGTGGCGCCGGAAGCCGTCGCCTGGGTCAATGTGATTTCGAGCATCAAGAAGGAAGGCAAGGCCGTCGGCGGGCTCGGCAGCTACGAGCTCGTCTGGCATACCGACATGTCCTACAATCCGCTGCCGCCGCGCGCGAGCCTGCTCTATGCGCTCGAGGTGCCCCCGGAGGGCGGCAACACCGGCTTCCTCAACATGTACACGGCGTACGAAACGCTGCCCGGAGATCTCAAGCGCGCAATCGAAGGCAGGAGCTGCATCCACGACGCCAGCAAGAACTCCGCCGGCGAATTGCGTCAGGGCTTCCAGCGTACCCTCGATGTGCGCCAGACGCCGGGCGCCGTGCATCCCCTCGTCCGCCTGCATCCGCTGAGCAGGCGCAAGGCGCTGTTCCTCGGCCGCCGGCCCGGCGCCTACATCCACGGCCTGCCGGTCGAGGAGAGCGAGGCGCTGCTCGACGCGCTTTGGGCGCACACGACTCAGGAGCGATTCGCCTGGTACCAGAAATGGCGCGTCGGCGACCTCGTGATGTGGGACAATCGATGCGTCATGCATCGCCGCGATGCGTTCGACGAAAGCCTGCGGCGGCTGATGCACAGGACTCAGATCGTCGGCGAGCCGGTGCTGGCGGGTTAGCCGCGTTCCGTCGCGTCCATCACCGCCGCCCGGAAGACGCTCAAGCTCGCGGTCGCGATGGTGCGCCGGACTATGCCGTCCCCGGCATCTTGACGGCGGCCTTACGTCTTTCAGGCATCGGATCCTCGAACGCGCGCGGATAGCGGTTGGGGCGACCCGATATCTTGTTCAATTTCTCCAGTGCCTCGGCAGGCAGGCGCCAGCCGCCCGCCTTCAGCGTATCGGCGAGCTGCTCGGCGTTGCGCGCGCCCACGATGGCGCTGGTCATGAACGGCTGATCCATCACCCAACGCAGTGCCGTCTGCGCGGGCGTGCGGCCGATTTCCTTGGCGGTATCGAGCAGCGTCTGCAGGATCTCGGCGTGACTCGGCGTGAAGAAGCGGCCTTGGAAGCCCCAGCCCTCGGCCGAGCGCGTGCCCTGCACCTTGAGACTGCCGGGGGTGTACTTGCCGGCGAGGTAGCCCGAGGCGAGCGGCGACCAGGCGACGACCCCCAGCCCCTTGGCCTGGCAGGCCGGCACGATCTCCTCGTCGATGTCGCGCACGACGAGATTGTATTGCGGCTGGTAGGCGATGAACCTGTCCCAGCCGCGCGACTGGGCGATCCAGAGCGCATCGATCAGGCGCCAGGCCTCGAAGTTGGAGCAGGCGGTGTAGAGGATTTTTCCCTCGCGCACGAGGTCCTCGAAGGCGCGCAGGGTTTCCTCGATCGGCGTTTCATGGTCGACGTGATGGACGTAATGGATGTCGATATAGTCGGTCTGCAGCCGCTTCAGGCTGGCCTCGATCTCCTGCCTGATGTGCAGCCGCGAGCCGCCTGAATCATTCGGGCCCGGCCCCATCGGGTTGAATACCTTGGACGCAACCACCGCCTGGTGCCGCTTACCCTTGAGCGCCACGCCCAGCATGGCCTCCGATTTGCCCCAGACATAGGCGTTGGCGGTGTCGAAGAAATTGACGCCGGCGTCGAGCGCGGCATGCACCATGCGTGTGGCCCCGCCCTGATCGGCCCCGTTGCCGAAGGTCATGGTGCCAAGGCAGATCTCCGAGACTTTTACGCCGGAGCGGCCGAGGTTGCGGTATTCCATTTCTTCCCTTTCCTCCTCGGCTCGACGATCAGAGCCCCAGCATAGCCTTGGCGAGCACGTTGCGCTGCACTTCCGACGAGCCGCCGTAGATCGTGGTCTTGCGGTTGTTGAAATAGCGCGGCGCCACGTCGTCGACATGATCGCCGCCCACCGGCACGACGTTGCTGTCGTAGTTGCGCAATTCGGTGAACGGTGCGCCGTACCAGCCCACCGCCTCGACCGCGAGCTCGGTCACCTTCTGGCCGACTTCGGTCCCGCGCATCTTCACGACCGAGCCCATGTTGCCTGGGGCATCGCCGGTCTTGAGGCCCGAGTAGAACATGAGCTCGTTCATCTCGATCGCATCGATCTCGATCTCGAGCGCCGCCATCTTCTCGCGCCATTCCAAATTGGCGGTCAGCGGCTCGCCGGAATCGAGCTGTGTCCTGGACAGAGTCTGCAGATGGCGGAAGGCCTTGCGCAGGCGCGGCCCGAAAGCCTGTCCGCCGCGCTCGAACTCGAGCAGGTACTTGGCGTAGGTCCAGCCCTTGTTCTCCTCACCCACCAGATTCTCAGCCGGCACCTTGACGTCGGTGAAGAAGACCTGGTTCACCTCGTGCCGCATGGGCGTGCGCGTACCGTCGACCAGGAAGATGGGGTCGATACGGATGCCCGGCGACTTCATGTCGATCAGCAGGAAGGAGATGCCCTCCTGCTGCTTGCCCGCGTTCGAGGTGCGCACGAGACAGAATATCCAGTCGGCCCAGTGCGCATTGGTCGTCCAGATTTTCTGGCCGTTGACGATGTAGTGGTCGCCTTTGCGCACCGCCCGCGTCCGCAAACTCGCAAGGTCGGAGCCTGAGCCCGGTTCCGAGTAGCCCTGACACCATAGCTCGTCGGCCGCCGCGATCCTGGGCAGGAAGCGATTCTTCTGCGCCTCGCTGCCGAACTTCATCAGGACGGGTGCCACCATCTTGATGCTGAATGACGAAAGATAGGGCGAGTCGGCGCGCGCGAGTTCCATCTCCAGGATGAATTTCTGTGTCGAACTCCAACCCGGGCCGCCATACTCTTTTGGCCAGTTCGGGCAGAGCCAACCCTTGCTGGCGAGTTTCTTCTGCCATTGCAGCAGTCGCTCCTTGGAAACGTGGCTCGACCGGCTGCGCCGACTCTCCTCCGCCACCTCCGGCGGCATGTTGGCCGCGATCCAGTCGCGGACCTCCTTCTGAAACGCGAGTTCCTCGGCGTTGAAGGCGAGATCCATTTTTACAGGCCCAGCATGACCTTCGACATAATTCCCCGCTGCACTTCCGACGAGCCGCCGTAGATCGTCATCTTGCGGCCGTTGAAGTAGCGTGGCGCGAGCACATCGACGCCCTCGGGTCCGATCGGCTCCACATTGGCGTTCCAGGCACGCTGCTCGGGGAACGGCATCGAGTACCAACCGGCCGCCTCGACGGCGAACTCCTGGACCTGCTGCATCACCTCGGTGCCGCGCAGCTTGATCATCGAGGACATCGGACCGGGATTCTGCCCGGACGCGAGCCGCGAGTAGAACTCCTGTTCGAACATCTCGAGACCCGAAATTTCGATGTCCATGCGCGCAAGCTTCTCACGCCAGCCGGTGTCAGCGAGGATCGAGTCGTTGCCATCCGGCATCGACCTGGCGATGCGAACCAGCCGTTCGAAGGCCGAGCGCAGCCGCGGACTGTAGGGATTGCCCCCACGCTCGAACTCGAGCAGGTACTTGGCGTAGGTCCAGCCCTTGTTCTCCTCGCCGACGCGATTCTCCACCGGGACCTTCACGTCCGTGAAGAAGACCGAGTTCACCTCCTGCGTGCCAGCTCTGTTGCCGTCGGCGGTGATGATGGGCTCGACGGAGATGCCCGGCGTCTTCATGTCGATCAGCAGAAAGGAAATGCCTTCCTGCGGCTTGCCTGCCGTCGAGGTGCGCACCAGGCAGAAGATCCAGTCGGCCGTCTGGGCGAGCGTCGTCCAGGTCTTCTGGCCATTCACGATGTAATAGTCGCCCTCGCGCACCGCCCGGGTCCGCAAGCTCGCGAGGTCCGAGCCAGAGCCGGGCTCGGAATAGCCCTGGCACCAGATCAGATCGGAATTGAGCATCGGCGGCAAATGCCGCGCCTTCTGTTCCGGTGAGCCGTATTTCATGATCACGGGCGCACACATCTTCGGTCCGAACGGCGACGTGCCCGGCGCGCCCGCGCGAGCGAGTTCCATCTCGAAGATGTATTTCTGCGTCGTGGTGAAGCCCGGTCCGCCGAATTCCTTGGGCCAGCCGGTGCAGAGCCAGCCCTTGCTGGCCAGCCGCTTTTGCCAGTCGACCAGCCGCTCCTTCGGCATGTAGGCATTCCGCGCGACCTTGATCTCGCCCACGATCTCGGGCGTCAGGTTCTCCTTCAGCCAGTCGCGCACTTCATGCTGGAAGGCCAATTCTTCCTTGCCGAATGTCAAATCCATCTTAGGCTCCTTCGAGACCGCGAAGGTACCGCGCCGCGTTGCAGCACGCAAAGCGGTCCAGCGACTCTCCCGGCGGCTGCGGAAGCGGTCTTCGTGGATTCGCCAGCAAATGATTGGCCGTGGCCCGCGCCTTAAACCAGCTCGCCCCGCGGCGTGGTGGCCTACCGCAGTTGCCAAACACCGGTCCGTGAGCAACGGCGTATCCAGCGCTTCGTCAATTTGCCAGCGCCGTTTGCCTCGCCTCGCCGGTGATGGCGAAGTAGCGCGACCGCATCGAGGTCTGGTTCTCGTAGATCGAACCCTGGTGCGGCGCGGGCGGCAGCGGCATGCGCACTGGCACATCGGCAAGCCGCGGCGTGACGACCGACTCGCCCGCGATCAGGTTGGCATCGAATGCCGCGAGATCGGTGACGGGCTTCACCAGCGGGAAGGCATCGGCGGCGGCGAATTCGTAGAGCAGAAGCTGGCGCGGCTTGTCCGACACGTTCTGCGCCGAGCCATGCACCAGGCGCACGTGATGGAAGCTCATGGAGCCTGCGCGGCCGATCAGCGGCACCGCCCTCGCATGATCGATGTCGCAGGAAGGATCGATGGCACCGCAGAAGTAGCCGTCGCAATGGTGGTCATAAACCGGTCCCCTGTGCGAGCCTGGCACGACCATGAGCGGCCCGTTCTCCAGCGCACAGTCGTCGAGCATGACGCCGACCGCCAGCAGATCGTCATTGGTATGTGGATAGAAGGCCCAGTCCTGATGCCATTCCACCGGCGAGCCATACTGCGGCGCCTTCAGGTTGAGCTTCGAGCCGTGCAAGCGGACGCCGGAACGCCCCAGGAGCTGTTTCAGAACCTCGACCATGCGCGGCGTGCGCGCGACGCGGCGGAAGATCTCGTGATGCAGATGCGGCGTCTTGAGGCGGCGCACGCGCGGGACGTCGGGGCGGTGGGTGGGTTCAAGATCGTAGATATCGGTGTGGCCCGTGAGACCGCGCGCGCCCTCTATCAACTCGGCAATGACCTGGTGCAGGGCGCTCAACGTCGGGCTGTCGAGCAGGTCGGGCACGACGATGTAGCCCTGCTCTCTATAGAAGGCGACGTCGCGCTCGGAAATCATGGTGTTTCCTCTCAAAACATTCGAACCATGGCCTCAATGATAACGCTATCATTTGCGGCCCATCAACGTCGGCGGCTTCCCCCGGGGTGGCAGGCCGGACGACGGTGCGGTTCCTGATCGAGAGAGGCCGGCGAGCTCTGCGCCCTCAGTCCCTTGGCAGGATCGAGTCGAAATAGGCTCGCCATTTCCGCCGCAGTTCGCCGGCGGTCGCGCCGAAGCCGAGCTTCTGTTCCGCGATCAGCCGCTTCATGTTTTCCGTCAGGATCGCCACGCTTGAAGTTTAGCGGCTATTCTGGCCACAAAGAACCGAGGAGACGGGCATGGCCAAGCGCATCAATCGCGCCATCGAGCTTCTGGAAGCCGGTCAGGCGATCTATTACGACGGGCCGCATACCGGGCACGTGCTGACCTACGAACAGGGGCGCAGGGATGCGCGAACCTGGGCGGACTACATCAACGTCGGCATGGAGCACGGCGCCTTCGACATGGCCGGCCTTGCCGAGTACATGCGCGGCCTGGTCGACGGCGGCCCGACGGCCTCCGGCCATCGCACGCCCGCGATCATCGTCGAGGCACCCGTGAACGGCACGGATGGATCGAACGTCGCCTTCAATGCCTGGCAGTTCCGGCAAATCCTGGGCCGCGGCGTGCACGGCATCCTGCTCTGCCAGGCGGAGTCAGCCGACGCCGTGCGCGAATTCGTGCGGGCTTGCCGCTTTCCTCACCATAAAATTGGCATCGACAAGCTGGGAATCGGGAGCCGTGGCCGCGGTTCGGAGCCGACAGCCGCGCCGGTCTGGGACCTTGATCAACAAGAATATTTTGCCTGCTGCGAACCTTGGCCACTCAGCCCACGCGGCGAACTTTTGCTCGGTGTAAAGATTGAAAGCCCTCCCGGTGTCGAGCATTGCGAGGAGATTTTGGCGGTGCCTGGATTGGGGTTTGCCGAACTGGGGCCGGGCGATCTGGGATTGGCGCTGGGCTATACCAGCCTTCAGCGGCGGCCCTACCCGCCCGTGATGGAAGCTGCCCGCGCCAAGGTGTTCGCCGCCTGCCGGGCCAACAATCTCGCCTTCCTCGAAGGGGCGACGCCGGACAACATCGCCCAGCGCCTCGATGAAGGCGTGCGCGTCATTTCCGGCCACGATCCCGAAACCGCCAAGGTCGGGCGGGCGCATCAGAAGCGGAAGCTGCCCGTCTGACTTTGGCCTCAGACCGCGATGACGACGCCGTCGTGCCCAGGATCGGCGCCGCCATCGAGCCCGTCGTCGTGGAGCCTGATGCCGTGCACGGCGGCAAAGCCGAAGCCATAGGGGCTGCGCACGACGGGGTAGCCCATCGTCTGCAGTTCGCGCTCGACCTTCCACTGGATGCGGTTGGAGATGTCGATCGCGTCCGAGGTGGCGGAGAAGCGCGGTGCGCTCACCGCCTCCACCATGGTCATATCGAAGTCGAGCGCGTTCAGGATCACGTGCAGCACGCCCATAGCGATCTGGGTGGCGCCCGGTGCGCCGATGATGAGATGCGGCTTGTTGCCCCTGAACAGGATGGAGGGCACGACCGAGCTGAACCGCGCCTTGCCGGGTGCGATCGACCCGGCATGACCCGGCCGCGGATCGAACACACCCATGCATCCGTTGTACATGAAGCCCAGACCAGGCGTGATCACCCCGGAGGGCATGCCGAGCGAATGGGTCATGGCGAAGCAATTGCCCTCCTTGTCGAGGACGGAGATGTGCGTCGTGTCCTTGCTGACCGCGCCCGAGTTGAAGCGGGGCACATGCGCCTTCACGCCGCGCCGAATCTCGTCGGCCATCTGCCTGGCGTAGTCCTTGGAGGTGAGCCGCTCGACCGGCACCTTGACGAACTTCGGATCGCCGACATGCGCGTCCTTGTCGATCGTGGCGCGCTTCATCGCCTCGGCGACGACGCGCACATATTCCGGTGAATTGTGCTCCAGTTCGCCCAGGACGAAGTTCTCGAGGATGTTCAGCATCTCGACCAGCATCACGCCGCCGCCGGGTGGCTGGTTGGTCGAGACCCTGTAGCCGCGGTAGTCGCCCCAGAGCGGGGCATTGCTTACGGTCTTCCACGCTTCGAGGTCGCTGATCGACAGAAGCGCATCGTTCTTCTTCATGTCCTCGTCGATCGCGCGCGCGAGCTCGCCGGAATAGAAGACGTCGGCACCGCCTTTGGCGATGGCGCGCAAGGTCTGGCCGTAGTCCCGGTTCACCACCACATCGCCCACGCGCTTGGGCGTTCCGTCCGGCCGGCAATAGAGCGTGCGGGGAGCGGGAAAGGACGTGATGCGCTCATGGTTGGGCGCGCGGCCGAAGGCCCCCTCGTCGGCCCACCAGAAATGGACATGCGGCCGCACCGTCCAGCCGTTCTCGGCCCAATGGATGGCGGGCTCGACGATGCGCGACCAGGGAAGCCGGCCGTGCTCCTGATGCGCCTCGTAATACATCCTGAGGTTGGCCGGAGCGCAGATCGACTTGTATCCGATGTCGTTCACGCGGCCCTTCAGGATGAAGCCGTAGCCGTCGCGCGCCTCGCTCTCGATCAGGTTGGCCCACATGTCGGGCTTTGCTGCGAGCGGAGCCGGCGCGTGGGCATCGATGTAGCCGTGGAACTTCTTGCCCGGCATGTAGATAGCGCAACTGCCGAAACCGGCGATGCCACACATCAGCGGGTCGACGACGCCTTGGACCAGGGCGCAGGCAATGCCGGCATCGACGGCATTGCCGCCTTCACGCAGCGCATCGGCTCCTGCCTCCGCGCCTTCGGGTTGCGGTGCGACGATCATCGCCGGCTTGTGATAGCGCACTGTCATGTCCTCCAAACTGACAAGGCCGACTCAATCCCAACCGTTGCGCTTGCGCAACGCGGCGGTAAGCGGCGCGGCTGCGAAACCCTTGCCAGCGAGGCCTGGCAGCCATTCTGCGAGCGCCTGCAAGGTGTGCTCGTGCGGATGGCCGATCGCCACGACGAAGCCCTGGCGGCGCGCTACCTCTTCGGTCTCGGCAAGCTGGTGCTTCACGGTGGCCAGGGACTGGTCGTCGTCGAGGAAGATGTTGCGTGACACTGTCGGGACGCCGAGCTCTTGCGCCAAGCTCTCGCCGACTGTCTGCGCCGTCGTGCGCGAATCGAGAAACAGCAGTCCGCGCGCCTTGAGGAGGCGCAAGACCGTCTCCATGCCCGGTCTGAAGGCAGTGAAACGGCTGCCCATGTGATTGTTGACGCCGACATAGCCGTCGAAACTGTCGAGATCGGCCGTCACGCGTTGTCGAATTTCGCTCTCGCTCAGCGAGGTGAGAATTGCGTTCGGGCCGGGATCGGCGTGGCCCAGCGGCTCCATTGGCATATGCAGCATCAACTCGTCGCCATGCGCCCGGGCGGCCTTCGCCTGCTCATCAAGGTCCCTGGCATAAGGCAGGAACGAGAGTGTGATCGGTCCCGGCAATTCCCACGCCCGCCTGGAGCGCGGACGATCGATGCCCACATCGTCGATCACAATGGCGATCAACGGCCTGCTGTTGAGATCGCCGAACGGCACGGCGTAGCGCCGCCAGGCCGGCTGTTCGCTGGCTGCAAGCGCCGCGACCTGGGTAGGTTTGGGAAGCTTGCGGACTGGTTCCTCGATGGTCGTGCGCACCTGCCCCGGTTCGGTCTCCGTGTAGCGCGGCAGCCCGGGAATATCATCGATGCGGTCATACTTGAGCGTCGGCTGCTGCGGGTTCTCACGCTTCATCTCCCTCAGGGCATCGCGCACGACGCGTTCGCGGTCGAACGAGTCGAGCTTGTTGGCGAGCCAGTAGCTGCCGAGGAAACTGCCGACGAGGAGGACAAGGATGCCGGCTGCAAGCGACGGCCAGCGATGGCCTTCGATCCAGCTCACAAGACTGCGGTAGCCGCGAACCAGCCGATCGCGCCGGCTCGCGGCAGACTTCGGACTCTTTCTGTTCGCCTTCCTGCTTCTGTTCTTCTTTGATGCCATCTGAAAATTCGAAGTTAAGCCTTTGGCATTCTGCCATAATTCGGCCTTAGTTCAGCGCGGCCGACAAAACAAAGGTTACAAATCATCCAATGCCTTCACCACGCAGATGTCGGCATTGCCGGCTCGGCCCGGCTCGCGCCTGAAGCCCAGTCGTTCGGTCAGGTCGAGCATGCGGTGGTTCTCGCGAAGAACGTAGCCGACGACGCGCTTGATGCGGCGGCCACGCGCGTAGTCGAGCACATGTCCGAGCAACAGTGCGCCGTATCCGCGGCGCTGCCGGTCGGACGCGACGATCAGAGCGAATTCCGCCTGCTCGAAGTCGGGGTCGGCGGCCAGCCGGCCGACCCCGAGCAATTCTCGGCCGTCGAGCAACAGAAAAGCCATTTCGCGATCGTAGTCGATTTGGGTCAGGCGCGCGGCCATCTCGTGGCTGAGTTCACGCAACGGCCCGAAGAATCTCATCCTGATGTCCTCGGCCGTAAGGTGCCGTGTGAAGGTGTTGAGCAGTTCCTCGTCCTCGGGCCGGATCGGCCGGATATGCAGGCGCTGGCCGCGATGCTCGACGTCGCTCTCGAGCTCGACCGGATAGGGCCGGATGGCGAAGCGCGCGGCCCGCTCCTGTCCCTCCTGCTTGCGCACGACGATGCGAGCATCGAGGGCGATCACACCCTCGGCGTCAACCAACAAGGGATTGACGTCGAGCTCGGCGATATCGTCGACGTCGGCAATGAGTTGCGACAGCCGCACCATCGCCTCCGCGACCGCACTCCTTGCCGCCGGCGGCCGATCGCGATAGCCGCGCAGCAGCCGGTCGACACGCGTGCGCGCCAGTGCGCTTTCGGCCAGTACCGGATCGAGCGGCGGCAAGGCGAGCGCCTTGTCGTCGATCACCTCGGCCGCGACGCCGCCATGCCCTACCATCAAAATGGGTCCGAACACCTTGTCCTCAGCCGCACCAAGGATGAGCTCGATCGCGTTCGGCCGCCTGATCATGGGCTGCACGACGAAGCCGTCGATGCGCGCGCGGTTGGCCATCACCAGAGCCTTGCCCGTCATCTCTCGTACGGCGTCAAGCACGGCTTGCTCGGAGACGAGGTCGAGTGCCACGCCGCCGACATCGGATTTGTGCGGGATGTCGCGCGACAGGATCTTCACTGCTACTGGAAAGCCGGTGCGCACCGCCGCCGCCACCGCCTCGGCGGCATCGCGCACAATCTCGGTGGGCACGACTGGAATGCCGTAGGCGGCCAGGACGCGCTTTGATTCGGGTTCGGTCAGAAGCTGACGATCGTCGGCAAGCGCGGTTTCGACGATGGTCCGCACCAGCGCCGTATCGGAGCGCACCTCGGCGACCGACGGCGGTGTGCGCTGCAGGGCACGCTGGCCACGGCGATACTGGATGATATGCATGAAGCCGTGTACCGCGCGCAGCGGCGTATCGAATGCCGGAATGCCCGCCTCATGCAACGCACGCCGGCCGGCATCTGCATCGGGTCCGCCGATCCAGCAACCGACCACCGGCACCATGCGACGCCCGCCCGAACCAGCGACTGCGCGCGCCACCTCTTCCGACGACGCCAACGCCGTCGGCACGTTCATGGCGAGCACGGCGCCCACGCCGCGATCGGCGGCGAGGATATCGAGCGCCGCGGCGTAGCGGACGCCATCGGCGTCGCCGACGATATCGACGGGATTTCCGTGCGACCAGATGCGTGGCAACCGCTTGTCGAGCTGCTCGAGCGTGCCGGCCTGCAACGCCGCAAGCTCGCCACCCTCGTCGATGAGGAGATCAGTGGCGATGATTCCCGCCCCTCCGCCGTTGGTCAGGATCGCAAGCCGCTCGCTACGTGGCAGCAGCCCGTGCCCCAGAGTCTCGGCCGCATCGAACAGCTCACCGAGATCGGTCACGCCGACCAGGCCGGCGCGCGCGAAGGCAGCCTCGTAGACTGCCGTCGATCCCGCCATCGATCCTGTGTGCGAGGCCGCCGCCTGCGCTGCCGCCGCGTGCCGGCCGGCCTTCAGTACGATCACCGGCTTCAGCCGTGCCACGCCGCGCGCCGCCGACATGAACTTGCGGGCATGTGTGATGCCTTCGACATACATCAGCACGGCGCGCGTGTCGTAGTCGCGTGCCAGCATGTCGAGCACGTCGCCGAAATCGACGTCGGCCATGTCGCCCATCGAGAAGAGATGCGAGAAGCCGATGCCCTGCGCCATGCCCCAGTCGACCAGGCCCGCCAGCACCGCACCTGACTGGGCGATAGCCGCCAGGCGGCCGCTCTTCAGCTTGGCGGGGCCGAAACTGCCATTGAGTCCGATCTTCGGCGCGGCGTAGCCGATGCAGTTGGGCCCGACGACGCGCAGCAGGAACGGCCTGGCAGTCTCGAGCAGATGCTGCCGCCAGTGTGCGTTCGTCTCGGCAGCGCTCGGTCCCTGGCCAGGGCCGGCGCTGATGACGACTGCGACCTTGGTGCCGCGCCGACCGAGCTCATGGATGAGATCGGGTACCGTACCCGCCGGTGTCATGATGATGGCGAGGTCGGCGGGTGCGGGCAGCTCCGCGAGGCTGTGCAACAGAGGGTGTCCCTCGATCTCGCCGCCCTTGATGTTCACGAGATGCAGGTCGCCCTTGAATCCGCCCGCCAGCAGGTTGCGCGTCACCGCCGCGCCGACGCTGCCGGGCCGCGCACTCGCGCCGATGGCGACGAGCGAACGCGGAGCGATGAGCTGCTCGAGATTGCGTGTCGACACGATGCTAGAAGAGCGCGGGACCGTTCATCAGCACAAGGCCCGAAACGATGACAAGGGCTGCGGCGACGCGCCGCCCGCCGAACGGCTCGCCGAGCAGCATCGTGCCGATCAGCGTACCGAACAAGACGGAGGTCTCGCGCAGCGCCGCGACATGGGCCATCGGTCCCGCGGCGAGCCCGTAGATCGCGATGCCATAGCCGGTGCTGGCAATGGCGCCGCCCAGAACGCCGCGCCACCAGTTGCCGCGCAGGTGCGTCCACACCTTCGCCGGCCTGAGCGCGATCGCCAGCACCAGCAGCCACGGTCCCTCGAGCACGCAGAGCCAGGCGATATAGCCGACCTTCTGCCCGAGCGTCGGACCCGCAGCACGCACGCCGAGGCCGTCGGCGATGATGTAGCCGGCAATGGAGATGCCCGTGAGCACCGCGAAGGTGGTTGCCAGCCCGTATCGTCCCCCCGGCTTCGGCGCGGCCATCCGCACCGGCAGGGCGAGGGCCACGAGTCCGCAGCTCAGCAGCAGGACGCCGAGCGCGTCCTGCGTGCGCAGGTGCTCGCCGACGAGCTGGCCCGACAGGATTGCGACCAGCAATGGTCCGAGCCCGCGGGCGATCGGATAGGTATGGCTGAGATCGCCGTAGGAGTAGGCCTTGAGCAGGAAGGTGTAATAGGCGAGGTGGATCAGCACGGAGAGCGCGATGAACTTCCATGCCGCCGGTTCGATCATGGGCAGGAACGGGACGGCGCAGATGCCCATCGCCGTTCCGGTCGTCATGATGACCCCGAAGGTCGCCAGCCGGTCGGACCGGTCCGATTTCAGCAGTGCATTCCAGCTCGCATGCATGAGGGCTGCCGCCAGCAGCAGCCCGACAATCAGCGGAGAGACGACCATGGGCGCGCGATCACCGCGCCTTGTAGTTCGAGTACCGGACGCTCACTCGCACGTGGACCGGATTGTCGTCCGGATGCAGGGTCTCGTCAGCACGTATCAGAGCAGGAAACCAGTTGTCCTCGCCCACCTGCGCGCGGCGAATCTCGTATCGCATCGGTCCAATCGGAGAGCCGGCGAAACGGCCGCAACTTCGGAGCACGGCGCTCCGGCTGGCCCATACCCAGACGCGGCCGATGAAGCCACGCAGCGGTGCCTGGTCGTTGCGGGGCAGCATGTCGAAGACGCTCGCATTGTGGCCATCGAGTCTCTGACGCCCCGAATATACCGCATCCTTCTCGGCCAGCACGTCCGAGGTCAGGGCAAACCACGGTGTCCTGACGTAGGTGTCGACGTCCTTGGTTGAAAGCGCAAGCCGGCTCAGCGTGTTGACTTCGGGCTCTGCGGGTTTTGTCACGCGAGTCCCGGTGTCATCGAAACCGACATCGAAGGCCTGATGGAATTCGCCATCGACCGTGTCACCCCTCACCGTCTGGACGCTCACTCCGACCTTGTATCCGAACGTCGCAAAGGCCTTGGCGAGCATCGCTTCCTTCGCCGCCACGGTACGGGTGAATTCAAGCGCCCCCATCCGCGACGGGGCATCCCGGTCGATCGACTCCATGCCTTCGTTGCAATCGACCTGGGCGAAGGCCGGCAGCGCCAGCAACAGGACGGACAGGATTGCGGCCACGTGGATCATGGGCCCACCTTAGCGTCACAATGGCGGCCAAGTCACCGCATCGTCGCGAAGCCGTCTGATCAGCCCTGCTTGTCGGCGAGCGAGAACAGGTCGCGTTCGCCGAGGTCGGCACTGCGACGACGTTCGAGCTCCTGATTGTAGCGCCGCAGCGCATACTGCTCGGAGAGATAGCCGACGATCGAGCGGTCGGTCGACGAGGCAAGCACCGGAAGGGTTTCGATCTCCTTGTCCTCGAAGCGCGCCAGGGCCGTTCGAACGTTCTCATAGGGTAGCAGGAACACGTCCGGATCAGCCGCCAGGTCTCGGGCAAAACGGGTCTCGAGCTTGTCGTTCTGCTGGGCGTCGTGGACGTTGGCGCTGTCGAGGGCACCGGCGTAGATCCCCTTGTCCGACACCACGAACACATGCCAGGCCGTGCCCGGAGGAAATTTTTCGCGCAGCTCCTTGAGCGGTGTGTTCTCCGGGACGACCTGCGCGTCGGTGCGCATCAGCCGGCCGACCGACAGATCGGCCAGCCAGCCGATGTCGTGCGGGCTGCGAATGCCGATGCCGCGCTGGTGGAAGCGCCAGGTGGAGAACGAGTAGCCGAAGGTGAGGCGCACGATCGTCGAGGAGATCACCACGCCGACCATCACCGCCACCATCATCGCGAAACTGCCGGTTCCCTCAAGCACCAGGAAGACCATGGTGAGCGGCGCACCGATGACCGCCGCGGCGACCGCTCCCATGCCCACCATCATCAAGGCCGATTGCATGTCGCTCAGTGACGGCACCACGAGAGCGGCGATGCCGGCGAAGGCACCGCCGAACAGGCAGCCAAGGAAGAGCGAGGCGCTGAACATGCCGCCGCGGAAGCCGGAGCCGAGCGAGATGGCGGTGGCGATGAGCTTGGCGAACAGCAGGATGAGGAAGGTCCGCAGCGCCACGTTGCGATCGAACATGAGCTGGATCGCGCCATGGCCGCTGCCCAGCACCTGCGGCACGACGATCGCGATCGCCGACAGCAACAGCCCGCCGATGGCGGGCCGCAGCCATTGCGGCAAGGGCAGCCGGCGCAGCCCCCGCTCGGCCCAGGTCACCGATTGCATGGCCAGCACGCTGAAGCCGGCGGCGAACACGCCGAGCGCGCCGAACACGAAATAGACCTTGAGGTTGAAATGGAAGAACTGCTCGACGCTGAAGATCGGCTCGGGATCGATCAGCGCGCGTTCGGTGAAGGTCCCGGCGAGCGCCGCGGCCGCCACCGGCGCCAGTGCCCTGACCGAGTAGTTTCCGAGAATGAGTTCGTAGCCATAGAAGGCGCCCGCGAACGGTGCATTGAAGGCCGCGGCAATCGCCGCCGCGGCGCCTGCACCGACGAAGATGCGCTGGTCGGTGCGGCGAAGACGGAAGTATTGCCCCACTTTAGCGAGGATGCCCGAACCCATCTGGGTATAGCCCGCCTCCATCCCGACCGCTGCGCCCGCGGCGTTCGAGGTCAGCGTTGCGACCAGCAGCCGAAGGCTGTCGAACAACGACATGATGCCGCCGTGCAGAGCGTTGGCCTCGATCGGGTCGACGATCTCGCGGGGGCGAAGCCGACGCATGATGATCGCCGAAAGGCCGATCACGAGGCCACCGATCACCGGCACGATCAAGATTCGCAGCGGATCGACTCCGATGCCGGTGCTGAGAGTGCGATCCTCGGGCAGGTTGAAGCTGACATGGTGTAGCAGATCGACCAGCCAGCGCAGGCCCGCCACCAGCGCCCCGATCGCGGCCCCGATGACCCCGCACACGAAGATCTGGACGGGCTCATTGGAGCGAAGACGGCTCTGCATGCGAAAGAACCGGCGCGCCTGCCCCACGAAGACGGAGCTGACCCAGTCGGAGAAGGTGCCGGCCGCGTCGCGCGCGGAAGTCAATACGCTCACAGTCTTCTTTCCTTCAGGCGCCGTTTCCGGGAAAATAACCCGAACAAGGCAACAGGTGCCACGTGCTGCTTTTGATCGATAACTACGACAGTTTCACCTACAACCTCGTCCACTTTCTGGGCGATCTTGGGGCGCGCTGCGTGGTCCACCGTAACGACCAGATCTCGGTCGAGGACGCCATGGCACTCAAGGCCGATGGCATCGTGCTTTCACCCGGCCCGTGTACGCCTAACGAGGCCGGCATCTGCATGGGGCTGGTCAGGGCGGCCGCTCGGGCCCAGGTGCCGCTATTGGGCGTGTGCCTTGGCCATCAGGCGATCGGCCAGGAGTTCGGAGGCAAGGTCGTGCGTGCCCCGGTGCCGATGCACGGCAAGCTTTCGCGCATCGAGCATCACGGCCAGGGGGTCTTCGAGGACGTGCCCTCGCCTTTTTCCGCCACCCGCTATCACTCGTTGACCGTGGACCGGGCGAGCCTGCCGCAAGAACTGGAGATCACCGCCCGGACCGGCGAGATCGTGATGGGGCTGCGGCACAAGACCCTGCCCATCCACGGCGTACAGTTCCACCCCGAGAGCATCGCCTCGGAGCACGGCCACAAGATCCTGGAAAACTTCCTCAAGATCGCCGGAGAGCATCCGACGCAACAGAAGCAAAAGGCCGCTTAGAACCCTGAAATCAAACGGTTAGGACCCGGCGATCCCAAACCCGGCGCGGCGGATCGCGCGGCTGATGGCGGGTACGTCGGCTCCAGCGGGCAGGCGCATCTCGCCGCTCTCGAGGTCAACGGAAATGGGCGCAGTCCCGGCACCGGTCGCGGCCCGCGTGACCGCCTTGATGCAGCCGTCGCAATCCATACCGGTGACCTTGAGGATCAGTTCTTCAGCCATGTGATATAGCTACCCGCCCTCCGGCAGAGCGGGCAAGGGCAAAACAACAAGGGGTCTTGGTGAGCGGCGATATCGACGATTTTCGCGGCCTTCTGGCGAAGGCGGGAGACGGACAGCCTTTGAGCGTGGACGAGGCCGAGCGCGCCTTCGACATCATGACCAGCGGTGACGCCACGCCTGCACAGATGGGCGGCTTCCTGATGGCCTTGAAGGTGCGGGGCGAGACGGCGGAGGAACTGGCCGGAGGCGCCCGCGTGCTGCGCGCCAAGGTCCAGCGCGTGCGGGCGCCCGCGGGGGCGATCGACATCGTCGGTACCGGCGGCGACCATCACGGCACCTACAATGTCTCGTCCTGCTCGGCGCTGGTCGTGGCCGGCGCCGGCATTCCGGTCGCCAAGCACGGCAATCGGGCCTTCACCTCCAAGTCTGGGGCGGCCGACGTGCTCAATGCCCTTGGCATCAATCTCGATTTGCCTATCGAAACGCTCGAAAAGGCCCTGGTCGAAGCCAATATCTGCTTCCTGATGGCGCCGCGGCATCACAGCGCCATGCGCAACGTTGCCGGCACAAGGGCCGAACTGGCGCCGTCCCGCACGATTTTCAATCTTCTCGGGCCGATGTCTAACCCCGCCCTGGTCAAGCGCCAGCTCGTCGGCGTGTTCGACCGGCGCTGGCTGCGGCCAGTCGCCGAGGCACTTGGGCAACTGGGCCTGGAGCGCGCCTTGGTGGTGCACGGGCAGGACGGGATGGACGAACTCACGACGACGACCACGAGCTGGGCTGCTTCGCTGGAGAACGGCCGGGTGCGCGAATTCGAGATCGCGCCGGAGGAGGCCGGCGTGAAGCGCGCTTCCATCGAGCAGCTCAAGGGCGCCGATGCCATACACAACGCCGAGGAGATCAAGAAGGTGCTGGCGGGCGAACGCAACGCCTTCCGCGATATCGTGTTACTGAATAGCGCCGCGGCCCTCATGGTCGCGAGCAAGGCCAGGGACCTGAAGGAAGGTGCGGCACTTGCTGCCCGCTCGATCGATACGGGAAAGGCGGCGCATGCCCTTGCCGCGCTGCAAAGGATCTGCACATGAGCGACGCGCTCGCCAGGATCGTCGACGACAAGCGCCGGCATGTCGCCGCGACGCGCAAACGCCGGCCGCAGGGCGATGTCGAACGAGCCGCGCGGGCCATGGATGCGCCACGCGGCTTCGCCGCGGCGCTGAAGGCGGCGATCGCCGCCGATCGCTATGGCCTGATCGCTGAGATCAAAAAAGCCTCGCCCAGCAAGGGGCTGATCCGGCTGGACTTCGATCCACCCTCACTCGCCCGTGCTTATGAGCGCGGCGGCGCGACCTGCCTCTCGGTGTTGACGGACGAGCCCCACTTCCAGGGCAAGGACGAATTCCTGGGGCTGGCGCGCAATGCCACCCGCCTGCCGGTGTTGCGCAAGGATTTCATGATCGATCCCTACCAGGTGTTCGAGGCGAGAGCGTTGGGTGCCGATTGTATCCTGTTGATCATGGCCTGCCTCGACGACCAGCTCGCGGCCGAGCTTGCCCGCCTGGCTCACGTTTGTGGCATGGATGTCCTTGTCGAGGTCCATGACGGCGACGAGCTTGACCGCGCACTCGGCATCGACGGCGATCTGATCGGTGTGAATAACCGCAATCTCAAGACGCTGGCTGTCGATCTCGCCGTCACCGAGCAACTCGCCTCCAGGGTGCCGAACGATCGCGTGCTGGTAGCCGAGAGCGGGCTCGGCACGCCGGCCGATCTCGCGCGCATGGCCAAGGCGGGTGCCTCGGCCTTCTTGATCGGCGAAAGTCTGATGCGCGTAGCCGACGTCGAGAGCGCCGTGCGCGAACTTTTGGCGAAGGCGGCATGAGCAAGGCGCTCAGCCACTTCGATGCGCGCGGCAACGCCCGCATGGTCGATGTCGGCGCCAAGGACGAAACCCAGCGCATGGCCGTTGCGACCGCAAGTGTCGTCATGCAGCCTTCGACCCTGACCCTGATCAGGGACAAGAAGGCCGCTAAGGGCGACGTGCTGGCGGTGGCGCAGCTCGCCGGTATCATGGCCGCCAAGCGCACCGCCGACCTCATCCCGCTCTGCCATCCGTTGTCGCTCTCATCCGTTCAAGTGACACTCTCGCTCGATGCCGCCCGCCATGCGGTCGATATCGAAGCTACCTGCAAGCTCAGGGGCCGTACAGGCGTCGAGATGGAGGCGTTGACCGCGGCATCGGTTGCCGCGCTCACCGTCTACGACATGTGCAAGGCAGTCGACCGCGGCATGGTGATCTCGGAGGTGAAGCTCCTCCACAAGTCGGGCGGCAAGTCGGGGACGTTCGACAGAGGCCGATGACATGCTGACTGTTCGCGAAGCCCATGCGCGGGTGATTGCGGCCTTCTCTCCCCTGCCGGCCGAGCTCGTCTCGGTGGCGGACGCCACAGGTCGCGTGCTGGCGACATCGCCTGCGGCTCGCCTTACCCAGCCTCCGGCAGATCTGTCGGCAATGGACGGCTACGCCGTCCGTGCTGCCGACGTACCCGCCGCTCCGACGACGTTGACGCTGGTTGGCCAGGCGCCCGCCGGCGGATCCTATGATCAGGCGTTGAAGCCCGGCGAAGCCGTGCGCATCTTCACTGGCGCCCCGGTGCCGATGGGCGCGGATTCGATCGTCATCCAGGAAGATACCAGAGCCGAGGGCGGCAGGATCACCGTTCTCGAGATGCCGACGCCGGGAAGGCATATCCGCAAGGCCGGTCTCGATTTCGCTGCAGGCGATGCCCCTTTCATTGCTGGTCGTACACTGAGCGCGCGGGACGTGGCACTGCTGGCCGCGATGAATCTTCCCTGGATCGGCGTCCACCGAAAACCAAGGGTGGCGATCCTGTCGACTGGCGATGAACTCGTGATGCCCGGCGAACCGGTGGGCCGCAACCAGATCGTCTCTTCCTCCGGTATCGCCATCGCCGCCCTGGTACGCGGATGGGGCGGCGAGCCCACTTTGTTCGACATTGCGCGCGACGACGCGGGCCTCATCCAGGATCGTATTGCCGCCGGCACGCAGCACGACCTGCTGATCACGCTGGGCGGCGCCTCGGTAGGTGACCGCGATCTCGTCCAGGATGCGCTGAAGGCGCAAGGCTTCACGATGGATTTCTGGCGCATTGCCATGCGCCCGGGGAAACCGCTGATGTTCGCCGCGAGGGATCGCGCCCGCGTCCTTGGCCTGCCCGGCAATCCCGTCTCGACGATGGTCTGTGCACTGCTGTTCCTTAAGCCGGCGCTGGAGCGCCTGCTTGGCCAGGCAGGCAGTCTCGTGGCGACACAGCCGGCGCGGCTCGCGGTCGACGTCAGGGCCAACGATACGCGCGAGGATTACGTGCGTGCGCATTTGAGCCATGCGTCGGATGGCTCGCTCCGCGTCGAACCTTACAAGGTGCAGGACAGTTCCATGCTTTCGGTCCTCGCGGAGGCGACTGCACTCCTTGTTCGGCCCGCCCATGATCCCGCGCGCAAGGCCGGTGACGTCGTCCAGATCATCGCCTTGGCGAACCTTGCTGGCGGCTATTGATCCCCAATATCCTCTGGAAAACTTGACCCGGACCCAGAACTAAACTAGAACATGTAGCGGGTTTCAGGATTTGTTCCGAAATCTGGTAGTTGGTCTGGGGAGAAATTGGTGCTGACCCGCAAGCAAAACGAACTGCTGCTGTTCATCAACAAGCGCCTGAACGACGCTGGCGTGTCGCCCTCGTTCGATGAAATGAAGGAGGCGCTACGCCTGAAGTCCAAGTCCGGCATCCATCGGCTAATCACCGGCCTCGAGGAGCGCGGTTTCCTGCGTCGCCTTCCGCACCGGGCGCGCGCGCTGCAAGTTCTGAAGCTTCCCGAGGCGGCTGCCCTGCCCGCCCCGAACGTCACCCCCTTTGTCGCCGAAGCGCGCCGGCCCGGAATTGCGGAGCCGCGCGAGGCTTTCGTGCCCCAGGTCGTGCGCGGCGATCGCGTTCCCCTCTCCGGCGTTTTCCAGGCTGCGAACGAGGCCCAGGCCCTCAGCCTGCCGCTCTACGGCCGCATCGCCGCCGGCACCCCCATCGAGGCGCTGCGCGACAATTCCAGCACTGTCGACGTACCTGTGTCCCTGCTCGGATCCGGCGCGCACTACTGTCTCGAAGTACAGGGCGATTCGATGATCGAAGCCGGTATCCAGGACGGCGATATCGTCATCATCAGGAGCGCCGATACTGCCGAGACCGGCGAGATCGTGGTCGCATTGATCGATGATGCCGAGGCGACCCTGAAGCGCTTGCGCAAGAAAGGCGCCTCGATCGCGCTCGAACCCGCCAATGCCGCCTACGAGACCCGCATCTTCGGGCCGGACAGGGTCAAGATCCAGGGCCGGCTGGCGGGTCTCTATCGCCGCTATCACTGATCGGCGACATCCATCCACCCTTGCGGGTGACCAATCGCCACGAATGCCGTCGGAGGCTATCGTGCTGCGCATGACGCTGGAGCAGCTTCGTGTTTTCGTGGCCGTGGCCGAACGCCAGCACATGACGCGTGCTGCCGAGGCCTTGCATCTGGCGCAATCGGCGGTGAGCGCTGCGATCGCGGCACTCGAGGCACGGCACGGCGCGAGGCTGTTCCATCGCGTCGGGCGAGGCATCGAGCTTACCGGCGCAGGGGTTCTCTTCCTGAACGAGGCGCGGGCCGTGCTCGCCCGGGCCGAGGCCGCCGAATTGGTCCTTTCAGAGCTGGGCGGCCTGCAACGTGGGACGCTTTCGATACATGCGAGCAAGACGATCGCCAGCTACTGGCTGCCGCGGCATATCGTTTCCTTCCGGCGCGCCCACCCCGCCATCGATATCCGGCTGAGTGTGGGCAATACCGCGCAGGTGGCCGCCGCTGTTCATGAGGGCCTTGCCGAGCTCGGTTTCGTCGAGGGCGCTATCGACGATCCGATGCTCGTTGCCACGGAAGTGGCGCGCGATCAGCTTGTCGTGGTCGTCGGCGCCGACCATTCCTGGTGCCGGGCCAATCGAGTCGAGATGGCGCAACTTGTCGATACCGAATGGGTGCTGCGAGAGCCCGGATCGGGGACGCGTTCCGAGTTCGAGGCGGCGCTGGAGTCAGCCGGCATCTCCCTGAAAGACATCAAGGTCGCCCTGGAGCTGCCGACCAACGAGGCCATCCGCGCGGCCGTGGAAGCAGGCCTTGGCGCGACGGCGATTTCCGCCTCGGTCGCAGCGCCGGGACTGGAAGCGGGCCTGCTGCATCAGGTCAAGGTCGCATTGCCGGAAAGGGCATTCCATGCGCTCCGGCACGTCGAGCGTCCTGGAAGCGTCGCGGCCGAACGCTTGCTCGCCGTCATGGGCGTTCGCTCCCAGGCGGAGCGCCCGACACCCGGGCTCAGGCGATCCCGATCAGGCGGATCAGCCCGAAGCTCATCGCGCCGAGCACGATCAGCGACAGCGTAACCGCAGCCGTCACGCGTCCACCGGCTTGTGCAACACTGCGAAGGTCGGTCGAGAGACCGAGTGCGGCCATGGCAATGATGGTCAGCCAGTTGGCGAGAGCCGCCGTCGGTGCCAGGACCACCTGGGGTAACAGTCCCAGGGAACGCAGGAGAGCCAGCAAAAGGAAGCCGACGATGAACCAGGGCACGAGTTTGTGCAGGCCCGGACCGCCTTTCCTCGGACGATCTCCTGCCGTGGTGTGCGCAGGCTGCCCGTCTCTCTGATCGCGCAGACGGCGCGTCAGCAGCGTCAGCACCAAAACGACCGGTCCCAGCATCAGAACCCGCACCAGCTTGACCAGGGTGCCAATCTGGATGGCGACCGCCCCGACGGGCGCCGTTGCCGCAAGTACCTGCGGTACGGCATAGACGGTCAATCCCGCCAGAACACCGTATTGGAGGTGGCTCATGTCGGCAAAGGCCGGCAGGAACGGGAGACCGAGCACGACCGCGACGCCGAGGACGGCGGTGAAGGCAATCGACGCGGCGACATCCTCGCCGCTGGCACCGATCACCGGCGCCACGGCGGCGATCGCGGAGTTCCCGCAGATCGAATTGCCACAGGCGACCAACACCGCCAGCCGATGGCGCAGACCGAGGAGGCGGCCAATGGCATAGCTGGCGACGATGGCCACCACGACGATCGCCGCGATGCCGGCCAGCAAGGCCGGTCCCGTCGCCATGATCGTGGCCACGCTGAGCGACGCGCCGAGCAGCACCACCGCCACCTCGAGCAACGTCTTGGCGCAAAAGGAAATGCCCGCGAACGCCCGCTGGCTGGGCGTCCAGATCGTCCGGACTATCGTGCCGACCAGGATGGCCAATACCAACGCTTCCAGCCAGGCGCGGCCGAAGAGACGTGCCTCTGCCTCCTCCAGCACGACGGCCACCAGGGTCACCGCGACGCAGAGCACGAGGCCGGGAGCCAGCCGGGCAGCCAGTCCGACCGGGCGTTCCTGCGGGACGGCAGAGGCGTTGGGAGAAACGACGCGTGTCACCATCATGCTCTCGAGCAAAATTTGCGCCTCAAGATCGCCCGTGGGCGCGATCCGTTCCAATTCAATGGCACGTTCAAACCAATCTGTCTTTTGGATTGATCCGCAACGCGAACTTTCTCCCCGCTCAGGCGCCCGGCGCCTTCATCAGCGCCATGCGCCGGCTGGAACTGTTCGGGACCCAGGGTCGATCACCACGCGCGGCATTGGCAGTGAGACGCCGGACGCCGGTCTCCTCCAGCCACAACGCCTGGGCGCCTTCGTGCCAGGCAGTCCGCCGATCGATCACCAGTCGCGGGCCTCGGCAGCGGCCGAGCGCATCCACTGTTGCAAGCACGATGTCGGCACCGGCACAAGCCTCGGCTACCCGCTGTTCGTCGCTCACCAGGGCGACGTGCCATGGGCCCTTTTGCCAGCGGCAGAGGCCGGAAGCGCAACCGAGGCCAAGCGCCTGTTCCTCGGCGCTCGCGGTCCATTTGCGCGCCCCGCTCTGGCCAGTACGACGCGCCCAGGCCTCGACAACAAAGCGGTCGGTACGCCGCGACGCGACCTGAAGCACGCCATGGCCGTCGCGTACACCGAGCACGCGCCCGTCCTCGCTCATCAGGAGATCGGCCGCAGGCCCCGGGCTCAAAAGCAGCCCTGCCGCGATCACGGGCACCCCAGCCAGCCGCCAGCGACGGCGCCACAGGCAGAGCCACAAGCCACCCAGCGTCAGCAACCAGAGGCTGGCGCCCGGCAAAGACGGGACCAACATCGCTGCCTGCGGCCAAGCCGCCACGTGGGCGGCAATCGCATCCAGCCCTGTGATTCCCCAGCCCATCGGCATCAGTGCGAATCGCTCCAGGCCGAAGGGCATCAACAGCATGCCGAGAAGTCCCCAAGGCATGATCCAGAAGCCGGTCAGGGGAACGCCCAGCAGGTTGGCAACAATGCCCAAGAACGAGAGCCGGTTGAAGTGGTAGGCCGCGAAGGCACCGGTCGCGACCGAGGCGATCAGGGTCGTGGCAAGGCTGGCGCCTAATCCGGCTACCGCGCGCCAGAGCCAACGATGCTTCGTCGTTTCGATGCGTTCGTGCCATCGTCGGCGCCACCTGCCGGCCGCTTCCCAGGCTGCGATCAAGGCGATGACGGCCGCGAACGACATCTGGAACGAGGCGCCGGTCAGGGCATCGGGGGCAGCCGCCAGAACGACGATTGCCGACCAGGCGACCAGCCGCAGCGACAACGCCGTCCGATCGAGCAGGATCGCCAGCAGGGCAAAAGCCGCCATGGCGCAGGCGCGCTGAGCAGGCACAGGCGCACCGGCGAGCGCGGTGTAGAATAGTGCGACGAGAAGGGCCACCACGGCGGCGAACTTCTTGGCATCGACGCGCAGCGCGAGCGGTGGGACGAGCGCGATGCCGTAGCGCAGACAGCCCATCACCAACGCCACCACGAATACGATGTGCAGACCGGAGATGGACAGGATGTGGGCCAGACCTGAATCGCGCATCGACTGGTTGATCTCGCGCGTCACAGCGGTCTGCTCGCCCGTGAGCAACGCAGCGGCGACCCCGCCTTGCGGGCCCGGCAAGGCCTCGAGAATGCGGACCGTGATCTTGGCCCGCAGGCCGTCGATGGTGCGCACGAGCCCACCCGGCTGGCCGTGCTCGATCACGACCGCGGGCGCCAAGGCATAGCCGACGGCGCCGATCTGCTGATACCAGGCGACGCGCTGGAAATCGAAAGCCCCCGGCGCCGCCGGACCCGCCGGCGGCGACAGGTTCGCGAGGATCAGCAATCGATCTCCCACCCCGATCACCGGGGCGCCGCGGCTCAGGGACACCCGGACGCGGACCGGCGTCATTTCCGGCAGCGGCACGCCCCGGCCCTTCAGGCGCACGGCCTCGAGCACCACGCGCACACCGTCGGGCAGACGCTGCACATCGGCAATGCGCCCCTCGACATTGATGCTGAACAACGGGCGGCCGAGCACCGGCGCGGCAAGATCGGCGGTACGCCCGGTGGCGAGGCCAAACCCCATAGAAGCGGCAACGAGACCGATGCACAGCGCCCGGACCGCGGTTCCCGCCGAAGCAAGGAATGTCGCAGCGACCCCGGCTGCGGCCAGCACGGGACCAAGCCACATCGGCGGCTCGCTGGGCAAGGCGAAATAGATCGCGATGCCGAACCCCATCGCCACCGGCAGCCAAAGCATCCAGCGGCCGCGCTCGGCATCGAGCTGTTGCACAAACCAAGTGCGTGCCCCCGACACGCGCTCCCCCTTTTGCCTCGGCTGCCGTCGTGGTTTGACAGACATACTACGCTCGCCTACCAACGGCGCGCTTTTTCGGCCTAATTGCGGCAGAAGCCGCACCTTCTCATGCATCCATGACCGTCGTTACCCGCTTCGCCCCCTCGCCGACCGGCTATCTGCATATCGGTGGCGCGCGCACTGCGCTCTTCAACTGGCTGTTCGCCCGCCATCATGACGGCAAGTATCTGCTGCGCATCGAGGATACCGACCGCGCCCGCTCCACCCAGCCGGCCATCGAGGCAATTCTCGACGGTCTCTCCTGGCTCGGCCTGCACTGGGACGGCGAGGTGACCTTCCAGTTTGCGCGCGCGGCGCGCCATGCCGACATCGCGCGTCAGATGCTGGCCGAGGGCAAGGCTTACTACTGCTATGCCTCGCCCGAGGAACTGGCGGAGATGCGCACCGCACAACGCCAGGCAGGGCTACCCATGCGGTACGATGGGCGCTGGCGCGACCGCGACCCGAAGGACGCTCCTCCGGGCGTGGCGCCGGTGGTTCGCCTGAAGGCGCCGCAGAATGGCAAGACCATCATTCAGGATGCGGTGCAGGGCGAGGTTACGGTCGAAAATGCGCAGCTCGACGACATGGTCCTGCTGCGCGCCGACGGGACGCCGACCTACATGCTCGCGGTAGTGGTCGACGATCAGGACATGGGCGTGACCCACGTGATCCGCGGCGACGACCACCTGAACAATGCGTTTCGCCAGCTCCAGATCATCAAGGCGATGAGCTGGCCGGAGCCGGTCTATGCGCACATTCCTCTGATCCACGGCGCCGACGGCGCCAAGCTCAGCAAGCGCCATGGAGCGCTCGGTGTCGACGCCTATCGCGACATGGGCTTCTTGCCGGCGGCATTGCGCAACTACCTCCTGCGGCTCGGCTGGGGACACGGCGACGACGAGATCATCTCGACCGAGCAGGCGATCGAATGGTTCGATCTCGCCGGCGTCGGCCGATCGGCCTCGCGTTTTGACACGGTGAAGCTCACCAACCTCAACGCCCACTATTTGCGCGCTGCGCCTGATGCGGAGCTGTTGCCTCTGGTCCTGCCCAGCGTCGAGGCCAGGGTCGGCGCCATCGACGCGGCCGGCCGTCAACGCATCGAGCGCGGCCTCGATGGCGTGAAGCAGCGGTCGCGTACGCTGGTGGAGCTTGCCGACAACCTTGTCTTCTATGCCCGGAGCGGCGCGCCCGTGATCGTCGACGACAAGGCTCGCGCGCTTCTGACGACCGAGGCGAGAACATTGCTCGGCAAGCTCGCGGCAACCCTGGACAGGGAGAACGACTGGCGCGAGAAGCCGATGGAGGAAGCCATTCGCCGCTTCGCCGACAGCCAGGGTGTGAAGCTCGGGCAAGTCGCCCAGCCGCTGCGCGTGGCGCTCACGGGTTCTACCGTGTCACCCGGCATCTTCGAGGTGCTTTCCGTGCTAGGTCCCGACGAAACCCGGCTGAGATTGCTCGCCGCCGGATAGATCGAACAGCGACCACACTGCCGACTTTTCATATGCCTTCGCCGGGGCGTTTGGGCGACGCTCCAAGGCGTTCCGCAGCGGACCGGCTGACGCAGGTGCCCGGCAAGGTCGCGGCGAGCAGTCTGTTGATTCTTCCGATCATGCCAGTCGCCGAGCCATCCTGGGGCGGGCGCATCGCCTATCTGCTGCATCCCGCGAAATGGCGGCGGGGCGGCACAATTGCGCCTCCCGGGGCGGCTTGTTAGGGTGCCGCCCAACCCGCAAATCGAGCCCGAAAGAGTAGTCAAATGGCCAAATCGACCGCGACGCTGACCGACAACGAAACCGGCAAGTCCTTCGAATTCCCGATCATTCACGGCACGATCGGGCCGCGCCTGGTCGATATCCGCAAGCTCTACGGCCAGACCGGCATGTTCACCTACGACCCGGGCTTCACCTCGACCGGATCCTGTGGCTCCAAGATCACCTATATCGACGGCGACGAGGGCATCCTGCTCTATCGCGGTTACAACATCGCCGAACTCGCAGAGCAGAGCGACTTCATGGAGGTCTGCTATCTGCTGATGAAGGGCGACCTGCCGACCAAGGTCCAGAAGGAGAAGTTCGTCAAAGACATCACGCACCACACGATGGTGCATGAACAACTCAGCACCTTTTACCGTGGCTTCCGGCGCGATGCTCATCCGATGGCGGTGTGCTGTGGCGTCGTGGGCGCGATGGCCGCCTTCTATCACGACTCGCTCGACATCAACGATCCGCGCCAGCGCATGATCGCGTCCTATCGTCTGGTCGCCAAGATGCCGACCATTGCGGCGATGGCCTACAAGTACTCAGTCGGGCAGCCCTTCGTTTATCCGCGCAACGACCTCTCCTACTCCGCCAATTTCCTGCGCATGCTGTTCTCGGTGCCGGCCGAGGAGTACGAGGTCAATCCCGTGCTCGAGCGCGCTATGGACCGCATCCTCATGCTCCACGCCGATCACGAGCAGAACGCCTCGACGTCGACGGTCCGCCTCGCCGGTTCCTCGGGTGCCAATCCGTTCGCCTGCATCGCCGCCGGCATTGCCTCGCTTTGGGGCCCGAGCCACGGTGGCGCGAACGAGGCCGTGATCAACATGCTGAACGAGATTGGCGGCAAACAGAACATTCCGGGCTTCCTGTCGCGCGTGAAGGACAAGCAGGATCACACCCGGCTGATGGGTTTCGGGCATCGCGTCTACAAGAACTACGATCCGCGCGCCAAGGTCATGCGCCAGACCTGCCACGAGGTGTTGACCTCGCTCGGCATCGAGCACGATCCGTTGCTCGAACTGGCCATGGAGATGGAGCAAATCGCGCTGAAGGACGATTACTTCATCTCGAAGAAGCTCTACCCGAATGTCGACTTCTACTCGGGCATCATCTTCCGGGCGATCGGCATCCCGACCTCGATGTTCACCGTGCTGTTCGCGGTGGCCCGCACGGTCGGCTGGATCTCGCAGTGGAACGAGATGATCGAGGATCCGGACCAGAAGATCGGCCGTCCGCGCCAGCTCTACAACGGGCAGACCGAGCGGCCCTACAAGCCTCTGCACATGCGGGGCTGAGCCGCCTGTCCCGGCGGAAAAAGGGAGTGATGATGGCGAGATCGTTCCATGGATCGCGCCCGGCCACGACCTGGGCGGTCACGCAGAAGCCAAGACCGATGCCGCGGCTGGTGCGGCTCGGTCGCGCGGCCAACGACAACGTCCACCGGGCCGGCTTCAGGGCATGCCTCCTGGTCGCGGCGATTGTCACAGCATTGGCAGCGATCGCCCTATACGACTGGCGACTGATCTGACGATCGCCTGACGACCGGTATCGCCGGCCGACCGACGAGGCTCGGCTGCCCTTATTTCCGCTCGATCAGCTCGATCTTGTAGCCGTCGGGATCTTCGACGAAGGCGATGACCGTTGTGCCGAACTTCACCGGTCCGGGCGCGCGCGTGACCTTGCCGCCGGTCCTGGTGACCTGCTGACACATGCCGTGGACATCCGGCACGCCGACGGCGAGATGCCCGAAACCGGTGCCGATCTCGTACGGCTTCTCCTGGTCCCAGTTGTAGGTGAGCTCGACCACGCAGTGGTCCTTCTCGTCGCCGTATCCGACGAAGGCGAGCGTATACTTGCCTTCCGGCACCTCCCGCTTGCGAAGCACCTTCATTCCCATCGGCCCCGTATAGAAAGCCAGCGACTTGTCGAGATCCTTCACGCGGATCATCGTGTGCAGCATGCGGTAGTTGGCGGCTGTGTCGGGCATGGCGGTTCCCTCTTATCTGTCGCGAATCATCGCGGCGAACGTGGCTTCGGCCGCCACCTTGCCTTCGACGATCGCCTTGCCGGCAAATTTCCAGACGTTGGCGCGGCTCTGCACCTTCTCGACATGGAGCTCGAGCCGGTCCCCCGGCACCACCGGCCGGCGGAAGCGCGCCCCGTCGATCGACATGAAATAGACCAGCTTGCCCTCGGAGTCGGCACCGAAGGTCGAGACCACCAGGACGGCCGCCGTCTGCGCCATCGCCTCGACGATCAATACGCCGGGCATCACGGGCTCGGACGGGAAATGGCCCTGGAAGAACGGCTCGTTGAAGCTCACGTTCTTGATCCCGATGGCGCTCGCATCGAGGCGCATCTCGATGACGCGGTCCACCATCAGCATCGGGTAACGATGCGGGATCATCCGCAGGATGCGTTTGATGTCGACCGACGTTGCGGCCGTGGCCGCGATGCTGGTCTTGTCGGTCTGCATGTTCATGGCAGCGCAGTTCCCATCAGAAGCGGGTCCCGAAGCTGAAGCGGATCGCCTGGAGTCTGTCGTAGGGCGCATAAACCAGTGGTATCGTGTAGTCTATACGGATCGGACCGAACGGCGACACCCATTGCAAGCCGATTCCGGTGCCGACCCGCATCAACTGGTCCTGGAGGATGTTGTTGTCGACCCCGGGCTGGTAAACCGCGCCCCATAGTGACCCGACGTCGACGAACGCCTTGCCGACAATCCCGATTTCCTTGGGCAAGCCCAGCGGAAAGCTCAATTCGCCCATGCCGGTGTAGTAATACTGGCCGCCCAGCGCGTCGGCGGTATTGCCGTCGCGCGGCCCGATGCCGCCCACCGCCCAGCCCGGCAGTGAATCGCCGCCGATGAAGAAGCGGTTGGTGAGACGAAGCGTGGTGTTGTTGAAGGGTGCGATATAACCCACCGATCCGCTGATCGAGGCGACGAAGTCCTCGACGATCTGCTGGTAGAAGGTCGCATCGGCCGTCGTGCGGAAATAGTAGTTGTCGCCCAGGAGACCCGCGACCGCGATGGTATTGCGGACCAGGAATCCCTTGGTCGGATTGAGGCGCTGGTCACGTGTATCCCATGCCACGGTCTCGGAAATCTCCGACGTCACGGACTCGCCTGCCTGGGACTGGACGAGCGGCGAGGCAAACGGCTGGACATTGTAGATGTTCGTGTCGCGCAGCGTGTAACGGACCGTCTGGCTCGTGTGCTCGGTGAACGACCAGCCGGCACGCAACGCGAAGCCGATGCTCGAATCGCTGTAAGACGCGATGGCCTGCCGATCGTTCGTCGTCCGGAATATGTCGAAGCCGGCCGCCACCGGCCGATCCAGGAAGTAGGGTTCAGTAAAGCTGAGGTCGACCAAGGTGCTCAGTGTGCCGAGCGACAGGCCGAGCCGCAGGTCCTGGCCTTTGCCGAGCAGGTTGCGTTCCCGGATCGAAATGTCGCCCAGGATGCCACCCACCGACGAGTAGCCGGCACCGAAAGAGATCTCGCCGGTGCTTTGCTCGACCACCTGGACCTGGAGGTCCGTCTTGTCGGGCGTCGAGCCGGGCGTCGCCGAGATGTCGACCTTCTCGAAGAAGCCGAGGTTCTTCAGACGCTGCTCGCTGCGTCGGACCTTGGCGGTAGAGAAGGCATCACCTTCGGCCAGCCGGAACTCGCGGCGGATCACCTTGTCGAGGGTTCGTGTATTGCCCGAAATGTCGATTCGTTCGACATAGACTCGCGGCCCCTCCTGGATATTGAACGTGATGTCGATCGTGTGGGTTTCGCGGTTGCGCCGGATGTTGGGCCGGACGTCGACGAAGGCGTAGCCAAGCGTGCCCACGGCGTCCGACATCGCCGTTACCGTCTTGTCCACCTCGTTGGCGTCGTACCAATCTCCCTCGTCCATCGTGAGGTACGATTTGAGGGTATCGACGTCGAGGCCCTGGAACCGCGTGCTGATGTCGACCTTGCCGAACTTGTAGCGCTCGCCCTCGTGGATGGTGAAGGTGAGAAAGAAGCCGTCGCGTGTGGGCGACAGCTCGGCGACAGCCGACTCAACGCGGAAATCGGCATAACCCTCCGACAGATAGAATTTGCGCAGCAGTTCGCGGTCGAGATTGAGACGATCGGGATCAAACCGGTCGTCGGAGGACAGGAAACGCCACCAGGCGCTCTCGACCGTCCGGATCTGGCCGCGCAACGTGCCGTCGCTGAACCGCTTGTTACCGATAAAGGTGATGCGCTTGATGCCGGTAACGTTGCCTTCGTTGATCTCGAACACGAGATCGACACGCCCCTGCTCGAGCTTGATGATCTTGGGCTCGACGACAGCGTTATAACGGCCGCTTCGGCGATAGATCGTGAGCAGCCGCTCGACATCCGCGCGCACCCGTGCCTGCGTGAATACTTGACGGGCCTTGGACTGGACCTCGTCGCGCAGCTTGTCGTCCTCGATCTTGTGGTTTCCCTCGAAGGCGACGCGGTTGATGATGGGATTTTCCGTGACCTTTACCACGAGGGTCGAGCCCTGCATGTCCATTGTCACGTCCGAGAACAACCCTGTCGAGAACAACGCCTTCAGCGATCGGTCGGCGGCGGCGGCGTCGTAGGCTTGGCCTTCCTTGAGCTGCAGATAGGAGCGGATCGTCTCCGGCTCCGCGCGCACGTTGCCCTGGATCTGTACCGCCGTGATCGTCGTTCCGGTTCCCTTGGTGCGTTGCGCTTCGGCAGGCATGCTCAGTGCGAGAACCGCAGCAACGGCCAGAGCGGCCCAACGAAAGATCAAACTCACCCCTGGCACCTTCAGGACCTGCCGATGGCCACGTTGCGGACCGCCGCTTCATAAACCGCCGACAGGACGTTAGCTACCCCTTTTGTTCCCCAAGCCCGAGGTTCGCTCGTCAAGTCCTTCTCTCCCACCATCGTCTCGGATCACCGCAGCAATAGTTTGATGTCGTTGAAAGTCGCAACAAGCGCCATGCCGATGACCAGCGCGAAGCCGACCTTGAGCCCGAGTTCCTGAGCCTTCAATCCAAGCGGCCTGCCGCGGATCGCTTCGTAGAGATACATCGCGAGGTGGCCGCCATCGAGCATCGGCACGGGCAGGAGATTGAACACGCCCAGCACCACCGAAAGGGCAATGACGAGATTGAGGATGCCGATCCAGCCTGCGTAGGATGCCTCGCCCGCTGCCTTGGCGATGCGAATCGGACCACCAAGCTCATCGACCGGGCGCACGGCCGTCACGATTTGGGCCAGCGACGTGTAGAACATCGTGGTCATTCCCCACACGTGCCGGACGCCGGCCCACACGGAGCCGAGCATGTCGTGACTGCGGAACTCGGTCACGTTGGCGGCCCGAATGCGCAGGCGGCCAACGGTGTGCGTCGCGCCGGAGCAGTCGGTGACCCGGTCGGACTGCGGCACGATCGTCGTCTGCCGGCGCTGCCCGTCGCGGTCATACTGGACGACGAGCGACTGGCCTGCGCGATTGCCGATCAGATCCGGGATCCGGGAAAAGTACTCGACCGGCTTGCCGTCGATGGAGAGCAACAGGTCGCCGACCTTGAGGCCGGCCGCCTGGGCGGGACTGTCGGGCGTGAAGCCACCGACCACGGGACGAACGAGTTCGTCGATGCCGAGATCGCCGTAGCGGATGGTGTTGTGATAGCGATCGGTGCGTTCGCAGTACTGAGGGATGATCTCGCCGTGGAGCAGCGCATCGCCGCGGCGATATTCGACCGACATCGGCCGCGCAAGGTACAGGAATTGGGCGTCCTGGATGTCTTCGAAGCGATCGATCGCATGGCCATCAAGACGCACGATCTCGTCGCCGCTGCGCAAGCCCGCTTTGGCGGCCGGACCGCCGGGCTGCACGGCAACAACCGGCGGCGAGTAAGGCTCGCCGGCCACGTAGAAGACGCCGGTCAGCAGTACGATCGCAAACAGGAGGTTGGCGAGGGGACCGCCCAGCACGACAGCAGCGCGTGCATATAGCGGCTGGTTGAAGAACGCATGTCGCTTCTGATCGGCCGACAGCGGCTGGTCGGAGGGAAGCGCGCTGCTGCCGTCGCTGTCGCCGAGGAACTTCACGAACCCACCCAGCGGGATCAGCGAGATCTTCCAGCGCGTACCGTTCCTGTCGGTCCAGCCAACAAGCTCAGGCCCGAAGCCGATCGAAAAGACCTCGGCATGGATGCCAAAGCGCCGACCCACCCAGTAGTGGCCAAACTCGTGAACGAACACGAGCAATGTCAGCACCAGAATGAAGTACGGCAGATAGGTCGTGAACAGGCTGACAATGGCGTGCATGGTTAACTAGACCATAAATCTCTTTCTTCTTCAATTAGTTAGGCTGTGACCTCTGACGGCCTCTTCTGCCCGGCGTCGCGCCTCGCGGTCCGCCGCATGGACTTGCTGCAGCGACTCGACAGAGCCCGCCAGTCCCGTTGTGGCCGCCAGGACATCCTCAACGATCCGCGCAATGTCGAGAAAGCCGATCCGCCGTGACAGGAAGGCCGCGACAGCCACCTCGTTGGCCGCATTCAACACGGTCGGCGCAAATCCGCCCAACACCAACGCCTCACGTGCCAGTCTTAAAGACGGAAAGCGGCTGGAATCGGGCCGCTCGAAGGTGAGTGGAGACAGGTTGGTAAAATCGAGACGCGCGGCTGGACCGTCGATTCGAGCCGGCCAACCCAAAGCGTGACTGATCGGTACCCGCATGTCGGGCGTGCCGAGCTGTGCCAGCACCGATCCGTCCCGGTAGGCGACCATCGAGTGGATGACCGACTGGCGATGAACCACGATCTCGATCTGCTCCGCCGGCAGGCCGAAAAGCAGGTTTGCCTCGATGAACTCGAGGCCCTTGTTCATCATGGTCGCCGAATCGATCGAGATCTTGGCGCCCATGTCCCAATTGGGATGGGCCAAAGCCTGTTCCGGCGTCGCGGTCGCCATTTCCGCGAGTGACCAGTCGCGGAACGGGCCGCCTGATGCCGTCAGCACCAGCCGGTCGACCGCCTGGCGCTGGCCCGGCTCGAATACCTGGAAGATCGCATTGTGCTCGGAGTCGACGGGCAGCAGCACGCCCCCTGACAACTCGATTGCGTCCATCAGCAATCGGCCTGCACAGACCAGCGCTTCCTTGTTGGCCAGCGCCACCATGGCTCCGCGCCGCGCGGCAACCAACGTCGATTCGAGGCCGGCGAATCCGACCACTGCCGCCATCACCCAGTCGGCCGGCCGCGAGGCGGCCTCAACCACGGCCTCCGGTCCCGCCGCCACCTCGACCGAAGTGCCTGCCAGCGCATCCTTCAGGGCCTGATAGCGCAACGGGTTGGCCACGACGGCAAGTCGAGCGCGCAATCGCCGTGCCTGATCCGCCAGTGCCTCCACCGAGTTGCCCGCGACCAACGCCTCCACACTGTAGCTTTCGGGATCGTGATCGATAAGGTCGGCAGTGCTCTGCCCGACGGAGCCGGTCGATCCGAGAATGGTGATGCTACGCGGCTTGTCGCGCGAAGGTGCGGTCCGGCGCATCATGCCCATGGCCAAGCTCCTCCAGCGATCAGGCGGGCCAGTGCGATGACGACCAACGCGGCGATCAGTCCGTCGATGCGGTCAAGCAGTCCGCCATGGCCGGGAATCAGATGGCCGCTGTCCTTCAGTCCGACGCGGCGCTTGGCGGCAGACTCCAGCAGATCGCCGGCCTGAGCAATGGCCGCGATGCCCACCCCTACCAAAGCCAGCGCAATCGTGTCGCCATGGCTGAACGCCAAGCCACATGCCGCGCTTGCGACAGCCGAGAAGCACATGCCGCCGATCAGACCCGACCAAGTCTTGGCCGGACTGATCGTTGGCGCAAGCTTGGCCCCGCCGGCCAGACTGCCGAGGAAGTAGGCTCCGATGTCGGTCGCCCAGACGGAGACGATGATCCAAAGCACCGTCTCCCGGCCAAAATCCGGCTGGTGTCGCAGCCAGAGCAGGGCAACCACCGCGGCCAGGCCGTAGAGGATGGCGAAGCAGCGCGCGACAGGTTGTCCCGACGTGAGCCTGATCCATTCGTTCAGCACAATAGGTGCAGCGACGGCTGCCATCAGATCAATCCAGGGGAAACCGAACCAGATCGCCGCCAGGCATAGTGGCCCGAGGATCACGGCGGAGACCATGCGCGGCAGCAGCCCGCGGAACTGCCGCGGCCGCGCGGCAGGGGTACTAGCTGCCAACGCCGCCATAGCGCCGTTCCCGCCGCCGGAACTCGGCAACGGCCTCCTCGAGATGATCCTTCTCGAAATCGGGCCAGAGGGTATCCACGAATACGAGCTCGGCATAGGCGCACTGCCAGAGCAGGAAATTGCTGATGCGCTGCTCGCCGCTGGTGCGGATCAGCAAATCGGGGTCAGGCACGCCCGCGGTCAATAGCTCCTTCTCGAAGCGCGCATCATCGATCTCATCGGCATCGATCTCCCCTGCCGCCGCCTTCCGTGCAAGGCTTCGGGTTGCGCGCAGGATCTCGTCGCGTGCGCCATAGTTGATGCAGATGTTGACGTCGATGCGGGCGTTGGCGCGGGTCTTGGCCTCAGCCTCGGCGATATCGCGCACGATGTCGGGTGCCAGCCGGTCGCGATCGCCAATGACGCGCAGCCTTGCCCCGTTGCGCGCGAGCTCATCGAGCTCATGCCGCAGATAGTGCCGCAGCAAACCCATCAAGTCGCTTACCTCGGCCTCCGGCCGCGTCCAGTTCTCGGTCGAGAAGGCGAATAGCGTGAGGACGGGAATGCCGAGCTCGCCCGCTCCCCGGATCACGCGGCGCACCGCATCGGCGCCGCGCCGGTGGCCGGCGACGCGAGGCAGGCCGCGCGCCTTCGCCCACCGGCCGTTACCATCCATGATGATGGCGACGTGGTGTGGACCTGGCGGGGTACCGGCACTGGCGGGCAGCGGCGCAGTCGACATCAGACGGTCTTGATCTCCTTTTCCTTGTGGGCGAGCGCGTCGTCGACAAGCTTGACGTAGCGGTCCGTGAGCTTCTGGACTTCGTCGGCGCGTTGGCGGTGCTCGTCCTGTGAGATCTTGTGATCCTTTTCCGCCTTCTTCAGGGCATCCATACCGTCGCGCCGCACATTGCGCACGGCAACGCGTCCCTGCTCGGCGTATTTGTGGGCAAGCTTCGCCAATTCGTTGCGCCGCTCGGCGGTCAGTTCGGGGACGGGGATGCGGACCAGCTGTCCATCCGGCGACGGGTTGAGACCGAGTCCGGCCTCGCGGATCGCCTTGGCGGTGGAGACGACCAGGCCCTTGTCCCACACGTTGACGGTGAGCAGGCGCGCTTCGGGCGCGCTCACCGTGCCGACCTGGTTGAGCGGCATGCGCTGCCCGTAGGCCTCGACCATGACCGGGTCGAGCAGATTGACCGAGGCACGGCCGGTACGCAGGCCCGCGAACTCCTTCTTCAGGGAGTCCATGGCGCCCTGCATTCGTTTCTCGAGTTCCTTGAGGTCTGTGCTCATGTTCAGCCCTCGTCCTTGATCACGGTAAAGGTGCCCTGTCCGGCCATTGTCTCGGCGAAGGCGCCGGGCTTGTGGATGTCGAATACGATAATTGGAATCTGATTCTCGCGCGCGAGCGAGATGGCCGACGCATCCATCACCTGGAGGTCGCGCGACAGCACGTCCATGTAGCTGAGGGCATCATAGCGCTTGGCGCTCTTGTCCTTGCGCGGATCGGCCGAATAGACACCGTCGACCTGCGTACCCTTCAGCATCGCGTCGACCCCCATCTCCGCGGCGCGCAGGGCTGCTGCGGTGTCGGTCGTGAAGAATGGATTTCCCGTGCCGGCGGCGAAGATCACCACCCGGCCCTTGTCCATATGCCGGGCGGCACGGCGGCGGATATAGGGTTCGCACACGGTCGTCATCGGAATGGCCGACTGTACACGTGTCTGCAGCCCTTTGCGCTCCAACGCGCTCTGCATGGCCAATGAATTGATGACCGTGGCGAGCATGCCCATGTAATCGCCGCTCGCCCGGTCCATGCCGGACGCCGCTGCCGAAACGCCGCGGAAGATATTGCCTCCGCCGATCACCAGGCACACCTGCACGCCCATGTCGTGCACCGCCTTGATCTCCTGGGCCACCATGCCAACCATTACGGGATCGAGGCCGTATTCCCGATCCCCCATGAGCCCCTCGCCCGAGAGCTTCAACAGGACGCGACGATAGCGAGGAGCCGACGGCATTCAGTGCCTCAGACCAGAGGAGTTCTTGGGCGACACGGGCCAAACGCCCCGTGCACCGGGGTATTTCATCAATACTACTTCTTGAGCTGAGCGGCCACCTCAGCCGCAAAATCTTCCGACTTCCTCTCGATTCCCTCACCGAGGGCGAAGCGCAGGAAACCTGCAATGCGGACCGGCGCGCCAACCTGCTTGGCCGCATCTTCGACCACCTTGGACACTTTGGTCTTGCCGTCGATCACAAAGGCCTGCTCCAACAATACGACCTCCTGATGGAACTTGCGCAGGCCGCCTTCCACCATCTTGGCGACGATGTCGGCCGCCTTGCCGCTCTGCCCCGCCTTCTCTGCCAGCACCGCGCGCTCGCGCTCAACGGCCGCCGCGTCGAGCTCGGTCACTGTCAGCGATTGCGGATTGGTCGCCGCCACATGCATGGCGAGCTGCTTGGCCAGCGGCGCAAGCTTTGCCTTGTCACCCGCCGACTCGAGCGCCACCAGTACACCGATCTTGCCCAGATCGGGCGCCACGGCATTGTGCGTATAGGCCACGACCACGCCATCGGACACCGAGAGGGATGCCGCGCGGCGCAGCGACATGTTCTCGCCAATCGTGGCGATCAGGTTGGTGAGTTCGGCCTGCACGTCGCGCTGCGCTCCCGGAAACGGGGTCGCCGCCACTCTGGCGAGGTCGCCCCCCTGCTCCAGCGCGATCTTCGTGACTGCTCCCACGAACTTCTGGAACTGCTCGTTGCGGCCCACGAAGTCCGTCTCGGCATTGACCTCGACCACGGCGCCCCTGGTTCCTGCCGCCGCGACGCCGACCAGGCCTTCGGCGGCGACACGGCCCGCCTTCTTGGAGGCGGCGGACAGGCCCTTGGTGCGCAGCCAGTCGACGGCTTTCTCGAGGTCGCCCTGGACCTCGTTCAGGGCCTTCTTGCAATCCATCATGCCGGCACCGGTCTTCTCGCGCAGTTCCTTGACGAGCGATGCGGTGATCTCAGCCATCTTCAAACTCCATTCGGTACAATTAAGGGCCGGTCTTGCGACCGGCCCCGCGATTCTTCTGCCAGAGGGGCCGCTATTGGGCCGGCGACGCCGCTGCCCCGCCGTCGGCGGCCGGAACTTCCTCGGCCGGCGGCTCAGACAGCTCGCCCACGTCGCCCCCCGAGGCCGCGATCTCGGCCCGGATGCCATCCAATACCGCGCTCGATATCAGGTCGCAGTAGAGCGACACGGCCCGAATCGCGTCGTCGTTGCCCGGGATCGGAAAGTCGATGCCCTCGGGATCGGAGTTGCTGTCGAGCACGGCCGCGATCGGAATGCCGCGCTTGCGCGCCTCCTGCACCGCGATCGCCTCCTTGTTCGTGTCGATGATGAACAACATGTCGGGCGTGCCGCCCATCTCCTTGATACCGCCCAGCGACCGTTCAAGCTTGTCGCGTTCGCGGGTAAGGTCGAGCTGCTCCTTCTTCGTGAGGCCCACGACATCGCCCTTGAGCCGATCATCGAGCTCGCGCAGGCGCTTGATCGAGGCAGAAATCGTTTGCCAGTTGGTGATCATGCCACCGAGCCAGCGATGGTTCACATAGTACTGGCCGCACCGCCGTGCCGCCTCGGCGACACGGTCCGCGGCAGCGGCCTTGGTGCCGACGAACAGCACACGGCCGCCATTGGCGACGACCTGGCGCACCTGCTGAAGTGCCTGCTCCAGAAGCGGCACGGTCTTGGTGAGATCGATGATGTGGACCCCGTTGCGCACCCCGAACAGGTACGGCTTCATCTTCGGGTTCCAACGCCGGGTGTGGTGGCCAAAATGGACCCCCGCTTCCAGCAACTGACGCATCGTGAATGTCGGCATGGCCATGCCGTTCTCTCCTTTTCCGGTTGGGCCTCCGCGGGCGCCGTCCCTGCCGGGACACCGGAGCGAGCGTCGGGATATCTCCCCGTCGACCGCAAACCCGCGTGCGAAGTGCCGCGGTTCTAGGGCGTTCTTTTCCGGAAAGCAAGCGCAGCTTTGGGCCGCCGGGTAGCCTACTGGCGGCAATTTAAACTGCTGTAACAGTGTATTGGAAGCCGTTTTTGATCTACAAGGTCGCGTCGATTTCCTGGGCAAGCTTCAGAAGTGAAAGGGGCGCACTGCCCTCCGCCTTGTTGTTGGCGATGATCCAGGTCTTGCGCCCTGCCCTGAAGGCCGCAGCGGCCATGCGGGCGAGGCTTCGGCGCGTCTCGATATCCTCGTCGACCAGCTTGTCGAACGGCTCGTAGCGCCGCCTGGCCGCTTGGTAGAGGAAACCCCGGTGCAGGTTCCAGCGCACCACCAGATCGCCTGGAACGTCGCCGTCGAGCGCATGCAGGGCCGCTTCCTGCCGCTCTACCTCGGGCATGCGGTCGTGCAGGCCCACGCAGTAACGGACCCCCGTCTCGCCTAGCGTACGCATCAGCCTTGGCGTCAGGAGCTCGGCATTACGCAATTCGAGGGCATAGCGCGGCTGCAGACTCCCGAGGCCCCTCGGCAAGGCGGCGAAGAAGGCGGCCAGGCGCTCGATCAGCAATGGCGCTTCCTCTACCAGGCCGCGCGGCAGCGGCGACACCTGGAATACCAGCGGCCCCGCCTTCGCGCCCAACCCTTCCAGGCATGGCACGACGAATTCACGGGCCGCGATGCCAGGATCGAGGAAGTGGGAATTGGCGACCCTGCCCCGACCTTCCTCGTCGCGCGTCACGGCATCGCAGACCAGCGCGGGCGCCTTCACTACGAAGCTGAAATCGTCCGGCACCTGCGCCGCGTAGCGCGCATATTCTATGGTGGTGATGGGCGCGTAGAACGTGCGGTCGAGACTGACGGTGCGCAGGAGCGGAACCTGGGCGTAGGCTGCCAGCCCCTTCTTGCTGAGCGTTGTTTGCGGATGGATCCGCTCGTAAATCAGCCCGCGCCAGCCGGGAAAGAACCACGACGAGGTCCCGAGGCGAATGTCGCTCGGCAGGGCCGGCGCCTGCAGAAGCGGCGAGTCCCAGGAGGGCTGCACCTCGTCGGGCGCGGATGTCGACCGTCCGGGCGGCGACTGGTCGAACAGGCTCGGCTGGCGGCTCAAATCTCCTCCACCTGCACGACCCCCGGCAGCGTGCCGATGATGTCGCGCAGGCCGCCGGAAGTCGAGTAGGTCCCGGGCAGTGTCACCTCGGCTTCCGCCTCTTCCGGTATGGAGACGACCAGGGTCACCCGCCCGCGGCCGCGCTTGCCGTCGAGTGTCTTGCGCAACGCCTCGAGTGCCACCGGATCGGAGATGGCGATGCGCAAGCCGGCCGCCGCGTTTGCCACGGCTTCATCGAGTTTCTCGACCGATTGCGCCATCAGCTTGACCTGTTCGCCATCGAGCCGCCCATCCGCGGACACCAGGACCGCCTGTCCTGCCTCGAGCAGTTGACGCTTGCTGTTCAGGACCTCGCTGAAGCAGGTGAGTTCGAAGGCACCGGACTGATCGGAGCATTGCACGAAAGCGAAGCGGTTGCCCTTGGCGGAGACCCGCTCCGTCCGGTCTATTACCGTCCCGGCAAGCTTGATCCGCCCCGGCGCGCCGCGCGCCAGCAAGGTGGGCAGGTCGGCCGCGCGCACGACCCCCAGCCGTTGCAGGCTGCGCTCGTAGGCGGCCAGAGGGTGCGACGAGAGGTAGAATCCGATCGCCGAGAACTCCTGCTGCAGACGTTCCATCGGCGCCCAGTCCGGCACCCTGGGAAGCTGGGGCCGGCGCTGGGCGGTGTCGTCGCCGAACAGGTTGTTCTGGTTGCTGCCGCGCGACTCGTGCGTCGCCTGCGAATGGCGCAGCAGCGGTTCGATGGCACCGAAGCTCTGGGCGCGATTCTTGTTCAGCGTGTCGAAGGCGCCCGCTTTGACGAGGCTCTCGACCAGCCGCTTGTTCAGCACGCGCTGATCCAGCCGCTCGGCGACGTCGAACAGATCCTTGAACGGACCATTGCCCTCGCGTTCGGCCACCAGCCGCGCCATGGCGTCGCGGCCGACGCCTTTGATCGCCGCCAGTGCATAGCGGATCGCCTTCTTGCCGTCTGGCGTTTGCTCGACCGTGAACTCGGCGGAGGACCTCGTCACGTCGGGCGGCAGCAACTCGATGCCGAGCTTGTCGAGATCGCGCCGATAGCCGTTCAGCTTCTCGACGTTGCCCATGTCCAGGGTCATCGTCGCAGCGAAGAACTCCACCGGGTGATTGGCCTTGAGATAGGCCGTCTGGTAGCAGACCAGCGCATAGGCCGCGGCGTGGCTCTTGTTGAAGCCGTAGCCGGCGAACTTGTCGACCTGATCGAAGATCGACGAGGCCTTGTCCTTCTTGACGCCGTTCTTTTCGGCACCCTCGATGAAGGTGGCGCGCTGGGCGTCCATCTCCGCCTTGATCTTCTTGCCCATGGCACGGCGCAGCAGGTCGGCGCCGCCAAGCGTGTAGCCGCTCAGCACTTGCGCGATCTGCATCACCTGTTCCTGATAGATCATGATGCCGTAGGTTTCCTTGAGGATCCCTTCCAGCATCGGGTGCAGATAATCGGGAGTCTCCTCGCCATGCTTTCGCTTGATGTAACTCGGAATGTTCTCCATCGGGCCAGGTCGATAGAGGGCAACGACGGCGATGATGTCCTCGAAGCGGTCCGGCTTCATCTTGCGCAGCACGTCGCGCATGCCGTTGCCTTCGAGTTGGAACACCCCGCTGCCATCGCCGCGGGCCAGGAGCTCGAAAGTCTTGCGGTCGTCGAGCGGAAGTCTGGGAACGTCGATCTTGTCGCGCCCGATCAGGTCGCAGGCCTTCTCGATGACGGTGAGCGTCTTGAGGCCTAGGAAATCGAACTTCACCAGTCCCGCCGTCTCCACCCACTTCATGTTGAACTGGGTGGCCGGCAGGGACTCCTTGTTGTCGGTGTCTCGATAAAGCGGCACCAGCTCGGCAAGCGGCCGGTCGCCGATCACCACGCCTGCCGCATGCGTCGAGGCGTTGCGGTAAAGGCCTTCGAGCTGCAGCGCCAGATCAATCAGGCGCTTGATCTCCTCGTCCGACTCGTATTGGTCCTTGAGAAGCTGCTCGGTCTCGAGCGCCCTGGCGAGTGTCACGGGATTGGCCGGATTGTTCGGCACCAGCTTGCAGATGCGATCGACCTGGCCGTAGGGCATGCCAAGGACTCGGCCGACATCGCGTAACACGGCGCGGGCTTGCAGCTTGCCGAAGGTAATGATGGCGGCGACGCGGTCGTGACCATATTCATCGCGCACATAGCGGATGACCCGGTCGCGCTTGTCCTGACAGAAGTCGATGTCGAAGTCCGGCATCGATACGCGTTCGGGATTGAGGAAGCGCTCGAACAGAAGCCCCCAGCGCAGCGGATCGAGGTCGGTGATCTTGAGCGACCATGCCACCAGCGAGCCCGCGCCCGAGCCGCGGCCCGGCCCGACCGGGACGTCGTTGTCCTTTGCCCACTGGATGAAGTCGGCCACGATCAGGAAGTAACCGGCAAAGCCCATCTTTTCGATCATGTCGAGCTCGTAGGCGAGCCGTTCCTCGTACGTCTTGAAGTCGATGTGGCCGGCGAGCCGCCCCAAGCGCTTCAGATCGTCAAGGCCGGAGCGGGCGAGCGCGCGCAACGCCTGGCCTTCCGAGCGGCCTTCGAGCTTGGTGTAGCTCGGCAGGATCGGCTTGCGCGGCGCCGGCATGTAGGCGCAACGCTGCGCCACGACCAAAGTGTTGTCACAGGCCTCCGGCAGATCGGCGAACAGTCTGCGCATTTCGGGCGCCGACTTGAAGTAATGCTCCGCAGTTAGCCGGCGCCGATTGGGATCGTCGATATGCGCACCCTGCTCGATGCAGAGCAACACGTCGTGCGCCTCGTGCATTCCCGCCGTCGGAAAATGCACGTCGTTGGTGGCGAGGAGTGGAAGACCCTTCTCGTAGGCAAGAGCGAGCAGCGGCTCCTCGATACGCCTCTCGACGTCCTCGCCGTGACGCTGGAGCTCGATATAGAGCCGGCCATCGAAGATCTTTCGCAGCCGGTCGAGTTGATGCCCTGCCGCCGGGGCCTGACCTGCGATCAACAGGCGGCCGAGCGCGCTGCCCGTACTGCCGGTCAGCGCCAGAAGGCCGTCGGTGTGCCCTTCCAACTCCTCCAGCGGCAAGGCCGACAGCGAGCCTGTCTTGAATTCGAGATGCGCGCGGCTTACCAGCCGCATCAGATTGACATAGCCCGCCTCGCTCTGCACCAACAGCGACAGCCAGTCGACGGAGGGCACCTTGGCGGCCGCGATGCCTCCCTCCTCCGCGCGCCGAATGGCCAGATCGCAGCCGATGATCGGCTGCACGCCGCTGCCGGCGGCGTATTGTGCGAACTCCAGCGCTCCAAACAGATTGTTGCGGTCGGTGACGGCGACCGCCGGCATCGCATCTTCCTTGGCGAGCGCCACGATCTTGTCGATCTTGTTGGCGCCCTCGGTGAGGGAATAGGCGGAGCGAACCTTGAGGTGGACGAAGTCGGCGATGGGCACGCGCCACTATTGCGCGCGAACCTTGTGGAAAGCGAGGCAGACTTTCGCCCGTACGCCTCTAGCTCAGCACCCCATCCTTCAAATGTACGGTGCGGTCCATGCGCGCCGCGAGCTCGGGATTGTGGGTGGCAATCAGTGCCGCCATTGCGGTCTCCCGCACCAGCGTCAGGAGCTGCCGGAAGACCGCGTCCGACGTTGTCGAATCGAGGTTTCCAGTAGGCTCATCGGCGAGCAGCACGCGCGGCGCGTTCGCGACGGCGCGAGCGATCGCCACGCGCTGCTGCTCGCCGCCGGAAAGACGGCCCGGGCGATGGTCGGCCCGGTCCTTCAGCTGCACCATGGCCAGTAGCTGCGCCGCCCTCAGCCTGGCCTGGCTGCGGGACAGGCCGTTCAGCATCTGCGGCAGCATCACGTTTTCCAGCGCCGAAAATTCCGGCAGCAGATGATGATATTGGTAGACGAAGCCCAGGAATTTTCGTCGCAGCGCGGTGCGCGGGCCGTCGGGAAATGTCTCGACCGAGCGGCCATCGACCACCACGTCGCCTGCATCGGGCCGTTCGAGCAGGCCGGCTATGTGCAGCAGGGTCGACTTGCCGCTGCCGGACTGCCCAACCAGAGCGACGATTTCGCCGGCACGGAGGTCGAGCGAGACGCCGCGCAGGACCTCTAGCCGGCGGTCACCCTGGGTGAATGTACGCACGATACCGCGCAGGGAGAGCAGGCAATCGCCTTCACTCATGACGGAGCCCTTCGACCGGTTCGATTTGGGTGCTGCGCCACGCGGGATAGGCGGCAGCCGCGAGCGACAGCAGGATCGCCACCAGAACAATAGACAGAACTTCGACGGGCTGCACGCGTACAGGCATTGAGGTGATGAAATCGACCTCCGCACCGCCGCTGCCGGCAGCGCCGGTCAAAGCCGTCAGCAGCCGCCCGATTGCCGGCATGTTGGCGCAGACCAGCAGTCCAAGCACCGTGCCGGCCACGGTGCCGATGACACCGACGCCAGCCGCGGCCATGAAGAAGGCCCGGATGATCGTGCCCGGCCCCGCCCCCATGGTCCGCAGGATCGAGATGCTGCCGCGCTTCACCCGCACCAGCATGGTGAAGCTCGCGACCACGTTCATGGCCGCCACCAACACGATCAAGCTCAGGATGATGAACATCATCACGCGCTCGACCTGGAGGGCGCCGACGAAGCGCGCGTTGAGGCCCTGCCAGTCCGCCACCTTCAGATCGTCCCGCCGCAATGCCCCGCGGATGGCGTTTGCTACCTTGGGCGCCTCTGCCGGGTCGGGCACCTCGATATCGATCGAACTCACGGTACCGCGGCTGTATTCGAGATCGTCCTGCAGCATGGACAACGGCAGGAACACAAAGGTCGAGTCGAATTCGTAGCGCTTGCTGATGAAACTCGCCAGGACCTCGAAGTCGGTGTAGCGCGGTGCGATCGTGCCGTTGTCGTTGAGTCGCTGGGTTATCACTGTGACTTTGTCGCCGATCTGCAAATTGAGTGCCTGCCGCAGCCTGTCGCCCATCACCACGCCCGGCCGCGTGCCGAACGATCCAAGTTCACCACGCACGATGTTCTTGCTGACGATGTCGCGTGACAGCAGGTCCTCGGTACGCACTCCCCGCAGCACTGCGCCACGGGTCTGACCGTTCGCGGTGACGAGAGCCTGGCGCTCGAGCGTGAGATGCACGGCTTCCACTCCCGGCACGCGCCCGAGCGTGGTGACCAGCTCGGCGGTCGCGTCCAGCATGCCGCTGCGTGCAGTGACGACGACGTCGCCGTTCATGCCGATTAGGCGGCCGATCAGCTCCTGCCGGAAGCCACCCATGACCGACAGCACGACGATCAAGGTCGCCACGCCGAGGGCCACGCCGATCAGCGAAAAGATCGCGATGAACGACAGGAAGCCTTCGCGCTGGCGCGTCGCTAGATAGCGCCAGGCGAGCCATCGTTCGACAGCTTGCGCCCGCTCACTCACGATGCAGGCCCTCCACCGGATCGAGCCGCGCAGCCCGCGCCGCCGGATAGAGCGACGCCACCAATGCGAAGAAGATCGCCATGAAGGCAATCCCCACGACCTCCTGCCAGTCGATGTGCGACGGCATCTCGGCCAGCAGATAGAGCGTCTCGTCGAACAGCACGAGGCCGAAAGTATGCTGCAGCCATTGCCGGATCGCCTCGATGTTGTCGGCGAAGGCCAGGCCCAGGATCACGCCGACCGCCGTACCAGTGCCACCGATCATCAGCCCGTCGATCAGGAACAGGCGCAGGATGACGCCGCGCGTGGCCCCAACGGTGCGCAGGATCGCGATGTCGGCGGTCTTGGTCCGCACCAGCATGACCAGGCTGGACACGATGTTGAAGGCGGCCACCAGCATGATCATGGTGAGCACCAGGAACATCACGTTGGTCTGAGCCTCGATAGTCGAGAAGAATCCGGCATTGGCCTGGAACCAGTCGAACGCCCAGCCCTGCAGGCCGACGGCCTGTGTGGCCAGCCGACGCGCCTTGGGAAGCGAGGCCGTGTCGTCGAGAAAGATCTCGATCGTCGTCACCTTGTTGCCGAGATCGAGCAGCCGCTGGACGTCGACCAGCGGCGCATAGACGAAATTCGCGTCGTAGTCGTACATGCCGGCGCAGAAGATCGCGCTCACGCGCGCGCTGCCCGAGCGCGGCATGACGCCGAGCGGCGTCGCCACCGAGACCGGTGACACGAGCTGCAGGCGGTCGCCAACCTTCAGCCCCATCAGGTCGGCGAAGCGCCGGCCGATGACCACGGTGAACTGATCGCCGAAACCCTTGAGCGAGCCCCAGTCGATGGGCTTCTCGCTGCTGTCGCCGCGGCAGAGGTTGCGGTAGCGTTCGCGCACCGCCGGTGGGCCGTCGATGGCGGCCGATAACGGCAGTCGCGCCTTGAAGTCCTCGGGCCGCATGCCGCGCAAAATTACGCCACGCACCTTTTCGCCCGCGACCGCGATCACCTGCCCCTCGGCCGAGGGCGTGGCCGACACCACGCCCGGGATCGCGCGCAGGCGTGCCAGGAGATCGGGCGTCGCCTCGAGCCCTTCGCGATTGCCCTGGACGCCGAGTTGACCGCTGATGGCGGACATCTGGCGCAGCATCTCGATGCGAAAGCCGTTCATCACCGCCATGACGACGATCAGCGTGCCGACGCCCAGGGCGATGCCGGCGAGCGAGAAGCCGGCAATCACCGAGATGAACCCTTCCTCGCGCTGCGCGCGCAGATAGCGGAAGGCGATCAGGCGCTCGACGGCGGCGAAGGCCATGTTGAAGATCGGATGGGCGTCAGCGAAGCCGCATCGACAGTTCGGCCACGACGTGGTCGATGGCCAGTTCCTCGCGGATGCTGGTCTTGCGATTCTTCAACTCGACCTTGCCGGCGGCAACGCCCTTCGGCCCCACGATCACCTGCCACGGCGTGCCGATCAGGTCCATATCGGCGAACTTGGCTCCCGGTCGCAATTCGCGGTCGTCGTGCAGTACGGTGATCCCGTTGGCCTGGAGCGACTGGCAAAGCCTGTTGCAGGTCCCTGCGACTGCACCGTCGTCCGGCTTTAGATCGACGACAGCCACCTTGAACGGCGCCACCGATTCCGGCCAGATGATGCCGGCCGCATCGTGACTCGCCTCGATGATGCCGCCGACCAGACGTGACACACCGATACCGTAGGATCCCATCTCGACCGTGATTTGCTCGCCGTTCGGGCCGGCCACGACTGCGTTCATCGGCTTGGAATACTTGGTGCCGAAGTAGAAAATATGGCCGACTTCGATTCCGCGGGCAGCCAACCGGTCGCCCTCCGGGATCTTCTCGAAAGCCGTCTTGTCATGCATCTCGTCGGTGGCGGCATAGAGTGACGTCCACTCGTTCACGATCGGCTGCAGGTCCCCGCTATAGTCGACCTTTCGACTTAGGATGTCCTTGTCGACCAGGCCCTTGTGGCAGAACACCGCGCTTTCGCCGGTGTCGGCCAGCACGATGAATTCGTGGCTGAGATCGCCGCCGATCGGCCCGGTATCGGCCCGCATGGGGATCGCCTTCAGGCCCATCCGCGCGAAGGTGCGAAGATAGGCGACGAACATCTTGTTGTAGGAGCGGACCGCGCCCGCCTTGTCGGTGTCGAACGAGTAGTTGTCCTTCATCAGGAACTCGCGTCCGCGCATGACGCCGAAGCGCGGCCGCACCTCGTCACGGAACTTCCACTGGATATGATAGAGGTTTTTCGGCAGGTCCCGGTAGCTTTTCGCACCGTCGCGGAACAGGACCGTGATCATCTCCTCGTTGGTTGGACCGAACAGCATCTCCCGATCGTGACGATCCTTGATGCGCAGCATCTCGGGGCCATACGCATCATAGCGCCCGCTTTCGCGCCACAGGTCGGCCGACTGGATGGTCGGCATCAGCACTTCCTGGGCCCCCGAAGCGTCCTGCTCCTCGCGGACGATGCGCTCGATGTTCTTCAGCACCCGAAAGCCGAGCGGCAGCCAGGCATAGATGCCGGCGCTGGTCTGGCGGATCAGTCCCGCGCGCAGCATCAACCGGTGCGAGACGACCTGCGCTTCCGCCGGATTCTCCTTCAGGGTCGGCAGGAAATACTGGCTCATGCGCATGCTTGGTCGATCCTCGCTCGTGCTGCCCGGAATGGCCGCGGACTGTAGGGAACGCGCCTTCCAAAGGCAAACCGCGCGCCCGCGACTGGTTTTGCACAGGCTGATGCCCGCACACTGCCATCGTCTCCGGGGGAGGTGCATCCATGCTCGAACAGTTCTTCAGGTTGCGCGAAAACAATACCAATACGCGGACCGAGATCGTGGCCGGGATCACGACGTTTTTGACGATGGCCTATATCATTTTCGTCAATCCGCAGATCCTTGGGCTGGCCAAGATGCCGGCCGATGCGGTGTTCGTATCGACCTGTGTCGCCGCCGCTATCGGCTGCTTTCTGATGGCCTTCGTGGCCAACTACCCGATCGCGCTGGCGCCCGGCATGGGGCTCAACGCCTACTTCGCGTTCGGTGTGGTCGGCGGCATGGGCTACAGCTGGCAGGTGGCCCTTGGCTGCGTGTTCATCTCCGGCGTCATCTTCTTCATCATCAGTGTGCTGCCGATCCGGGAATGGATCGTCAACGCCATCCCGAAGTCGCTGAAAATGGCCATTGCGGCCGGCATCGGGCTGTTCCTGGCGCTGATCGCGCTCAAGAACGCCGGCATCGTCGTCGGCAACGAGGCGACCCTCGTCACCCACGGCAAGCTCGCGAGTTGGCCTGTCCTGATGGCTACGCTGGGCTTCGCACTGATCGTCGCCCTGGAGCATCGTCGCGTGCTGGGCGGCGTGATCATCGGTATCCTGGCGGTGACGGCGGTATCGATGCTCGCGGGCCAGCAGAAGTTCGGCGGCTTCTTCGATGTCCCGCCTTCCATCGCGCCGGTCCTGCTGCAGATGGACCTCGCCGGTGCCTTCAAGGTCGGCCTGGTGACGGTGGTCTTCGCCTTCCTGTTCGTCGACCTGTTCGACAATACCGGGACGCTGATCGCACTCGCCCATCGCGGCGGCTTCATGCGGCCAGACGGCACCGTCCCGCGGCTCAATCGCGCGCTGATGTCCGACAGCGCCGCCGCCATGATCGGCGCCGCGGTCGGCACCTCGACCACGACCAGCTATATCGAGAGCGCCTCGGGCATCAATGCCGGCGGCCGCACCGGGCTCACCGCGATGACCGTGGGCGTGCTCTTTCTGCTGGCGCTCTTCGTCGCGCCGCTTGCGGGCTCGATCCCGCCTTACGCCACGGCGCCGGCGCTGCTCTATGTCGCCTGTCTCATGGCGCGCGGGTTGACGGAAATCGAATGGGCCGACGTCACCGAAGCGGCGCCGGCGGTTATCACGGCGATTGCCATGCCCTTCACGTTCTCGATCGCAGAGGGTATCGCATTCGGCTTCATCTCCTACGCAGGCATCAAGATTGCCGCAGGCAAATTCAGGGACGTCCATCCCGCCGTCGCCGTCCTGGCTGTGCTGTTCGTGATCAAGTATCTGGTCATTGGCTAGTCAGATGACGCCCTTGGTCATTTGCTTGTTTTCATCTCCGCCGGTCTCATAACAATCAAACCGTCAAGCCCCTGCACTCGAAAGAAAAGGTCTTGGCAAAGCAAAGATGACAGGCTAAAGAGCCTGCCACTTGGCACGGTCCGAGTTTAGGGAGGAGAGCGGCTTAAGCCGCCGGACTACGAGTTTCGGGGTTGAGAAACGGCGGGCACGAGCCCGCCGTTTTTCGTTTTCAGCAACTTGGTGCCGGCTTCCAGGAGATCGGCTCAATATTTGCCGGCCCACTGGCGGAAGTTGAAGATGTCCGCCTGATGCAAGATGTAGAAGCCGATCCACACGACCGCCGCGACCAGAGACGTAATGACAACCTTGCGCAGGATCTGCGGTTTCTCGGGCGCCCCGCGATCCTGTCCGGGCCCCGGATTTTCGACCCGGCTTACGCCAAGCGGCAGGACCGCGAACAGCATGATCCACCAGATGACCAGGTAGACCATGATGCCGGTGGCCCAGTCCATGGCGGCTTTTCAAACCTGCTCGAGTTCGATCAGCGTTCCCGTGAAATCCTTTGGATGAAGGAACAGAACCGGCTTGTCGTGGGCGCCGATCCTGGGCTCGCCGTCGCCCAGCACCCTCGCGCCGCCGGCCTTGAGCCTGTCGCGCGCGGCGTAAATGTCCTCGACCTCGTAGCAGACATGGTGGATGCCGCCATCGGCGTTCCGCGCCAGAAAGTTGGCGATCGGCGATTTTTCGCCGAGCGGATGCAAGAGCTCGATCTTCGTGTTGGGCAACTCGACGAACACGACGGTGACGCCGTGCGCCGGCTGAGGTTTGGGCGCACTCACCTTCGCCCCCATCACCGTCCGGTAGATTTCCGCCGCCTTGTCGAGATCGGGCACGGCAATGGCGATATGGTTGAGGCGTCCGATCATTTCGCTCTCCGGGTCGTCGCCAAGCCTAGATGCGGACGACGTGGACGTCCGTCAACGGCTTCTTGCCGAGATGCGCGCGCACGACGCGGCGCACCGCCTGACGGGCCGCCTCCTCGATCCGGCTATTGTCGTGGCGCTCGGCTGCGCTCAAGTCGGCCAGCATCTCGTCGAGTGCCGCCATCGCAGCCTGGACGATCTCGCCCTCGGTATCCGCGATGCCATGCAGCGAGACCCGCGGCGGTGCAAGCGGCTGGCCTTGGTCGTCGATAACCAGCGTCGCCGAGGCCGAGCCGTTCCACAGGAGCTTTCGTCGCTCCCGCAAGGCCTCCCCCTGGACCGGGGCCACGATATCACCATCCCGCGCCAGCCGGCCGGCATGAACATGATCCACGATCGTGGCCGGGCCGGGCGCCAGACGCACCAGCACGCCATTGGGCGCGAGGACGGTCTCCGGCACCTGACAGCCGCGTGCCAGGGCCGCGTGCTCCATCATGTGGCGGATCTCGCCATGCACGGGGACGGCGATCTTCGGCCGTACCCATTGGTATACCCGCACCAATTCGTCGCGCGCAGGATGGCCCGAAACATGGATCTCGACGTCGCGGTCCGTGATCACCTCGATCCCGCGCGCCAGAAGCTCGTTCTGCAGGCGTCCGACCGACCTTTCATTGCCCGGGATGACACGTGAGGAAAAAATGGCCGTATCGCCCGACTCCAGCACGACGTCGCGATGCTCGCCGCTCGCGATCTTGGCCATCGCCGCACGCGGCTCGCCCTGGCTTCCGGTGCAGATGTAGAGGACCTTGTCACGCGGCAGATAGCCCGCCTCGCGTTCCGCCACACATTCGGGAAAATCGAGCAGGTAGCCGCATTCCTGAGCCGCCTCGACCATGCGCTGCACCGCACGTCCCGCCAGAACCGGATGCCGCCCGGCGGCAACGGCGGCCTTCGCGATACTCTCGACACGCGCCAGGTTCGATGCAAAGCAAGTCACGGCAACGCGGCATTTGCGGGGCTTCACCAGCTTCTCGAGGTTGGCGCGCACCATCGCCTCCGATCCCGCTTCGCCCTCGACGAAGACATTGGTGCTGTCGCACACCATGGCGAGAGCACCTTCCTCGCCGATACGCTTCAACGTCGCCTCGTCCGTGACCTCGCCCAGGAGAGGCTCGGGATCGATCTTCCAGTCGCCTGTGTGGAACACCGTCCCGAACTTGGTACGAATGGCGAGTGCGTTCGGCTCCGGGATCGAGTGCGTCATGGTGATCATCTCGAGCTCGAACGGCGCCACCGTGAACCTGGCCCCGAGCGCGATCTCGGTTATAGGCACTGCGTCCGTCAGGCCGGCCTCGGCAAGCTTGCGGCGCAATACCGAGGCGGCAAAGGGCGAGGCGTAGACCGGCGCGCGCAGGCGGGGCCAGAGATCGGGCACGGCACCAAGATGATCCTCATGCGCGTGCGTCAAGACGATGCCGACAAGATCGTCGCGCCGCTCCTCGATGAAGGCGGGATCGGGCATCACGACCTCAATCCCGGGCGTGCTGTCGTCGCCGAAGGCGATGCCGAGGTCGACCATCAACCACTTGCCGGCATGGCCGTAGAGGTTGAGGTTCATGCCGATCTCGCCTGCTCCGCCCAAGGGAAGAAAAAGAAGTTCGTCGGCGGCCGGAACGGTCATTTGCTGTTGCGCCGATGGATTTCGATCAGACCTCGGACTGTGATGTCGGGCACGATCTGTTCGATCACGGCCGTGGAACCGTCGAACACCGGGGCAAGACCGCCGGTGGAGATCACCCGCATCGGCCTGCCGAACTCGGCCCGGATACGTCCGACGATACCCTCGATCAGCCCGACATAGCCCCAGAACACGCCGGAATGCATGCACGCCACCGTATTGGTGCCGATGACGTGCCCCGGCTTCTCCACCACGATGCGCGGCAAGAGCGCGGTCGCATTGACCAGCGCTTCGATGCTGAGATTGATCCCGGGCGCAATGACGCCGCCGCAGTAGCTGCCCTCCTCGTCGACGACGTCGAAGGTCGTGGCGGTGCCGAAGTCGACGATGATCATCGGCGTCCGGGGAAACAGCACGGCGGCTCCGACCGTATTGCAGATGCGATCCGCTCCCGCGCCCTGCCCCTTGATTTCCACGCCGTACGCGATGCCGGGTTCTCCGAGCACCAGAGGCGTGCACTCGAAATAGCGTGTGCACAGACGGCGCAGGTTGAAGGTGGCCTGCGGCACCACGCTGGCGATGATGGCATCGGTGATCGAGTCCGGTTCGATACCTTCCATCGCCAGGAGCTGGAACAGCCACACGGCGTGCTCGTCGGCGGTGCGCATCGCCGACGTGTGCTGACGCCATTCGCCGACGATCTTGTCACCGTCGACGATGCCGAACTTGACGTTGGTGTTGTTGGCATTGATGGCCAGCAGCATGTCGATTGTCCCCTTCAGGTCGCACGGCCCAACAGTTCGCCGGCGACGATCCTGCGGAATCCGGCTGGAGTATCCAGCAACAGCGCCCCATCCTCGCCGATGCCGGCAAAGCGGCCGCGTACCAGCTCCTCGCCGAGCTTCACATCCACGTCGAGGCCGATCGGACCTGCCTTCGCGAGCCAGGCCGCCCGAACCGCGCCAAAGCCGTCGCACCGCCATTGCCCGAGACGTGCCGCCAGCGCCGCGGCGAGTTTCTCCAGCGCGGACTCGACCGTACCGCCCAGCATGGCGGCGCGATAGCGCATCTCGGGCAGCTGCGGCGTGGAGCCCACATTGACGCCGATACCCATGACGACGTGCTCGACCTTACCGTTCAGGCCAATGGCGCTTTCAGGCAGGATCCCGGCGATCTTGCCGCCGTCGACGAGGACGTCGTTTGGCCACTTGACCCGCACGAAGCGCGCGGGCGAGACAATGTCGGCCACGGCGAGCGCGGCAACGAAGCCGAGTTCGGCGGCGCGCGGCGCCATGCAATCGGGCCTCAGCACGGTAGAGCTATAGAGATTTCCCGCCGGCGATGCCCAGTGTCGTCCACGGCGACCCCGCCCCCCGGTTTGCTCGCGTGCCCAGACCACCGTGCCTTCGGCCGCACCGTCGGCAGCGAGGCGCGCCGCCTCGTCGTTCGTGCTGCCGACGCTCTGCAGCGCGACCAGCGTCCACCCGTCCGGCAGGACGGGCGCCGAGGTCACGGGAACAGGCCCTTGGCCGCCGCCGCGGCGACCACACTGAGTGGCTGGGGGGCTAGCGAGAAGACGGCGACAAGAAACGCTGCCGCGAGGGCCACGGCGCGATTGATGCCAAAGGCCGTCCGATCGAGCGCTTCGGCCGGCTCGTCGAAATACATCACCTTGACGATGCGCAGGTAGTAGTAGGACGCCACGACCGAGGCCAGCACACCCAGCACGGCCGGCCAGAAGAGTTGGGCCTCGACCGCCGCCATGAAGACGTAGAGCTTGGCCCAGAAGCCCGCCAGCGGCGGGATGCCTGCCAGCGAAAACATGAAGAGCAGCATCGTGAAGGCCAGCAGCGGCTGGGTGCGACCGAGGCCGGCAAGATCGGAGACGTCCTCGACCATGACGTCGCGACGCTTCATCAGCAGGATGACCGCGAATGCGCCGAGCGTCATGACGAGATAGATGGCGAGGTAGAAGACCATCGCCTGGATGCCCTTCTCCGTGCCGCTGGCCACACCCAGCAAAATGTAGCCGACATTGCTGATCGACGAATAGGCCATCAGGCGCTTGATATTGGGCTGGCGGATGGCCGCAAATGCCCCGAGCGCCATGGACAGAACGGACACGACGACGATGATCTGCTGCCACTCGGCGAACAGTGGCTTGAACGGCCCCATCAACACCGAGACCGTGAGCGAGATTGCGGCGATCTTGGGCGAGACCGAGAAGAACGCCGTCACCGGCGTCGGCGATCCCTCGTATACGTCCGGAGTCCACATATGGAAGGGCACCGCAGCAATCTTGAAAGCAAGGCCCGCCACCACGAAAACGAGGCCGATCACCGTCCCGAGCTCGCCCGCCTTGCCGTCGAGCAGAGCGCGCGAGATCTGGACGAATGCCGTGCCGCCGCAGAAGCCGTAGATCAGCGACGCCCCAAACAGCAGCATCCCCGAGGCGACGGAACCGAGGACGAAGTACTTAACGCCCGCCTCGGTCGAGCGCAGGCTGTCACGCTGGAAGGCGGCGATCACGTAGAGCGCCAGGGACTGCAGTTCCAGGCCAACATAGAGCGACATCAAGTCGTTGGCGGAGATCATCAGCATCATGCCGAGCGCCGACAGCGCCACAAGCAGCGGATATTCGAAGCGCCAGACCTTCACGCGCTCGAAGTAGGCGCGCGACATGGGAATGGCTATCGCCGATCCCACAAGCATCAGCACCTTCATGGTCCCGGTCAGCCGATCGACCACGAACAGGGAGGCAAAAGCCGTGCCTTCGCGGTAGGGCACGAAGATCAGGATGGCTGTCACCAGCAGCGCGACCGAGGTGGCCGCCGCGATGAACCGCACCGAGCCTTCGCCGCGCAGCACGCCATAGAGCAGCAGCAGCGACGTCACGGCCGCCAAAAAAATCTCCGGCCGGGCCAGCGTCCAGGATTCGAGACCGATGGGCATATTCTCTACTCCCCGCCGCTCACGGCTTCGCCGAGGCCGTGTGCGCGAGCTTGATGGCCGCGTTGTAGTCGCCGATCAGCTTGTCGACGGCGGGCGCCATGGGATCGAGGAACGAGGCGGGATAGACGCCCATCCACAGGGTGATCAGGACCAGCGGCAGGAACACCACGATCTCCCGGCGATTCATGTCCAGGATGGCCTTCAGCGACTCCTTGGTAAGCTCGCCGAAGATGATCTTGCGATACAGCCAAAGCGCATAGGCTGCGCCCGTGATCAGGGCGGTCGCCGCCAGAAAGGCGACCCAGGTATTGGCCTTGAAGGTGCCGACCAGGACCAGAAACTCGCCGACGAAGCCCGAGAGCCCCGGCAGGCCGACACTCGCCAAAGTGAAGAACATGAACACGAAGGCATAGCGCGGCATGCGATGCACCAGACCGCCATAGGCAGCGATTTCGCGAGTATGCATGCGGTCGTAGACAACGCCGACGCAAAGGAAGAGCGCGGCCGAAACGATGCCGTGGCTCAGCATCTGGAAGATCGAACCCTGCACGGCCTGCATGTTCATGACATAGATGCCGATCGTCACGAAGCCCATATGGGCGACCGATGAATAGGCGATCAGCTTCTTCATGTCCTCCTGCACCAGCGCGACCAGCGAGGTGTAGATGATGGCCACGATGCTCAATCCGAAAATCAGCGGTGCAAAATACTGCGTCGCCTCGGGCATCAGCGGCACCGAGAAGCGAATGAAGCCGTAGCCGCCCATCTTCAGCAGGATGGCCGCCAGGATCATGCTGATCGGCGTGGGCGCTTCGACGTGCGCGTCCGGCAGCCAGGTGTGGAACGGCACGGCCGGCACCTTGATCAAAAAACCGAGCATCGAGAGCAGGAAAAACGTCTTGGCCAGCGCCGATGCAGCGCCCATGCCCTTGCCGAGATAAGCCTGCGCC
>NZ_DATBFE010000123.1:0-26835 GCF_036558665.1 Reyranella sp. | reverse complement strand
TTCGCACGTGCCGCCAGCTGCCTCTCCAGCTCCTGGTTTCGGGCACGTTCCTGCGCCACCAGCTTCAGGTCGGTCTGGTGGATCGACAGCTGCTTCTCAAGTTCCTGGCTGCGGGCACGCTCCTGCACCAAGTCGGCTTCGGCTCTTTCGGCCAGTTCCTTGGCATTCGCATTCGACCTTGGCCTGCCTTCCTGAGCCGCGGCTCGAGCTTGTCTTTCCGCAATACCGGGCGTCGCCAGGGAATCTCGACCTCCTAGCGGGTGTCCCAATACGATCTCAGCCACGCCTCGAAGTGGTTCCCGTCGAACTCCGAACCATGGCAACAGTGAACGAATTATCTGTGGTTTCTCGCCCATGATCGTTAGCCATTTGGCTCATTACCAAATTTAGCACAATGCATGCGGTTCGTCGAAACTATCAGGACATCCGCGGCACCACGCGCCTCACGGCCCGGAACGATCGAGTATGTCAGGACAAGCGCACAAGTCCCGCAGTGATTTGCGAGTACGCGCGCTAATCCCGCCGCAGCATGAACACCGCCTGCTCGCCGAACAGGTTGGCGAGCAGGGGCGGCATGTGGATGCGGCGGCTGTTACGATTCAGGACCACGGCGCGCTCGACCCGCACGCCCATGTCGCGGCACAGCGCGCGGAAGTCGTCGATGCTGCAGAGATGGATGTTGGGCGTGTCGTACCACTTGAAGGGCAGCGACGGCGTCTCGGGCATGCGGCCGCCGAACACCAGGCGCAGACGCACCTGCCAGTGCGCGAAGTTGGGGAACGACACGATCGCCCGCTTGCCGACGCGCAGCATCTGCTGCAGCACCACGCGCGGCTCGCGCGTCGCCTGCAGCGTTTGGCTCAGGATCACGTAGTCGAAGGCATCGTCGGGATAGTCGCGCAGGTCGGTGTCGGCGTCGCCCTGGATCACCGAGAGGCCGTTGACCACGCAGGCATTCACACCCGTCTGGCTCAGCTCCATGCCGCGCGCGTCGACGCGCTTGAAGCTCACCAGATAGGCGAGCAACGAACCGTCGCCGCAGCCGACGTCGAGTGCCCGGGTCGCCGGCTCGACCATGTCGGCGATGAGCTGCAGGTCGACGCGGATCGCAGCGGCGGTCATGACACCTCTCCCAGACCGCGCACGAGTGCGGCGCCTTTCAGGAAGCCCTCCAGGGTGCGAAACATCTCGGGCTCATCGAGGAGGAAGGCATCGTGACCCTTGTCGCTCTCGATCTCGACGAACGACACATTGGCCGCGGCCGCGTTCAGAGCGCGCACGATCTCGCGGCTTTCGCGCGTCGGGAACAGCCAGTCCGAGGTGAAGGACATCAGGCAGAAGCGTGTCGGCGTGCCGGCAAAGGCCTTGGCGAGCACCCCGCCATGGGCGGCCGCCAGATCGAAATAGTCCATGGCGCGCGTGATGTAGAGGTAGGAATTGGCGTCGAAGCGATCGACGAAGGTCGAGCCCTGGTGCCGGAGATAGCTTTCGACCTGGAAGTCGGCGTCGAAACCGAAGCCCAGTGCGTCGCGATCCTGCAGCGAGCGGCCGAATTTGCGCTGCAAGGCCAGCTCGGAAAGATAGGTGATGTGCGCCGTCATGCGCGCTACCGCGAGGCCGCGGGCGGGCACGGTATTGTGCAGGCGATAGTCGCCGCCCTTCCACTCCGGATCGGCCATGATCGCCTGGCGGCCGACCTCGTGGAAGGCGATGTTCTGCGCCGAATGACGCGCGGCACAGGCGATCGGCACGGCGGTGAAGACGCGCCTCGGGTAACTGGCCGCCCATTCGAGAACCTGCATGCCGCCCATCGAGCCGCCAATGACGCAGAACAGGTCCGGGATGCCGAGATGGTCGAGAAGCTCGGCCTGGGCGCGCACCATGTCACCGACAGTGACGACGGGGAAGCGCAGGTTCCAGGGCTGGCCGGTCACACCGTCACGCGCCATCGGTCCCGTGCTGCCCATGCAGCCGCCCAGCACGTTGGCGCAGATGATGAAGTAGCAAGCCGGATCGAGCACCTTGCCTGGCCCGACCAGCGACTCCCACCAGCCGGGCTTCCCGGTCACCGGATGACATTCGACCGCGAACTGGTCGCCCGTCAGGGCATGGCAGAGCAGGATCGCGTTCGATTTATCGGCGTTCAGCCTGCCATAGGTCTGGTACGCCAGACGATAGGGGCCAAGCTCAACGCCGCAATCGAGCCGCAGCGGGCGCCGGCGGCCCAGCACCGCCTGGTGACATCGGGCGAGAGCCTTTCGTTCGGCGTCGGTCAGGTCGTCCAGCTCGACAGGCACATTCCGCTCCCCGCGCCGGATCTGCAACCGGCGCAACAAAAACCCCCGACCGGAAGGGCGGGGGCTTTTTCGGGCGCTCCGACCTTTTAGCGAGGATTAACGTGGCCGCAAGCCGGTCGGCTCAAATTCCACGGATGCTTTTATACGGACCACGCCGGTGCCGTGCAAGCCTTGCGATGTTGTTTGCCTTTACGCAGCCGGGGCGAACGTAGTATCCGCGCTGCTCCCAGTTCTTCTTGGCTCCATGGACGCACCCAGTCTCGAACCCCTGCGACAGGAAATCGACACCATCGATGGCGAGTTGCACGGGCTCATTCGCCGCCGGGCGTCCCTCGTGGGTCAGATCGCCGCCGCCAAAACGGGCGGCGGACTCGCCATGCGACCCGGCCGCGAAGCCCGGATCCTGCGCAAGCGGCTGGCCATGCATGACGGTGCCTTTCCGGTCGCCGCCGTCTATCGCATGTGGCGCGAGATGATCAGTGCCTTCGCGCTGATGCAGACCAAGAACCTCAGGATCGCGGTCTGCCGCCCGGCCGATCAGCCCGGCTACTGGGATGTCGCGCGCGATCATTTCGGCTGCCAGATCCCGATGGTGGCCTACGAATCGCCCGCCCAGGTGCTGGCCGAGGTAAGGACAAACCCCGCCACCGTAGGTGTCGTTCCGGCGCCGATCGAGGCCGATACGGCTGCCTGGTGGCCGCTGCTCGCCAGTGGCGAGGCAACGTTGCCCAACGTGGTAGCTCGCCTGCCATTCCTGGCCATGCCCAATGCGCGCGCGCGCGACATCTCGGCCCTGATGCTGGCGCGCATCGAGCCCGAGGAAAGCGGCGACGATCGCGCCCTCGTGGTTCTGCAAGCCCCGTCGGGCATCAGCCGCAACCGGATCGCAGGCGCCCTGGGCAAGGCCGGCTTGCCTGCATTCACATCGGCACTGGACCAGCTTGCCGGCGGCGTGCATCACTATTTGCTCGAGTTGCCAGGCGTGATCGCCGATGGCGACCAACGATTACATGGCCTCGAGAAGGCGTTGGAGCTCGACCGCGGCAGTGTTGCCGCGATCGGTGCCTATGCGGTGCCGGCGAGCGCCCGGCCCTGATCGTTTCGAAACGGGAGACCTGCCATGAGCGCGCTCACACCGCGGCCCGGCATCATGAAGATCGCGCCCTACGTTCCGGGCAAGGACTCGGTGGACGGCAAGGAACCGATCGCCAAGCTTTCGTCCAATGAGAGCGCGCTTGGACCTTCGCCCAAGGCGATGGCGGCCTATGCCAGGGTGGCGGCCGAGCTGCACCGCTATCCCGATGGCGGTGCAGAGAAGCTGCGCGCGGCGATCGGCCGGCGCTATGGCCTCGACCCGACGCGCATCATCTGCGGCTGCGGCTCCGACGAGCTGCTCAATCTCCTGATCCGCGCCTACTGCGGACCGGGTGACGAGCTGGTCTACAGCCAGTACGGCTTCCTGATGTATCCCATCAATGCACTCGGCGCGGGCGCCACACCGATCGCGGCGCCGGAGAAGGACTATCGCTGCGACGTCGATGCGATGCTCGCCAAGGTGACGGACAAGACGCGCATCGTGGAGATCGCCAATCCGAACAACCCGACCGGCAGCTACCTCACCAAGGACGAGGTGCGGAAGCTGCATGCGGGCCTGCCAAAGAACGTTTTGCTGATCATCGATGCGGCCTATGCCGAGTATGTCAGCCGCAACGACTACGAATCGGGAATCGATCTGGTCGACAAGGCCGACAACATCGTCATGACCCGCACCTTCTCCAAGATCTATGCGCTGGGCGCGCTGCGGGTCGGCTGGATGTACGGCCCGCCAGCCGTCGTCGACACGATCAGCCGCCTGCGTCAGCCGTTCAATGTCAATGCAGCGGCGCAGGCCGCCGGCGTCGCGGCGCTGGAGGACATCGCCCACACTGATGCCAGCCGCACCAACAACGACATCTGGCTGCCGTGGTTCAGCGCCGAGTGCACCAAGCTTGGCCTCAAGCCGCTGCCCAGCGCGGCCAATTTCATCTCTGTCGGCTTCGGCTCGAAGGAACGAGCTGCCTTGGCCAACGACTGGCTGATGAACGATGGGCTGATCCCGCGCATGATCGCGGGCTACGGCCTGCCCGAATTCCTGCGCATCACTATCGGCACCGAGAAGGAAATGAAGCTGGTGCAGGAAAGCCTCGCCCGTTTCGTCGCCCGATACAAATGACTACACCCATGTTCGACAAGATCGCGCTGATCGGCATTGGCCTGATCGGCGGGTCGATCGCGCTCGCCGCCCGCCGCGCCGGGCTGGCCAAGCAGATCGTGGCCGCGACCCGCAGCACGGAAACGGCGGCCACGGCCAACCGGCTGAAGCTCGTCGATCGTTGCGGCACCGACCTCGCCGCGGCCTGCGAAGGCGCGAACATGGTCTTTGTCTGTACGCCTGTCGGCGCGTGCGGTGCCGTGGCCAAAGCGATCGCGCCGGCGCTCAAGAAAGGCTGCATCATCTCGGACGTCGGCTCGGTGAAGCAGGCGGTGATCGAGGCAATGAGCCCGCACCTTCCGGCCGGCGTGCATTTCGTGCCGACCCATCCCGTCGCAGGCACCGAGAATTCCGGTCCCGAGGCGGGCTTTGCCGAACTGTTCGACGGTCGCTGGACGATCCTGACACCGCTGCCGGAGTGCGATGCCGGGGCGGTTGATCGGGTCGAAAGCTTCTGGAAAGCCCTGGGCAGCCAGGTCGACCGTCTGGATCCCGCTGATCACGACCGCATCCTCGCCATCACCTCGCATCTGCCCCACCTCATCGCCTATACGATCGTCGGCACGGCGGACGATCTCGGTGGCCACCTCAACGCCGAGGTGCTGCGCTTCGCGGCTGGCGGATTTCGCGACTTCACGCGCATCGCCGCCTCCGATCCGACGATGTGGCGTGACATCTTCTTGAACAACCGCGAGGCCGTGCTCGAGGTCCTCGCCCGCTTTCAGGAGGACCTCTTCTACCTGCAGCGCGCCATCCGCTGGGGCGAGGGAGAGAAGCTGTTCGACCTCTTCAACCGCACCCGGGAAATCCGGCGCGCACTGATCCACCTCAATCAGGCGTGAACAAGAAGCGGCCTCGCTGGGTCTTCGGCTACGGCTCGCTGATGTGGAACCCCGGCTTTGCCGCGCCCGAGACGCTTCGCGCACGCCTGCATGGCTGGCACCGCGCCTTCTGCATCTACTCCGAGCACTATCGCGGCACGCCCGAAACGCCCGGTCTCATCCTCGGGCTGCTGCCCGGTGGAAGCTGTCGCGGCATCGCCCATCGCCTGCCGGCGCAGCAATATGACGACGTCCGGCGCTATCTCCGGGTCCGCGAAATCGAGAATGACGGCGTCTACGAGGAGGATATCAGGCCGGTTCACCTTGCCGACGGCCGAACCGTCGCCGCGCTCGTTTATCTTGCCGATCGCAAGCACCGGCAATTTGCCGGAAAGCTGGCAATGGCAAAGGCACTCCGCGTCATCCGCCAGGGCCGCGGCGCGACCGGCAGCAATCTGGACTATCTGCGCCATACGCAAGCGCACCTCGTCGCGCTCGGCCTGCGCGACCGCGCCCTCGAAGAACTGGTGGGTCGTGCCTCGAGGCAGCGGCGCTAGCGGTCGATGCTGTCCTTGAAGATCGCATCGACGATGAAGCGCCACTCGTCGCGCGCCTGTTCGGCAGTGAGGCCGAGCCGTTCGCGCAGCACGATCCAGCTTTCGGGCGCCAGCACCATGGCAAGCGCGTTGAGCGTGTGCTCGCGCTTGTCGTCCGGCAGTGCCGTCAATTCCTGCCCGAACGACCTCGCGATCTGCTCGCGATTGTCCGAGTAGACCTCTGTCGTCCTTTGGGCGGCATCCTTGGAGCGGCGGCACAGCGTCTCGACGAACGTCCACATGGGTCGCAGCGATTCGTAGCGCCCGGCGCGGCTGCTGACGACCGTGGAGATGCGCTCGTCGAGCGGCTTGCGGGCTTCCGGCTCCGACGTGGCCGCCTTCCAGCCGCCCAGCGCGCGACCAAGCACGGCAACATAAAGTTCGGCCGTGTCGGCAAAGTGCTGGAAGACGGTGCGCGCGGATACGCCGGCGAGCTTGGCGATGTCGCGCACGATGGGCGCGACCTCGCCTTCCATGGCGAGCGTCAACGTTGATGAGACGATCGCCTCGCGTGTGCGGGCGACACGATCGCCCCGGCCAGCAGGTTGAACCTGAAGTGGCTGAATCGAGGGTTCCAGTTCCATACTCTGCATCCCCTGTGAGTGGCCCCTCGTTGACCGCGATCACGTCGCCGCGAGGGGCACCATTTTCGATTGCCGACCGATCGACTTCACAATCGATAAAACAATTGTGGTCCATCGCCAATACCAAGGCAACGAATGCGCTATCATTTTGTGCGACGTAAGCATTTCGTAAGCCAAGGGCCAAGCATGAAAGATTCGGGCTTTTCCGCCGCCTCCCTGGCGGCGCAGGCCATGGGATGGATCGACCCCGTCACCAAGGCCGTCGTGCCGCCGATCCATATGGCGAGCACCTATCAGCGCGATGAGGACAACGGCTACCGCTCGGGCCGCGTCTACGCGCGCGCGGACAATCCCACGTTCGATCAGGTCGAGGCCACGCTCGCTGCCCTGGAAGGCGGGCCCAAGGCGCTGGTCTTCTCCTCGGGCATGAGCGCTGCCAGCGCCTGCTTCCTTGCGCTTTCGCCGGGCGATCACGTGGTCGTGCCCAAGGTGATGTACTGGGCATTGCGCAACTGGCTTGCTGGCTTCGCCACCCATTGGGGCCTCAAGGTCGACTTCGTCGATGCCGGGCGGACCGACGCCATCGCCGCCGCGGTCAGGCCGCGAGCAACCAAGCTCGTTTGGCTGGAAACGCCAGCCAATCCCACATGGGGCGTCACCGACATCACCGCAGCTGCCGAGGTCGCCCACAGGGCCGGCGCCCTGCTGGCCGTCGATTCGACCGTGGCGACGCCGGTGCTGACCCGCCCGATCGAGCTTGGCGCGGACATCGTCATGCATTCGGCGACCAAATACCTCAACGGCCATTCCGACATCATCGCCGGTGCCCTGATCGCAGCAAGTGACGATGCGTATTGGGCCAAGATCTGTGCAATCCGTGCCCAGCTCGGCACGATCCTCGGTCAAACGGAGGCCTGGTTGCTGATGCGAGGCATCCGAACCCTCTTTCCGCGTATGCAATGGGCCTGCCGGTCGGCGCAGGCTTTGGCCGAACGCTTCTCGGCCCATCCGATGGTGACGGCGGTACTCTACCCTGGCTTGCCCTCGTTTGCCGGCCACGCGGTCGCGGCGCGGCAAATGAAAGGCGGCTTTGGCGGCATGCTGTCGGTGAGGGTGAAAGGCGGCGAACGCGCTGCCGTCGCTACCGCGGCCCGCGTCGGGCTTTGGAAGCGCGCGACGTCGCTCGGCGGCGTCGAAAGCCTGATTGAGCACCGTGCGAGCATCGAAGGGCCGGGAACGCCTTGTCCGCCCGACCTGCTGCGCCTCTCGGTCGGCGTCGAAGACGGCGGCGATCTCTATGACGATCTCGACCAGGCGCTGCGCCGAGCGCACAATGCCTAGAGGTAGATTGCGCAGCCACGGGCTTCGAGTTGGGTGAACCATTCGGGCGGTTTCAGTGTGGTCACCCAGCGAAGGTCGAGCTTTTCGAGCCGTGGCAGCGTAACAAGCCCTTCGGGGAGGCGCGTGACAGGGTTTCCCCTGAGGTCGATCTGGCGCAATTCACGCAAGGAAACGATGGCGGCCGGCAAGGTGCCCAGCCGGTTATTGCGCAAGTGCAGCTCACGCAGCCGTATCAGGCGCGAGATGGACGCCGGGAGCGCCGTCAGGCGGTTGTCGGTAACCCGGAGCTCGATCAGGCCTACCATGCCTGTCACGGCGTCAGGCAGGGCCTCGAATGCGTTCTCGCTGATGTTGAGATAGCGGAGGCGCTTTAGACCCATCAGCGACGGCGGCAGCGCCGCCAGCTCGTTGTCGTGCAAGTACAGGAAGTCGCTCAGCCCTTCGATTGCGCCCAGACTGTCCGGCAGCCGGCGAAGCTTGTTGTGGCCAAGGTCGAGCATCCGCAGATTCTTCAATTCGCCGATGCGTTCGGACACTTCCGTCAGGTCATTGTCGGCCAGGACAAGCGTCCGCAGGCCGGTTTGCTCCCAAACCTGATCGGGAACGACGCCCAGCCTCTGATTCCATAGCGAAAGACGCGGCCCGGAAAAGCTGGTCATGGTGCAAGGTTCAAGGAAAATCCCTCACGCAGGGGGTCGTCTGGATCGAGACGAAAGCGGCTCTCGCCGATGAAATGGGCCCGACCGCCGACCTCCACGGTGACGGCCTTGCGCGAGCCCACGACCTCGGCCTCGCGCAGCGCGCGGCCGGTGAAGACGGCACCCGTGCAGCTCTCGAACCGACGCTGTTCCCCGATCCTGGCCTGCCCGCGTGCAAGCTGCAGCGCCATCCGTGCGCTCACGCCGCTGCCGGTCGGGCTGCGATCGATCTGCCGGCCGGCAAAGACACAGACATTGCGGCTGGGCTTGTCCGAGCCGTCGCCGCCGTCGGTCAGGATGGTACCATAGAGAAAGGCGAGATCGGGCTCGTCGGGATGCTCGATCGGTATGGCCGGTGCGGCTGCGCGCGCGATCTCTTCGCCCGCATCGGCGATGGTCCGCATCGGCGAGCGGCGCAGATCGAGCCCGATCGAAGCGGCCTCCAGGACGGCATAGAACGCGCCGCCATAGGCGATATCGACCGTCACGGGGCCCCATGTCGCGGTCGGCGCGATGCGATCGAGCGCATAGGCGAAGGACGGCACGCTCTCGAACCGCACGAAGCCGTCCGATGCGACGTGCGCCACCACGAGGCCGCAGGGACATTGCAGCCGAACGATCGTCCCGTCCGGCTGCCGCTTCACACGGCCGCTTTCAACTGCCCAGCGAGCCAGTGCGATCGTGGCGTGGCCGCACATCGTGCTGTAGCCCTCGTTGTGCATGAAGAGTACGGCGAGATCGGCCTCGCGATGATCCGGCTCGACCAGAAGGGCACCGTACATGCCGTCGTGGCCGCGCGGCTCGAGCATCAGACCACGCCGCAGATGATCGAACTTCTCTCGCGCTTCGCGCCGTTTGCCGAGAATGGTGGGCGCCTCGAACGCCGGCCAACCGTCGACAATGATGCGGGTCGGCTCGCCGCCCGTATGCATCTCGATGGTCGACAGGATCATCCGGCCGTCCCGAAAAGCCGGGGCAAGGCCGCGCCGATTCGCTCGTTCATCATCTCGATCGAGCCGTCGGTGTAAGCGGCGACCTTGGCACAGGCGAGGTGGCGGGCCAGCGGATAGTCGGCAAGCAGACCGTTTGCGCCCATGGCCTGGATGCAATCGGCGATGCGGGTCAAGGCCATGTCCGTCGCGAACTTCTTGGCGTAGGCCGCCGGCAGCACGGCGTCGCCGCCCTCGTCGATCAGCCGCGCCGCACGATACACAAGCAATCGTGCCGCCTCGAGGTCGGTAGCGGCATCGGCCAGCTTCCAGCGCACGCCCTGGTGGTCGAGCACGGGCTGGCCGAAGGTCTTGCGCTGCTGCGTGTAGCGCACGGCCGTCTCGAGGCTTGCCTGCAGCATGCCGCAGCACATGGCGGCGACGTAGGCGCGCGCGCCGTTGATGCCGGCAAGCGCCGATTTGAAGGCCTGCCCGGGTGGCTGCAGTACCGCCTCGTCGGGCGCAAGGTAGTCGACCAGCCGGAAACCGCCGACGCCAATGGCGTGGCCGCCATGCAGGGCGAACGGCGGCTCGCGCTGAAAGCCCGACCGTTCCGCCTCGATCGCGAAACAGGCGATACCGCGATAACCCTGCGCCCTGTCGGTCTGCGCATAGCCAACCGAGAGACCGGCAACAGCGGCATTGGTGATCCAGGCCTTGGCACCGTTCAGCTTCCAGCCGCCCTCGACGCGCTCGGCCTTCATCTCGAGCGCGCCGAAATCGCTGCCCACGCCCGGTTCGCTCAGCCCGGCACAGCCGATCAGGTCGCCCGCGATCATGCGCGGCAGGAGACGCGCCACTTGCCCCGGCTGCCCGTCGCGCGCGAAGCGGGCGCACGCATTGTGGTGATTGATGAGCGCGAAGGCGAAGGCGAAGTCGGCCTTGGCGATCTCCTCGAAGGCGCGCAGCTTGCAGGAGAAAGAGAGGCCCTGCCCGCCATGCGCCTTGTCCAGCTCGATCGTATTGAGCCCGACCGCACAAGCAGCCTTGATCGTCTCAAGCGGATAGTGCCGGTCCCATTCCCACTGCGCAGCGTCGGGCGCCACATGCTGCTCGGCAAAGTCGTGGGCCCGCGCGACGACAGCGCGTTCTTCCGATGTGAGAATTTCGTCCAGCATGGCGGTTGAGATACACGATTGGACCTCGGGCGCAACCACGGGCTAGAATATCGTTCGCGCGGGTGTAGCTCAGGGGTAGAGCGTCGGCTTCCCAAGCCGTAGGTCGCGGGTTCAAATCCCGTCGCCCGCTCCAGTTTTTCGGGCCTCACCGGACAGGACGCGTCAGCATGGACTCGGTCGTTTCGATGCCGGCGGCAACCGCCGGCGACTTCGCGGCCGACGCTGCTGCGTTCTCCGCCTATTGGCGCGAGCAGGGCGCGCGGCTGGCGCGGCTGCCCGCCAAGTCGCGACGGAACGCGATCGAATCCGAAGCCGCCGAGGCAATCAAGCAGGCGGCACGCGAGGCCCGCTTTGCCTTCCTGCGCATCCACGCCCGCACCCTGTACGACAGGCTGACCGATGGCCGGCGCAAGTTCGTGCGGTTGGAGGAGCTCGTCTATGAAGCGGCCGGTCTGGTTTCCGGCCTCGTGCCCACCCGCGCCGAGGTCGCGGCCGACGCCGAGCTGCGGCAAAGCGAGAAGGACGGCTGCGAGATCGACCAGGGCATTCTCTGCAATCAGTTCCTGGCCGATCCCGACTGTGGCCGCCATCTCTGCCATGCGATGTTGCTGCCGCGTGCCGAATCCGCCGACGCGCTCGCCAAGTTCGAGCGCGACGGCCGGCTCGATCTCGGCACGGCGAAAGTGCAGCGGCAGGGCAAGGCCGCTGTGCTGCTGTTTTCCAACCGGCGTTTCCTCAATGCGGAGGACAACGATACCCAGATTGCAACCGAGATCGGCGCCGACGTCTGCATCCTCGATCGGCAGAGCCAGATGGCGGTGCTGCGGGGCGACGTGGTACCGGGGGGCAAGTACGCTGGCCGGCGCGTTTTCAATGCCGGCATCAATCTCACCCACATCTACTACGGGAAGATTCCCTTTTTGTGGTTCCTGATCCGCGACCTGGGGTTCGTGAACAAGATGTTTCGCGGGCTTGCCAAGCCGGATGTAACGCCCGACGAGGTGTCGGGCGATTCGATCGAGAAGCTCTGGATCGCCGCCGTCGATACGTTCGCCATCGGGGGCGGCTGCCAGATTTTGCTGGCCACCGATTTCAACATCGCCGCGAAGGACGCCTACATGACCCTGCCGGCGCGCAAGGAAGGCATCATTCCGGCGATGGCCAACCTGCGCATGTCCCGCTTCGTCGGAGATCGCGTCACCCGCCAGGCGATCATGTACGAGCGCCGCATCGAGTGCGATTCCGAGGTCGGCCGCATGATCTGCGACGAGGTCGTGGCGCCCGACGAGGTCGATGCGGCCATCGCGCGCGTGATCGATCGCCTTTCGACGTCAGGCGTGGTGGGAGCGATCGGCAATCGCCGGGCGATGCGGCTCGCGGCCGAGCCGTTCGATCTCTTCCGGCAATATGCGGCGATCTATGCCCGCGAGCAGGCCCGGTGTCATTTCAGCCCGGCGCTGATCGCCAACCTCGAGCAGTTCTGGAACGCACAGAGCCGCAAGGCCTGAGGCTGCGGGCCCGGCTTCAATGCTCTCGCGGCGCGTGCTTGCCGAGGATGCGCTGCAAGGTCCGGCGATGCATGTTGAGACGGCGCGCCGTCTCCGAGACATTGCGGTCGCATTGCTCGAACACACGCTGGATATGCTCCCAGCGCACACGATCGGCGGACATCGGGTTGCTGGGCGGTGGCGGCAGCTTGCGGCCGTGCGTGGTCAATGCCTGCTCGATCGCATCGGCGTCGGCGGGCTTGGCGAGATAGTCGATGGCGCCTTCCTTGACGGCGGCGACCGCGGTCGCAATGTTGCCGTAGCCGGTCAGCACGACGATGCGGATGTCGGGCCGGGCCTGACGCAGCGGGCCCACCAGTTCGAGCCCGTTTCCATCGCCCAGCCGCAGGTCCAGCACCGCGAAGGCCGGTGGCCGGGCCGTCTGCGCCAGCGCCTCGGCCACCGAACCAACCGCGGTCACGATGAAGCCGCGCAATTCGAGCGCGCGGGCGATGCGATTGCGGAAAGCCGCGTCGTCGTCGGCGATCAGCAGCGTACGGTCCTTGCTGTTCGTCACGCCGGCAATAACGGGCGAGACGGAGCGGTTGGCGCTTGTGTCCTGGCTCATCTCGATCCTCCGATCTGGGCGCTATGTAGCCTTGAAGACCGGATTTGGCCAGCGCACGACGACGGTAGCGCCATCCTTTCCGTCGCCGCGATTGCCGAAACTCACCGATGCGCCGGTCCGCTCCAGCAAGGTCTTGGCGATGAAGACCCCGAGGCCCATATGGCCTTCCACGCCCTGGCGGGTCGAAATGAAGGGCGTGCCGAGCTCGTCGAGCAGCGCCTCCGAAAAGCCCGGGCCGTCGTCCGCCACTTCGACTTCTGACCATTCGGTGGTCCAGCGCGTCGCGATATGGACCTCGACTCGTGCAAAGGACACCGCGTTCTGCACGATGTTGCCGATGCCCTGCATGATCTCGGGACTTCGCACCTGGACAGGCGCGGTCTTCGGAGCGCCGTCACCGATCGGGCCTGCTTCGAAGGCGGTGGCGATACCATCGCGCCGGCAGTGCTGGGCGGCCGCCTCGATCAGCGCCGGCAACGGCACCAGCGTGTAGGCATCCGAGACATCGCCGGCCGGATCGACGGACAGGCGGGCCAGGATCGAGCGGCAGCGGTCGGACTCGGTCGCCAGCAATTCGACGTCCTCGCGCAAAGGATCGTCCGGCTCGACCTCGCGCAGCATCTCCTTGGCCACAACGGTGATAGTCGAGAGCGGCGTACCGAGCTCGTGCGCCGCCGCGGCCGCAAGCGCCCCCAGGGCCGACAGACGCTGCTCGTGCGCCAAGGCCGCCTGCGCCGCCGCCAACGCGTCGCTCATCTGCCGGGCCTCCTCGGCCAACCGCCAGCCGTACAGCGTGATCAAAAGAGTCGTCAGCGTGAGGCCCGCCCAGAATCCGGCCTGGTAGATCTCCGGCAGGTCCGGCGCCACGCCGAGCCATGGCAGCGGCTGATGAAGCAGCGCCAGGACGGCGATGCTGACGATGGTGAGCAGCGACAGCGCGATGTTGCTGGCGAGCGACAGGATGGTGGCGCCGATCGCGACCGGCGCCAGCAGCAGCAGCGCAAACGGATTGGTAAGCCCGCCGGTGAGATAGAGCAGGACGGCCAATTGCACGATGTCGAAGGCGAGGAAGATCGTGGCTTCGCGGTCGTCGATACGCACCGAGGCCGGCCGCCCCAGGCTCACTGCGAGATTGAGCAGCGCCGACAGCGCGATCGCCCCGCCGACCGGCAGCAGCGGCAAGGTAAAGCCCAGGCCCCAATGAACGACCGCGGCGGTGAAAAGCTGTCCGGCCACGGCTGCCCAGCGGATCAGCACCAGGGCGCGCAGTCGGACGCCGCCGCGGGGCGGCAGGGTCGGGCTGGCAGCGGCGAGCGGCGCTCTCTCGGCAGGCGACGATGCAGTGCCGACCGGCGCCGCCATAGCGCTACTCCTCGATCATCAGGTGCCTGCGGTGCACCGTGATGAAAAGCGGGATCTTGCGCTGCCTGCTGCGGTCTGGCGGCTCCTTCACCAGCCGCCCAATTTCGCCCAGGATCAAGCCGGTGATGGTCGGTAGCGGCAGCTCGCGGGCTTCGTCGAGCCTTACCCAGCGTATGTCACCCATCTCGCTCGAATGGCGGATCTCGCCAGTCGCCTCCTCGGCGCGCGCCATGAAGAAGCGCGCATTGAAGCGCCGCGGCCGGCCAGGCGGCGTCACGGCGCGTGCGATCAGATCGAGGCAATCGAGTGCCGGGCCCATGCCCTTGTCGAGGAAGCCGCGCCAATGCGCGCCGTAATCCTTGCCCGGTGCGCCGCCCTTGAGCGGCTTGGCCAGCATCAGGCCGGTCTCCTCGAAGGTCTCCCGCACCGCTGCCACACCCAGGGCCTGCGCACGTCGCGCGGACGCCGCCTTCAGCAGGCGCGCCTTGACGTGGCGATCGAGCGGGGTGGCAATCGGGACGTGCGCGTCGGCAAGGTCGACGCGTCCGCCGGGGAACACATAGCGGTTGGGCATGAAGGCGTGCTTGGCATCGCGGCAGCCCATCAAGACTTCAGGCGTTTTGCCCTTCATGCGCACCAGGATCAAAGTCGCCGCATCACGCGGCCGCATGTACGGATATTTCTGGTCGAACTTTTCAACCGGGCGCTCGCCGCCGGGCTTGAGGGCCGGACCCATATGGTGGACATAACCCTTGTCGGTGCCGCGCATCACCGCGTCGGCAGGTATCGTTCGTTTGCTCATGGATCGGAAGATAGAGCGATCCGAGATCTTTCGCCTCCCCCGTGTTGGGAAAAGGAAGACCTCTAGAACGACCATTCCACCGGCGTGTCGGGCCGGAAGACCACGATGCTCTGATTGCCGCCAGGCACATCGATGCGCTGGGGCGCGGCAAGCGGCTTGGCCCGCAGGATGATCCGCTCCTCGTTGATCGGCAGACCGTAGAACCGTGGACCGTTCAGGGAGGCGAAGGCCTCGAGCTTGTCGAGGGCGTTCTCCTCCATGAAGACCTGGGCATAGACCTGCATCGCCACCGGCGCATTGAACACGCCGGCACAGCCGCAGGCACACTCCTTGCTGTCCGCCGTATGGGGAGCGGTATCGGTGCCTAGAAAGAATGCCGGATTGCCCGACGTCGCGGCGCGCCGCAGGGCGAGACGATGCTTCTCGCGCTTGGCGATAGGCAAGCAGTAGAAGTGTGGGCGGATGCCGCCCTTGAAGATCGCATTGCGATTGTAGCTGAGATGGTGCGGCGTGATGGTGCCGCCGAGCCGGCCCGGATGCGCCTCGACGAACCCGATGCCTTCACGGGTCGTGATGTGCTCCAGCACAACCTTGAGACCCTGGTGATGCCGAAGCAGCGGCATCAGCACTTTATCGAGGAACACCGCCTCACGGTCGAAGATGTCGACCTCGGGATCGGTCACCTCGCCATGGACGAGGAGCGGCATGCCCGCCTTCTCCATGGCCTCGAGCGCCTTGGCGATCTGCGCCATCGAGGTCACACCGTGCGCCGAGTTGGTCGTGGCGTGCGCGGGATAGAGCTTCGCCGCCACCCATACACCCTCACTCTTGCCACGGACGAGCTCCACCGGATCGGCATCGTCCGTCAGATAACAGGTCATCAACGGATCGAATTTGAGGCTGGCCGGAACCGCTCTGCGAATGCGATCGCGATAGGCGCTCGCCTCGGCCGCCTTCGTCACCGGCGGCACCAGGTTCGGCATGATGATCCCGCGCGCGAACTGCCGCGCAGTATGGACGGCGCAGGCCGCCAGCATCGGACCGTCGCGCAGGTGCACGTGCCAGTCATCGGGTCGGCGGATCGAGAGTATCGTGGGCGGAGACATCGGCGCTTTCTACGCTTGCTCCGCGACGGGCTCCAATGTTGATTGCGGGCATGTCCAACCTCAGAGAGGCCATCGCCTTCGCCCAAGCGGCCGAATCCAGATGGCCGCACAGCATGCACATGCCCGACGGGCAATTCGTGATGACCTACGATTCCGGCGAGACGCCGCCGGACAGCGAGGTCCTCGGGCCCGTCACGCCGCGCGGGCGCGCATCGGGTCTCGTCTATCGGGGCGGCAAGCTGCTGGCCGAATGGGGCGATGCGACTCGCGTCGACATGACCTTCAGCGTCGCGAAGAGCTTCCTGTCGCTGCTGGCGGGCGTCGCGCTGGGCGACGGGTTGATCAGGAGCCTCGACGACAGGGTCGCGGACTACGCGCTCGATGACGGTTTCGCTGGAGAGCAGAACAAGGACATCACTTGGCGGCGCCTGCTGACACAGACCAGCGAATGGCAAGGCACGCTGTTCGGCAAGGAGGACCGCATCGACCATAACCGCGTGGTTGGGCTCGCCGTGGCCGGGGCGCCCAAGGGCACGCGGCGACCGCTCAGGAAGCCCGGCAGCTTCTACGAGTACAACGACGTGCGCGTGAATCGCCTCAGCCTGTCGCTTCTGCAGCTCTTCAAGGAGCCGCTGCCATCCGTCCTGAAGCGGCGGATCATGGATCCGATCGGTGCCTCGTCGGGCTGGCGGTGGGACGGCTACCGGAACTCGACCGTCGCCATCGACGGCAAGCCGATGGTCTCCGTGCCGGGCGGCGGTCACTGGGGCGGCGGCATCGTGATCTCCGCGCACGACCTCGCTCTCATGGGCCTGCTGGTGGCGCAGGGCGGGATGTGGAATGGCATGCAGCTCCTGCCCAACGGCTGGACGGCGGAGCTGGTGAAACCCTGCCCCGTTGCGCCGTTCTACGGCCTGATGTGGTGGCTCAATGCCGATCGCCGGCAGTTCGCTGCCGCCTCGCAGAGGAGCTACTACGCGCTGGGCTGGGGCAGTCATATCGTCTGGATCGACCCGGATCATGAGCTCGTGACGGTGCTGCGCTGGATCGACCGCAAGCAGGCGCCGGGCTTCGTCGAACGCCTGCTGGCTGCGATCACGTCATGAGCCTCGACTACTCCGCCGTGCCGCGCCTGCCGGACGGCCGCACGGCGCTCGAACATATCGAAGCGGTCGCCGCTCTTTCGCGGGCCGTCCGCGTGCCCATGGGCAACGGCGGCACCATGATGTGGCGTGTGTGGGGCGTCGATTCGGGCAAGCCGATCCTGCTGTTGTTTCACGGCGGCTCCGGGTCCTGGGTCCACTGGATCCGGAACGTCGTGCCGCTCTCACAGCACTACACGGTCTACGCGCCTGACATGCCGGGGCTGGGCGACAGCGATCCGCCCGACGACGTGCGCGACATCTGGTCGGTCACGAAGTGCGTCAGGACCGCGGTCGACGTCGTCCTGCCCAAAACGCATTCTTTTTTTCTGACAGGCTTTTCCTTCGGCGGCATGGTGTCGGGCCACTTGTCGACCCTGATGCCTGAGCGCATCAAGCGCATCGTCCTGGTCGGCGCCGGCGGACTGAAGGCCAGGCGCAAGCCGGGGCCGAAACTGCACAAGCTGCTGCCCGAGATGCCGGCTGAGACGCTGGTCAACGAAGCGCGGCGCAATCTCGAAATCCTGATGTTGCACGATCCCAGGAACGTCGACGGCGTCGCGATCCACATGCAGATCATGAACACCACGCGCGCGAGGACGCGCAGCCGCGACATGGGAATCGCCGGTGCTCTCAGCAACGTGCTCCCTCAGGTGCACACGCCGCTCACCGGCATCTGGGGCGAATTCGACTCGACCACCTATCCCTACATCCAGGAACGCATCGATCTCTTCCGCGCCCTGCAGCCGGATTTCCAGATGAACGTCGTTCCCGGCGCCGGCCACTGGGTTGCCTACGAGGCGGCCGACGCGTTCAATGCCAAGCTGATCGAAGTTCTCAGCCGCTAGCTCGGAGCCAGAGATGAAAACCGAAGTCACCGAGATCGCTGACAAGATCTATCGCCTTTCGACCTTCGTGCCCGCGGTCGGTCCGACCGGCTTCACTTTCAACCAGTTCCTGATCGATGCCGACGAGCCACTGTTGTTCCACTATGGCCAGCGCTCGTTGTTCCCGCTGGTTTCCGAAGCCGTGAAGAGCGTGATCCCGTTGGCCAGGCTGCGCTGGACGACCTGCAGCCATGTCGAGGCCGACGAGAGCGGCGCCCTCAACCAGTGGCTGGCTGCGGCACCCAACGCCACGCCCGCCCATGGACGGGTCGGCTGCAATATCTGGCTGACCGACATGGCCGACCGCAGGCCGCGCGCGCTGAAGAACGACGAGACCGTCGACCTCGGCGGCAAGACGGTGCGCTGGCTCGACACACCGCACGTGCCGCACAACTGGGACGCAGGTCTGATCTACGAGGAAACGACGGGCACGCTCTTCAGCAGCGACCTCTTCACCCAGTTCGGCGCGTGCCCGGCAACGACAGCGTCGGATATCGTGGAGCCGGCCATCGCGACCGGGAAGGCCGTCCCGTTCATGCCGGCGACGCCCCAGGCGGCACCGACCTTGCGCCGGCTGGCCGCGCTTGCGCCCAGGACCATCGCGCTGATGCACGGTCCGGCCTTCGAGGGCGACGGGGCTGCGGCTCTGAACGCGTTGGCGGACTATTACGCCACCAAGACAAGCTAACGCGTCGCCGACGATCCGTCCGGTCCTGACTTCAGCCCGAGGGACGCGAGATAACTCCAACGGATCGTCGCCTTCGCCAGAGACATGCCATCGAAATACTGGGCGATGGCACGGTCGATGACCGGGGCCGACGGTCTGTCGCGGCGCTTGCCATCGGCGAAGGCGACGATCTCGTTCCATCCTTCGGGCCGCGGGATCGAGACCACCGTGGAAGGCGAGTCGAGGTTCTTGTAGGTCCAGAACGCCCAGCCGATGTCGTGCGCCTCGTGCAGCTTGCGGAAACCTTCGTTCCACCGGTCGGTGAGCTCGCCAGTCTCCCCGAGGAACAGCGGCACATCATAGCGGTTGGAGAAGTTCAGGTGGCGCTGGATCGAGTCGCGCTTCGTGCTGGCCCAGAACGAATGATAGGTATAGACGAGGTTGGCCGCGAAAGGCGGCCCGAACATGTCGAAGCTCGAGCTCCACTGGCCGCCGGCGAGGAAAACTATGCGGCCGGGATCCACCGCGCGTACGGCGGCGGTCAGCCGTTTGTAGAACGGCTCGAGCCGTGGATTGAGCGTCGCCGTGTCATGATAGGGCGCGACCGGCTCGTTCAGAAGATCGTAGCCCAGGATGGTCGGATCGCCGGCATAGCGGGCGGCGATCGCCCGCCAGAGCTTCACCGTAAGGTCGCGATCGCGCGGCACGTAGAACATCAGCGGATAGCCCGGCCCGTCGTCATGGTTGATGCCGGTCTGGCCACCGGGTGCCGCATGCAGGTCGAATATGACGTAGAGGCCGGCCTTCCTCGCCCAGCCCAGCACGCGGTCGATCAGCTGCCAGCCTTCGCCCGTGACGACGCCCTCTTCGGTCATGAACAGGTTCCAGTGCAGCGGAATGCGCACCAAATTGAAGCCGACCGACTTGATGAGGCGGATGTCGTCCTCGACGACATAGGTCCTGCGGAAGCTGTGCCAGAAGCCGGCGGCGCGCTCGGGCCCCAGCAGCCGGTCGAAGGCGTCGTAGATCTGGTGCGGCGCCTTCGCGACTTCGAACTTGAACATATAGCCTTCGGGCATCAGCCAATTGCCGAGATTGATGCCCTTGAGGTGCAGGGTGCCGCCGTCCGGCGCGATGAAATTCTTGCCTTCGATGCGGACGAGCTTGCCTTGCGCCAGTGCAGGCCCGCACAACCAGATCAGGACGACGGCGACCGCCGACACGAGGCGCATGACGTCACTCTACCAGCAGAATAAGGTCGGGCCGCATGATTCTTGCCGCTCTGCTGCTGCCGGTCGCGATCGCCGTCCTGCTGATCATTGTTCAACGCTTCCGGGTTCCCGTCTTTCTCGCCTTGATGGCCGTGGTGGTGGGGTACGGCATTGCGGCCGACATGACCATCCAGTCGATCGGCAGGGCGTTCGGCCTCGGCTTCACCGCGGCACTGGAACAGGCCGGCCTTCTGGTCGTGGCCGGGAGCCTCGTGCAATCGCTTCTGATCAAGCAACCGTTGCCCGGTCCGGCCGCCGCCGTAGCCGCCGTGCTGGCCGGGCTCGGTGGTTCGGCCAGCGGAAGCCTGGCGCTGCTTCAGCCCGCCGGCAGCAGCGCACCGCGGCGGGCGCTCGGCCTCGCCCTCACCCTGCTTGCCGTGCACGCGCTGGTCCCCCCTGCTCCGCTCGCCGTCGCCGCGAATTCGGTCCTTGGGGCGGCAGGCTCGAGCGGCCTTTGGATCGCTTTGCCGACGGCGGCCCTGACAGCTCTCGTCGGCTGGTTCTTCGCGATCTCGTGCATGAGGCGCGACGCCGAACACGGCCACCTTTCCACCACGTGGCTCGCCGTCGCCGTGCCCCTCGCCCTGCTGATCGTGCAGGCGATCGCCCAGATGCCGACCGAGCCCTTGGGCAAAGGCGGCGGGCGCGAGTTCTATACCGGCATCAGCCATCCCCTGTTCCTGCTGGTGCTGGCTCTCGCCCTGGCTTTGCTGCTGTCCGGGCGCTGGCAGCCGTCCAACCTTGCCGATACGAGCTGGGCGCCATTGCTGCTGACGGTTGGCGCCGCCGGCGGCTTCGCCCGCGTGCTCGACGAGACCGGCATGGCGGAGCTTCTGGCCGAAGACGTGCTCGATCCAAGGCTTGGTCTGGTGGTCCCTTTCCTCGCGGCCGCCATCGTCAAGACCATGCAGGGCAACTCCCTCTCGGCCGTGCTGACGGCAGCAGGCATGGTCGAGCCGATGTTGCCCGCCCTCGGGCTGGACAGCGTTGCCGGCCGGGCGCTTTCCGCCGCTGCAGTCGGTGCAGGTTCGATCGCCATTTGCCATGTCAACGATCCGTTCTTCTGGATCGCCGCCCACATGGCGAAGCTTTCGCCGGCGCAGGCGCTCGGGACGATCTCGCTCGGCAGTCTGGTGATTGCCGTCACCGCCCTGTTCGTGCTTGCGGCGTTGCGCTTCGTCCTTTGATCACGGGCGAGGTGGCGCGTGGCGGCGCCGAAACGGGCCCGGCCGTCATGCGACATTCTTCTCCCTTTTCACTTTTCCGCGGGATGGCGATCCCGATAGCGTGAAGCCCAATGGAATCGACGCAGAAAACAGCGCGGCCGCGATCGGCGGCGCGCGACTTGCTGGCATCGCCGGACTTTCTGCGATTGTGGCTGGTGGGCGCTTTCGCCAACGCCATGCGCTGGCTGGAGCTTCTGGCGTCGGGCCTGTTCGCCTACGAAACCACCGGCTCGGCGTTGGCCGTCACCGCGGTCGTCGCCGCGCGCCAACTGCCTCAACTCGTTTTCGGCGCCTTCGCGGGCGCAGTCTCCGAGGCGGTCAACCGAAAGCTGATCGTGATGCTGTCGCTGATCGCGCCGGCCTGCGTGTCGGCGGTGCTGGCCTGGCTGGCCACCACCGGCCATCTCGTGCTCTGGCAGGTGGCGCTCGGCAATCTGGTGTCCGGCAGCATGTGGGCCACGGAAATGTCGACGCGGCGGCGCATGGTCGGCGAGGTCGCGGGATCCCATCGCATCGTGCCGGCGATAGCACTGGATTCCACGACCTCGGCTGCGACGCGCATGATCGGTCCGCTGCTGGGGGGCGCGGCATTCCAATGGCTGCACATGGGCGGTACCTACACGATGACCGCGCTCGTGCAGGTACTGGGCGCGCTGGCCATGGCAGGCCTTGCCCATACGCAAACCACGCGCCGTTTCGCGTTCGGCCGCATCCTGGTCGACATCGCCGAAGGTGTCGCCTTCGCGCGAACCAAGTCGGTGATCCTGCTGGTGTTCGCCATCACGATCGTCACCAACGCTTTCGCCTTTGCCTATTCTGCGCTGGTGGCGCCGCTCGGCCTCGGCGAGTTCGGTGTCTCTCCGAGCCTGGTCGGGCTGCTGGCGGCAGGCGAGCCTATCGGCGCCCTGATCGGTGGAGCGCTGATCGCCGCCGGCTTTCTGCGCATGGACCGGCGGCTCGCCTTCGCCGGCGGGGCGGCCTTCTTCATGTGCGCTCTGATCGTGATGGCGCTCTCGCCCTCCTATTGGCTCGCCCTCGCCGTGATGGTCGCCGGCGGTTTCGGTACGGCCGGGTTCGGCAACATGCAGTCGACCCTGATCCTTACCGAGGCGCCCGCCGAAATGCGCTCCCGTCTGATGGGTATCGTCACGGTCTGCATCGGCACCGGTCCGATCGGCATCCTCGCGATCGGCCTCCTCGCCGGTCAGTTCGGGCCGCGTCATGCCATCGTCATCATGGCAAGCCTCGGGCTCGCTGCGACGATTGCACTGTCCGCGGCCCTGCGCCGTCGCCGCCCGTGACCGGCGCTAGAGCTTCTGCCGCGGCACGTAGGCGACCGATGCTGCGTAGAGCGCGGCGAGGCGGCCGAGGTCCACCTGCTCGACCAGCGTGACCATGGGCGTTCCGACGCGTCCCGACGGGTCGACGACAGTCATGCCGCGGGTGAGGCCCGGCGCCAGGGCGACCTTGACGGAAGCACGCAGTGACCGCGTCACGATGGCGGGTTCAGCGGCAACGGCCGCGGCAAGAGGGTCGATGAAGAAGAAGGAATCGCCCTTGCCGTTGCGCAAATGCCTGTTGCGATCGTGCTGCACGAGGGCGTGCACGAAGGTCCTGTATTCGCTGTCGCCGAGGGGTGCGAACATCCGGTCGATCTCGACGCCGCTCAGTCCGTGCGCCAGGCACGCCTCCCATGGCACGACCTTGGTGTCGACCGCGAGGCCAAAGACGACCGCGGCCGCTTCGGGATCGCAGAAGACGTTGAACTCGGCCGCCGGTGTGACGTTGCCGCGGCCGTAGACCGTGCCACCCATGATGGTGAGCCGCCCGATGCCGCGGACGGCGGCCGGCGCGCGCTGCAGCGCCAGCGCGAGGTTGGTAAGCGGGCCGATCGTCAGCAGATCGATACGATCGCCTGTCGCCGCGGCCTCCTCGAGGGTGGACGCGAGGAAGCCGACCGCGTCCGAGCCGGCGATCTCGGCGGTCCGCGCTGGGCGCGGCGCGCCGCCCAGCCCGTCATCACCATGGACGTGGCGGGCGTCAATCCGTGCCTCCGCGAGCGGCTGCGCTGCCCCGGCGTGAACCGGGATCGACGCACCGGCGACGGCAAGGGTGGCCAGCACATTGCGTGTGGCGAGGTCCAAGTCCACGTTGCCATACGCCGTGGTGACAGCGTGCGGCATGCGGCCGGCGGCGATCAGCAACAGGAGCGCCTGGGCGTCGTCGACGCCGCCATCGGTATCAACGATCAGCCTGTTGACTGCCATTTGCGCTTTCCGTCCGCCCCGGCTGCCGTCGGTTTTGGCGCTTGGCCGGACTTCCCGTGGGATGAGTGCCGGTCAGCAACGCTAGTCCAGGACGATGCGCGGAAAGTAATAGGAGACGACCCAGTTCGGCACGTCGACGATCGAGCTGATGCGCAGGTCGGCGCAGACGCTGCAGAGCATGTAGGCATCGATCGGCGCGTAGCCGTGGCGCTGGCTCAGAAGTTCGACCATTTGCGACACCGCCATGCGCGCACCGGCCATCAGATCGGGGCCGATGCCGGTTGTCACCTCGTAGCCCTTCTTGTCGAAGTGATCGGTGACGGGCCCGCGCGTCACGTAGCGCGGCGAGCGCAGATTGGCGCCCTTCACGAGATCGATCCTGAGCGCCACGTCGATCGGGCTTTCGATCGCCGTGCCGCAGACTTCGCCATCGCCCTGTGCGGCGTGCGTGTCGCCGACCGAGAACAAGGCGCCTTCCACCTCGATGGGCAGATAGAGTTCGGCGCCCTCGGAAATGTCGCGCACGTCCATGTTGCCGCCGACATTGCGCGGCGGAATGATGCTGTGCAAACCGGGCGCCGCCGGGGCGACTCCGATGGTGCCCGTCATGGGCCGGAGCGGAACGCGGCCTCCAGGCCCGTACATCGCCGGCGCAAGGCCGGGATCGTAGCTCCAGTGATGCAGCCTCGCCTCGGGGAATTGGTCGGCAAGCAGGCCGAAGCCCGGGATGTTGCCGGTCCAGCCCCAGCCGGACGGCTTGAAGGAGAGGATCGTGATCTTCAGTGCATCGCCCGGCTTGGCACCGTCGATGAAGATCGGCCCGGTGACGGGATTGACGAAGGCGAGATCGAGTTTGGCCAGGTCCGCCGCCGTCGATTTCTGCGAAAGCTGTCCGGAGGAGGCGTCCTTGGTCTCGAACTGGACGGTTTCTCCGGGAGCGATCGTGAGGCACGGCGGGAAGGCATTGTTCCAGCCGTGATGGATGTGATCGCGATGGATCGTATGGTTCGTGTGATCCGGCATCGCGTCCTCCGCTAGACCGCCACCGTGAGAGCACCGTCGATCACGAGGTTGGTGCCGGAGATCCGGCTCGCCATAGGGCTGGAGATGAAGACGACACCGCTGGCCACCTCCTGGGCGGTACCGAACTTGCCGGTCGGATTGACCTTGAGGGTCGAGGCAAAGAGGTCGGGAAGGTTCTTCTCGATGTTCTGCCAGATGCCGCCCTCGAAATAGGTATTGCCCGGCGAGACGCAGTTGACGCGGATGCCCTTGCCCACGAGCTGCCGGCTCAATCCCTTGGCATAGTGGATCAGCGCCGCCTTCATGGCGCCGTAGGAGCCGGCGGCGAAATCCACCTCGAAGCCCGAGACGCTGGAGATCAGCACGATCGAGGCGCTCCTGGACTTCTCGAGGAACGGCACGGCAGCCGCGACCGCGTTGACGGTGTGCATCATGTCCGTCTTGAAGGATTTTTCCCACGTCTCGGGGGAATCGCCGACCGCGAGCGCGCTCACGTTGCAAACGAGCGCATCGACCCCGCCGAGCTCGCCCGCGGCATCCGCGATCCAGGCCTTGAGAGCGGGCCCGTCGGCGACGTCGAGGGCACGCCCGAAAGCCTTGACGCCCTTGCTCTTGAGCGCCGCGACGGCCGCCGCCACCTCCTGCGCATTGCGCGCGCAGAGGGCGACGTCCGCTCCTTCGGCCGCAAAGCCGTCGACGATCGCGCGACCGATGCCCTTGCTGCCGCCGGTGACGACAGCCTTCTTGCCCTTCAATCCAAGGTCCATGGCCGTTCCCCCTATGAGATCGAGGGCGACAGCGTGCCATGACCGCATCGGGGCGGCCAGCGTCCCACATCGGCCGCAAGTAACAACGGCGGCATTGCTGCCGCCGTCGAGATCCTCGCGAGCTTCAGGTGGCCTCAGGCCACCTCGACCGTGAGGTTCGCCAGCTCCTCGGCGATCTGGACGGCATTCCAGGCCGCGCCCTTCAGGAGCTGGTCGCCTGCCACGAACAACGCAAGGCCGTTCGGGTTGGTCAGATCGCGGCGAATCCGCCCGACATGAACGTCGAGATCGCCGCTGGCCTCCAGCGGCATCGGGAAGTGGTTGGCCTTGGGATCGTCGACGATCTTGATGCCGGGCGAGCGGTGCAGGATCGCACGCGCTTCGTCGGGCGACATCGGCGCTTCGAGCTCGAGCGCCACGGCCTCCGAATGCGCGCGCAGCACCGGCACGCGGATGCAGGTCGGCAGGATCGGGAGATCGGGCGCATGGAACATCTTGCGCATCTCCTCGATCACCTTGTTCTCCTCCTCGTTGTAGCCGTTCTCGGCCACCTTGGTGTTGTGCGAAAAGAGATTGAAGGCGATCTGATGGGGGAACACTTTGTGGGTGATCCCGTGCCCCCCGGCGTATTGATGCACCTGCTCCTCGAGCTCGCGCATGGCCGCCGCGCCCGCGCCCGACGCGGACTGGTAGGTCGCGACCACGATCTTGCGGATGCCGACCGCCTGATGGAGCGGCCATACCGCCGTGGCGAGAATCGCCGCCGTGCAGTTCGGGTTGGCGATCACGCCGTTGTGCCGCTTGAGGTCGCGCGCATTCACCTCGGGCACGACCAGCGGCGTGTTCGGATCCATGCGGAAGGCCGACGAATTGTCGATCACGACCGCGCCCGCCGCCTTGGCGGCCGGCACGAACTGCCGGCTGCGCGTGGCGCCCGCCGAAAAGAAGGCGATATCGATTCCCTTGAAGGCGTCGCGCTCCAGAAGCTCGACCTTCACGGGTTTGCCCCTGAAGTCCAAGGTTTTGCCGACCGAGCGCTCGGAAGCGAGAAGCTTCAGCTTACCGACCGGAAAGTTCCGGCGTTCGAGCACGCGGAGGATCTCGACTCCGACGGCTCCGGTAGCACCCACGACGGCAATATTCTTGGCCTGCATGTCCCTTTTCCTGGCGTTGACGCCCGCCGTGTGTCCCAGGCGGGCCTTCCTGTCAAGGGAAGCCCAAGACAGACTGCTCAGGCCCTGCTTCCGTTGATCGCGCGCCAGACCTTTTCCGGGGTGAGCGGCATGTCGATGCGGGTGACGCCGACTTCCGAAAGTGCGTCGATCACGGCGTTCATGACCGAGGGCAACGCGCCCGCGCAGCCGGCCTCGCCGCAGCCCTTCACGCCGAGCCGATTGGTCCTGCAGGGCACGGGATGGCTCTGCACCGCGAAGACGGGCACATCCGAGGCGCGTGGCAGGGCATAGTCCATGTAGGAGCCGGTGAGCGGCTGTCCCTGCGCGTCA
>NZ_DATBFE010000122.1:0-3055 GCF_036558665.1 Reyranella sp. | reverse complement strand
GTCGCCGACGACTTCTACGCCATGATGGACGGCTACCTGGCGACGCTCGACGCCATGGGCTGCACCGTCGTCCTGACCGCCGACCACGGCATGAACGACAAGCACGATGCGGCGGGCCGGCCCGACGTCCTCTATCTGCAGGATCTGTTCGACGACTGGCTCGGTGCGGGCAGGGCGCGCGTGATCCTGCCGATCACCGATCCTTACGTCGTGCATCACGGCGCCCTCGGCTCGTTCGCCGCCGTCTACCTTCCCGCGAGCGTCTCGGCCGGGGGCATGGCGGCGAAACTCGGGGCCTTGCCCGACATCGAGACGGCGCTGACCAGGTACGAGGCCGCCGCGCGCTTCGAGCTGCCCGCCGATCGTCTGGGCGATCTGGTCGTGGTCTCGACGCGGCACAAGGTGCTGGGCACGTCGGCCGCGCGGCATGATCTGTCGGGATTGACCGAGCCGCTGCGCAGCCACGGCGGTCTCTCCGAGCAGAAGGTGCCGCTGATCTGCAACAGGAAGCTTGCGGAGGCGGCGCCGTCGCGGCGCTGGCGCAACTTCGATGCGTTCGATCTGGGGCTGAACCTCGTTGCCTGAAGGTGATAGGCTCGTGCCATGTCCACGCAAACCTACACCGGAAGCTGTCACTGCCAGGCGGTTTCGTTCGCGGTCGATCTCGACCTCGACCAGGCGCTGCAGTGCAATTGCTCGATCTGCACCAAGCTCGGGGCGGTCTGGGCCTTCGCGCCCAGGACGAGGATGACGCTGAAGTCGGGCGCCGACGCGCTGGGCGACTATCAGTTCGGCAACAAGCGGCTGCATCACCGCATGTGCCGGAACTGCGGCATCGAGAGCTTTGCCGAAGGCGTGGCGCCGGACGGCACGCCGACCGTCGGTGTCAACCTGCGTTGCCTCGAAGGCGTCGAGGTCGGCAAGCTCAGTCCGCGCCAGTACGACGGCCGCAGCCTCTAGAAGCTTTCTGGGAGATCCACCATGACAGTGAGTCAGGCCGACAAGGCTGCGAAGTTCCGCGCCCTGCACGAGAGGGCAGGTGCATTCGTGATCGCCAATCCGTGGGACGGCGGCTCGGCGCGCATCCTGGCGGGGCTGGGTTTCGAGGCGCTGGCCACGTCGAGCGGTGCCAAGGCCGGCGTACTCGGCAAACGTGACGGCAAGGTGACGCGCGAGGAGTCGCTGGCCAATGCCAGGATGATCGTCGATGCGACCGACCTGCCGGTGGCCGCCGATCTCGAGAAGGGGTTCGGTGACGGCCCGGACGCCACCGGCGAGACCATCCGGCTGGCTGCGGCGGTCGGCCTGGTCGGCGGATCGATCGAGGACGCGACCGGCGACAGGGAGGCACCCCTCTATGACCTGGAGACCGCGGCGGTGCGGGTGAAGGCCGCGGTGCAGGCGGCGCGCTCGCTTGCGATTCCCTTCGTCCTGACCGCGCGCGCCGAGGGGTTCCTGCGCGGACGGCCTGATCTCGACGACGTGATCAAGCGGCTGCAGGCCTACGAGGCAGCCGGCGCCGACGTTCTGTTCGCGCCCGGCCTGCCCGACCTCGCGGCGGTCAAGAAGGTCTGCGGCTCGCTGAAGAAGCCGTTCAACTTCATGGTCGGCATCAAGGGGAGATCGTTCACCAGGGCCGAGCTCGAGGCCGCCGGTGTGAAGCGGATCAGCCTCGCCACCTCGCTCTATCGCGCGGCCATGACCGGCCTGCTGGACGCGGCGAAGGAGGTGAAGGAGCGGGGCACCTTCGGCTATCTCGACCGTTCGCTCTCGACTCCGGACCTGAATGCGTTCATGAAGGACTGATGGATACAGTTCTGAATCCAGTTGCCGCGGCAACGCGCGCGGTCGAGCAATTCGACGTCCTGATCGTGGGCGCGGGCCTGTCCGGGATCGGCGCCGCCTGGCACCTGCAGAAGGAGTGCCCGCGCAAGAGCTATGCGATCCTCGAGGGCCGCGCGGCGAGCGGCGGCACCTGGGACCTGTTCCGCTATCCCGGCGTGCGCTCCGATTCGGACATGTACACGTTGGGTTACCGCTTCCGGCCGTGGCAGGACGCCAAGGCGATCGCCGACGGGCCCGCGATCCTGAAATACATCCGCGAGGTCGCGAGCGACCACGGCATCGACTCGAAAATCCGCTACGGGCATCGCGTCGTCGCCGCCTCGTGGTCGACGGCCGAGGCGCGCTGGACGGTCGAGGTCGACTGCGGGCCGCAACGGGAGCGGCGCATGCTCACCTGCAACTTCCTCTGGATGTGCAGCGGCTACTACGACTATGCCGGCGGCTACCTGCCGGACTTTCCGGGCATGGACCAGTTCAAGGGCCGCATCGTCCATCCGCAGAAATGGCCCGACGATATAGACTATGCCGGCAAGCGGGTGGTGGTGATCGGCAGCGGTGCGACGGCCGTGACCCTGGTGCCGGCGATGGCCGACACGGGCGCCGCGCATGTCACCATGCTGCAACGCTCGCCCACCTACATGGCGATGCGTCCGTCGAAGGATCCGTTCGCCACCAGGCTGCGCCGCCGCCTGCCTCTCGGGCTCGCCTATGCGATGACGCGCTGGCGCAACGTTCTGTTCGGCATGTACGTCTACCAGATGTGCAAGCGCCGCCCCGAGAAGGTGAAGCGCCTGCTGCTGGGCGGCGTGCGCAAGGCGCTCGGCCCCGACTACGACATCGAGACCCATTTCACCCCGCGCTACAACCCCTGGGACCAGCGACTCTGTCTGGTGCCCGACGCCGATTTCTTCCGCACCATCCGCCAGGGCAAGGTCTCGGTCGTCACCGACCATATCGACACCTTCACCGAGACCGGGATCAGGCTGGAGTCGGGCGCCGAGCTGCCGGCCGACCTGATCGTGACCGCGACCGGTCTCGTGCTGATCCCGCTGGGCGGCGTCAGGCTCACGGTCGACGGCCGCGCGGTCGAGCCGTCGCAGACCTTCATCTACAAGGGCATGATGTACTCCGACGTGCCGAACCTTGCCTCCGTGTTCGGCTACACCAACGCCTCGTGGACGCTGAAAGCCGACCTCGTCTGCGAATATGT
>NZ_DATBFE010000121.1:0-20235 GCF_036558665.1 Reyranella sp. | reverse complement strand
ATGGCGTGCCCGAGAGGACTCGAACCTCCGACCCGCAGTTTAGGAAACTGCTGCTCTATCCGGCTGAGCTACGGGCACGTGCGGCGACTTCTAGCCCATTGCCGTCGACTTTCCTAGAAGGCGCGCCTGCGGCCCGCAGCTTCAGGAAGGTTCGGGCCGGCTTCGGCGCAGCGACTTGAGCGCACCGTGCCGCTTCTTTTCGTCGAGGCGGCGCACCCTGCTCGCCTTGGTCGGCCTGGTCGGCTTGCGCGGCACGGGCGGCTGCGCCGCGGCCCGGACCAGCGCGATCAGGCGGTCGAGCGCCTCCTCTCGGTTGCGCTTCTGGCTGCGCTCGCTCTGGGCGGTGAGCACGAGCACGCCTTCGCGCGTCAGCCGGCTTCCTGCCAGGCGTTCCAGCCGACGCCGCACGTCGCCGGGCAGCGACGGCGAGTGGCGCACGTCGAAGCGAAGCTGCACCGCCGTCGCGCTCTTGTTGACGTGCTGGCCACCCGGGCCGGCGGCACGCACGAAGCTCTCCTCGATCTCACCGGGATCGAGCCACAGCGCGCCATTGATCCGAATCGGCGCCGCCTTGGCGGCAGACGTCATTCGTGGCCGCCCGCCTTGCGCAGCATCGCCTCGATGGCGCCGCGGTTGCCTTGGCGGGCGTAACCGAGCGCCGTGCGGCCGGTGAAGTCGGCCAGGTTCGGATTGGCCTTGCTGTCGAGCAGCAGTCGGCAGCTTTCCAACGACCCGGCGCGCGCCGCGGCCATCAGGGCCGTCAATCCCTGACGGGTCTGTGCATTGGGCCTGGCGTGGCGCCCGAGCAGGAGACCGACGATATCGTCGTCGCCATGCTCGGCGGCACGAATCAATGGCGTGTATCCGTCGCGGTCGGTGACGTCGACCGCGGCTCCGCCCTTGAGCAGCGCGTCGACGATGTCGCGCTGTCCGGCGTCTGTCGCGACCATCAGCAGCGTCCGGCCCGACGAATCGATCTGGTTGGGACTCTCGCCCTTCAGCAAGGCCCGGCGAACCTTGTCGCTATCGCCCTCGCGCACCGCCTTGACGATGGGTTTTTCCATCATCGACTCGAAGCTCTGCGCCATCGCCGGCCCCGCCATGGCCGGCAGGCCCAGCGCGAGAAACGCTCGCCGGATCATGACTTGCTGCCGCGCGTTGCCTGATAACGCACCTCGATGCGGTCCCAGATCTCGGCCTCCAGCGAGACGCCGTCGAAGCGGTTGATCTGCTGCAGGCCGGTCGGCGAGGTAACGTTGATCTCGGTCAGGTAGTCGCCGATCACGTCGATGCCGACGAAGATCAGGCCGAGCCGGGTGAGTTCGGGGCCGATCGTCTCGCAGATCTCCTTGTCGCGCCGGGTGAGCTCCGCCTTCACCGCCTTGCCGCCGACATGCATGTTCGAGCGCGCCTCGCCCTCGGCCGGCACGCGGTTGACGACGCCCGCCGCCCTGCCGTCGATCAGGATGATGCGCTTGTCGCCTTGCCGCACCTCGGGAACGTAGCGTTGTGCGATCACCGGCTCGCGGCTGCGCTGGGAGAACATCTCGAGAAGGGAGACGAAATTTTCGTCGTCCGGCTTGAGGCGGAATACGCCCGCACCGCCGGCACCGAACAGCGGCTTCAGGATGATGTCCTTGTGCTCGTCGCGAAATTCGCGCAGCGCTCGCGCGTCGGCGGTGATGAGGGTAGGCGGCATCACATTGTCGAAATGGGTGACGAACAACTTCTCCGGCGCGTTACGCACGCTCGCTGGATCGTTCACGACGAGCGTTCCGGGATGGATGTGTTCGAGCAGATGCGTGGTCGTGATGTACGACATGTCGAACGGCGGGTCCTGGCGCAGCAGCACCACATCGAACGTGGAAAGGTCGCGCATCTCGGGCGCGCCCAGCGTGAAGTGGTTGCCCTTCTCGCGCCTGAGACGCATCGGCTGGACGCGCGCCAGCACCCTGCGATCGCGAAAGACGAGCTCGGGCGGCGTATAGTGCCAGACCTCATAGCCGCGCCGTTCGGCCTCGAGCCCCAGCACGAAGGTCGAATCGCCGTCGATGTCGATGGTCGACACGTGGTCCATCTGGATGGCGACGGTGAGCTTCATCGGGGCCTCATCTTGCGAGGCAGTCAGTTAAGCCCGCGGCGCAATTCCTGCAACAGTTCCGAGGCGCGGCGACGGAGCGCCGGATCGGCCTGCCCGCCCTCGATGGCGAGAAAGCGCCCGAAGGCCGCGATCGCGGCGCCGCGCTTGTCCAGCCGGGCATTGATCTCGCCCGATTCAAACAGCAGTTCCGGCCGGTCGGGCGCGATCGCTAGCATGCGGTCGAGCGAACGGGCGGCCCCCGACCAGTCCTCCTGCCTCGCGAGTCTCAGGCGAACGTTGTTCTCGAGCCGCAACAGCACATCGCGATCGGCTACTGCATCGAAATGGCCGAGCTGCAATTCCGCTTCCGGTCCCAGAAGCTGGCGCAACAGGGTGCGCAGCTCGCCGGCATCGCGCACGGCGCCGCCATGAAACGGATCGACTACGTAGCGCGGCCCATCGATCGTCACCCGGATCAGGAAATGTGCGGGAAAGGCCAGGCCCTCCGATTCCCAGCCCTGGGCGCGCGCGACGTGCAGATAGAGGATGGACAGCGCCACCGGCAGCCCCTTGCGCCGCTCGATCACGCACGCGAGGTCGGCATTCCGCAGATCGTCATAGGTCTCGCTGTCGCCGCGATAGCCGTAGGAATTGGCGATCACCTCGGCGAGGCGTTCCGGCACGGCGCCGCGACGGCGCGCGAGATCGGCGACATCCGCCGCCATCGCCGCCACATGCTGGCGAAAGGGCGCAAGGTCGATCGGCTGATCGCGGTGCAGGGCGCCGAGCTCGAACGCCGCCTCCAGGAGTTCGAGCCGCGACCCATCGTTTGCACACATCGCGCGCAACCGGCCGAGATCCTGCCGGCGGTCGCGCCCGTCAGCCACCATCCCTCACTCCGGCGCCCGCCATACATCGGGCAGATGACGCGGCCACAAACCCACCACCAGCACCGCGTCGAAGCGCAGTGAATGCGCGGCATATTGCGGGTAACGGGCCACGAACAGGTTGGCGGCACGGGCGACACGGCCGAACTGGTTGGCACGGAGCGCAAAGGTCGCGGTCTCGAGCTCCGGGCGCGCCTTGACCTCGACGAAGGCCAGCACGTCGCCGCGGCGGGCGACGATGTCGATTTCGCCGAGCCGGGTCTTGTAGCGCCGCGCGAGGATCGAATAGCCGGCCAGCCGCAGCCGCCACACGGCGCGCCATTCGGCGGCATGGCCAAGTCGATAAGCCTTTTGACGCGCCTCGGTGGTCATGACGCCCCTTCACGCTTGAGCGCGAGGGCCCGAGCATAGACCTCGCGGCGCTTGAGGCCAAACCTTGCCGCGACCTCGGCTGCGGCATCCTTGAGCGAGGCGCCGCCCATCGCGTGCCGCAGCTCCTGGTCCAGCGTCTCGTCCGACAGTGCGGCGGCTTCGCCAGGCGGTCCGATGACGATCGCGATTTCGCCTTTGACCTCGGTCTCGCGCGCATAGTGGGCCGCCAGCTCGCGAAGCGGTGCCCGACGCACCTCCTCGAAAAGCTTGGTGAGCTCGCGCGCCACGGCGGCGGGCCGATCGGCCAGCAATTCCGCCAGATCGGCCAGCGAGGCAGCGAGGCGGTGCGGCGCCTCGAAAAAGACCAGCGTCGCCGGAATGGAAGCAGCCTCGGCGATCGTCCGGCGCCGCTCGGTGGCTTTGGCCGGCAGGAAGCCGCCGAAGTAGAAGCGATCGGTCGGCAGTCCCGAAAGCGCGAGCGCCATGGGCACGGCCGAAGGCCCCGGCGCGGCCGTTACCAAATGGCCCCCCGCCAGGGCTTCGCGCACCAGACGGTAGCCGGGATCGGAGACCAGCGGCATGCCCGCGTCGGAGACGAGCGCGACCCGCTTGCCTTCGCCGAGTGCGCGCAGGATCCGCGGCTCCGCCGCGCGCTGCGTCGCATCGCTGTAGGCGACGGTCGGAGCGGATACGCCGTGATGGCGCGCGAGCTTGGCGAAGACCCGCGTATCTTCGCAGGCGATCAGATCGGCGGATTGCAGGACGTCGAGCGCGCGCAGCGTGATATCGCGCATGTTTCCGATCGGCGTGGCCACGATATGAAGTCCGGGCGCGAGCGACGGTTTACGCGAGGCTCTGCCATCGCTAGCTTGTGACGGTTCGTTTCCTTTCATCTCTGTTTGTCCGCAGGAGTCTCGCGCCGATGCGTTCGTCCCTTGTTGCGCTCGCCACTGCTGCCCTCCTGCTGGCTGCATGCGCCGAACCGTCCCACACTAGCACGGCGCCGCCACCCAAGCCCGCCGGACCGCAAGCCGGCTCGCCGACGACGCCGTCGGGCAAGACCCGCATCGCCCTCCTGCTCCCACTGTCGGGCCGCGCCGCCACGATCGGCCGATCCATGCAGCAGGCTGCGGAAATGTCGCTGTTCGATTCGGGCGGCCGCGAACTGGCCCTGGCGGCGTACGACAGTGGCGCCACTCCCGACACCGCGGTCGATGCCTACAACCGGGCACGCGTCGACGGATGCGCCCTCGTGCTGGGACCGCTGTTCGGTTCGTCGGCCAGCGCGCTCGCGCCGTTGGTGAAGCAGGGCGGCGCCAATGTCATCGCTTTCTCCAATGACGAGAAGGCAGCCCAGCCGGGCGTATGGATCATGGGAATCGCGGCGCCGCCGCAGGTCCGGCGCGTCGTCGATTATGCGATCTCTCAGGGCATCAGACGCTTCGCCGTGTTTGCGCCACGCACCGCCTACGGCGACCAGATGTCGAGCACGCTGCAGGACGAGGCGGCCGCGCGCGGAGCAACCGTCGTCGGCGTCGAACAGTTCGACCCGCGCAGTCTCGATCTCACGGGCGCCGCCAAGCGGCTGGCGACGGATATCGCCGGAGACGGCAAGGTCGCCATCCTGATGCCGGTTGCGCCGCCGCAGCTCTCCTCGGCCCTGGCGTCGCTCAGCGCCGCCGAAATCGACACCAGCAAGGTCCAGCTCATCGGCACGGGTGTGTGGGATGCCCCGGGCATCGGCTCGGACAGCGCGTTGCGCGGTGCCTGGTATGCCGCGCCCGATCCGGCACGGCGCGCCGACTTCGAGCGGCGGTATCTCGCCATCTATGGCCGTCCGCCGGAGCGCCTGGCGACGCTCGCTTACGATGCGGTCGCGCTCGCGGCCCAGCTCGCACGCGGAAGGTCTGGCGGCAGCTTTTCTGCCGACGCCATCACCAACCCCAATGGCTGGACGGGCGTCGACGGGCCGATTCGCTTCTTGCCGGACGGACGCTCGCAGCGCGCGCTGGCGGTGATCGAGATCCAGGGCGACCGCAGCGTGGTGGTCAGCCCTGCGCCCAGCGCGTTCGGCCAGGCGATGAGATAGCCTGAACGACATGCCGGTCCTGCCGCGCGCCATCCTGTTCGATCTCGACGACACTCTGATCCGGGCCTACGCACAACCGGAACAAGCGTGGACGCGACTGCTGCACATCTTCTCGGCCCATCTCGACGTTCATGATGCTGGCGCCATCGAGCGCGTGCGGGTCGCGATCATGAACGAGGCGCGCGCCTTCTGGTCGGAGGCGACGATAGCGGCCAGATGGCGGCTCGACATTCCGGGAGCCCGCCGGCTGTCGGTGCGCCGCGGCTTGGCGCGCCTCGGCCGGCCCGACGACGAGTTGGCGGACCGTATTGCCGACGCCTTCACGGAGATGCGTCGCCAGGAATACCGGCTCTATCCCGACGCCCATGCGACGATCGATGCGCTGCGTGCCGCGGGCGTGAAGCTTGCGTTGGTGACCAACGGCGCGGGGGCCACCCAGCGCGACAAGATCGAGCGCTTCGAGCTCGGCCATCGCTTCGACCACATCCAGATCGAGGGCGAATTCGGCCAAGGCAAGCCCGAGCCCGCCGTCTATCGCCATGCCCTCGAGAGCCTCGGGGTGGCCGCCGGCGACGCCTGGATGGTCGGCGACAACTACGAGTGGGAAGTGGTGGCGCCGCAAAGGCTGGGCCTTTGCGGCATCTGGTATGATCCCTTCGACGCCGGCATCCCGGGCCACGCCACCGCCAGACCCGCGCGCGTCATCAAGCGACTGGCCGAACTCGTCGAATAGCCGCCGCCATCGCCTGCCCAAGGACCGGCCGTTGCCGCAGAGGCACTTGCCGGCGTGGCCTACCGCCGATGAGCGCGCGACAATCATCGCCGGTTGATCTACAGTGGCCTCAAGCCCGGCCACAACGGGCGCCTGCAGGGAGGCGGAAATGAGTTCAGGTCTCAAAGGCCGCGAACCGTATCCGGCTGGCGGCACTTCCGCGATTCGCCGTCGCGATCTTCTGGTCGCGGCGGGTGTCGGCTTGACGACTGTCGGGCTCCGTCCGGCGGTGGCGGCTTCGCCCGACCAGTTGACCTGGGGAGTCCATGTCTCGCTGGCCCCGACCTGGTTCGAGCCGGCCGAAGCGTCCGGCATCATCACACCGTTCATGGTGCTCTACGCACTGCACGACGCCATGGTCAAGCCGATGCCCGATACGGCACTCGCGCCGAGCCTTGCGGAGTCGGTCAATGCTTCGGAGGACGGCCGCACCTACGAATTCGTAGTGCGCGAGGGCGCGCGCTTCCACAACGGCGATCCGGTGACGTCGGCAGACGTCAAGTTCTCGTTCGAACGCTATCGCGGCATTGCCAACGCCTTGCTGAAGGCGCGGGTGGCCGCAGTCGATACCCCCGATGCCCGCCGTGTGCGCTTCCAGCTGAAGGAGGCCTGGCCGGACTTCCTCACATTCTACGCCACGGCGACCGGGTCGGGCTGGGTCGTGCCCAAGGCCTACCTCGAGAAGGTGGGCGACGACGGCTTCAAGAAGGCACCGGTCGGCGCCGGCCCCTACAAGTTCGTTTCCTTCACTCCGGGGGTCGAGCTGGTCCTTGAGGCCTTCGACGGTTACTGGCGCAAGAAGCCGGCCGTCAAACGTCTCGTCTTCAAGGTCATCCCGGACGAAGGCACGCGCCTTGCCGCGCTCAAGCTTGGCGAGATCGACATCGCCTATTCGGTGCGCGGCGAGCTTGCCGAGCAATTGCGCAAGACGCCGGGCCTTGCCCTGAAACCGGCTGTCGTGCAGGCACCGTTCTGCCTCTATTTCCCCGACCAGTGGGATGAGAAGTCGCCCTGGCACGACGCGCGCGTGCGCAAGGCCGCGAGCCTTGCCATCGACCGCAAGGGGACCAACGAAGCCCTGACCCTCGGCCATTCGGAGATCACCGGAAACTCGATCGTGCCAAGGGGATACGACTTCTACTGGCAGCCGCCTTCGCCGGAATACGATCCGGACAAGGCCAAGCGGCTCCTCGCGGAAGCGGGCTTCCCGCGGGGCTTCGACGCCGGCTTCTACTTCTGCGACTCCTCGTACGCCAACGTCGGCGAGAGCGTGGTCGACAATCTGCTCGGCGTCGGGATCCGCAGCAAGCTGCGCCCGATCGAGCGCGCCGCCTTCATCAAGGAATTCGGCGAGAAGAAGTACAAGAACATCATCCAGGCCGGCCCCGGCGCCTTTGGCAATGCCGCGACCCGCATCGAGGCTCATCTGGTCAAGGGCGGGGTGTTCTCCTACGGCAGCTACCCGGATATCGACACGCTCTACCAGCAGCAGGCCGGTGAGATGGATCGCGCGCGGCGCGAGGCCCTTCTCTTCAGGATCCAGGAGCTGATGGTCGAGCGGACCATCTACGCGCCGATCTGGCAGCTCGCCTTCCTCAACGGTATCGGCTCGCGCGTCGGAGAAGCCGGGTTTGGTCGCATTCCGCTGTTTCCGTACACGTCGCCCTACGAGGACATCACGCTGAAAGGCACGTAACGCCGCGGTACCGCGCCGCTCACCACCACTTCGAGGACGTCATGGCACGATTCATCTCGCGAAGAGTTGCCTACTGCCTCCTGTCGCTGTTCCTGCTGTCGCTGACGATCTTCCTCTTCGTCCGGGTGACGGGTGATCCGGCGGCCCTGCTGGTCGAGCCGGGCGCGAGCGCCGCCGACATAGCGGCGATTCACCACCGGTTCGGTCTCGACCGTCCGCTCTGGGTGCAATACGGCCTGTTCATGTGGAGTCTGGCGCACGGCGACCTTGGCCAGTCCTTCTACTACCAGACCCCGGTTCTCGACCTTTATCTGTCGCGCCTGCCGAACTCGCTGGTACTGGCATCGGCGGCGATGGTGTTCTCGCTGCTGATCGGCATCCCGAGCGGCATCCTCGCCGCAGTGCGGGTCGGCCGCTTCTGGGACAGCGCCGGCAAGGTGTTCGCGTTGCTCGGCCTGTCGCTGCCCTCCTTCTGGGTCGGCCTGGTATTGATCCTCCTCTTCTCGGTCTACCTGCGCTGGCTGCCATCATCCGGCGCCGGAACACCGCTCCACCTGATCATGCCGGCCTTCGCGCTGGGCTGGTATTTCGCCGCCGCGCACATGCGGCTGACCCGCTCGTCGATGCTCGAGGTCCTGGGCTCCGAGTACATCAAGCTTGCCCGGCTGAAGGGCCTGCCCGAATCGCTGGTGATCGCCAAGCACGCGTTCAAGAACGCACTGATCCCGGTGATCACGCTCGCCGGCATCAATCTCGTCATCATGGTGAACGTGGCGGTGGTGGTAGAGACCGTCTTCGCCTGGCCGGGAATCGGCCGTCTCCTCTATGAGGGCATCACCTTCCGCGACTTCCCGGTGGTCCAGGGCGTCGTGCTGCTGGCCGGCGCGATGATCGTGATCGTCAATCTGGCCATCGACATTCTCTACGCGGTCATCGATCCGCGCATCCGACTGGAAAGGTAGCTCCGATGAGTGCACCCGCCGACGTCGTCACCCTGCCTTCGCCGCCGCGCGTGACGCGCCGCTGGTCGGTCCGCCTTGCCGACGTTCCAGTCGTCCCGGCCACGATCCTCCTCATCATCGCCCTTGTTGCGATCTTCGCCAACCAGCTCGCCCCGCACGACCCGGAGGTCGGCAGCCTGACGGCGCGCTTCAAGCCGCCGTTCTGGCAGAGCGGCGGCAGCGCGAAGTATCTGCTGGGCACCGATCAGCTCGGCCGGGACGTACTGTCGCGCCTGATCTTCGGCGCCCGGGTATCGATGGTGGTGGGAATCATGGCGGTAATCGTCGCCGGCGTGGTCGGCACTGCGCTGGGCATCCTCTCCGGCTATCTCCGCGGCTGGGTCGACCAGGTCATCATGCGCATCACCGACACCTGGCTGGCTTTGCCGGCGCTGACCTTCGCGATCTTCCTCGCCGCGATTGTCGGCCCCAGTATGTGGAACATCGTCATCATTCTCGGCATCACCTACTGGACCCGCTATGCCCGCGTCATCCGCGGCGAGGTGCTGTCGTTGCGGGAACGCGAATTCGTGCACCTGGCGATCGTTGCCGGCTGCTCGAAATGGTCGATCATGGCGCGTCACATCCTGCCCAACGTCATCAACTCGGCGATCGTCCTCGGAAGCCTGATGCTCGGCGTCGTGATCATCACCGAGGCGACATTGTCGTTCCTCGGCGTCGGCGTCCCGCCACCCCAGCCTGCCTGGGGCCTGATGCTGTCGGACGGCAAGCAGGGGCTGATGGTCGGCTACTGGTGGCTCACGGTGTTCCCGGGGTGCTGCATCATGCTGATGGTGCTGTCGGCCAACCTTCTGGGGGATTGGCTGCGCGTCAAACTCGACCCGCAGCTTCGGCAGCTCTGACCATGGCCCGCGAACCGCTCCTGCGCCTGGAGAACCTGTCGACGCACTACGTCTCGGCGCAGGGCGCCAGGGTGGTGCGGGCCGTGGACGAAGTATCGCTGTCTCTCGATGCAGGGGAAACGCTGGGTATTGTCGGCGAAAGCGGGTCGGGAAAGAGTACGCTGGCGCTGACGATGCTGCGGGTGTTGCCGCCGGCGGCGCGCATCGTCGGCGGACGAATGCTGTTCGAAGGCGAGGACCTCGTCCAGAAGTCCGATGCCGAGATGCGCGACATCCGCGGCAAGCGCATGGCCATGATCCTGCAGGATCCGATGGCCTCGCTGAATCCGCTGTTCACGATCGGCAACCAGGTCGCCGAACCGATCCAGATCCATGAGAAGACACCGCACTCGGCGGCCTGGATGCGGGCGCGCGAGCTGTTGAAGGCAGTGCGCATTCCCTCGCCCGAGACGCGGGTCCGGCAATATCCTCACGAGATGTCGGGGGGCATGCGGCAGCGCATCGTCGGCGCCATCGGCATATCGTGCCAGCCGCGTCTCCTGATTGCCGACGAACCAACGACCAGCCTCGATCTCACGATCCAGGCGCAATACCTGAACCTGCTGCGTGAGCTGCAGCGTGCACACGGGCTGGCGTTGATCTTCATCACCCACAATCTCGGCATCGTCGCCAAGATGTGCGACCAGCTTGCCGTCATGTATGCCGGCCGCGTCGTCGAGTCGGGATCGGTCTCGCGCATCTTCAATGCACCGGCGCATCCCTATACCAGGGCGCTGCTGGGCTCGATCCCGCACATGGGCGACCCGCAGCATCGGCTGACCGCGATCGCCGGCCAGCCTCCCGATCTGGCCGCTTTGCCGCAAGGCTGCTCCTTTGCGCCGCGCTGCCCGCAGGCTGTCGATCGCTGTCGCCTCGAGGCGCCTCCCGCTTTCAGTATTGGCGAGGGTCGAATGGCCCGCTGCTGGCTGACGCGGGAAGCGAATACCGGTCGCGCCGTGTTGGCGGGGGCGGTCTGATGCCAATCATCGAAGCCGAAGGGCTCATCAAGCTTTTCCAGGCCAAGCGCGGATTGCTGGCCGCGGATCATGGCGTGGTGCGGGCTGTGGACGGAATCTCGTTCGCGATCGATGCTGGCCGTACGCTCGGGGTCGTGGGCGAGTCCGGTTGCGGCAAGACGACGACGGCGAAACTGGTACTGGGGCTCGAAGAGCCGACCGGCGGACAGATGCGGTTCGAAGGCCGCGATCTGCGCACGCTCGATGCGCCGGGCCAACGGGCCTACCGCAAGTCCGTCCAGGCGGTGTTTCAGGATCCCTACGCCTCCCTCAATCCGCGCATGCGCATCGGGCAGATCGTCGGTGAGCCGTTGGTCACCAATGGTACGCGGGACGCTGGCGAGGTCAGAAAGCAGGTTCTGCGTCTGCTCGATCTTGTCGGCCTTCCGGAACGCGCAGCCGACCTGTTCCCGCACGAATTCTCCGGTGGGCAGCGTCAGCGCATCGCGATCGCGCGAGCGCTGGTGCTATCGCCCAAGCTGGTCGTGCTCGACGAACCGGTCTCGGCGCTTGACGTATCGATCCGGGCCCAGATCCTCAATCTGCTGCGCGACCTGCAACAGCAGCTCGGGCTCTCCTACCTGTTCATCGCCCACGATCTCGCCGCGGTGGCGCATATGAGTCATACGATCGTGGTGATGTATCTGGGCAAGATCGTCGAGAGTGGCGACGCACGTTCGCTTGCGACGAATCCGAAACATCCCTACACGCGGGCGCTTTTTTCGGCGGCCCTGCCGAGCCATCCCGACGAGCGGCGCGACGAGATCATCCTGCCCGGCGAGGTGCCGAGTCCATTGAGGCCACCGGCGGGCTGCCGCTTCCATCCGCGCTGCCAGCAGGCGATGGCACATTGCGGCAAGGACGAGCCGCTGCTGAGAAGGGCGCATGAGCGCCTTGTCGCCTGTCATCTTTACACCGGCGCGACCTCGGGCGCGGAGGCGGCGCACCAGGCATAGAGGGAGCACGCATGACGCTCTTCGGCCGACGGCACATGGCACTGTTCATCGCACTGCTGCTCGCAGCACCCGCGTGCGGCATCGCGACGGCGCTTGCCGGACAGCCGGAGCCGAAGGGCAAGGCGATCATGGCGTGGCACGTGACGATCTCGCCGAGCTGGTTCGACCCCTCGACCGCACCGCCGCAGATCACACCGTTCGGCATGCTCTACGCCATCCATGACGCGCTCGTGCGGCCGTATCCGGGGCAGAAGATGGGCCCAAGCCTCGCCGAGAAATGGGAGGAGAGCGAAGACGGCAAGACCTACACCTTCACGCTGCGCCAAGGCCTGACGTTCCACAACGGCGATCCGCTGACCGCGGAGGACGTCAAGTTCAGCTTCGACCGGTACAAGGGCGCGGGCGCATCGATCCTGCATGATCATGTCGAAGCGGTCGAGATCGTCGATCCGCGGCTGGTGCGTTTCCACCTCAAGGAAGCCTGGCCCGACTTCATGACGTTTCTCGGCACCACCGCCACCGCCGCCGGCATTGTTGTGCCGAAGCGTTACATCGAGCAGGTGGGCGACGACGGTTTCAAGAAGCATCCCGTAGGCGCTGGTCCCTACAAATTCGTCAGCACCACACCGGGCATCGAGGTCGTCCTCGAGGCCAATCCCGGCTACTGGCGGCGCGTGCCGAGCGTCAAGACGCTGGTGATGCGCAGCGTTCCCGAGGCGACGACACGGGCGCTGATGGTGAAAACCGGCGAGGCCGATATAGGCTATGTGCTCGACGGCCCCGACGCGCAGTCCCTGAAGGATGTGCCGGGTGTCCAGATCGTCGCGAGCAAGCACGCCTCGATCTTCTGGATCGAGTTTGCCAAACAGTGGGACGCGAAATCGCCATGGCACGACCTGCGGGTGCGGCTGGCCGTCAACCATGCGCTGGACCGCAAGGAAATCAACGAAGCGGCCTGCCTGGGCTTCTGCCCGCCGACCGGAGTGATCGTGCCGCGAGTCATGGACTTCGCGCTCCAGACGGACGCGCTCCCCTATGACTTGCCCAAGGCCAAGCAGCTCCTTGCCGAGGCCGGCTTTCCCAACGGCTTCGACGCCGGCGAGTTCGCCGCCATTCCGGGCTTCCCGACGGTCGCAGACGCCGTGGTGAACGAGCTCAATGCCGCCGGCATCCGGGTCAGGCAGCGCCAGATGGAGCGCGCCGCCTTCTATGCGAACTGGCTGGACAAGAAGCTGCCGGGCCTGCACATGGTCGCGACAGGGAATTCGGGGAACGCGGCGAGCCGGGTCGAGTCCTTCATCTATTCGAAGGGCGCCTATGCCTATGGCGGCTATCCCGACATCGACGAGCTGTTCCTCGCCCAGGCCAGGGAACGTGACGTCGCCAAGCGCGAGGCGATGCTCCACAAGATCCAGCAGCTGACGATCGACCGTGTCATGTTCGCGCCGATCATGGACCTGCGTGCCCTGATGGCAATCGGCCCTCGGGTTACCAGGCATACCATCACCGACGTATGGATGAGCCCGTTCCCCTCCTACGAGGACATGGAAATCAAGGACTAATTAACTTTTCGTCCTGGAGTCAGGTCGCCTTCAGCGTGAGATCCTCATAGGGCGCGGTGTAGGGGAAGTCGGGAATAAGGCCGAAGCCGGATTCGCCGACGCGCGGCCCGATTCCGTTGATGAACGCGAGCTGCCAGATCGGCGCGACGACCGTGCGCTCCTCGACCATCTGCTGGATCGTCGCGAGCAACTCGCTGCGCTTCTTCTGGTCAAGCTGAGCCGCCTGCTTCTCGAACAACTCATCGATGTCCGGATAACTGCCGTAGGCATAGGTGCCGCCGCCGACGATGAAGGCGGCCAACCGGGTTGCGGCGTTGCCAAACGCGCCGCTCGCTCCCTGCACGACATTCTTGTATTTCTTGTCGCCCCAGGATTTCAGGAACGCGGCCCGCTCGATCGGCCGCAGCCTGATGCGGATGCCGACCTCGGCGAAATTGTTGAGCACGGCCTCGGCGATGTTGGCATAGGAAGCATCGCAGAACAGCTCGCCGGCGTCGAACCCACGGGGATGGCCCGCCTGGGCGAGCAGTTGCTTCGCCTTGGCGGGATCGCGGGCCGGCATCGGCGGCTGCCAATACATGTCGAAGCTTGCGGGAATGATGCTGCCGGTGATCTTGGAGTATCCAAGGGTCAGCGCCTGATTGATGCCCTCGCGATCGATCGCCAGGCTGGCGGCCTTGCGCACCCGCTCATCGTGCCATGGCGACTTCTCGTCCCATTGGTCGACAAAGGAGAGCCAGAACGGTGCGGCAAGGACGACCGGCTTCAGCGTGAGCCCCGGCTTTCGCTGCAGTTCTTCCGCGAGTTCGCCGCGGATCGAATAGACGATGTCGACTTCGCCGCGGCTCAGTGCCGCCAGACGCGTCGCCTCGTCGGGAATGACCCGGAACACCAGACGCTTGACGCTCGGCGTCTTGCGCCAATAGGTCTCGTTGGCTTCAAGCACCAGTTCGACCCCGGGATTGAACGAGACGAACTTGTAGGGACCGGCGCCGATCGGAGCCTTGAGATACCCGTCGTCACCAACCTTCTCGACATATTTCTTTGGCACGATCCATCCGGCACCCGTCGCCTGGCCATAGAAGGTCAGGAAATCCGGCCACGGCTCCTTGAAGTGGAAGCGCAGGCGCTGAGGGTCGAGAACTTCGATCGATGCGACGCGGCTCGCCATCAGATCGTGCGATGCGCCGCGGTAACGCGTGAACGAGAACTTCACATCCTCGGCGGTCACCGGTTCACCGTTGTGAAAAGTCGGACCCTTGCGCAGCACGAATTCGTAGCTGAGCAAATCCTCGGATGCGGTCCACGACTCGGCAAGGCAGGGCGCGAACGACTGGCCAGGCATTGGCTTCAACATCGCGTCTTGCAGCGCATAGAGGATCATGAACGGCGTAGCCAGGCCCGACGTCTCGGCCGGGTCGAACCAGGTCGGGGCGAGCGATACGTGGATGCCCCATGTGAGCTGCCCTTGCGGCCCGGCAATGGCGCTGTCGGAGGCGCCCGCGATGGCAGCTCCGGCGGCAAGGGCCAGTGCATTGCGACGCGTAAGCAACGTGGATTCGTGGCCGGGCGACATCGTCCCGGCGCTTCCCAGGCGTGGAGTCATATCCCTGCTCCTGGGCCCCCTCTGCGTGGAGCCTCGAACCCAGTCTACGTCAAGAAAGGGCTGATGTCTTGCCGGTCGCGAGCGTGGCGGCGGCCGGAGCGCTCCCTAGCCCCTCACCCGGTCCTTCGGCAGCCGATCGGCGGTCCGCAGCATCAGCCGTTCGACGCGGCCGCCCAGCACGAGATGGGTCTGCAGGACCTCGTCGACATCTTCTTTGGTCGGAACCGAGTACCAGACGCCCTCGGGATAGACCACGACCGTCGGCCCCAGCTCGCAGCGGTCGAGGCACCCGGACGCGTTGATGCGGACCTTCTTGAGGCCGAGCTCTTTCGCCCGGCCTTTCATGTAGTCGCGCAGCTCTTCCGACCCCTTGTCCGCACAGCAGCCGCGTGGATGCCCGGCCGGCCGGCGATTGGTGCAGCAGAAGACATGGGCTTCGTAGTAGGGCTCAGGATCGGTCGGCTTCTGACGTTCGCTCATGCCGGCATCATTCCTTCTTGCCCGAGGCGATATTGGCGAGTTGCGACCAGAAAGCCTGCTGAATCTGCTGCATCTGCTCGACGCCCTGCATGGAGGCGGGCAACCACGTCTTGAAGATGGCTTCGGGATTCATGGCATTCAGGCTCGACCGCAGGCGCTCTTCGATCTCGCCCATCACGCGATCCTGCATCGGCTTGAGGTCGGGCAGGCCGAAGAAGGCACGTGCCTCTTCGGGCGTACAGGTCACTTCGACGTTCACTTTCATGACGGCACTTCCATCGATCGCTCTCCGTTCGGTTCACCTTAGGGGATATTGCGGATGGCGGCCATGCTATGACCGGGCATGATTCACGCTTGGCTTGCCCGCAATCCCCGCGCTGACCGCACCCGCGTTTACGGTCCCGCACAACGTGCCGTCGTCGACGCCGCCAACCTGCCCGATATCGGCATGCTCGGCGTTGTCGACAAGGGGCCGACCCCGCTGCTGGCGCTGCCGGCTCTCGCGGAGCGATTGGGCTTGGGCGAGGTCCGGGTCAAGGACGAAAGCCAGCGCTTCGGCTTCGGCGCCTTCAAGGCCCTGGGCGGCGTGTTCGCGATCCTCCAGTTCATGGCAAGCCACGGGGACCGCAAGCCGACGGACATCGTGTTCACCGCGGCAAGCTCGGGCAATCACGGCCGCTCCGTTGCCATGGGCGCCCAACTGGTCGGTGCGCGCTGCGTGATCCTCCTGCCCGGGTTCACCAGCGCCGAGAAGGAGGCGGCGATCCGGGCGCGCGGCGCCGAGGTGATCCGCATCGATGGCGACTATGACACCGCGATCGTCGAATGCCGGCGGCGCGCCGAGGAGAAGGGCTGGACAATCATCTCCGATACCTCATGGCCCGGCTACGAGATCGTGCCGCGCGACGTCATGCGCGGCTATACTATTCTGGCAGACGAGATCGTGCGGCAATGGCCGCAAGCGCCGACGCACGTCCTCGTCCAGGCAGGCGTAGGTGGACTTGCCGCCGCCCTGATCGGCTATATCTGGGCAGTGCTGCCGCAACGCCCGATGTTCGTGGTCGTTGAACCCAGAAGCGCCGACTGCTGGTTTCAGAGCAATGCCGCCGGCGGACCGGCGCCGGCGAGCGGCGACGCCGGGACGATGATGGGCGGGCTCGCCTGCCGCGAGATTTCGCCCATCACGTGGCCGGTGGTCGGTCTCGGAGCCGACTGGTTCATGACCATCGAGGAGGACGAAGTCATGCCGGCCCGCCGCCAGTTCGCCCGTCCGCTCGACGGCGATCCAGCGATCGCTTCGGGTCCTTCGGGTTGCGCGGGCCTGGCGGCGCTCATGCGCGTCTGTGCGAATGGGGACGCCCGCAGGGCGCTTCGGCTCGACAGGGACGCGCGTGTATTGCTGATCAACAGCGAAGGCAATCTTGGAGAAGCCGCTCCATGACCGAAGGACACAATCGGCTCGGCGCCGAGACCAGCCCCTACCTCCTGCAGCACGCGCACAATCCGGTGCATTGGTGGGCTTGGGGCGAGGAGGCCCTGGCCGAGGCCAAACGGACGAACCGGCCGATCCTGCTCTCGGTCGGCTATGCCGCCTGCCATTGGTGCCACGTCATGGCGCACGAGAGCTTCGAGTCGGCGGAAGTCGCGGCAGTGATGAACGAGCTGTTCGTCAACATCAAGGTCGATCGCGAAGAACGACCCGATGTCGACGCGATCTACATGCAGGCCCTGCATCTGCTGGGCGAGCACGGCGGCTGGCCGCTGACCATGTTCTGCACGCCGGCTGGCGAGCCGTTCTGGGGCGGGACCTATTTTCCCTATCCTGCGCGTTTCGGGCGGCCGAGCTTCGTCGATGTGCTGCAAGGCGTCGCCCAGGCGTGGCGTGAGAAGCCAGGCGATGTCGAGACCAACCGCACGGGCCTCCTGAAGGCGCTGCGGGCGGGCGCCGCCGGCAAGGCCGTGGTGCCCAAGGGTGACGGGCCCCTGGTCCCGACCGGCCTGCTCGACCAGATCGCCGCTCGTCTTGCCGACGCCTGCGATCTCGCTTGGGGTGGTTTCGGCCAGGCGCCGAAATTCCCCTCGCCCTACGTGTTCGAGAACATCTGGCGCGGTTGGCTGCGCGGCCGCACGAACGCAAAGCTCTTCGATGCCGTCACCGTCACGCTCGACAGGATGTGCCAGGGCGGCATCTACGATCATTTGGGGGGAGGCTTCGCCCGCTACGCGACGGACGCCCATTGGCTGATTCCCCATTTCGAGAAGATGCTGTACGACAACGCGCAGCTCATCGATCTCCTGACGCTGGTCTGGCAGGAGACCAGGAGCCGGCTCTATGCCGCGCGCATTGCCGAGACCTGCGACTGGGTCCTACGGGAAATGATCGCCGAGGGTGGCGGTTTCGCGGCGACCTATGACGCCGACAGCGAGGGCGTCGAGGGCAAGTTCTACGTCTGGGACGCCGCCGAGGTCGACGCCATCCTTGGTGCGCAGGATGGCGCCTTTTTCCGCAGCGTTTACGACGTGACGCCCGAAGGCAACTGGGAGCATCACAACATCCTGAATCGCAACCGGTCGCCGGCCTTACTGGACGAGGCCGAGGAGCAAAGGCTTGCCGGCTTGCGCGGCAAGCTCAAGGCGGTGCGTGACAAGCGTGTCTGGCCGGGTTGGGACGACAAGGTGCTGGCCGACTGGAACGGGCTGATGATCGCAGCGCTTGCCAATGCTGCTGCCGTGTTCCAGCGCGACGATTGGCTCGCAGCAGCGGTCCGCGCCTGGCGGTTCGTCATGGATACGATGCGCGACCGAGACGGGCGGCTGTTCCACTCGCACCGTGCCGGCAAGCGGCTGCACCGCGGCACACTCGACGACTATGCCAACATGGCGCGGGCCGGCATCGCACTCTTCGAGACCACCGGAGAGACGCACTATCTCGACGCGGTCAAGGCACTGGTCGCCGTGCTCGACAAGCACTTCGCCGACCCGCAGTCGGGGGGCTATTTCATCACCGCGGACGACGCCGCCGACCTGATCGTGCGCACCAAACACTGTCACGACAATGCGGTGCCGTCGGGCAACGGCACGCTGGTCGGGCTCTTCGCGCGACTGTGGATCCTGACCGGCGATGCCGCCTGGCACGACAAGGCAGACCGGCAGATGTCGGCCTTCGCCGGCGAGCTCGAAGGCAACTTCTTCCCGCTGATGACGCTCCTGAACGGCTACGAGACCCTGCAAAGCGCGGTCGAGATTGTGATCGTGGGCGATGCGTCTCGCGCCGAGACCGAGTCGCTGCGGCGTGCCGTCTATGCCAGGAGCCTGCCCAACAAGATCGTGCGCCGGCTCGCACCCGATGCCTCGCTGCCGCCCGGACATCCTGCCGTCGGCAAGGGCCTGGTCGGCGGAAAGCCCGCGCTCTATGTCTGCCGCAATTTCTCCTGCGAGGCACCGATCACCAAGCCCGAGGCCTTGTCGGTCACCTAGACTTGTCATCCCGGGCGAAGCGAGTGATGTTTCGCGGCCTTCGATCAAGGATTCCTCGCTTCGCCCGGGACGACACCCCTTCTCGCCGCGAAGCGACAGAAATGGCGGAGTAACCTGTGCAGCTTCAGCTCAAGACGTGGCAGTTCGTCGAGGACTATCTCAAGACCAGAACCGGCATCATCGTTCCCATCGGCTCGACCGAGCAGCACGGTCCGACCGGGTTGATCGGGACCGATGCACTCACTGCAGAGATGATCGCCCGTGGCGCCGGCGAGAAGGCAGGCGCATTGGTCGCGCCGACCATCCCGGTCGGCATGGCGCAGCATCATCTGGGGTTTGCGGGTTCGATCACGCTCAAGCCCACGACGTTGATCGCGGTAGTGCGCGATACCGTAGTCTCGCTGGCGCGGCACGGCTTCACGCGCTTCTATTTCGTCAATGGTCATGGCGGCAACGTCGCCACGGTGACCGCCGCCTTCTCCGAGATCTATGCCGAGCGCTCGATGGAGAAGTTCAGCAATCAGCCGTCGATCAAGTGCGCCTTGCGCAACTGGTGGGAGAGCAACGGCGTCAAGGGTCTCAGCCGCGAGCTCTACGGCAGCGCCGAGGGCAGCCACGCCACCCCCTCGGAAGTCGCCGTCACCTGGTACGGCTATCCGCAGACCATGCAGCAGAAGACGATGGAGCCGCGTATCGCCCCCCACGGCTCTTTTGCCGACGCCGAGGACTATCGGCGGGCTTTTCCCGATGGCCGCATCGGCTCCGATCCCAACCTTGCCACGCCCGAGCACGGCAAGCGCATCTACGAAGCCGCGGTCGAGGACGTCGCTCGCGACTATGCGGCCTGGGTGGCGCGGTAGGGCTATCGCGCCGCGCGCCTCACTCGCTCGCGGCGCAGGAGATAGAGGCCGGACGCCACGATGACCGCGATGCCCATCATGGCGAGCATGTTGGGCACGTCGCCCCAGATGACGTAGCCGATGCCGAGGGCCCAGAGCGCCGAGGCATAGCGGAACGAACCGATCACCGAGTATTCGGCGCCCGAGCGTAAAGCCAGCATCGAGAGCTGATAGCCGCTGGCGAGCAGGACCGATGCGGCGACCAGCAAGGCGAGGCCGCGGATCGGTATTGGTTGCCACCCTTCGAGAGAGGCCCAGATACAACCGGCCAATGCCACGCCGACGGCCGACCCCAGGGCCACGACCAGGGTCGGCACGGCGGCAGATACATAGCGGCTCAGGATGTCGCGCAGGGCGCCGAGAAGCGCGGCAGCCACCACTGCCCACATCCAGGCATTGATGTCGCCGGACCTCGGCTGGATCACCATCACCACGCCGAC
>NZ_DATBFE010000120.1:0-9976 GCF_036558665.1 Reyranella sp. | reverse complement strand
TCGCAGTGCGGGGTGCCCTTCTGCCAGATCCATTGCCCGCTGCACAACAACATCCCCGACTGGTTGAAGCTCACCGCCGAAGGCCGGCTCGACGAAGCCTACGAGCTCGCGTCAGCCACCAACAACTTCCCGGAGATCTGCGGCCGGATCTGCCCCCAGGACCGCTTGTGCGAGGGCAACTGCGTCATCGAAAAGGGCTTCGACTCCGTCACCATCGGCTCGGTCGAGAAGTTCATCACCGACACGGCGTGGGAGAAGGGCTGGATCAGGCCGATCCGACCGCGCCATGAGCGGCCGCAGAGCGTGGGCATCGTCGGCGCGGGACCCGCGGGCCTGGCCGCGGCCGAGCAACTGCGCCGCAAGGGTTATCAGGTCACGATCTACGATCGCTACGACCGCGTGGGCGGGCTGCTGATCTACGGCATCCCCAACTTCAAGCTCGAGAAGGATGTCGTCGGGCGGCGCGAGAAGCTTTTGCGCGACTCCAAGGTCCGCTTCCATCTCGAGTGCGAGGTCGGCCGCGACGTTGCGCTGGAAGAGCTTCGCCAGCGCCATGACGCAGTCCTGCTCGCGACCGGCGTCTACGAAGCACGCGACATCCAGGCGCCCGGGGTCGGCGTGCCAGGCATCGTGCCGGCGCTCGACTACCTGACGGCCTCCAACCGCGTGGGTCTGGGCGACGCGGTCGCCGGCTTCGAATCGGGTTCGCTCAATGCCCAGGGCAAGAACGTCGTGGTGTTGGGCGGTGGCGACACGGCGATGGATTGCGTACGGACCGCGGTGCGCCAGGGAGCGCGATCGGTGAAGTGCCTGTATCGCCGCGACCGCGCCAACATGCCGGGCTCGCAGCGCGAGGTAAAGCACGCCGAGGAAGAAGGCGTCGAGTTCGTGTGGCTCACGGCGCCCCAGGCCTTCCTCGGCTCGGAGCGCGTGACTCACGTCCGCTCGGTGCGCATCCATCTCGGCATGCCCGATGCCTCGGGCCGGCAGACGCCGCAGGAAATCCCCAACAGCCACCTGAACGTCGAGGCCGATCTGGTGCTGAAGGCGCTGGGTTTCGATCCGGAAGATCTGCCGGCGATGCTGCAGTCGCCCGATCTCGCGGTGACCGGCTGGGGCACGCTCAAGATCGACTGGCACAGCATGATGACCAGCCTCGGCGGCGTGTTCGCCGCCGGCGACATCGTGCGCGGCGCATCGCTCGTCGTCTGGGCCGTACGCGATGGCCGCGACGCCGCCGAGCGCATCCACATCTGGCTTGCAAGCAGGGCGACGTCGCTCGCCATCGCCGCGGAGTAGATCGTGTCGATGACGCTCTACGACTTCATGGGCTCGGGCAACGGCTACAAGGTGCGCCTGCTGCTGGCGCAGCTCGGCCTGTCCTACGAGCTTGTCGAGTGCGACATCCTGAAGGGCGAGACGCGCACGCCGGAGTTCCTGCAGAAGAACCCGAACGGCCGTATCCCGACCCTGCAGCTCGAGGATGGCAGCCATCTCGCCGAGTCGGGCGCCATCCTCTGGTATCTGGCCGAGGGCACTCCCTTCGCCCCCGCCGATCGCAAGACGCGCGCCGAAACCCTGCAGTGGATGTTCTTCGAGCAATATAGCCACGAGCCCTATATCGCGGTCGTGCGCTACTGGCGTCACTTCCTCGGCAAGCTCTCGCCCTTGCAGGAGCTCGACCTTCCGGAGCGGCGCAGGAAGGGCTACGACGCGCTCGAGGTGATGGAGCGGCACCTCGAGGCACGTCCGTTCTTCGTCGCCAGTCGCTACGGGCTCGCCGACATCGCGCTCTATGCCTACACGCACGTGGCGCACGAGGGCGGGTTCGATCTCGCCCGCTACCCGAACGTCAACGGCTGGCTTGCCCGCGTGGCCGAGCAGCCGCGATACGTCAGCATGGACCGCAAGCCTTACTGAAGGAGAGAGCGATGCCGATGATCAACGTGCAGATGTTCGAGGGCCGTACGATCGAGCAGCGGCGAAAACTGGCGAAGGAGCTGACGGACGCGACCTGCCGCACGCTCGGCTGCCCGGCCGACGCTGTCCAGGTCATCCTGACCGACGTCAGGAAAGAGAACTGGGCCGAAGCCGGCAAGCTCTTTTCCGATTGAGGTCGGCGCACCAGCACAGGAGCCGCATCGTGTCGTCCCGAGCGTAGCGAGGGATGACACCCCTATCTCGGGAACACGCCATGTCCACACAGTCCTTCACTGCCCGGCAATTCGTGCGCGCCTACCGCGAGGGCGTCGCGCGGCTGACCGACGCCTACGGTTACAATCCGGCGCAGGAGATCGACTCGTGCGGCGTCGGCCTCGTCGTGGCGCTGGATGGCAAGCGCCGGCGCGACGTGGTGGCGGCAGGCATCGATGCGCTGAAGGCGGTGTGGCATCGCGGCGCCGTCGACGCCGACGGCAAGACCGGAGACGGCGCGGGCATCCATGTCGAGATCCCGCAGGATTTCTTCCGCGACTACATTCGCGACGCCAGCGGGCACGAGCCGCAGGTCGGCCGCATCGCCGTCGGCACGGTGTTCCTGCCGCGCACCGATCTCGGTGCGCAGGAGCGCTGTCGTACCATCGTCGAGACCGAGATTCTGCGCTTCGGCCACATGATCCTGGGCTGGCGCCAGGTGCCGGTCGACATCTCGGTGATCGGCGAAAAGGCGAACGAGACGCGGCCGGAGATCGAGCAGATCCTGATCGGGCGCGGCGATCCGAAACTAGACAACCGCGAGTTCGAGAAGCAGCTCTACATCCTGCGCCGACGCATGGAGAAGGCGGCGATCGCCGAGAACATCGCCGAATTCTATGTCTGCTCGCTGTCCTGCCGGTCGCTGATCTACAAGGGCATGTTCCTCGCGGAGCATCTGTCGCAGTTCTACCCCGATCTGCTCGATGAGCGCTTCGTGTCGCGATTCGCGATCTTCCACCAACGCTACTCGACCAACACCTTCCCGCAATGGAAGCTGGCCCAGCCGTTCCGCGTGCTGGCCCATAACGGCGAGATCAACACGCTGCTCGGCAACGTCAACTGGATGAAGAGCCACGAGGCCCGGCTCGCGCATGACGGCTTCGGCCGCTTCATCGAGGACCTGAAGCCCATCATCCAGCCCAGCGCCTCCGACTCCGCGGCCCTCGACAATGTGTTCGAGCTGCTGGTGCGCGGCCATCGCAACCTGCCGATGGTCAAGGCGATGATGATCCCCGAGGCGCTCGGCTCGAACCCCAACATACCTGCCCATCATCGTGCGCTTTATCACTACGTGAACGGCATCATGGAGCCGTGGGACGGCCCGGCCGCCATCGCCGCCGTCGCCGGCAAGTGGGCGCTGGTCGGACTCGACCGCAACGGGCTGAGGCCGATGCGCTATGTGCTGACCTCCGACCAGCTGCTGATCGCCGGCTCCGAGGCCGGCATGGTGCCGCAGGACGAGGCCAAGATCGTCGAGAAAGGCCGGCTCGGACCCGGCGAGATGCTGGCGGTCGATATGGACCAGCCCCGGCTCTACAAGGACCGCGAGCTCAAGGACATGCTGGCGGCGACCAACGACTATGCCGACTGGGTCAAGCGCACGATCGAGCTCGACTCGCTGATCAGGCAGGACACGCCGCACGAGCAGCGCTTTGGCGGCGAGGAGCTGCGGCGCCGTCAGTTCGCAGTCGGCTGGTCGATCGAAGACCTCGAGATGATCCTCCATCCCATGGTCGAGGACGGCAAGGAACCGGTCGGATCGATGGGCGACGACGCGCCGATGGCGGTGCTCAGCGACACCTATCGCGGCATGCACCACTATTTCCGGCAGAACTTCAGCCAGGTGACCAACCCGCCGATCGACTCCTTGCGCGAGCGCCAGGTCATGACGATCCGCACGCGCCTCGGCAATCTCGGCAACGTCCTCGACGAATCGCCTGAGCAGAGCGAGATGCTGTCGCTGCAGTCGCCGATCGTGCTCAATGCCGAGTTCGAGGCGATGCGCAAGTACATGGGCGACACCGCCGCCCGCATCGATTGCTCGTACGATCCCAAGGGCGGCCTCGACGCCATGCGACAGGCCTTCGAGCGCATTTGCAAGGAGGCCGAGGATGCGGTGCGCAGCGGCTGCCTGCATGTCGTCCTGACCGACGCCAATGTCGACGGCAACCGTGCGGCGCTGCCGATGATCCTGGCCGCCGGCTGCGTGCATTCGTACCTCGTGCGCCAGTCGCTGCGCACCTTCACCTCGCTCAACGTGCGCTCGGGCGAATGCCTCGATGTGCACTACGCCGCGGTCATCATCGGTGTCGGCGCCACCACGGTGAACCCCTACCTCGCGGAGGAGACGATCGCGGCCCGCCACGCGCGCGGTCTGTTCGGCAAGCTTTCCCTCGGCCAGTGCCTCGCCAACTACAAGAAGGCGCTGGACGACGGGCTGCTGAAGGTGATGTCGAAGATGGGCATCTCGGTGCTGTCGTCCTATCGCGGTGGCTGCAACTTCGAGGCCGTGGGCCTCTCGCGTTCGCTGGTGCAGGAGTTCTTCCCCGGCATGCCGTCCCGCATCTCGGGCATCGGCCTGCGTGGGGTGCAGGAGAAGATCTCGCGGCAGCATGCGCGCGCTTTCGATGAGGAAGTCATCGCTCTGCCGATCGGCGGCTTCTACAAATATCGCCGCGGCGGCGACCATCACAATTTCGAAGGCAATCTCATCCACGTGCTGCAGGACGCGGTGGCGACCGAATCGTATGCCAAGTACCGCAAGTACAGCGAGGCGGTGCGCCGCCTGCCGCCGATCAACCTGCGCGACCTTCTCGACTTCAAGGCCGACCGCAGGCCGGTGCCGATCGACGAGGTCGAGTCGATCACCGAGCTGCGCAAGCGCCTGGTGGCGCCGGGCATCTCGCTCGGGGCGCTGAGTCCGGAGGCACACGAGACGCTGTCGATCGCCATGAACCGGATCGGCGCCAAATCCGATTCGGGCGAAGGCGGCGAGGATCCGGCGCGCTACAGGCCGCGCCCTAACGGCGACAATGCGTCCTCGGCGATCAAGCAGGTGGCGTCGGGGCGTTTCGGCGTGACCGCGGAATATCTCAACAACTGCCGCGAGCTCGAGATCAAGATCGCGCAGGGCGCCAAGCCCGGCGAGGGCGGCCAGTTGCCCGGCCTCAAGGTCAGCGAGATGATCGCCCGGCTGCGCCATTCGACGCCGGGCGTCAGCTTGATCAGCCCGCCGCCGCATCATGATATCTACTCGATCGAGGATCTGGCGCAGCTCATCTACGACCTGAAGCAGATCAATCCCGAGGCGCGCGTGACGGTGAAGCTGGTCGCGCGCTCGGGCATCGGCACCATCGCGGCCGGCGTCGCCAAGGCGAAGGCCGACGTGATCCTGGTCTCGGGCCACAGCGGCGGTACCGGCGCCTCGCCGCAAAGCAGCATCAAGTATGCCGGCATTCCGTGGGAGATGGGCCTATCCGAAACCCATCAGGTACTGACCCTCAACCGGCTGCGCGAGAAGGTGCTGCTGCGCACCGACGGCGGGATCAAGACCGGCCGCGACGTGGTGATCGCGGCCCTGCTCGGTGCCGAGGAATACGGCATCGGCACCGCGTCGCTGGTCGCCATGGGCTGCATCATGGTGCGGCAGTGTCATTCCAACACCTGCCCGGTCGGCGTCTGCACGCAGGACCCCAAGCTGCGCGCCAAGTTCGGGGGCTCGCCCGAGAAGGTCGTCAATCTCTTCAGCTTCGTGGCCGAGGAGGTGCGCGAGATCCTGGCTCAGCTCGGCTACCGGTCGCTGAGCGAGATCGTCGGCCGCTCCGATCTCCTGAAGCAGGTGAGCCGCGGCGCGCGCTATCTCGACGACCTCGACTTGAGTCCCCTGCTCACCCGCGCCGACGGCGGCCGGGGCGCGGTGCACTGCACCGTCGAAGGCCGCAACGAAGTGCCGGACACGCTCGATGCCCGGATGATCCGCGACGCCCAGCCGCTCTTCACGCACCGCGAGAAGATGCAGCTGCAGTACAGCGTACGCAACACGCACCGCGCCGTGGGCACGAGGCTCGCCGCCCTGATCACGCGCAAGTACGGCATGTCGGGCCTGCAGTCCGATACCGTGACCGTGCGGCTGCGCGGCACTGCCGGCCAGTCGCTGGGCGCCTTCGCCGTGCAAGGCATGAAGCTCGAGGTGTTCGGCGACGCCAACGACTACGTCGGCAAGGGCCTGAGCGGCGGCACGATCGTGGTGAGACCTACGGTCTCGAGCCCTCTCGTGCCCGAGGCCAATGCCATCATCGGCAACACGGTCCTGTATGGCGCGACGGCCGGCAAGCTGTTCGCCTCGGGCCGCGCCGGCGAACGCTTTGCCGTACGCAACTCGGGCGCCGATACCGTGGTCGAGGGCGTGGGCTGCAACGGCTGCGAATACATGACCGGCGGGACCGCCGTCGTGCTGGGCTCGGTGGGCGTCAACTTCGCGGCCGGCATGACCGGCGGCATGGCCTTCGTCTATGACCCGGAGGACGCCTTCATGCTCAAGGTCAATCCCGAGACGGTCGTGTGGCAGCGCATCGACCATCCGCATTGGGATGCGGTACTGAAGGCGATGGTGGCCGAGCACGTGGCTCAAACCAAGTCGCCGCTCGGCGCCCGGCTGCTCAACGACTGGAACCGCGAGGTCGAGCGCTTCTGGCAGATCGTGCCCAAGGAGATGCTGTCGCGGCTGCCCGAGCCGCTCACCGTCATGAAGGAAAAGACCGCCTAAGGCCGGGCAGGGAAGCAGCGCTCATGAGCACCGCGCGGGTCGCGAGAGCCCGGGCATCCGTTCCGCGCGCAGCGTGGTTGCAGCTCGCCGCCGCCATCGTCCTGTTCGGGCTCACCTGGCCGGTGATGAAGATCGGGCTGATGGCCGGCACGCCGATCTGGCTGGCTGCCGGGCGCGCCACGATGTCGGCGCTCACGGCGTCCATCCTCTTGACGCTGCTTGGCCGGTTGAAGTGGCCGCCGCGCGAGGACTGGCCGGTCATCCTTTCGGTGGGCACGTTGCAGCTTTCGAGCTTCTTCGCGCTCGCCAATCTCGGCGTGCAGAGCGTGCCGCCCGGCCGCTCGGGCGTATTGGCCTACACCACCATGCTCTGGATGGTGCCGCTTTCGCTGTTGGTGGGCGAGAAAGTGGGCTGGCGTTCCGCCGCCGGCGTCGTGCTCGGGTTTGCCGGCGTCGTCGTGTTGGCCGATCCCGATCGTTTCGACTGGCACGACCGCCGCATCGTGATGGGCCATGTCTATCTTCTGCTGGCCGGCTTCACCTGGGCCTTGGCCATCCTGCATACGCGCCACCATCGCTGGCGCGGGACGCCGCTCGATGCCCTGCCCTGGCAGATGAGCGTCGCGACCGTGCTCTTGTGGCTGCTGGCGCTCGTCGCCGAGCCGGCCGGCTATCTCGACTTCGGCAAGTGGCAGCTTTGGTTGGCTCTGCTCTATATCGGCGCCTTCGCCGGCCCGGCCGGGACCTGGGCCGCCGTCTCCGTGACCCGCGCCCTGCCGCCCATCACGACCGCGCTCGGCATGCTGGGCGTACCGCTGGTCGGCATCGTCTCCTCGATCGTCCTCCTCGGCGAGCCCGTTACGCTGGCGTTGGTGCTGGGCACGACCATGGTGATCGCGGGCATTGCCATCGTCATCGTCGGCAAGGACAGCTAAGGGCTTCGAAGATCGGTCTTGCTGAAATCGTCACCGACATAAAGAAGCGGGACATTGCGACCGATGGCGAGCGCATGAGAGAAGCAGTCGCCAAAGTTCAGCCCGGCCGCGGCTCGGCCTTTACCCCAGAGTTCGAAGGCGTCGATTGCCAGGGCGCCCAGCGGGGCGTCGACGGCCACTTCCGAAAGCGCAAGCGCTCTCCAGGCACGATCGAATTCGGCGCGGGTCCATCCGAACCGCCCCAGCAAAACGAACGCACTCTCGACGCGTGCAATGGGCGTGACGAAGATCGTCGCCGCTGTGGCCATGGTCTCGCGTACCATTGCCGATTGCGGTCCACGCGTGAGCACCTCGACGATCGCCGAGGTGTCGATGGCTATCGACGTCACCGCGGCAGGCCGTCCGGTCCATAGAGATCGCGGTGATCGGCCATCTTCGCACGTTCCGCTTCGCTTTGCGGCAGCTTGTGCCGCTTCCAGATCTCGGTCAGCACACGGTCGAGCTGCGCCCGCCGGCGCTTGGCCCGCGCGGTCTGGTCGCCTTCATCCAGAAGGCGCTCGCAAGCTACCGCAACCGCGTCCGAGATCGTCGTGTGCAGATGTTTGGCCAGTCGTCGCGCCGCCCTTTCCGCACGAGAGTTCGCGATGGTGATCATATATATCGATATATATTTCGGCTTGGGCCGGGGTCAAGTGGACGCGCGCGGCCGGCGGCGCGCCGTCGGGGCGGCCTAAAGGTGAGTTGAAGCGAGGTCGCATTGACAGTGCGCGGCCGGCTCCCGCATATGCGGGCCGAAAAGGCTTTTGCACGGAACGAGGCGATGGCGAATAAGGTGTACAAGGATGCGAAGTCGGCGCTGGACGGGCTGTTGAGCGACGGACTGATGCTGATGTGCGGCGGCTTCGGGCTGGTCGGCATTCCCGACAAGTTGATCCGGGCGGTGCGCGACTCGGGGGTCAAGAGGCTCACCTGCGTCAGCAACAATGCCGGCATCGACGGTGCCGGCCTCGGACTCCTGCTCGAGGCCGGCCAGGTGAACAAGATGATCTCGTCGTATGTCGGCGAGAACAAGACCTTCGCCAAGCTCTATCTCGAGGGCAGGCTCGAGCTCGAGTTCAATCCGCAGGGCACGCTGGCCGAGCGGGTGCGCGCTGGCGGCGCGGGCATTCCGGCCTTCTACACCCGGACCGGCGTCGGCACGCTGGTCGCCGAGGGCAAGGAGACCAAGGTCTTCGATGGCGAGGAGTACGTGATGGAACGCGGGCTGTTCGGCGACATTGCGCTGGTCAAGGCTTGGAAGGGCGACACCGCCGGCAACCTCGTCTTTCGCAAGGCCGCGCGGAACTTCAATCCGATGATGGCAACGGCAGCCAAGGTCTGTATCGCCGAGGTGGAGGAGCTGGTGCCTGTCGGCCAGATCGACCCCGACCATGTGCACACGCCTGCCGTGTTCGTGCAGCGCATCTTCTGCGGCGCGCCGTACGACAAGAAGATCGAGCAGCGCACCGTGCGCAAAGCCTAGGAGACTCGGAAATGGCCTGGACCCGCGATCAGATGGCGGCGCGCGCTGCCAAGGAACTGAAGGACGGCTTCTACGTGAACCTCGGCATCGGCATTCCAACGCTGGTGTCGAACTACATCCCCGAGGGCGTCGACATCACCCTGCAGAGCGAGAACGGCATGCTGGGCGTCGGCCCCTTCCCGCTCGACAACGAGGTCGACCCCGACATCATCAATGCCGGCAAGCAGACGGTGACCGAGCTCAAGAACACCTCGTATTTCTCCTCGGCCGACAGCTTCGCCATGATCCGCGGCGGGCACATCGATCTCTCGATCCTGGGCGCCATGGAAGTGGCCGAGAACGGCGACCTCGCCAACTGGATGATCCCTGGCAAGATGGTGAAGGGCATGGGCGGCGCCATGGATCTGGTGGCCGGCGTGCGCAAGGTCATCGTCACCATGGAGCACGTCTCCAAGGACGGCGCCTCCAAGCTCCTCAAGGAATGCACGCTGCCGCTCACCGGCAAGCGCGTGGTCGACATGGTGATCTCCGAGCTCGGCGTCTTCTCCATCGACAAGACCGGCAGTGACGGCGTCACCCTGGTCGAGCTGGCCGACGGCGTCACGGTCGACGAGGTCAAGGCCAAGACCAAGGCCAAGCTCACCGTCGGACCGGGGGTGAAGGAAAAGGTCGCCTAAGGATCTGAACGTGACGCGGCGCATTGCGACCGCGATCGACATCGACGCGCCGGCCGCGATGGTCTGGCGCGTGCTGGTGGACTTCCCGTCCTACCCTGAGTGG
>NZ_DATBFE010000119.1:0-57007 GCF_036558665.1 Reyranella sp. | reverse complement strand
TCGGTCAGCAGCCTGTGATGGGCATAGAGCGGAGTCCGGTAGCCCAGGAGCTTCTGCAGCAGGACATGGACATGCGTGGACGGCAGCACGTCCTCGCCGCGTGTCACCAGCGTAATGCCCTGCAAGTGGTCGTCGACCGTGACGGAGAGATGGTAGCTGGTCGGCGTGTCCTTGCGGGCGATCACGAAGTCGCCCATCAGCAGCGGCTGCCCCTCGATGCAGCCCTGCGTCTCGTCGATGAAATGGTAGGGTCCGGCGAGCGCTGCTGCCTTGGCGGCATCGAGACGCAAGCAATGCTCCTGATCCGCCGCCAGCCGGGCGCGCCGCTCGGCGGTACCGAGATGACGGCAGGTGCCGGGATAGAGCGGCCCGTCGGGCCCCGCGCGTGAACCGTGCGGCGCGGCCGCCGACGCCGTCAGCTCGCGCGCGATGTCGGCGCGCGAGCAGAAGCAGGGATAGATCAGCCCCCGGGCATCGAGCTGATCGAGCACGCGGCCATAATCGGCGAAATGGTCCGACTGGCGCCGCACCTCGCCGTCCCGGTCCAGGCCCAGCCACTCGAGGTCGGCGAGGATCGAATGCTCGTACTCGCGCCGGCAGCGCCGAACGTCGATATTCTCGATGCGCACGAAGAAGTGGCCGCCGGCTTGGCGCGCGCGATGCCACCCGACCCAGGCGGAATAGGCCGAACCGAGATGCAGCTCGCCCGTCGGGCTGGGGGCAAAACGCGTCACGATCTCCATGATCGGACGTTACTGCGAGCTCGCAGACCATGCTATGCGGGGAAGATGGCTCAAGTAATCCTCGATGCCGCCAACCTCAGGAAGGCGATCCGGCATCTCGCAAAGGTCGATCCCGACTTCGCGCGCATCGTAAAGGAAGTGGGGCATCCCCAATTGCGCGAGGTGCCCACCGGCTTCGGCGGGCTGATGCGCTCGATCGTGGGCCAGCAGGTCTCGGTCCATGCCGCGCGCAGCATCTGGCTCCGGCTCGAAGCAGCCGTACCGTCCATGGAGCCGGCGGAATTCCTGAAGCTCGGCGACGAACAACTACGCGCCGTCGGGCTGTCGGCCGCCAAGATGAAATACGGCCGCAGCCTCGCCACCGACATCGTCGAAGGGCGTATCGACTTCGAGGCGCTGAAGGAGCTGGAAGACGAGGCCGCGATCGCCATGCTGACGCAGGCCAAGGGCATCGGGCGATGGACGGCAGAAATCTATCTGATGTTCGCCCATGGCCGGCCCGACATCATGCCCGGCCTCGATCTCGGGCTGGTGGTGGCGGCGCAGCATCTCAAGAAGCTGCGCAAACGGCCCGATGCCAGGCGGCTGATCAAGATCGCCGAGGCGTGGCGGCCGTGGCGCAGCGCCGCCGCGCTTCTGCTCTGGCATTATCGCCGCAACATGCCGGACTGGAGCGCGAGGGAAGTCAAAGCGGCCGCCAAGCCCGCACCCAAGGCTGCCCGAAGGCAAGTGGAGGCGACATGATCAAACTCGACGGGCCGAGCCAGGGCCCGCAGGCCGGCGGCAAGCCGGGTCATCTCGTCGTGCTGCTGCATGGCTATGGCGCCGACGGCAATGATCTGATCGGGCTCGCGCCCGTCCTGGCGCCCTTGATGCCGGATACGGTGTTCCATGCCCCCAACGCGCCATATCCCTGCGAAGGCAATCCGATGGGTTATCAGTGGTTCGGCATTTCCCGGCTCGACCCACAGGTCGCGGCCGCCGGCGTGCGCGCGGCTGCGCCCTTTGTCGATGCATTCCTCGACGAGAAGCTGGCCCAATACGGACTCGACGAGGCCAGGACCGTGCTGATGGGGTTCAGCCAGGGCACGATGATGGCGCTGCATGTCGGTCTGCGCCGCACCAGGCAACTCGCGGGCATCGTCGGCTTCTCGGGCATGCTGGCCGCGCCCGAGGCTCTCGGTCCCGAGATCAGGAGCCGGCCGCCGGTGCTGTTGCTGCACGGCGACAGCGACGAGATGCTGCCGCACATATTGACCCAACGGGCGGCGGAAGTCCTGCGCCAGCATGGCGTGCAGGTGCGCATGCACATTGCGCAGGGCGTTGGCCATGGCATCGATCAGACGGGGCTCTCGCACGCCGCGCGCTTCCTGCTTGACGCCTTCAAGCTGCCGCTGCCCCAACAAGGGACCTGACATGACCATCCAAGGAACGTGCGAGAAGGGCTTCGAGCGCGTCGCCGATGCCTTCCGGAAGAACTTCTCCGACCACGGCGAGGTCGGCGCTTCCGTCTGCCTGATGGTCGGCGGCGAGACCGTGGTGGATATGTGGGGCGGCTTGGCCGATCCCAAAGCTGGCAAGCCCTGGAAGAGCGATACGGTCAGCATCGTCTATTCCTGCACCAAGGGAGCGACGGCGCTCTGCACCCACATCCTGGCGAGCCGCGGCAAGCTCGATATCGATGCGCCTGCCATCGAGCTGTGGCCGGAGTTTGGCCGCCACGGCAAGGGCCGTGTCACCACGCGCATGATGCTCGACCATTCCTCCGCGGTGCCGGTGCTGCGCGCGCCGATCAAGGACACCGGACCCTATGAATGGGACTACATGACCGATCGGCTCGCCAACGAAGAACCGTTCTGGGAGCCCGGCGCCCGCAACGGCTACCATGCGATGATGTTCGGCTGGACGGTCGGCGAGATGGTGCGGCGCGCCTCGGGCCGGTCACTCGGTACGTTCTTCCGTGAAGAGGTCGCCAGGCCGCTGGGCCTCGACTTCTGGATCGGCTTGCCGGAGGAGATCGAGCCACGGGTAGCGCCCATGATCCCCTATATCTACAAGTCGAACGAGGCCAGGACGCCCTTCATGATCGACGTCGCCACCAAGCCGCAGTCGATCCCTTCCCTGTTCCTGTTCAATGCCGGCGCATGGCGCACGGGTGGCGCCAACAGCCGGGCCGGCCACGCCGCGGAGATCGGCGCTGCCAACGGCATCACCAACGCGCGCGGGCTCGCCGGCATGTATGCGCCGCTGGCCAATGGCGGTTCGATGGCGGGCGGCGGCAATCTCGTCGATGCCCGCACGCTCGTACGCATGGCCGAGGTCTCGATGGCCACGCACGACGACGCCACCCTGCGCATTCCGACACGCTTTGCCCTCGGCTTCATGAAGTCGATGGACAACCGCAGGCGCAGTGTGGGCGCGGAGATCTTCGGACCGGACATCGACAGCGTCATCCTGGGCAGTGCGGCCTTCGGCCATGTCGGCGCCGGCGGCTCCCTCGGTTTCGCCGATCCCGCCGCCGGTCTCTCCTTCGGATACACGATGAACCGGATGGGTCCGGGCCTGCTCATGAACGAGCGCGGCCAGTCCCTGGTCGACGCTGCATACCGGTCGCTCGGATACGGCAACAAGGATGGCGGCGTCTGGGTGAAATGACGCCACTCTCATTCCTGTCGCGAAAATTTGCCTGAAATGACCTTGCGGGAAACGCCGTGTATTGATAGGGTCCGATAGATACACAGCGTTTCCCTTACCTTTCGGTGCAGGAGCACGCCATGGCCAAAGCCTTCCCGACCGACAATCCTTTCCTCAAGGGCTACTACGCGCCGGTGAACACCGAGGCGGATGCCGGCCATCTGCAGATCTCCGGCGACATGCCGAAGGAGCTCTGCGGTACGCTCTACCGCAACGGTCCCAATCCGCAGTTCGCGCCACGCGGTCCTTATCACTGGTTCGGTGGCGACGGCATGATCCATGCCTTCCATGTCGAGAACGGCAATGTCTCCTACAAGAATCGCTGGGTGCGCACGCCCAAGTGGGAGATCGAGAACAAGGAGGGCGAAGGCCTGTCCGGCACCTTTGGCCATCCGCTCTACACCGATCCGCGCGTGCTGGCGCTCAACTCGACCATCGCCAACACCAACATCGTCTGGCACGGCGGCAAGCTTCTCGCGCTCGAGGAGGCGCATGCGCCTTTCTCGCTCGACCCGGCGAGCCTGATGCCGGTCGGGCCCAAGGGTGGTTACGAGACCTGGGATGACAAGCTCTGCGGTCCGTTCACCGCACACCCCAAGCTCGACCCGAAGACAGGCGAGATGGTGTTCTTCGGCTATTCGGCCAAGGGTCGCTTTACGAGGGAAGTAAGCCTGCAGACCGTCGACGCCGGGGGCGCGATCACGCGTGCCGAGATCCTCGAGGGTCCCTTTCCCTCGATGATCCATGACTTTGCGGTCACCAGGAACTGGATCATCGTGCCGATCTTCCCGCTGACGAGCTCGATGGAGCGCGCCATGGGCGGCAAGCCGCCCTTCGCCTGGGAGCCCGACAAGGGCACGCACATCGCCTTCATCCCGCGTAACGGCACGGTCGCTGACGCCAGGTGGATCGCCGCACCGCCCTGCTACGTCTTCCATCCGATGAACCATTTCGAGACGGCGGACGGCAAGGTGGTGATCGACGTCATGAAGTATGACGTGGCGCCGCTCTTTCCTCTGCCCGACGGCTCGCCCTCGGCGAAGGAAACGCCGCAGGCGCGGCTCTTCCGCTGGAGCTTCGATTTCGCGGGCCAGGGCAACACCTTCAAGGAGGAGCAGCTCGACGATCGCGCCGGCGAATTTCCACGCTTCGACGAGCGCTTCTGCATGAGCGACTATCGCCACGGCTGGATCGTGTCGGGCAACGTGGCGGCCGCCGGCAGCCCGCGCCACGATGGCATCACGCACTATGATCTGGCGACCGGCAAGAACGTCACCTGGAACGAAGGACCGGACGATCGCTTCGGCGAGCCGATCTTCGTGCCTCGGTCGGAGGACGCCGCGGAGGGCGACGGCTGGCTGCTGAGCGTCGTGTTCCGCGCCGATGAAGGCCGCAGCGACCTCGCCGTATTCGAGGCCATCGATCTCGCACGGGGCCCGGTCGCGTTGGCGCATCTTTCGAGCCGCGTGCCCGCCGGCTTCCATGGCAACTGGCGGCCGGGCCCGCTCTAGGCGGACGAAGCCGGCCGGGTTGCGACCGATCGCTCGAAGCGGCCGGACTTTCTTGACCGCATCGCTGGATGGCCGGCATACATCCGGACACCGAGCGTGGCGGCCTGCATGCCCTCCTGAAGTCGACGAGGATACGGTTCATGGCTCTTCCGGCACTGTTGTGTGACTCGCTTTCCATTCCCGTCGTCGGCGCGCCACTGTTCATCGTCTCCAATCCCGACCTCGTGATCGAGCAGTGCAAGGCCGGAATCGTCGGCTCGTTTCCGGCGCTGAACGCGCGGCCGAAGGAAGTCCTGGAGGAGTGGCTGAAGCGCATCGCCGGTGAGCTTGGCGACTACAAGGCGAAGCATCCCGGAAGGAAAGTTGCGCCCTTCGCGGTCAACCAGATCGTGCACAGTTCCAACGACCGGCTGGAGCATGACGTCGATCTCTGCGAAAAGTACAAGGTACCGATCCAGATCACCTCTCTGCGCGCGCCCGACGACGTGGTGAAATCGGCGCGACGCTACGGCTGTGTCGTGTTCCACGACGTGACCAACGTCGCGCACGCCAGGCGCGCGCTGCAGGCGGGCGTCGATGGCCTGATCCTGGTTTGCGCCGGGGCGGGCGGCCACGCCGGCCGATTGTCGCCCTTCGCCTTGGTCCCCGAGGTGCGCCAGTTCTATGACGGCTGCCTGCTGCTCGCGGGCTCGATCGCCAACGGCGCATCGGTGCTGGCCGCACAGGCGCTCGGCGCGGACCTCGCCTACGTCGGCACGCGCTTCATCGCCACCTCGGAGGCGGCGGCTTCCGCGGAGAACAAGCAGTGCATCGTCGAGTCGAGCGGCGAGGAGATCGTCTATACCAACCTCTTCACGGGCGTGCACGGCAACTACCTGAAGCGCAGCATCGCGGCGGCCGGCCTCGATCCCGATGCCTTGCCCGAGGCCGACAAGAGCAAGATGAATTTCGGCTCGGGCGGCAACATGAAGACCAAGGCCTGGCGCGACATCTGGGGAGCGGGTCAAGGCGTCGGCCAGGTCCACGATGCGCCTTCCGCCGGCGAGGTCGTGGCGCGGCTCAAGGCGGAGTACGAGGCGGCACGGGCCGCGCTGTTCGCCGGCGAGACGGTGCCGACCAGCCTCAAGCAGGCGGCGGAATGACGGCCCGTGACCGTCATCCCGGGCACTTGCCAGGGATCTGATACCGAAGAAAGATCGCTCGCTGCGCTCGCGATGACACGCTAGTAGCCTGTCATGCTGCGCCGCCTCTATGACTGGGTCATCCGGCTTGCCGGACACCCCAAAGCCATTGTCGCCATGGGCGCGGTGGCCTTCGCCGAAAGCTCGTTCTTTCCGATACCGCCCGACGTGATGCTGATCCCGATGGTGCTGGCCAACCGCACCAAGGCGTTCCGGATCGCCTTGGTGTGCACCGTCTGCTCGGTGCTGGGCGGTCTCCTGGGCTATGCCATCGGCTTCTATTTCTTCGAGACGATCGGCGCCTGGCTGGTGAAGACCTACGGCCTGCAGGACGGCCTGGAGAAGTTCCGTGCGGGCTTTGCCGAATGGGGCACCTGGATCATCCTGATCAAGGGGCTGACGCCCATTCCTTACAAGCTGGTGACGATTGCTTCAGGTGCTGCGCACTTTGATCTTGTCACTTTCGTGTGGGCATCCGTCGTGACACGTGGCCTGCGGTTCTTCATCGTGGCAGCCTTGCTGTGGAAGTTCGGCGAGCCGATCCGCAGCTTCATCGAGGAACGCTTGACGCTGGTGACGTGGTTGTTCCTGGTGGCGCTGGTGGGCGGGTTCGTGGCCTTCCGCTACCTGTTCTGAGGCCGTCGATGAGCGCTGCCCGGTCCAAGCCGCTTCCCCTTCCGAGCAAGATCGGCCTGCTCGCCGCCCTTGCCAGCGCCGCCCTTCTGGGAGGAGCTCTCTACTTCCAGTACGTCGTCGGCCTGCCGCCGTGCGAGCTTTGCTACTGGCAGCGCTATCCCCACGTCGCCTCGATCGTGCTCGGCCTGGCCGCGGTCGCGTCTCTCCCCGCGCCGCGGCTCGCCTACGTCTTCGCCCTCGGGGCGATCGCGGCCCTTCTGGTCACCGCCGGCATCGGCCTGTTCCATGTCGGCGTCGAGCTGCACTGGTGGTTGGGGCCACAGGCATGCTCCGGCCACATTCCGGGCGGCCTGTCGCCTGCCGAACTCAAGAAGTACCTTTTCTCGGCCAAGATGGTGCGCTGCGACGAGCCAGCGTGGTCGATGTGGGGCGTCTCGATGGCCGGCTGGAACGTGATTTTCTCGGCCGGCGTGGCGATCCTGCTTTCGCTGAGCATCTTCCGGCGCATCAAGGTGCTTCCATGAAAACCGGCGAAGGGCGCAACCCCGGCGACCTCGAGGCACGCCGTGTCGTCGAGCGCGCGATCCGCGTCGACCAGGCGGGCGAGTTCGGTGCGGTTCGGATCTACGAAGGCCAGCTCGCGGCGCTTCGCTGGACGGGGCGCGTCAACGGCGAGGCCGGCCGCAAGATCGCGGCCATGGCGCGTACCGAACGCGAGCATCGGACCACCTTCGACCGCCTCCTGACCGAGCGCCGCGTGCGTCCGACGATGCTGTCGCCGGTTTGGAACCTCGCCGGTTTCGCGCTCGGCGCGGCGACGGCCCTGATGGGCGACAAGGCGGCGATGGCCTGCACCGTCGCCATCGAGGAGACGATCGACGAGCACTATGCGAACCAGGCCGGCGCCTTGGGCGATGATGAAGCAGAGCTGCGCACGACCGTCGAGAAATTCCGCGCCGAGGAGATCGCGCATCGCGACGAGGCCCTGGCGTCAGGCGCCGAGCAGGCGCCCGGCTACGATCTCCTGACGCGCACCATCAAGACGGGCTCCAAACTCGCGATCTGGCTGTCGACGCGAATTTGAGCAATCGGCTCAGTTCTGATCCAGCTCGCTGTCCCAATAGAGGAAGTCACGCCAGCTCTCGTGCAGGTAGCCGGGCGGAAAGGCGCGGCCGTTCTCCTGGAGCTCCACCGTCGTCGGCTCGATCGGTGCGCGCTGCAGGATCATGCCGCTTTCGCGCAGCAGCCGATTTCCTTTCAGGAGATTGCACGGGCTGCAGGCCGTGACGACATTGCTCCACATCGTACGGCCGCCGCGGGATTTCGGCACGACATGATCGAAGGTGAGTTCGTTGGTCGCGAAATCGCCGCCGCAATACTGGCAATTGAAGCGGTCGCGCAGGAACACATTGAACCGCGTGAACGCAGGCCGCCGCGCCGCCGGCACATATTCCTTGAGTGCGATGACGCTCGGCAGGCGCATCTCGAAGGACGGGCTGTGGATCTTGCGGTCGTATTCGGAAACGACGCTGACGCGGTCGAGGAACACCGCCTTCACCGCATCCTGCCAGGACCATATCGACAAGGGGAAATAAGACAGCGGCCGAAAATCGGCGTTGAGCACCAGCGCGTGGCAGGACTCAAGGCCCGGCGTCACGGCTAGCTCCGCCGCGATTGGCTGGGACTACTTGGGAAGTCGATCCGGTCGAACATGGCGCGCATTGTGGCGATATTTTTTGGAAACACAATATGTCGATATCAAGGTCAGTCGGGATATCGCGCAGAGATGGCCGCGCCTCGTCGGACCTGATCGCTAGCGGCCGAGTCGCTCGCGCGCGCCCGCTTCTGCGCCGAGCGAGGTAGCGGCAAGCGCCAGCGCGCAGACCGAGAACGTCATGACCGCGGCGTATCCGCCGGTGAGATCATGCAGCAGGCCGCCGATCCAGGCGCCGAGGAAGCCGCCGATTCCCATGCCCGTGCTGATGAGGCCGTAGATCCGGCCGAAATTGGCGCCGCGATAGCGGAGCGTCGCCAGAGTCGAGATCATCGGACCGCGCGAGCCCTGGCTGCCGCCGAACAGCAGCACGTAGAGCCACAGCCAGAGATCGTCGTCCGGGCCGCGGACGAGGGCCAGCATGCCGACACCCGCGATCGAGCAGGCATAGGCGAGCAGCGCCGCGAGCTTGCGACCGCCGCGATCCGAGAGCCAGCTGAAGCCGATCATGCCGAGCGGCGTCAGCACTCCGGCGACGGCCAGTGCACGCGCCGCGTAACCACCTTCCATCCCGCGCTCCAGCAGATAGACCATGGCCTGCGGCGCGATCGAGAAGATGCCGAGCGACGTGAAACCGAAGGAAAAGGTGAGCGCCCAGAACGGCCATTCTCGCACCGCCTGTCCCACCGTCATGCCCGCGGTCGCCGAGGCGTGCGCGCGCTCGAGTCCCGGCGCTCCCCTGGCGATGCGGCGCCACGGCAGCAGGAGCAGCAGCGGGATGAAGGCGGCGCTGATGCAGGCAAAGACGAAATAGGCATGTCGCCAGCCCGCGGTCGCGATGATGTGCTCGGCCAGCGGCAGAATGACGATGGCACCCACTCCCGAAGCGGACCACGCGACTGCCAGCGCCACGCCCAATCGATGGGCTGCAAACCATCGGCCGAGCAGGGAAGAACTCAGCACACCGGAGAGCGACGCGCCGCCGAAGCCCATGATCATGCCAAGTCCGAGATAGAGCTGCCAGAGTTGCCCAGCCTGCGAAGCGCTGGCGCTCGCGAGCGCAGCGGCCGACATGCCGATCACCGTCAGCGCTCGCAAACCGAAGCGATCCACGATCCAGCCGGCGAGAGGCGCGCCGGTTCCGCCGACCAGCAACGCAAAGCTGTAGACCACCGTCACGGCGCTGCGGCTTGCCGAGAAGTCCTGCTGCAACGAGGGCACGAACACGGGGAAAGAGTCGCTGATCGACCTGCTGGCCACACCGAGGGCGAAGCACAGCGCCACCAGCGACCAGGGCACGAAACGGCTCATCACTTCCACCCTTGGCCGCACGATCGCGATCGTGCAAGCGGTTTGCCGGCCGGCAGGCTTGCAATTGCGACATGTGCGCGTCACGTTCCGCGCCGCGGAGGAGTTGGTGAATCAAACCCTGATCGTCGAACGCAGCTTCAATGGGCCGCGCTTGTCCGGCAACGGCGGCTATGTCGGCGGCCTGCTCGCCCGGCACTTCGACCCCGACAGCGCCGTCGAGGTGACGTTTCGCGCCCCCATTCCCCTCGAACGTTCGCTGGCGTTGCACTGGTCGGACGGCAGCCTGCAGCTTCATGATGGCGATACGCTGATCTGCGAGGCACATCCGGGCTCCGTCGATCAACTCGACCCGCCGCCTCCGCCTGCCGACTGGAACGACGTGATGGGACGCGAGCGCGACGGCGGCAGTTTCGAGGACAGCGACTTCCACTATTGCATCGTATGCGGACGCGGCCGCGCGGTTGGCGACGGCCTGCGCGTCCTGGGTACATCCGGCCCCGACGCCGGTCGATCGCTCTCCTGCTACGTGCCGCATGCCGCGCACGCCGACGGCGATGGCCGCATCAAGCGGGAGTTCGTCTGGGGAACGCTCGACTGCCCCGGCGCCTGGGCAGTACAGGATCCGGGCGACTGGCGACCCGCCCTGACCGGTCGCATGACTGCGATGATCATCGACCCGCCACGGATCGGCGAACGCTGCGCGGTGGTCGGCTGGAAGCTCGGGGCCGAAGGACGCAAGCTACATTCAGGCACTGCCCTCTATACCGAGAGCGGACGCCTGTGTGCCCTCGGTCACTGCACCTGGATATTGCTCAAGGACTAGCGGCCACGCACGAAGATCATCGCCTGATCGTCGCTGTAGGCGAGACGCCAGCCGGGCAGGTGCGCCAGGAGCTTGTTGGCCGGCAGATCCTTGGAAAGGAACGTCCATTCGATCTGGTATTGATCGAGAACGGCTTCGAGCGACGTCTCGCCGTGGAGATAGGCGGCGTCGACATAGCGCTTGATGAAATCGCCGCCGAACAGCTCGCCGCGCCCGTCGATGAAGGTCGGAATGCCGGACTCGATCAGGTATCCGCCGTAGCCATAGTGATTGAACACATGGCCCTTGAGGCCGGCCTTGTGCACGAACTCGAGAGCGGCCGAGGGCGTTGTCGCTTCCGGCGCCGTGACGGCGCCGAAGCGCACCAAGCCCGCAGCCAGCAGCGCCGCCACGGCGAGGCAGAGCGCGAGCAGACCGCGGCCCGCGGGCCGTGCCAACATGACAGGCCATCCCCTTGCCTCGGTCGTCGGCCGCAACGCAGGCCATTGCCGCGCCAGCACCGGTGCAATCACGAGCGGTGCCAGCATGGCCAGGATCTCGGCATTGCGCGCGTAGCGCAGGAAGAGGTGCGCGAGTCCGAGCACGATCAGGAGGCGAACCAGTGGGAGCTTCAGACCACGCGACAACGCGAGATAGAGCGCGACCAGCAGGATCAGTTCCTGCATGGGCTGTTGCTGGAAGTTCGGCGACCTCCATTCCGAGATCGTCGCCAGCGCGTCGCCGAGACCGAAGATGCGGAGCGTGACCAGCATCGATTCAGGCCCGTACGGCGTGACGCACGCTGCCAGCGCGGCGGCGACACCGAACTTGGCCCAGGCAACGAACAGCGTCCGGCGCTCCGTCCGGTCCTTGGCTGCCACCAGCGCATCGAGCGCCATCGCGCCTGCCAGCACGAGCCCAAGAGTGAAGCCGCCATGCAGGTTGGCCCAGAGCACCATGGCGACCAGCAGCACGGGCTTCGGGGCGCGGCGCTCCTCGACCGCGCGCACGAGGCCTGCGACCCACCACAGCATGACGGGGAAAGCGAGCACATGCGGACGGGCCAGGAAGTGGGCGCTCGTCAGGGCGAAGGCTGCAACCGTGAACAGGAGTGCCGGGAAGGGCGTGAGATCGCGCAGCAGCAGGCGCAGCAGCAAGGCGAACGTCGCCGCCACGGCGGCCGCCGCCAGCGCCCCCACGCCGCCCCAGCCACCCAGATCGTAGGCGCCGGCCAGCACCACCTGGGAGAGCCACTCCTTGGCGATCCATGCCTGTCCGGCAAAGGTGAAGGAATACGTGTCGACATGGGGAACCGTGCCGTGCTGCAGGATCCAGTTGCCGACGGTGATATGCCAATGGGTATCCGGGTCACTCAGCAAAGGCTCGGCCTTGAACAGCGCAAGCCAGATGAAGACACCGAGGCCAACCAGCAGCGGCCACGATGGTGCCCAAGGTGAGCGCGCCGGATCGCTCTGGCTGTGGGATGACAGGGACAGGCCGGAAGTGACGGCCATGAAAAGCTCCGAAATGACTGAAAGAATATCAACTAATTCACTGATAATATGACATTTTCTGAAAGACTTCCAGATGCATATCGGAACGGCGACGGGACTGCTCCGTTGCCGTTAGACTGGCTGCGGCAGCGTAACGATGGAGAGGGCGCGGTATGGCGCGGGCCAGGGCAAGCATCGGTAGGACCAACTACGCGACAGCGATCACGGCCGGCCGTCATCGCCTCGAGGCCGACGAGGGTCCCGAGCTCGGCGGGCAGGATTCGGGGCCGGCTCCCTACGATCTGCTGGTGGCGGCGCTCGGTGCCTGCACGGTCATCACGCTGCGCATGTATGCCGAGCGCAAGCAGTGGCCGGTCGAGGCGGTCCACGCCGATGTGCATTTCGTGCGCGAGGGCGACGATCAGCGGATCGATCGCCATCTCCGGATCGAAGGAACCGTGGATGCCGAGCAGCGCAAGCGCATGGCCGAGATCGCCGAACGGACGCCGGTGACCCTTAGCCTGAAGCGCGGCCTCGAGATCCGCACCACACTGGACTGAAGGAGAGACGACAATGCAGATCGGATTCAGCGCGCCCACTGCTGGCCCGCTGGCCAGCGCCGACAACCTGACGCGGCTTGCCGCCGGCGCCGAACAGCTCGGCTATCACTACGCGACGTTCAGCGACCATGTGGTGATCCCGACCGACATCAAGGCGCGCTATCCCTACAGCGAAACCGGCGAGTTCAGCACCGCGGGCAATGGCGAGCGCAACGAGCAGTTGATCGAGCTGGCTTTCGTCGCCGCGTGCACCTCGAAGCTTCGGCTAGTCACGTCGGTCATGGTCGTGCCCCACCGGCCCGCCGTGCTGGCCGCCAAGCAGCTTGCCACCATCGACGTCCTGTCCGGAGGGCGCGTGACGCTGGGGATCGGCGCCGGCTGGATGAAGGAGGAATTCGAGGCGATCGACGCGCCCGATTTCGACAAACGGGGCAGGGTGACCGACGAGTACGTCGCCGCCTTCCGCGAGCTTTGGGACAAGGAGCATCCGAAGTTCTCGGGTGAGTTCGTCAAGTTCGACAACATCACTTTTGCGCCCAAGCCCGTGCAGAAGGGCGGCATTCCTATCTGGGTCGGCGGCGAATCGGGGCCGGCGTTGCGCCGCACCGCGCGCCTCGGCGACGCCTGGTACCCGATCGGCAGCAATCCAGCCTTTCCGCTCGATAGTCTCGCACGCTTCCGCGCCGGGGCCGACAAGCTCCGCAAGCTCGCGGCCGAAGCCGGCCGCGACCCCCGATCGATCGGGCTCGCCCTTCGTTTCCCGCGATACGGTGCGGCGCTGCCGGACAAGGCAGGCGACGGCGAGCGACGGCTCTTCTCGGGCGCAGCCCCAGCCATTGCCGGCGACATCAAGGCGCTGGCGGCGCTCGGCGTCGGCGCCATCGACCTCAGCTTCGGCGGCGATACGGTGGCGGCGATGCTCGAGCAGATGAAACGTTTTACAGGTGATGTCATGGCGAAGGTCTGACCCGCCTTCACCTATTTCTTCTTGCCGCCCTTCTTTTTCCACTCCTCGTAGTCGCGCTTGGCTTCGTCGCCCGCAACCGGGAACAGGCCCTTGAGCGAGCGCCCGCGCGCCACTTCGTGCTCGGCGAATTCCTCGTACTCGTAGTTCTTGACAGCTTCCTCGGCCACCGCTTCGACGATATCGGGAGGGATCACCAGCACCGCATCGCGGTCGCCGACCACGATGTCGCCAGGATAGACGGCGACACCACCGCAGGCGATCGGGAGCTGCAGATCGACCGGGCGGTGGGCGATCGGGCTGGGCGGCGAGGACGGACGGCGGTGATAGGCCGGCAAGCCCGTCTTGAAGATGCCGTTGGTATCGCGGAAGCCACCGTCGGTGACGATGCCTGCCGCGCCGCGCGCCTTGAGCCGCCCGACATAGAGGTCACCCGCGGACGCCGCCCGCGAATCGCCACGCGAATCGATCATCAGCACGTGACCCGGCGGACACTCCTCCATTGCCTGCGGCTGGATCGTCGAACGGTTGGTCGAGGCCGGCCCGTCCTTGTCCTCGCGCGACGGAATGAAGCGCATGGTGAAGGCCGTCCCCACCATGGCCGGCTGCTCGGGCCTGAGCGGCCAGACGTCGAACAGAGTCATGCTGCGCAAGCCGCGACGGTTCAGGACGCCCGTGAGCGTCGAGGTGCCGACCCGGGCCAACGCCTCCCGCAGGTCGGAGTTGAGAGCGGTCATGAGTGCTTCTCCCTGGATCTAAGCCAGCCCAGCGGACGGCGGCTCGGCTGTCTCACTCGCCTGCCGACTGGACCTTGTTATCGCGATGGGCCTGGGAGCGGCGCACAGCCTGGGAGACCCGGCCGACAGCTGTGGGTTCGAGAACATCAGGTCCCTTGGGATTCTCGATCGGTCGCATACCCTTTCCGGCCCGCCGACCGGTGCTCGGATGATGGATGCGTGCCTTGCGTTTGCGCTCGAGCGCGGCGCCGAGCCGGACGCGGATCTCGGCGCGCTTCTCTTCCGCCCGCAGATGATCGAGCCGCGCGTTCACACGCTTGAGTGCCCGGGCAAAGACCTGTTTCTTCGCCGCGACGCCGCGTTCGCTCGATGTCTCGACGGCGGCGCTGCGTGGTTCGGCCTTGCCGCGACGTACGCGGCGGCGATGTTCGATCATACCGCGCATCCTCGCCCGCTGGTCACGCAGCCATCGCGCGAGGCCGGGCAGTTCGTTACGCGCCACTTCCAGCAAGGCTGGATAGTGGCTGCGAACGACCTTCTGGTACTCGTCTTCCGTTAGCAGACGGCGTTCATCCGCGATCGATGTGCTCATGCGGGCGATCCTAGCACTGCCCGCAGCAATTGCCGAGTATCAGCGCTTCTTCTGTGCATAGGTGCCGCCGGCACTGGCGGCGCGGACCTCAGCCGCCGTCTTCGCCTTGCGGATCTGCACCAGGCGACGTGCCTCGTCGTCGAGCATGGCCCGGGCGTTCTTCAGGACCGCCTCGGCATGCTGGACGGGAAACTTCACCGCCCCGTTCTCGTCCATGTGGATGAGTTCGCCCGGCGCCACATCCATGCCGCCTACCGACACCGGCACGTTGACGGCATGCACGGCCTGCTCTCCGTGGCCGGCAGTGATGCCGCCCAGCATGTACTGGAACCTGAGCTTGCGGATGGCATCGACGTCGCGCGACGGGCCATTGGACAGAAGTCCGACGCACCCGACAGCCATCATCTGGCTCACCATTATCTCTCCGGCGAGGCCTGCCTTGTTGTGCAGCTCGGTCGGCCATTTTTGCTGGATCACCAGGATGGTCGGCTTCTTCATGCCGTCGAGCGCATCGACCACGTCCATGAAGCTCAGCCGGCCCGGGAAGTTTGGATCAGGCAAACCGTAAACGCAGGTCACCGCGTAGCCGACGGTAGCGCCGAGTTCGGGGTAGATGCAGCGGATCGACGTGTCGGTATACCAATTCTCGGTCCACGGATTGTAGAGACCGAGGCACAATGGATTCTTCGGATAGGTCGCCACCACGTTGGTGATGGTGGGCGTGTCGATCTTGCGCAGCTCAGCAAAGAGATCGTCGGTCATCGGTCGCATTTCCCCATTCGGTTCGTCCCATTCTTCTACCCCAACGTTCCGCATCTTGCGCGCGAAAAGCTCGCAGCCACAGAACCCATGCCGCCGACTCGTCTCGCGCTTTTCGAGGCGCGACGATATCGTGGGGCCAAAGCTGCGAAAGGAAGGCAAATGGTCCAACGCATTCGCCGTGTCGTCACAGGACACGACAAGGATGGCAGGTCGATCTTCATCATGGACGGCGAGGCACCGAATGTCCTCGAGATGAAGTCGATGCCAGGAGTCGCTTTGACGGACCTGTGGCGGACGAAGACATCGCCTGCTTCCAATACCCGCAACGGAGATGCGGCCGCCGGCAAGATCAAGCTCGAGCCGCCGCAAGAGGGCACGATCCTGCGGATCGTCGAGTTCCCTCCGGACTCGGCCTGGCGCGACGCGGCCGACGCAAAAGCGGCCTTCGCCTCCATCGGCGCAAGCGGCGCGCCCGATCATGGCTCGGCCGATGCAATGATGCACTGCACGGCCACCGTCGATTACGTCATCGTGCTCAGCGGCGAGATCTACGCCATCATGGACAAGGGCGAGAAGCTCCTGAAGCAGGGCGATATCCTCGTCCAGCGTGGAACCAATCACTCCTGGAGCGTGCGAACCAAGGAGCCCTGTGTCATCGCCGCGATCTTGGTCGGCGCCCAACCGGTCGGCCGGCTGGCAAGGCAAGCCAGGCGCAAGCCGGCGCCGAAGCGCGCCGCCTCTTCTCGGAGGCGGCGCTGAGAAGTGACCTCGCCCGGCCTGGCTATCCGCCGTAGTAGACGTTGTCGCCGAGGTCCTTCATCTCGAGGATGGCAGCGTCGGGACGGCCGGCGGGAGCCTTGTTGAGATGAGCTTCGGTCACTTCGCCGACGACGATGTGATGATCGCCCTGCTCAACGATGGAGATCACGCGGCACTCGACCGCGCCCGGTGCATCGACAAGGAGAGGCGCTCCGGTCGCACCGGTGCGGAAGGATTGGCCGCTGATCTTGCCATTGCTCACGTCGGCCGGCCTGAAGAAGGTGAAGGCAAGGCTCTTTTGTTCCTTGCCCAGCATGTTGAGCGCGAAGCTCTTCGCCGATTTCACGATCTGATAGGCTCCCGAGTCCGTCTTGACGCCGACGACAACCAGGGGCGGCACAAAGGCGGTTTGCGTGACCCAGTTCACCGTCGCCGCCGCGATGCCGCCCTTGCCGTCGGACGCGGTCAGAACGTAGATCCCGTACGGGATCATGCGCAGGACCGTCTTCTTCGCTTCGGTATTCATTGTTCCCTCCGTACTCGATGGCTTCCGCGGTCAGCCGTCACAGGTTAAACGCGACACGGAGCGATAACCAGAGAGCCCGGTTGACGACAGACGGCAGGAAGTGGACGCTTCGACAACCCGTGTCGAGCAGTGTCCATGGCAGACATTCTGGCTCTTGGAATATCTCACTACCCTCCGCTGACCGGACCCGACGAGCGCATGTCGTGGATCCTGAAGCGGATGCTGCAGAATCCGCGTCTGCCGCTTGGCTTGCGCACGCCGGCCGGATGGCCGGACGCCATGCGGGTCGAATGGGGCAGCGACGAAGGCACCTGTTCGGCGATACGGCATCGCGCGGAGCTCGTCGCCTGGCTGCGCAGGACCCGCGCCGCCCTCGATGCGTTTCGTCCCGACTTGGTGCTGATGTGGGGCGATGACCAGTACGAGAACTTTCGCGAGGACATCGTGCCGCCCTACTGCATCAGCGCCTACGATCGCTTCCGCTTCGCGTCGCCGCCAGGCAACGTATGGGCCGAGAGCGGCAAGACCTTCGATCTCCCCGGCCATCCCGAGGCTGCCAAGATGCTGACCGGCCGCCTGATAGAGGAAGGTTTCGACACCGCCTATGCCTACAAGGCGCTGCATCACCCGCTCGGGCATGCCTTCACCAACGCCATCCTCTATCTCGACTATGACCGCAAGGGGTTCGACTATCCGATCATCCCGTTTGCCGTGAACTGCTATGGCCGGCGCGTGATCGCCCAGCGCGGCGGCCTGCCGACGTTCGACAAGGTGGTGGCCGAGGCCGATCTCGATCCACCGGCGCCGACGCCGAGGCGACTCTTCGATCTCGGGGCCGCGACCGCGCGCATCCTTGCGCAATCGCCCTACCGGGTGGCGCTACTTGCCTCGTCCGGCTGGTCTCACGCCTTCCTGACCGCCAAGAACCATTACCTCTACCCCGATACGCCGGCCGATCGGCGCATGTACGATGCCCTGTGTGCCGCGGACTGGGATTGCTGGCGCAACTATCCGAGTGTGGCCGTCGAAGAGAGCGGACAGCAGGAGATCCTGAACTGGATGTGCCTCGCCGGCGCACTGAGCGAGCTCGGGCGCACTCCCAAGGAAGCAGGTTTGGTCGAGACCTGGATCTTCAATTCTTCCAAAGTGTTCCTGATCGCGCCGCCACCTTGAGCCGTCACGGAGCATCCCATCGATGTCGGCTGGTCGGCCGAGCCGTGGAGTTACCCCCTAAGAATAGTCGTCTCGCCCCTTTTTGAACGCGGGCGCATCAAATGCAACCGTCTAACATGCGCTGAATTTAGGGCGCTGCGTCCGAAAGGGCGGGCTGTTGACATGAAACTGTGTACCGGCGCGTGGGTGGAGGTGCGGAGCAAGGACGAGATCCTGAGCACGCTCGACGAGAAGGGTCGCCTCGGCGGCCTCCCGTTCATGCCACAAATGTTCAAATATTGCGGTCGCCGCTTTCGTGTGCAGAACAGCGCCTACAAGACCTGCGATACGGTGAGCGGACATTATGCCGGACGAAGCTTGCCCGACGCGGTGCATCTCGACATCCGTTGCGATGGACAGGCCTATGGCGGATGCCAGGCGGGTTGCCTGATCTTCTGGAAGGATGCCTGGCTCAAGCCCGCCGACGATCCGGACGAAGAGCCGCCTGCGCCCAATGGCGAAAGCCCTCAAACCGAGCGGGCGAATGGCGGGAAGGACTGCACGGAGGGCGATGTCCGGGCGGCAACACGATACGAAGGACCAGGCGGCGAAACGAGATATTCCTGCCAGGCAACCGAACTGCTCAACTACACGGCACCGCTCAAATGGTGGGATGCCCGCCAGTACGTCGAGGCCTACACCTCGGGCAACAGAACATTGGCTCAGGTATGCCGCGGCCTCTGGTATCTGCTCTACTATTACGGGACGTTCGCGTTCAGCGACAGATGGGGTCACCCTGCGCGCTGGCTTTACAACCGCTTCCAATCCGCCACCGGCGGCATCCCGTTTCCCCGCATGCAAGGGAAGATCCCGGCGGGACAGCCGACGCCCCGGCACGATCTCGGCCTTCAGCCGGGCGATCTGGTGCGGGTAAGGACCTATGATCAAATCCTTGCCACATTGGACAGGCGGCTCTCGAACAGAGGGCTGTGGTTCGACGCGGAACTCGTGCCGTTCTGCGGCAAAGTCTTCTATGTCAGCGCCTGCGTCGAACGCTTCGTCGACGAAAAGACAGGACGGATGCGGCGGCTGAAAACACCGGCCGTCATCCTGCAAGGCGTGACCTGCAGGGCGCTCTACAGCGGCCGGCGGATGTTCTGTCCGCGCGCGATCCACTTGTGGTGGCGCGAAATCTGGCTCGAGCGTGTTCTAGCTGCCGAATCCTCGCGAGCACCTCTTTCCATCCAGCTCGGCACATGCAGCACTACGCAGGAGATCGCGCCGGTCGCCTACGACGGCACCGCCGCACATTGACCGCCGACTCGCTCGTCGATTTTCTCGGAGGAGCGCACGTTCAGTGTTCGCTACGGGCCAGCTCGTCCAACATGTAGCGCCCGACCGCGGACCGGGTGTGATTGGCAAGGACGTGTCGCCGACCGTCTTCCGCCATTTGCGAAAGCCTCGGCTTGTCGGCCAGGAGGCTCACGACCTGGTCCGCCAGACAATCGCGATCGGCGTCGTAGTAAAAGCAGTGTGCGCCTTCCCCGAGGTACAGATGGCGACGGTACCGGGGTCTGTTGATGAGCGGCACGGAGCCTGCGAGACAGGCTTCATAGTGGCGATAACAATCCCAGCCCTCGCCCTCGGGCGAGAGCACCAGCCACGATCGGCTCAGCGCCTCGATGAACGCCGGATAGGAAAGCGGCGCGTCGGGGATGAAGACGCGGATGCCGCGTGACGCCAGGTGTCGCGCCTGGTCGACTGCCTTCGCTCTCGTCTCGTTGCATATCCTGCCGACAAAGATGAGATCGATATCCTTTTCTCGAGCCGCCGGAACCCTGCGCTCGTCCGGAAGCACGAGCGGAATTGGCTTGAGCTTCCGGGCCATTGGACCATCATTCGGTTCGTCGAGGGAGAGTTCCCTCTTGAAGTAGAGCGCGCAGCGAGGAAACAGCCGCAGCGTCGTGTCGCAAAGACGCCGGTCGTCGTGGATGTCCAGTACCACGCTGCGCGTCGCTCGCAATCCGTGGCGATGCAGCAGCGCGGCGACGGTCGGCAATCTCGCAGTGCGCCGCAGCAGCGCCTTCGCCATCAGCTTGTACCTCGACTGATCATGCACATGCTGGGGGTGGATCGCTGGCAGGACTATCAGGTCGAATTCGCGGCCGCGGATTCTTTTCAAGGTGCGAGCGAGAAGAGCCAGCGTCGGTGCCTCCGGCCGCATCGGCTCGTCTGCCGTCAGGCTGCCCCCCCAACGGATCCAGTGGGTATCGTCCGGTTGCAATGCCTTTAACAGACCGAAGCGAGATATTTCGAGCACTCTCATGATGCAGCTCTCCGTATCACCTTCGACCGCCCACCTTCACAAGGAATCGAGCCGGCCATCGCGCTCCAGACCTTTTCGCCGGAAGCCGTCCCAATCGGTGACGTCTCGTCCCCATACGAAGCGGCCCGGTCCGCTGCCGCGGAGAACGCGATAGATGTTGCCGTCGAACCGGTTGTTTCCCTCGGCGATGATGTCGAAGTTTCTGTCGTTGGGCTGCGTATCCGACGCTCCGCCGGAGCATGGCGCACCTTCGAACGTCATTTCGTTACCGCGCACGATATTGTTGCGCGTCCTGTATTCGCTGCCGTTGTCCGCTCGCCGTCCCTGATCGATCAACATGATGCCGCATCCGCCGGCCGATACGGTCAGCCTGTTGCCGGTCACGACCACGTCCTGGGATGCGGCAAGAGTGATGTCGGCACCCCAGAACCAGCTCCTGTTTGCGCTCCCGTTGTGCCGCACGATATTGTTGCGGATCACGGCGTTGAACGAGATCTCATGGAAGATGCCGATGTGCCGGTTGTTCTCCACGAGATTGCCCTCGTAGACGACGTTGCGGCAGTCGATATCACACCACAGACCGGCGCCATCGTTGTCGTAGACATGGTTGCCGCGCAGGATCACACCGTCGCTCTCGGCGATCTTTACGCCGCCGGCCTCCCACGCCGGATCGAAGCCGCGGATGTTGTTCGACCAGATGCGGTTGCTTTCGATCAGGATGTCCTTGCCATTGCCTTCGATGCCGATCTGGCCGTTGTGATCGATGTCGCAGTTTCGCACGCGGCTCCCGGTCCCGACGCTGATCCCGGCACCGCTGTTCAGACGCACGTCGCAGTTCTCGATCGTCCATCCCGCGCCCTCGCGGGCATGAACCGCTCCCTTTTGTGCCGGGCTCGAGTACTTTTCGACCGTCACATTGCTGATCAACACGCCGCGGGCCGTGCTTTCGAACGCGAACGAAGCGGCCGTTGCTTCGACCTTGTGGTCCGTCGGATTGTCGACGAGATAAATCTTGCGGTCGGTGTGATCGACATAGAACTGACCACTGGCGAGGGCGTTCCTGCTCAGGACCATGGTGAGCGGCCGATTGTCCATGAACAATGTTTCAGGCCGGTTGCACGCCGGTGCACTGGGCATGCAATCCCCGTGCATGGCGCCGAGGTTGAACGGGCTCTTGGCCGTCCAATAGCGCCCCTCATTCCTGAAACCGGCCAGCGGCCGGCTTCCGTCGAGGACGGTGCGGCCCTCGCCGTAGAAGCGCTGGTTCGACCGCGGCCGGACCGCCTGCGCCCTGTGGATGCCATTCTTCAGACAGAACCCAGCTCCGTCGCCGGCGAGATCGACCGCCGCCTGGATCGAGGCACCCGGCTCGACGGCGATGGTGTTGGCCGGGCAGGAACTATCGCTTGTTCGAGCCACGGCCGCCCCGGCATGGATCAGCAGGCCACAAAGCACCGACGCCCCGGCCAGCAACGACCTTGCCGCCATCATCGACCGGCGCTCCCGCTTTCGGCGGCGACCTCGGCCCGATAGACCATCACCGAACCGATGCCGAAGCCGAACAGGCACCAGAACCAAATGCCCTGCATCGGTCCTTCAAGCACGACATCGAACGTTGCGTTTATGACGATGGATGCGGTGTAGCAGGCAATGAAGAGGAAGAGATCGGCCCACTGCCCGTGGCCTCGGGTCCGAGCGAGCAGGATGGCCCTCAGCATCATGGCTCCCCACGCGACAAGCACGACTGCCCACAGCACGAGACCTGGCACGCCGGCGCGGGCGAGCAGAGTCATGTGCGCGTTGTGCGGGCTCCGCAGAGGCGGGTGCGGGTCGACCGGGTCCACTGGACCGGCAAAGCCATCGGCTTCGGCGAGATTGAGGCCAAATCCTCTGCCGGTCCAGAAATGGGGCCCGCGGAAGGTGTCATCGAGGATCACGTCCCACCACTCGAGACGCCACTCCTTGGTTCCTTGCACCTGCTCGCCGGATTGCCCGACGATGCTCTTCAAGTTCTCGACGATCTGATGGGCGCTGACCGGCCGGTCGTTCGACTCCTCGGCCTCATGGTAGTGAGAGAAGCTGGCCTCGGCCGCGTAGAGAAGGCCGAGGATGCCCACGGCAGCCAGCATTGTCGTCAGCAGCAGGCGCAGCCGGCCCAGCATGAGCATCGCAAAAACCACCGGAACAAGGACGGCCAGCGCCGCTCCCCGATTGGTTGCCCCCACCATGGCGAGGGTGGCAAACCAGATGGCAATCCAGAACGGCGACGCCTTTCGATAGCCGATCAACACGAACACCATGGCGCCGGCCAGATGGCTTCCGGCCGCGCTCGCCTGGATATCCAGTACCGGTATGTTCGGACCGTACAGGCTGGGGATCTGGTCCATCCAGTACTTGGTGATCATGTAGCCGACCGACATGACGGGCAACGTCGCGACGAAGATGGCGTAGTAGCGAAGGATGGTATCGATGCGCCGCCCATCCTCGAGCAGAAGTCCAATGACGATGAACGCGAAGCCGCCATACATGACGACGACGCTGTCGCGCAGGGCGTCGAAACCATAAATCCCGACGAATGGGATCGTCCGGGCGACGACCCAGATCATCAAAACCACGAGAAGCATGCTCGGCAGGGTCGCCAGCGAGGCGACGAACGCGCCGGACCTGGCAAAGACGAGGAGCCCGAAAAGGAATGCGATCTCGCCGATGTAGAGCGGTGGAATCCCGATATAGGCGAAGCCCTTTCCCATGAGGGCATAGCCCAGCAGCACGACGGCAAGCAGCGACAGATAGCGATCGCCTATGGTTGATATCCGCCGCGACTCGTATTGGAGCGTGTCAGACATGTTCAACCCGCCTGCGGTGCTTCACGATGGCCTGCCGGAAGGTCGGCGGGCGCTCTCGACCGCTCGTGCCGGATCAACCAGGTGACCGCGATCCCGGCCCCGACCAGTCGCACCAGATTGGCGACCAGCAGCGCAAGGCACGCACCCAGCACGCCCAACGGCTCGATCAGCGCCAATACCAGCGCGAGCGCTGCCGCCAGCGCCGCGACATTGACGAGGAAGGCAAGCTTGCCCGCCTGAACGCCGAGCAAGGCCTTGCTGATCATCTCGGTGACATAGTCGATGACGCCGGCGACCATGAGAAGCTGCAGGCCGGCGGCAACCGCGAGATACGGCGAGGAAGGTCCATAGACTGTGCGCAGAAGCAGATCCGGCATCAGGGCTCCGACGGCGCCAATGGCCAGAATCGGTCCGAGGCCGAACAGGACGTATCCACGTGCTGCCTTGAACGCGCCTGCGACGCCGCCGAAACGATGGGCATGAGCCGCCACCTGCGGGATCGCGTTGCCGATGCCGAACGCGATGGGATTCATCATGTTGGCGATGTTCAAACCGGCCTGAAGCGATGCCGTCGCCACGGTGCCGGCGATCGTCGCGAGCATCCAGGGAAGGAGCTGGACGCGCACGAGCACGAGCTGATAGCTGACGAGAGACCACTTGCCGACGGAGAAATACTCCAACGGCAGGCTTCGCACGCCGGCGATTGTCGGGCGAGCGACGCGCAGCTTGGACGCGTGCACGAGAGCGCCGACGGCGAACGCCGCGGACATCGCATAGAGCGTGGCCGGAAGCGTGATCGAACCGGTCCAGAGCAGAGCCGCGACCAGCGGGACCTGGCCTACGTAGGCGATGCTGTCGCCGGCCACCGCGCAGCGATAACGAAAATCGGCAAGCAAACAACGCCGGAGTGTCTCCTGCGCCTGCCAACACAGGTAGCAGAGGCAGCCCGGTAGAAGAATGGCAGATGCTCCGAGGAGCGCGATTCCAAGTCCCATGGTCGCGACCAGGACAAGGCTAAGACCGGCCGCGAGCACTATGGTGCTACCAACCAGACGGGCACGCTCATCTTCATCCGCGATGCACAGTCGGACCGACAGCGGATAGGAGATGAGGGAGTAGTCGACCGTCCGCAGGATGAAGATCGCGCCAAGAAAGAGGGCAAACCTCCCGTAATCTTCGGCATCGAGGATTCGGGCGAGCAGCACATTGAGGAGGAAGTTCCCGGCGCTCACCATGGCCTGGTCGACGAGCGTCGATGACGCCCTGCCAATGAACCGTGCCTGGCCCGTGGAAGCGCTCCCACTGCTCTTCGATCGGCGTGACAGCGTGCGCACGAGGAAGCCGGCGAATCGTGCGTTCAGCTCGGCGGCGGCCGCGGTCCACGGGTTGAAGGGTATAGGCGTCTTGGGCTCTATGGTGCGCGAGTCTGTTTCAAACGCGGCCAGAGCCAAGGGCCACCAGGAGCTTTCGCTGGCGACTGCGATCTTGCGCCCGACTGCTGCACGGTCGCGTCCTCTGGCTCGGCGATTTCCGTAATGCGTCCGGAACTCCGCGCGCGGGAGCTCGTGGTCGCGCCGCCTTTCCCCGTCGAATCTGGGAATGCTCATCGTCAACTAGATAACCTGACGGGAACATGCGCGGGCGGCGCGTTGGATGGCGGCTGCGACTCAAAGAGAGGTACCTCGAAGGTGGTAACGTCAAACTTCCCGCCGGCCGTGCAACGGCGCGGCTTTCCGAGAGGAGTAACCTTGGCGGTTCGTTGACTTCACACACCCCCGCCGACACGCTTCCTTCGCATCCGGCCAACCGACACGTGCTTCCGCGTGAGCAAGGCCAAGGCCGAATGGAAAGAAGGAAATGGCTTATTCACCCAGCGGCCCTGCGGCGAAGCTGTCGATCGGACTGCCGGTTTACAACGGGGAAAAGTTCCTGCCGGAGGCGCTCGATCATCTCCTGGCGCAGACCTTCCGGGATTTCGAGATCATCGTCAGCGACAACGCGTCGACCGATCGGACTTCGCAAATCTGCGCCGAATATGCGAGCCGGGATCCTCGTGTCCGCTATTGCCGAAATGACTCGAATCTGGGTGCCGTCGCCAACTTCAATCGGACATTCGAACTGTCGGCGGCCCCCCTCTTCAAATGGGCAGCCCACGACGACCTGCACCTGAATACCTATCTTGAACGTTGCGTGGCCCTGCTCGACCGGGACTCGGGCATTGTCCTCGCGCACAGCGCCACGGCCTTCATCGACGACGACGGCCAGGAATTCCCGTTCGATTCGGATAACGAGACCTATGTCGATCCCAAGACGGGCACCCGCCAAAGGCCCGACAGCCCGAAGATCGGCGACAGTCCGGTCGCATTCGAGCGCTTTCGCGACGTGCTGTCGAGCGCACGCTGGGGGAGCCATATGTTCGCCGTCATCCGCCGCGCGGCCTTGAGTCAGACGCAGCTCCTGCCGAACTTCGCGGGCAGCGATCGCGCCATGCTGGCCGAACTGGCGTTACTCGGGCGGTTCCGTTCCGTGCCCGAACGCCTCTACCTCAAGCGCTTCCACGCCGGAGTGTCCTGGGCGCTCAACCAGCGCGAGTTGAAGGACTTCCTGAGTACTGACGGAAAGGCCTATTCGCGGCGCGCGCGCCAGATCAAGGCCTATTTCGGCGCTCCCGGCGGCAAGCCGATCAGCGTCACCACCAAGGCGCTGTGCACCGCTTTCGTCGCTGGGCACTGCATGAAGACGGCGGTCCAGGCGCTGGCACGCAAGGATGCGCGCAACGCCGTCCACGGCGCCGTCTGGCGCAACAAGGCGGAAGATCGGGCTCAAGTCGCCTCGGGCGCGAGAGTCAAACACGGAAAGAGCGCACGCTCCTTACTGTCCGAAACACGGTGTTGAGAATGAAGACAGTTCTGTTCTGCGGCGGTCTCGGCACCCGAATCCGCGACGTGTCCGAAAGCATACCGAAACCGATGATACCGATCGGCGACAAGCCGATCCTGTGGCACCTGATGCACTACTACAGCCAGTTCGGGCACAAGGACTTCGTCCTTTGCCTCGGCTACAAGGCGAACGTCGTCAAGGAATTCTTCCTGAACTACAAGCCGCAGACCTACGCCGACTGTGTGGTCACGGGTTTCGGCAACCAGGTCGAGATCCTTGGCGATCCGCAGCAGGACTGGCGTATCGCGATGATCGACACCGGGATCTGGCGCAATATCGGCCAGCGGCTGTGGGCCGTGCGCGAGCACGTTGCGGGCGAGGAGATGTTCTACGCCAACTACAGCGACGGGCTTTGCGATGTGAACCTGGACGAGATGACGGAGGCCTTTCGCGCGAGCGGCAAGATCGCATGCTTCATCGCGGTTCGCCCGTCCTTCAGTCTGCACCTTGTCGACATGCGGCCGAGCGGAAAGGTTCAGCGCATTCGCGCCAGCCAGGACGCCAATCTCTGGATCAACGGCGGCTTCTTCATCTTCCGATCGGCGATCTTCGACTACATGCAGCCCGGCGACGAATTGGTCGAGGCGCCGTTTCAGCGGTTGATCGACGCCGATCAGCTCATGGCCTTCCGGCACGAGGGATTCTGGCGGCCCATGGACACGCTGAAGGACAAGCAGGTGCTCGAGGATCTCGTCGACAAAGGCACGATGCCCTGGCGTCTCAACGGCGCTCCGGGCAGCGCGTTGAGCGACGCGGAAAGGAAGGCGGGATGAGGCCTCTTGGGCTCGCGGGCTCGGGTGAGCGCCTCGCCGTGCTGTGCATCGGCGCCCACGCCGACGACATCGAGATCGGCGCCGGCGCGACGGTCCTGGGATGGATCGAGCGCGGCGTCCGTCTCGATGTCCATTGGGCGGTGCTGAGCGCCATCGGACCGCGCGCCGAGGAGGCCCGCGCATCGGCCACGGGATTTCTCGCCAAGGCAGCGCGCGCCGTCATCGATCTGGCAACGTTCAAGGACGGGTTCTTTCCCCACCAGGGCAGCGACATCAAGATCTGGTTCGAGGCACTGAAGCGGCGCACCTCGCCCGACGTCATCCTGTGCCATTGGCGTGACGACGCGCACCAGGACCATCGCCAGGTCTCCGAGCTGACCTGGAATACCTTTCGTGACCACGTCATCCTCGAGTACGAGGTGCCGAAATGGGACGGCGACACCGGCCAGCCTAACGTCTACTTCCCCGCCAGCCGGACGGTGATGGAGCGCAAGACTAAGCTTCTCAACGATCATTTCGGCTCGCAGCGGTCGAAGGACTGGTTCGACCGCGAGATCTTCATGGGATTGGCGCGCCTGCGGGGCATGGAATGCCGCGCGGCCGACGGCTTCGCCGAGGCTTTCCACGCACGAAAGCTCACGGTGCAATGATTGAACGGCGGCACATGACAGGAGTGGAACGGCGATGCGTGTAATGGTGACGGGACACTTGGGCTACATCGGAACCGTCATGGTCCCCCTGTTGATGCAGGCGGGCCATGAGGTGATCGGTCTCGACAGCGACCTCTACGAGCGCTGCACCTTTGCTGCCGGCGGCCGCATCGTGCAGGTGCCGCACATCCGCAAGGATACCCGCGACGTCGAGCGCGGCGATCTCGACGGGCTCGATGCCATCATCCATCTGGCGGCACTGTCGAACGATCCGCTCGGCAACTTCCGGCCCGAGCTCACCTACGAGATCAACCATCGTGCCAGCGTGCGCCTTGCGATGCTGGCCAAGCAGGCCGGTGTCACGCGCTTCCTGATGGCGTCCTCGTGCAGCAACTACGGGCAGGCCGGTGAGGCGATGCTCGACGAGACGGGCGCGCTCAACCCGGTCACCGCCTACGGGGAATCCAAGGTCCGATCGGAGCGCGACATTTCTCCTCTGGCGGGCGACGGTTTCTGCCCGACCTTCATGCGCCCGGCCACCGCCTATGGTGTGTCGCCGCGAATTCGCTTCGATATCGTGCTCAACAATCTGGTGGCGTGGGCGGTTACCACCGGGAAGATCTATCTCAAGTCCGACGGCTCGCCCTGGCGGCCGATCGTCCATATCGAGGACATCTCCCGGGCATTCATCGCCGCCCTCGAAGCCCCCGAGGAGCTGGTCTGCAATCAGGCCTTCAACGTCGGCCAGACCCGGCACAACTATCGCATTCGCGACATCGCCGAGATCGTGGCCCAGGTGGTCCCGGGCTGCCAGCTCGAGTTCGCGCCCGGGGCCAGCCCCGACACGCGCTCCTACCGCGTCAACTTCGACAAGATCGCACGCGTGCTGCCGGGCTTCAGGCCGCAGTACGATGCGCGCCGTGGCGCCGAGCAGCTCTACGCCGCCTATCGTCAGTCGAACCTCACGCTCGAGGAGTTCGAAGGGCCGCGCTACCAACGCATCAGCCACATCCAAAAGCTGATCGCCAGCGGCGTCCTCGCGGACGACCTGCGGCATCGCGCCGAGGGCGCGCGCACGGTCGAACACGTTGCAACAGCGGCCAGCTAGACAGGACGACGAACGTGATCTTCACCGAGACCAGGCTCAAGGGCGCCTTCGTCATCGATCTCGAACGACGGAGCGACGAACGCGGCTTCTTTGCTCGCGCCTTCTGTCAGCACGAATTCCGCGACCACGGCCTGAAACCTGTCATCGCCCAGGCGAACATCGCCTCGAATCACAGGAAGGGCACGTTGCGCGGCATGCACTTCCAGTATCCGCCGATGGCCGAGACCAAGCTGGTGCGCTGCACGCGAGGCGCCATCCTCGACATCATCATCGACCTCCGACCCGAGAGTCGCACGTACCTGCAGCATGTCGCCGTCGAGCTCAACGAGGAGAACATGACGGCGCTTTACGTGCCGGAGCGGTTTGCGCACGGCTACCAGGCTCTGCGCGATGGCACCGACACGAGCTATCAGGTCGGAGAATTCTACGCGCCGAATACCGAGGGAGGTGTGAGGCACGACGATCCGCAGCTCGGCCTGGAATGGCCGCTGCCGGTCTCGGTGATCTCGCCAAAGGATGAGGCTTTCCGTCCGCTTCGGGAAATCGAAGGGGAATTGAAACGCAAGATGTCGCTGTCGCTTGTGACAGCGTGACGACGCCGGGTCCGCACGACCGTCACGGCCATTGGGGCAAGATCTGCGGCACAGGAGCAGCACGATGTGGATCGTCGATACCGCGCTGAAGGCTCGCGAGGAGCAAAACAAGCCCATTCGCGTGGGCATCGTAGGGGCCGGGTTCATGGGCCAGGGGCTCACGAACCAGATCACTCACAGCGTACCGGGCATGCGGGTTGTCGCCATATCCAATCGGCAGGTGGAGCGGGCGGCGAACGTGTTCAGGTACGCCGGCCACGACGACATCCTGATCGCTGGTTCGCAACGGGAGCTCGACGACGCTGCCGCTCGCCGTCGGCCGGTCGTCACCGAGGATGCGATGCTGCTCGCCCGCTCGGAGCATATCGATGTGCTCGTCGACGTTACCGGTTCGGTGGAATTCGGGGCCCATGTGGTCATCGAGGCCTTCAGGAACGGCAAGGACGTCGTCCTGATGAACGCTGAACTCGACGCCACGATTGGTCCGATCCTGCAGACCTATGCGCAGCAGCATGGCGTGATCCTCACGGGCTGCGAAGGCGACGAGCCCGGTCTGCAGATGAACCTCTACCGCTGGGTCAAGGGACTCGGCCTGACACCGCGCCTGCTGGGCAACGTGAAAGGGCTGCAGGATCGCTACCGCAATCCGACGACGCAGAAAGGCTTCGCCGAGCGGTGGGGTCAGAATCCCACCATGGTGACGAGCTTCGCCGACGGCTCCAAGATCAGCTTCGAGCAGTCTGCAGTCGGCAATGCCACCGGTTTCAAGGTGCTCACACGCGGCATGTCGCGCGGCGTCGAATATACCGGCGACGTCATGAAGATCGGCGAACGCTACGACCTTGAAGAGCTGCGCCGGCTCGGTGGGGCGATGGACTATGTGGTCGGCACGCCGCTGACCAAGGTCTTCTGCCTCGCCGAGCATCCCGATCCAAAGCAGCAACATTACCTCAACCTCTACAAGATGGGGCCGGGCCCCCTCTATTCGTTCTTCCTCCCCTATCATCTGGTGCATTTCGAGGTGCCGAACGCGATCGCCCGGGCGGTCCTGTTGCGCGATCCGGTCATCAAGCCCCTGGGCGGACCTGTGGTGGAGGTCTGCGCCGTCGCCAAGCGCGACCTCAAGGCCGGCGAGGTGCTCGACGACTACGGCATGTACATGACCTACGGGGAGGCGGTGAACGTCGAGGAGATGAGCGCGGGCCGCTATCTGCCCGAGGGGCTTGTCGAAGGCTGTCGGCTGACCAACGACATCGCCAAGGATGCGGTCATCACCTATGAGGACGTCGTCCTGCCGGCTGGCCGCCTGGCTGACCGGCTGCGCGCCGACCAGTACCAGAAGTTCCGTGGTGAAAGCTGGCTCGGCGACCTGCTGGCCGCCTCGCAGGAGCAGGGCTCGGCATCCGCGCCGGTCGATGCAGCTGTGCGGACGTCCCGTGCCGACGCGCAATTGACGCCGCTTCAGGGCGCGTAGACTGCTTCGACGTGGAGCTTGGCGTAGGCGGCGTCGCGCCTGAACCAGGCTGGAAGACGGCCCTCCGGCGGACCTTGCGGAATGCCGAGGTAGCGGCCATCGAACCTGCCGATATCCATCAGCCGGTCGCGGCAGACGACCTCGATGCCGCGGCTGCCTTTGGAGAGAACACCAAGCTCGCGCAGATCCTGGATGGTGCGGTTCATATGGACGGTGGAAAGGCTTGCCGCGTCCGCCAGGTCGACCTGCGTCATGGGGATGACGCTGCCATCCAGACCGATCGCCTCCAGCCGGACCATCTGTTCGCACAGGAGATTGGCGATGCGCGGGAGTGCCGGCCGCTGGCTCACGTTCAGCAGCCTTTCCCGGAAGATGCCTGCCTCGATGATCGTGGCGCGCCACAAGGCGAGGCCTAGCCTTGGGTAGCGGTCGATAATCCGCTCGATGTCCTCATGCCGGAAGACGCCGACCAGGCAGTCGGTCAGCGCGCCGACGGCTTCATCCACCGCCGGGAGGAGATAGCGGTCGAAATCACAGAAATCGCCGGGATATTGGAACGTGAAGATCTGTCGCCGGCCGTTCTCGGTCATCTTGTACCGGCACGCCAAACCCTTCAGCAACACCGTCGCATGACCCGGCGAGCTGCCCAAGCCGACGATATCCTCGCCGCGCGTGATTCGCCCCTTGATCTTGACCAGCAGCAGGAGAGCTTGCAGCTCCTCTTCGCTATCCATACCCAAGTTACTGAATTTGCGGATGAGCGCATCAGCAATGTCGCTGCGCAACGGCCCCACGGCACCAAGCATCGCTACCCCCAAGATGGTAATCCTCGGGGTGCCGCACCTTCGCAGCAATTTTCTTTTGATGACCCTTATCGAGTCCGGAGAAGGGAAGAGCGGGCCTCCTGCCGGAGCGTCCGACGACGGTGTGCTACTTCGCGCCCTGGCCGCCGATCACCGCCGGCAGCGTGGCAATGAGGATATAGAGATCGAGCCAAAGCGAGCGATTGCGGATATAGAAGCAGTCCTGGGCCCGCTGAACGCCGAGATCGCCGGTGCTGCGCGACGAGATCTGCCAAAGGCCAGTGAGGCCGGGCAGCACCGTTACCCGCAAGGCCTGGAAGTCGGGATCGAAGGCGTCCATATGGTAGGCTGGAAATGGCCGCGGTCCCACGAGGCTCATATCGCCGCGGATCACGTTCCAGAGCTGGGGCAATTCATCGAGGCTGGTGCGCCGCAGGAAGTCCCCGACGTTGGGCAGGACCCGTGGGTCCCTCGACAGCTTGAAGTAGCGCTGCCACTGCTCCCGCATCGCGGCATCGGTCGCCAAAACGTGCTCGAGCCGTTGCTCGGCGTCCCGATACATCGTGCGCAACTTCAGCACCTGGATCGGCTTGCCATGGCGGCCAACACGTTCCTGACGATAGAGGGCCGGCCCCGGGTCCACGAACTTTATCATCAGGGCCAGGAACGCGATCATCGGTGCGGTGAGCACAGCAAGCGGCAGCGCCAGCGCAAGATCGATGGCGCGCTTTTGTCCATGGCCAAGACTACGCGGCCGGCCTCCCAACTCCAAGGCGACAAAGCGGTCGAAATGGCGGACCTGCAGGCCGAAAGAGGCGAATTCCCCGAGCTGACTGACGACCAGAATTTTCCGCACCCCCAGCCGGTAGAGTGCTTCGGGATCGCGCGGCAAGGCATGGCCATCCGGCACGACCACGACCTCGGGGCCGGCGCCGCCGGGCCACTCGTCGATCGTTCCGAGCAGCGGTAGGCCGGAGGCGGGGTCCGCTTCTTCCGTTCCGGCGGGCAGCTCTGCGGTCGCGTCGGGCAGGCCGTCATCGATGAAGCCGACCGGCCTTAGCCCCCAGGCGGGCTGACTGAGCAGGAGTCGGGCGAAAGTGCGGCTTTTGGCGCCAAGGCCAAGGATGGCGGTCGGCGTTCCCCATGCTCCCGACCGCACGAACTGGCCGATGATCAGATGCTCGGTCCACGAGCCGAGCACAAGCGCGATCACGCCGATGAGCGGTACCGCCGCCAATTCGACCGACGGTCCCTCGCGCGCCCACATCATGGTCGCAGCGAACATGAACAGCACCATTGCGGTCGCGCGGATTCGGAAACGCTCCATCAGGCTCTTGACGTTCGACCTGTAGATGCCGAGCAAGCTGGAAACGCCCACGAGCAGCGGCAGCGTCATGGAGACGTGGGTCCACATCCAGTCGGAGAACTCCGTCTGGACGATAGGCCAGGCGGAGGTCACGACCACCGAGGCGAGCATGATCGCGGCGGCGCCGGACAGAATGTCGCCGGCGAGCAACTTGAGAACAGAAAGCCCGCGCGATCTCCGTTCGACCGCCGCAAGCGGGCCGCCGTAAGCTGTGCCGCGAAATCCAACAGGTTTGGCTCCGGAAGGCGGCAATGCGCTGGCGACACGCGCTTCGACATTGGACATAAGCATCAACTCATTTGAAATGGAGCCGCCCGGTCGGGCAGATCGCAGCGGCCCGGCAACTCACGCCCTCTTCGAACGAACATCTGACGCGTGGCACCCGATTGCCCTCTCCCTGCGGCCGTAGCCTCCTTCCGTTCGACGTTCCGTGCTTGTCCACCGGGCCTCGATCACATCTGGCGCTCTGTCGCAGATGTTCGGTATTCACCTTGTTACGTTACGGCCGGTGACATCGCCCTCAAGCGCCACGAAGGAGTAATCCAATCGTCAGAACCGTCGCGCGCCATACGCGCTAGGCGCGGCGGATGGCGGCGGACCCGTTCGGTCGCCGCAAGGGTGCGCTTGCCGAACAGATCGGCGTGCCCAAGGCATGCCGGCAAGCGCCACGTTCGGGAGGATCAAATAGGAGGTACCTCCTGGATGCTCCAATGCGATGTTTGTCCCGTCACGGTTGAGATCGATCATGGCGTTGTGGCAACCGCGGGGAAAGGCGCATCGACCCTCATGTCCGTACTCGCCCCTGATAGGGGACCGGCTCTCAATCGTGCGTTCATTCTGGGTGTCGGGGTCAGCGCCATCACGCTGGAGCAGGCGGTCTCGACCATCGAGGGATGGATCGAGCGCAGAAGCCGGAACTATGTGTGCGTCACCGGCGCCCACGGCGTGATCGAGTGCCGCCGCGATCCGCAACTGCGCCTGATCCACAATCGGGCCGGCATGGTCACTCCGGACGGCATGCCCCTCGTCTTCACCGCCCGCTGTCTTGGTTTCCGGCCGGTCTCGCGTGTTTACGGGCCTGACCTGATGCGACGCCTCACCGAGATCTCTTCGCAGAAGGGCTATCGCCAGTTCTATTACGGCGGCGGGACCGGACTTGCAGAGCGTCTCGCCACGACGTTGAGAGGTCGCTATCCGGCACTGCAGGTCGTCGGCACCCTCACCCCGCCGTTTCGACCGCTCACGCCTGAAGAGGACGATGCCGTGGTGGCCCAGATCAATGCGGCCGACCCGGATATCGTTTGGGTTGGATTGAGCACACCGAAGCAGGAAATGTGGATGGCGTCGCACGTCGGCCGGCTGAAGGCGCCGGTGCTGGTCGGCGTCGGAGCGGCCTTCGATTTCCTGTCCGGCGCCAAGTCACAGGCACCGGTCTGGATGCAGCGAAGTGGACTCGAATGGGCCTACCGCCTGGCACAGGAGCCGCGTCGACTGTGGAAGCGGTACGGCCGCATCGTGCCGCTCTTTCTCACCCTCGCCGTGGCCCAGATCGTTTTCCATCGCCTGGGCGCTCGTGCCGTCGAAGACAATTGGTCGGTAACGCGTAAGTGAAGCGCCGGCTTATCACCGGTTAATTTCCCGGGCGACTTACCACCTTATCGATTGACGTGGGGCGCCAATGTGGCTGGGGGAAGTCATGGCGACACGGGTCGCGACTATCATCGTCGAACCTCGTTTGCTTGTCCGCGAAGCACTCGAATCGCTGATGGCTCATCATTCGTATCGGGTCGTTTGCGGCGTCGGATCCATCACCGAGATCGCCAACCCGTCGATCCTTGCCGAGGGGCCCAGGCTTGCAATCCTGGGCGTCCAGTCCGCCGATGATGCGATCGCCGAGGCGGTCGGCGTCAGGAAATTGTGGCCCGACAGCAAGATCATCCTGCTGTTCGAGCATGCGTCGCTTCTCGACTTTCAGAAGCTTCTGGCGTCGCAAGTCGACGGCTGTGTTCCGTTGTCCGTCTCTCCCGAGACGTTGATCAGTACGCTGGACCTGATCATGGTCAGAGATGTCCGGGTCATGGTCGTAGCCGATGCGAAGTGCCCCTGTCCTCATTCGATTGGAAAAGAAGGGTCCGACCAGCAGGAGACGAAGGCAGGCAAGCTCCAGTCGCGTGCCGACGCAGCCACGCCGACTGCGGCGGTCTGTGATGCGGAAGACGGCGTCGGCGCTCCCGATCTCGACGTGAACAACGGCGGCCCGCACCATGCATCGAAGCAGCGAAGCCTGCCCAAGCTGTCGGAACGCGAGGCCCAGATCCTGGATGGCCTCGTCAAAGGCCACGCCAACAAGGTCATCGCGCGCACGTGCGACATCACGGAGGCGACGGTCAAGGTCCACATGAAGTCGATCCTGCGGAAGATCCAGGTGGCGAACCGAACGCAAGCCGCGATCTGGGCGCTGGAGCACGGTTATCCCGGCGACGAAATGAAAGGTCGTCTTCCGAAGGCCGCTTCGACGGCCAGCGCCGCGTCCATCATGTGACGCAGCGCGGATTGTCCGGAGGTCGGCCGCTGCGACTGCGTCGCAGATCGTCATCACCTGAAGGGCGGCTCGTCGAAGCTGCGCAGCTTGCGCGAATGCAGGGAGCCGAGTTCACCGCGCAAGAGATCGATTGCTTCGAGCCCGATGCGCAGATGCTCGCCGACCGCGCGCTGGTAGAAGCTGGTCGCGGCCCCCGGAAGCTTGATCTCGCCGTGCAAGGGCTTGTCGGAAACGCAGAGCAAGGTGCCGTAGGGCACGCGCAACCGATAGCCCTGCGTGGCGAGCGCCGCGCTTTCCATATCGACGGCGATGGCCCGGCCGAGATTGATGCGGCGGCGCTCCTGGGACCAGCGGAACTCCCAGTTGCGATCGTCGTAGCTCACCACCGTGCCGGTGCGCAGCCGCCGCTTCAATTGCTCGCCGCGCTGGCCCGTCACCCGTTCCGCCGCGGCCTGGAGGGCGAGCTGCACCTCGGCCAACGCCGGGACCGGAACTTCCGGCGGTACCAGATCGTCGAGAATGCGGTCGCGCCTCATATAGGCGTGTGCCAGCACATAGTCGCCGATCGTCTGTGACTGCCGCAGCCCGCCGCAATGGCCGATCATCAACCAGCAATGTGGACGCAGCACCGCGAGATGATCGGTCGCGTTCTTGGCGTTCGACGGGCCGATCCCGATATTGACGATGGTGACGCCGCCGCGATCATCAGAGCGTTGCAGGCTGTAGGCCGGCATCTGGAAGCGGTGCCAGGGAGCCGCAGCGATCGATGCAGAGGCGAACGCCGGATCGTCGCCACGCCGCACGACCGCGCCGCCCGGCAGCACGAGGTGCGCGTAGGGTCCGGCGGGGCTGGCCAATTCCTCCAGCGCCCAGGCAAGGAACTGATCGACATAGCGCTGGTAATTGGTGAACAGGATCCAGGGCTGGATGGTGTGCCAGTCGGTGCCGGTGTAGTGGATCAGCCGACGCAGCGAGAAATCGATGCGCAGCGCATCGAACAGGGCGAGCGGCCGCGACCGGCGGCGCTCGAACACCCAGGTCCCATCGGCGATCTCGTCGCCCACATTGGCGAGGACCGGGGTCGGGAAATGGCGCGCGAGCTCGCTGACCGAGAGCTCGCCATGGATGAATTCGTCGCCTGCCTCGGTGACGAAGGGATAGGGGATTTCCTGATCGCTGGTTCCGACCTCGATGCGGGCGCCGAATTCATCCGCCAGAGGCCGCAACTGCTCGAGCAGATACCTGCGGAAGAAGGCAGGCTGCGTGATGGTCGTCGAATAAAGTCCCGGGGTCTGGAACTTCGCCCAGGCACGGCGGGTGAAATGAATGGCGCCCGATGGCTGCCAGTCGACGCGCAATTCGGGATAACGAAAGGCGCGTCTCTGCTCCGCCGTCGGCACGACCCCGGACCTGGTAAAGAGCGCCAGCGCCTCTCGCAGCGCGTCGCTTGCGCTTGCGTGGAGAAGCTCGAGGCGGTCGACCGCCTGTTCCGGCGTCAGGCCGGACCGTCCGGGGCTATCGGCGCCTGAGACGTTCATTTGAACTGCCAGCGGCTCCCCTGCTGAGGAATCACGAATCTCAGACCGAGATCGTTGCCGGCCTCCAACTCGCCGAGGATTTTCTTCTGCGGCTGATCGTCGGTCAGCGCATATTTGATGTGGGTGACAATGACCGGCAAGTCCTTCAGCGCTCCCGTGCCTGCCTGCCCTTCCAGTTCGTGCAGGGACGCCAGCAGCCACTTGGGAGTCAGATGGCCGAACAGCAACTTGTCCGGCCGATCGCTCGTATATGACGTCTCGATCAGGATGGCCTTCAGACGCCGCTGCTTCACGGTGTCGGCGACGGCCGACCAGACATCGCGCATCCTGGTCGTCCTCTCGACGGCATCCGGTCCGGTATCGCCGAAGCAAAGAACAGCATCGCCGTCGCTCTGGATCAGGAAGGCCGTCGATTCGACTCCGCCGTGGCTCAGCGGAAAGGCCGTCACGTTCATCTTCGTGCCGGAGAGCGGAGTTTCCGTCGCGGGCTTGAGATCGGTGATGGTGAACTTCTTGAGCTGCGGCGCCTTTCCCCGGTCGGTGAAATTGGGCCAGGCTTGCCAGTTGAAGTAGTTCGCCGCCAGCGCCTCTCCGACCGATGGCAGAGCGTAGATCGGCTTGTTGCTGTCGTCGGGCGAGGCGATGACGAGACCGGCCACATGATCGAGGTGGGCGTGACTGATCAGATAGCCCTTGATCTTGGTCGTCAGCACATACCCTACGCGGCTCTGCCCCGTGTCCGGAGGAACCTTGATCGCATCGAAGGCGCCTTTTGCGTCGGCCGCGCGCAGGCCATTCACCAGCGTTCCCGCATCACAGGTTACCGCCCGGTCATCGTCGTGCGGATGAAGGAGATAGGCACTCAGATTGCCGTCCTGGATGCCGCCCAGGGCGCCCAGCGCCACGATGTCGAACCCGTCGGCGGCGATGGCGCCGCCCGGGGCCGGCAAAGATGCGGAAACCACCAGCGCGGCAAGCGCCGCTTCCCAGGCTCTCATTCGGATCCTCCGGTCGACAGGGCCCCATACGACGTCGATACTGCCATGCGCCGCGCCAAGCCGCAGTCCGCACGAGCGTCTTTCCGGCTCTTGAAGATGACAGGACATAGCCGGCACCGCCGCCGCCGGACGCGTCGATCAGGCATCTTTGTGGAAGAGCTTCCGGGGACAGTCGGCGAGTACTTCGGCCGCGCGGTCGGTGACGACGAAGGTTTCGCTGACCACGAGACCGTACGATTCGAGCCACAGTGCCGGAATGCAATGGAATGTCATGCCGGGCTCGAGGACGGTCCCGTCCCCCCGCCGCATGGAGCACGTAAGCTCGCCCCACGTCGGCGGATAGCCAATCCCCACCGGATAGCCGATGCGGCTGTCCTTTTCGATGCCGTAGCGGGCAATCGTCCGCCGCCAGGCGGCCTCGAGTTCCTCCAGCGTCACCCCTGGCCTCACGGTGGACAGCACGGCCTCCAGCCCCTCGACGATGATCCTGGTCGTGTCGAGCATCTTCTGCGAGGGCCTGCCCAGATAGACGCAGCGCGACAACGGCGAATGGTAGCGATGTCGCACGCCCCCTTGCTCGATATAGAACATGTCGTTCTTCTGGAGCGGTGCATCCGACCAGCTGAGATGCGGCGCCGAGCAGATTTCATTGACCATGGCGTTGGGAGGCTTGCAGGGGAAGGTGCCGCCGACATCGGGAGTGCCGCCGATCGTCACGCGGTAGAGCGCCGCCATGACGTCACACTGGCGGACACCGATCTCGACGGCATCCACCGCGGCAAGGATGGAAGCGGCTGAGATCCGGCCCGCTTCCTTCATATACTGAAGCTCCTTCGTGGATTTCTTCAGGCGGCACCAGTTGACCAGCAGAAACGCGTCATGGAAGCGGGCGTTGGGCAATTCGTGCGTCAGGATCTGATGCCAACGGGCCGTGTAGTAGTAATCGTCCATTTCGACGCCGATGTGCGCCCTGCCCCAGCCGCGGTCGCGGATGATTCCGGCCAGGAACTGCATGGCATGGCGTTCGCGCGACGCGACATACTCGTCCGGATAGGGGACGATCCGATCTTCGCCCATATAGACGGTGAACCGCGCTCCCACCGCGTCCATTTTCCGGCCAAACCAGATCGGTTCGCTTTCGCTGACATGCACGAGAACCATCTGCGGCGTATAGAACGACCAGCCGTCGTAGCCTGTCAGCCAAAAGTGGTTCGCCGGGCTCGCCAGCAGCAGGAGCTCCAGCCCCTCGACGGCCATGCGCTCCTTCACCTGGAGCAGGCGCCTTTGATACTCGGAACGATCAAACAGTTCGATCTTGGCGGTCGACCGTTCAGTCATCGAACTCTCTTTCGTCAAAGCGGCCGGCGCGATTGCCAGCCGTATCGTCACTGCTGCCGGGGCTGGAATCAACGCACTCCTGCCGGCGCCGCCATGCATCCGCGTTCGGCCTTTGACGGCCATATGGCATTTCTCGCCCGCTATTCCGGAAACGCTCGGCAAGCGGCTGGGCCCCGAGCGGCAAGCGTGCTCCGGCGTCGGTCGGACGCCGGTCCAAATGTCCGGATGAGGGTTGTGGCAGCTCACGCAGCCCGCATCCATGGTCACCGGCGAGATGAGCCGCACCCGGCCGCTCAGCCCTGATCACGCGACCTCGCTATGCCCCGGCGTCGCCAGCACCCACTCGGCGACGTCGGTCGCGGGAAATGCCCTTGGCCCTGCCGACAACGATCCAGCCGACTTTGCCGGCTGGTGGGCCATGGCGGCAGGGCTTAGACTTCCGCCATGAACCGCAAGGAAGAGCTCGCCGTCGGGAGGCGGCTGATCGGCCATATTGACGGCCGCACGACCGATCTGGCGGACGATCTGTTCCGCAACCAGGTGATCGCCTATTCCTGTCGCGATCGCGCCAAGCTCGAGCGCGAGCGCCTGTTCCGCGACCATCCGGTCTTTATGGCGCTTGGCACGCGGCTCGCCAGGCCGGGCGACTACCTCACCGAGGATGTGGCTGGCCTGCCAGTCTTGCTGGTGCGGGGGACCGACGGTTTCGTCCGGGCCTTCGCCAACATCTGCCGTCATCGCGGTGCGCCGGTGGCACAGGGCTGCGGCAATGCCCGGGCCTTCGCCTGTCCTTACCACGCCTGGACCTACGACCTCACAGGCAGGCTGCTCGGAACCACCGACAAGGTAGGATTTGCCGGCCTCGATCTCGCGAGCCACGGTCTCGTGCCACTGCCCGCAGCGGAGAAGCATGGCATGATCTTCGTGCGGCCGAGGCCCGCACGGCCGGGCGAAGCGGAGGCCATCGACGTCGATGCGACGTTGGGTGCGATGGCTGCCGACATGGCGGCGCTCGAGCTCGATACCTATCCTATGTTCTCGGCCGACCGCATCGCGCCGTGCATCAACTGGAAATTCGCCGTCGACACCTTCCTCGAGGGCTATCACATCCCGCATCTGCACCGGAAGACCATCGGACCGTATTTCATCGGCAATTGCGGCACCTTCGACAGTGCCGGGCCGAACGGCCGCATGTGCGTGGCCCGGACCTCGATCGACGCCGTGAGGCCACTGCCCGAGGCCGAGCGCAACTACCGGCCGCACGTGATCTCCGTCTATCAGCTCTTTCCCAACACCATCGTGATCTGGCAGGTCGACCATATCGAAATCTGGCGCGCCTTTCCCGATCGCGACGATCCCGGACGGTGCGACGTCGAGATGACGATCTACAAGCCGGCCGATTCGGCGCGGCCAGACTCCTACTGGGAGAAGAACCGGGACATCGCGATCCGCACGGTGATGGAGGAGGATTTCCCCCTGGGTGAGCGGATGCAGGTCGGCTTCGAGTCGGGCGCGACCGGCGAAGTGATCTACGGCCGCAACGAGCCGTCGCTGGTCCATTTCCATCGCTCGATCCGGAACGCACTGGGTGTCGCCGCATGAAGAGGAGCAAGCCCCCGTTCCGCGCCGATCAGGTCGGCAGCCTGTTGCGCACGGCGCCGGTCAAGGAAGCGCGCACCAGGCGGCTCGCCGGCGAGATCACCGCGGCGCAGTTGAAGGGGGTCGAGGACGAGGAGATCCGGAAGCTGGTCGCCAGGCAGGAGGCGATCGGCCTGCAGGGCGTGACCGACGGCGAGTTCCGTCGTTCGTGGTGGCACTACGATTTCCTGGCCAGGCTCCAGGGTGTCGAGCTGGTGAGCGTGACGCAGGGCCTGCAGTTCAAGGGCACCCAGACGAAGGCCGAAGGGCTGCACGTTCACGGCAAGATCGATTTTCCCGCCGACCATCCGATGCTCGACCACTTCAGGTTCCTGAAGTCGGTGGCGAGGCAGACGCCCAAGATGACCATCCCCTCGCCGACGGCGCTGCATTATCGGGGCGGCCGCCAGGCGATCGAGCGCTCGGTCTATCCCGAGATGGAGCCGTTCTTCGCGGACCTGGGCAAGGCGTACACCAGGGCGGTGCGCGCCTTCGGCGAAGCGGGCTGCACGTACCTGCAGCTCGACGAGGTGTTCGTGGCCTATCTCTGCGACCCCACCCAGCGCGACTATCTCCGGGACCGCGGCGAGGATCCCGACAGGCTCCTGCACGTCTACGCCGATCTCGTGAACGCTGCCTGTGCGGGCCGGACGCCGGGCATGACCATCTCCATGCATCTCTGCCGTGGCAATTTCCGCTCCACCTGGATGGCGCAGGGCGGCTACGAGCCGGTCGCCGACATCCTCCTCAACAAGATGAACGTCGACGGCTACTTCATGGAATACGATACCGAACGCGCCGGCGGCTTCGAGCCGCTGCGCTTCCTGCCGAAGGGCAAGCACGTGGTGCTGGGCGTCGTGACCTCGAAGACCGGCGCGCTGGAAAGCAAGGACCAGCTCAAGCGGCGCATCGACGAAGCGTCAAAATTCGCGCCGCTCGACCAGCTCTGCCTCTCGCCGCAGTGCGGCTTCGCCAGCACCGAGGAGGGCAATCTGCTGGCCGAGGACGAGCAATGGGCCAAGCTTGCCCGCTGCGTCGAGGTCGCGGGCGAAGTGTGGGGGTGACCTCTCAGGCCGCCTTCTTGTGCCCCTCGATTGCCCGACGGATCGCGGCCCGTGCCAACAGTCGCGTCGAATCGAGGGTTGGCAGGGGCGAGTTGGCGTCGTTCAGGATCAGGGGTAGCTCGGTGCAGCCGAGCACCACGGCGTCGCAACCTTCCTCATCCTTGAGGCGGCCGATCACCTTCTGGCAGTAGGCCACGCCCTCGGGCTCGAGGATGCCGCGCACAAGTTCGTCCATGATGATGCGGTTGATCTCGTCGCGTTCGGGAACCGTCGGCCGCACCCATTGGAGGCCGCGGGCGGAAAGCTTCCGCGGATAGACCTCGCTGTCGGTCAGCCAGCGCGTGCCGGTAATGGCAATGCGCCGGAAGCCGCGGGCAACGCCTTCGGCCGCCACGCCGTCGGCGATGTGCAGCCACGGGATCGGCGAGCGCGCCTCGATGAGAGGCAGCGCCTGATGGATCGTGTTGTCGGGGCAGATCACGAAAGCGGCGCCGACGCGGGCAAGCTTTTCGCCCGATGCCAGCATCAGTTCGGCGACGCCCTGCCAGTCGCCGCGATAGATGCAGTTCATGTAATCGTCGAGCGAAGGCGTGTGCATGGTCACCTCGGGGTGGCCATGGCCGCCCAACAGGGCGGGCGCCTCGGTGCAGATGGTGCGATAGCAAAGCGCCGCGCCTTCGGCGGAGCAGGCGGCGATTCCGATGTGCAACGGCCTCATGCGGACAGTTTGGCCGAAGAAATCTCGCCGGTCATCTTGTTCGTTGACGGCCCTGGTTTCGCTGCTGCGCAACTCGCCATCCGGCAGAAGCGTTGAACGAGGTGCGGTTCCTTCCCATCGCCGCGAGGACCTTCCTCACAATCACCAGACACGGAGGCAGCAATGACCGACGTCACCAGGATCACGAGCGGTTCGCTGATCGCAGCCGACAGCGTGAACGGCACCGATGTCTACAATGCCGCCGGCGAGAAGCTCGGCACGGTCGACGACATCATGCTCGACAAGAAGAGCGGGCGCGCGATCTACGCCGTCATGTCGTTCGGCGGCTTTCTGGGCATGGGCGAGAAGCAGCATCCATTGCCCTGGTCGTCCTTGACCTACGACGAGAACAAGGGCGGCTTCGTGGTCAATCTCGACAAGAAGCAGCTTCAGGACGCGCCGACCATCGACGACTACGAAGCCTTCGAATGGACGCCGGACTATGGCCGCACCGTCGACAAGTACTACGGCGCGCCGACTTATTGGTAACATCGCAAGTCCTGATCGCGCTCTCAGGCGGCGCCGTGCCGGTGCGGGCCTACCTCTCCCCGAGCTGTCCGTTGATCCAGTCCTGTACCGGATCAGCCTCGAGGAAGCGGCGGGCGGTGCGGCGCAGCTTCTCGTCGGCGACGTTACCGACCACGATTGCGACGACGAGATCGCAGCGATAGGAGACAGCGATCGCCTCGGCGAGCTGCGCGGCACCCCGAGAGCGCAGCCTGTAGAGGCGGCTGCGGCCGACAAGGTCGGTGACATGGATGCGTTGGCCCGGCGCTAGCGGAACGAACAGCGGATCCACCAGGTCGATGTCGGTGACGCGGTCGACTTCGGAATCCTCCACCACACCCGTGTCGCAGTTCCCGCAGAAGCCGAGCTTCGGCCGCACATAGAGCTCGAGGCCATGGCCCCGCCACGCCTGGCCTTCGTCCCATCCGTCACGCGGGAAGGGCCAGGCGATGCGCTGCCAGCCGTCGTATTGCCTGGGCGTGTGTGCCACGTCCCAGCGCACATAGGCGGAGAACGCCGCCGTCGCGATCAGGAAGACGGCGGCGAATGCCGCATAGAGCAGCGTGCGCCGGCTGAGCATCGCTCACTTCAATCCGGCCACCGTGCGGGCCGGACCCGTCAACTCCAGGATGTGCAGGCCCGTGTTGGCGCGGTCGACGATGTAGACGTATCCCCGCGCGTCGGTCTCGACATTGTTGGTCTGGATCGCGGTTCTGCAGCGATCCTGGCCGCCTCCGCGCACGCAGCGCTTGTCCGTCTTGTCCGTAATGGCGGGAATGAAATAGCCGATCTCCATCGGGTGGTAGGGATCGCGAATGTCGAGCGCGCGCACCCCGGCATTGAAGAAAGCGATGAACGCCAGCTTCCTGTAGAAGATCGGATCCATGCTTTCGTTGGACGAATGCGCACCGAAGCGGCCGCCGCGCTGACAGAAATGGCCACTCGCCTCGGGCACTGTCCAGTTCGAGATCATCATTGGTCTCGCCTCGATCGAGACGTCGGCGAACCAGACCATCTGGCGCGCCTCGCGGCATTCGTTCTGGATCGCTTCGTCCACGACCATCACGATGTCGCGCTTGGCGCCCTCGCTGTCGTGCGCGAACTCCGCGATCGGCATCTGCGGCAGGGGAAAGGTCGTGTGCGCGCCGTTCCAGGCGGACATCAGGAGACGGCCGACCTCGGGATAGCGGAGATTGTCGTCCGTTGGCGCTGCCGGCCCCTTCAGGAGCTTCTCGCGGTCGACGATCTGCAGCATGCCGCCCTTGTCGGTGCCGTAGCCGAAATAGACCCGGTTGCCGCCGGGACCGGTCGAGATCGGGCCGTGCAGCTCCGTCGGAACGGCGCCAACGGCACCCGGCTGCTGGCCCGCCAGGCCGAAGTCCCGGATCTTCACCGGATGCGCAGGGTCGGACAGATCGTAGACCTGCGTCATGCGGCGAACGCGCCAGTCCGGCACGCCCGAGACGAGATAGGCAATGCCCGTATCACACTCCCACCAGCTCTTGTGTGTGTCCTTGAGGCCAGCGATGCGCGTGACCAGGGCCGGATTGGCGGGGTCGGCCACGTTCCAGATCTCATGCGCTTCGCTTCCGAAGGTGCGCAGCATATAGACCGCCCTCCGATCCCCCTTGGGGAGGGTGGCGCCATCGCATACGCGGACCATCTGCGCGCCGCCGCTTTCGTACTTGCCCTCCTGTCCCGGGAGGTGGTGCAGGTACCGCGGGTTCGCGGGATCTGTCACATCGACGATCGACGTGCCGTTGGGCTCGGCCTTGCCGGTGAGGGAATTGATGGGAGCCGCAACGGCATCGGTGCCGCCATGATGGCCGATATAGGCGATCCACCGGTCGCCCTGGCGGTGGATCGTCGGCTGATAGGCGCTGCGCCCCTGTAGATCGTTCCAGCCGACCAGCCGCATGTTGGACGCTTCGGGCGGATCGCCGATCTTCTGCTGTTGGGCAACGGCGCCGCCGGCCAGGATGGGCGCACCAACGATCAGCAAGGCAAGCCGCATCATGTCGTTTCCTCCGCCGGGCAAGACTATTACAGCCGGTGACGCCGGCAACCCCGCGTCCGGCCTCCCTCGCCATTCACGGTCACAAGTTGCGGAGGGACGAGCGTCGAGCGCGCGCCCGCACCGGGCCTCCGCTCATGGTCGTTTTCCGGGACGCGAATAACGATGCTTGACGCCCGCAAAGCGCCGGGCGCACGATCCGCGCGCAAGAAGCAAGAACAAGAAATGCATCCCATGGGATGCACGCGTTGGCTCGTGAACAACAAGCGTCAGCCACGGAGGAAACATGCTCACACTCACGATCAATGGCCAGGCCAAGCAGGTCGATGCCGCGGACGACACGCCCTTGCTGTGGGTCATCCGCGAGCACCTGCAGATGACCGGCACCAAATTCGGCTGCGGAGCCGGTCTCTGCGGCGCCTGCACGGTGCATGTCGACGGCACGGCCGTGCGGTCGTGCCAGACCGCGGCGAAGGACGCGGTGGGCAAGAAGATCGTCACCATCGAAGGGCTGGGCGGCGGCAAGCCGCATCCATTGCAGGTCGCCTGGGTCGAGGAGCAAGTCCCGCAATGCGGCTACTGCCAGTCGGGACAGATCATGCAAGCGGCGTCGCTGCTGGCAAAGAATCCCGATCCCACGAAGCAGGAGATCGTTGAACACATGGACGGCAATCTTTGCCGCTGCATGACCTACGGCCGCATCCAGAAGGCCATCATCCGCGCCGCGGCCGACATTCGCGCCAGGTCGGGGAGCTGAGCCATGACCCATATGAATCGCATTGATCTTCGCCGTCGCAGTTTCCTGATCGGCGCTTCCGCCACCGGCCTTGCTTTCGGCTACGCCGCCGTGCAGGGCGTGACGGGCATCAGCGACGCACTGGCCGCCAACAGCTTCGGTCCCACCACATGGTACTCGATCGCGCCCGACGGCAAGATCACGGTCATGGTCGGCAAGGGCGAGATGGGCCAGCACGTGTCTTCTGCCATGGCGCAGATCGTGGCCGAGGAGCTCGAAGCCGACTGGCGCATGATGCAGATCTCCCTGCCCGACAACGATCCCAAGTACAACGACCCGGTGCTGGGGGCGCTGCTCACCGGCGGCTCGTGGTCGGTACGCATGAACTTCGATGCCATGAGCCGCGCCGGTGCCGCTGGCCGCATCACGCTGACCGAAGCAGGCGCGGCGATGATGGGCGTGCCGGCCGGCGAATGCCGGGCCGCCAACAGCCAGGTCATCCATGGCAAGACCGGCAAGAAGGTGAGCTACGCCAAGATCGTGGCCGCCGGCAAGGCGAACAAGGTCTGGACGCCCGACGGGCTCAAGGCCATCAAGCTCAAGACACCCGACCAGTACACGCTGATCGGCCACTCGGTACCGCAGCTCGACATTCCGTCCAAGACCAACGGAACGGCCAAGTACGGCATCGACGCCATGGTGCCGGGCATGCTCTACGGCAAGCCGGTTGTGCCGCCGGTCCGTTACGGCGCGACCGTGAAGGCGGTCGACGACTCCGCAGCGAAGAAGGTGAAGGGCTTCGTCAAGGCGGTCATGCTCGACGACGGGACCAAGACGACCTCGGGTTGGGTCGTGGCCGTGGCGACGACCTACGAAGGCGCGAAGAAGGCGGCCGAGGCGCTCAAGATCGAATATGACCCCGGTCCCTACGCCAAGGTCAACGATCAGACCTTGATCGACGAGGCGAAGAAGCTGCAGGCGAGCGACGGCTCGGGCCAGCTCTTCGTCAGCGCCGGCGATCCCGCGGCGGCGATCGGGGGTGCGGCCAAGGTGCTGGAGGCGGAGTATCTCACCAGCATCAACATCCATGCGCCGCTCGAGCCGATGAATGCCCTGGCCTACGAGCAGGGCGGCGTGTGGCACGTGCATACCGGCAACCAGTTCGCCTCCCGCACCGGCGGCATCGCCGCGGCGGCGCTCGGAGTCGACCCCAAGCATCTGGTGCTGCATCAGTACTTCATGGGCGGCGGCTTCGGCCGACGGCTGGACGCCGACATGGTGGTGCCTGCGGTGCTGGCCGCAAAGGCGGTCGGCAAGCCGGTGAAGGTGATCTATGCGCGCGAAGACGACATGGCGATGGATTTCACCCGGCCGCTCACCTACCAGAAGGTCAAGGCCGGGCTCGATGCCGACGGCAAACTGATCGGCCTGCAGCACGACGTCGTCTGCGCCTGGCCGACCGCGCGCTGGGGCATCCCGGCCTTCCTCACGCCTTCGGTCGACAAGAAGGGACCGCTCGACAGCTTCACCGTGAACGGCGCGGACTTCTGGTACACCGTGCCGAACCACAAGGTGCGCGCGATCCTGAACGAGCTGGCGCAGAACGCCACGCCGTCCGGCCAGCTCCGTTCGGTGGCCCCCGGCTGGACCTTCTGGGCGGTCGAAAGCATGCTCGACGAGCTTGCCCATGCCGCCGGCAAGGACCCGGTCGACTTCCGGCTTGCCATGCTCGACGGTGCGGGCGCCAACGCGATGGGAGCGAAGAAGCTCGCCAACGCGCTACGTACCGCCGTCGGTCGCTCGGGCTACGGGGCAGTCTCCCTGCCCAAGAACTCGGGCATCGGCGTTGCCTGCGTGAGCGCCCAGGAACGGGCCACCGCGACCTGGACCGCCTGCACGGCCCAGGTCGAGGTCAATCCATCGAACGGCGAGTTCAAGGTCAACAAGCTGACCCTCGCGATGGATCTCGGCACAGTGGTCAATCCTGACGGCGTGAAGGCCCAGATCGAGGGCTCCATGCTGTGGGGCATGTCGCTTGCGCTGTTCGAGAAGGCGCCGTTGGAGAACGGCGCGCTTCAGGTCAGGAACTTCGACGGTTACACGCCGATGCGTATGAGCCAGATGCCGGATCTCGACATCTCGATCATCTCCAACAACGACCCTGCCTCCGGCTGCGGCGAGCCGGGCGTCACGGTGATCGCGCCGGCGATCGCCAACGCAATCTTCAACGCCGTCGGGGCCAGGGTGCGATCGCTGCCGATCACCGCCGATGCGGTGAAGGCGGCGATGAAGGCGTAGAGCGCGGTGGCGTTCCCGTAGCAGTCGCACGGGGACGTCGGCCAGGTCCGCGATCGGCCATCGCCGGTCGCGGATGCAGGCTCGGCAGGAAGCCCCCCGCACGCTCGAGGATCAGCGCCGGAACGGCGAGCAGCGCGATTCCCGCGACTGCGATCAGGGTCTTCGTCGCCTCGTCGAATGGACCCCAGTCGTGGTCGACCGCTTTCAGCAGGTAGATCATGATCACGTGCCAGGCGTAGACCTGCAGTGAATGCCGGCCGAGCAAACGCAGGAAGGGCAGGTTGAAGAGCTGTTGGAGGAGGCGGGCGAGTCGCCGCAGCGCTGAACTTGCCGTCTCCGGTCCGACGCGGATGACCCAGGCCACGACGTAGGCCGCCGCTGCGAAGTTCAGCAGGTAGACGACCCCGAACTCGCCGCGGTTGGCCAGGGCGTGGAAGCGCAAGGCGATCGGCTCGGGCATGGTGAAGTGGTTCGACCATACGCGCCAGACCGCGAAGAAGAGCAGCAGAATGGCGGCGATGATCGCAAGCTCGGGCCGGTCGCGACGGAACAGCCGATCCCAATCGATCCGACCCTGCGCCATGGCGACACCGATCATCAGGCCGGCCATGAAGACGAGCTGCCATGCCAGCACGTTGAAATAGGCCCGCAACGGCAGAATGCGGTCCATCGCGGCCGCCAGCGGCAGGTGCGCGCCAAGCTGGACGGCCAGCCAGAGCACCGCGCAGCCGGCGGCGAGCCATGGCCAGCGTCCGCGCAGGCAAAGCCACAACAGGGGCGGCGTCACCAGGAGATAGACGACGTACTGCGGGAGGATGTCGAGATGGTCGGGCTGGTAGAGCAGGAGCGCCGACGCGGCCACGAGCCGGCCTCTGCCGAAACTGAGGTCGCCGAGCCAGTGGTGCCAGTAGAGCTGCGAGCCGGGCAGCACCGTCTGCAGCACCAGAATGACCAGGACGCATGCCAGGGCATAGGCATAGATCTCGGCGGCGCGGTTCCAGATCGCGCCCGCGGCGGCGCCGAAGCCTTTGCGGAGGGCGCGCTGGCCGTGAACCAGGCCGGCCAGCAGGCCTGACAGGAAAACGAAACCCTGGGCGCCTTCGACGAAGCCAAGCTCGTCGTGATTGACCTTCACCAGCAGATAATCGCCGGCGAAGGTCAGATGATTGAGGAACATGAAGACGAGGAAGTACCCGCGCAGTCCGTCGAGGATGGTCAGGCGGCCCATGCACAAACTCCCCATCGCGGGCTGGACAACCCGCGCAACCAACGACTTCGCCGCCAGACGTTTGCCCCCGGTGCCCGGATACTACCAGGCCACGCGCGAGAAGAACGCCTCATCCCCAGTCCGGTTTCAGCTCCGCCTTTCAACTTTCCGTGCTTCACACGCCGCGCACGTCACGCTCAAGGCAGCCCGCCACTCCCGCGCACAAGCTCTTTGTTCACCTTGAGGCGAGTCAGATCTGATGCGCCATCGGTGGAGCGGGTATCGGGCGCACGCGTTCGTAGGCTGCGGCGGCACGCATCACCAGCGTGTCGCAGGCATGAGCGCCCACGATCTGCAGGCCGATCGGCAAGCCGTCGCGATCGAGACCGCAGGGAATGGTGGCAGCGGGCTGGCGCGTGAGATTGAAGGTGAGAGTGAAGGGCGTCCAGCCGATGTCGACGCCGTCGCCGCCCCAGGCTGCATTCTCGTTCACGGCGAAGGCCGTCATCGGCATGGTCGGAGTCAGCAACAGGTCGTACTTGGCCAGGAACTGGTTCAGGATCACGGCGACCTGCTGGCGCTGGTTGATGGCGGTCACCACCGCCTCCTGACCGAGATTCGCGCCGACCTCGGCGGCCTTCAGCAGGCCGGGATCCATCAGCGCACGCTTGTCCTCGCTGAAGCTCTTCACCAGCACCGCGACATTGGACTGCCAGTGTGCGTTCAGGATACGGCGTGGATCGAGGCCCATCAGGTCGGGGGAGTCCTCCACGACCTTGGCGCCCAGGGTCCTGAACACCCTGGCGGCCGCTTCGACTGCCGCGGCGACATCGCGGTCGATCTTCTCCCGCTCGACGAAGCCGAGGTTCGGTGAATAGGCAATGCGCAGGCCTTTCACGCCCTTGTCGAAGCCCTTGAGGTAGTCCTCCTCGTCATCCCGCCGGGAGTAGGGGTCGCGCGCGTCGTACCGGGCGATGACGTTCATCACCATCGCCGCGTCCTTCACGGTGCGCGTCATCGGGCCGATGTGGGACAGCGTGCCTTGCGACGACGCCGGCCACAGCGGCACCCGTCCCTGCGTCGGTTTCAGCCCGAACAGGCCGGTAAACGAGCAGGGGATGCGCACCGAGCCCGCGCCGTCGGTGCCGATGGCGAGGTTGCCCATGCCGACCGCTTCTGCCGCGACGCCGCCACCCGACGAGCCGCCGCTCGTGCGGCCGATCTTCCACGGATTGTGCGTCGCGCCGAACAGACCCGAGTCGGTGACGCCCTTCCAGCCATATTCTGGCGAGGTCGTCTTGCCGAGCAGCACCGTGCCGGCCTCGCGCAGGCGCTGCGCGACCGGCGCGTCGACGGTCCACGGGCCGTCGGCATCGGTCGCGAGGCTGCCCATGCGCGTGGGCATGCCTCTGGTCAGCACCATGTCCTTGATGGTGATCGGTACGCCGTCGAGATCGGAGAAGCGCTTGCCGCCCTTCTTCCAGCGCTTCTCCGAAGCGCGCGCGGCGCGCATCGCCGCGTCGGGATCGAGATGCTGGAAGGCGTTGAGCTGCGGATTGAAGGCCTCGATGCGGGCGACGGCCGCCTTCGTCGCTTCCACCGGCGAGGCCTTGCGTCCCTTGTACAGTTTCACGAGCTGATGCGCCGGCATCATCGCAAGGTCGGCCGTCATTTCACGGTCTCCGGGAGGACAGGAAATTCGAGGGGATCGACTTCGGCATAGCGGGCCGCCGCGCGCAGGACGAGCGCGTCCTTGTAGTGGCCGGCGGCAATCTGCAGGCCGACCGGCAGGCCGTCCCGGCTGCGCCCGCAGGGCACGCTGATCGCCGGATGGCGGGACAGGTTGAAGTGGAAAGTGTAGGGCGACCACAACAGGTTCGGCTTGCCATCGGGCCCCATGGGCGCATTCACGCCCGCCGCGAAAGGCTGCACCGCGAGCGTCGGCGTCAGCAGCATGTCGTACTTGGTGAAAAAAGCGGTCCAGGCGATCGTCATCTCGCGTCGCGCGGCCTGCGCATTGATCAGATCCTGCAGCGTGAACTTGAGGCCGTTCTGGGCGCCCGCCATCAGACTTTCGTCGAACTCGCCATGCCGGTTCTCGGGATAGAGCTGCAGCAGGCGCTGAAGGCCAGTCAGCCAGTGCACGACGAAGACGCGCCCCGCCTCGCGATAGTTGGTGGGCGGCGCGACTTCCTCGACGATACAGCCCATCTTCGCGAAGCGCTTGGCCGCCTTGGTTACCAGGGCAGCCACCTCGATGTCGAGCGGATGATCGCCCATGCGCAGGAGGAAGGCGACCTTGGGCTTCCTGAGCTTGCCTTTCAGTGCCTTCACATAGTCGACTTTGTCAGGCGGCAGACTCCAGCCATCCAGCGGATCGGGCCGGGCGATCACGTTCATCATCAGCGCCACGTCGAGCGCCGTGCGGCACATCGGACCGGTGTTGGAGAGCTCGCCCGAAAGCGAGGGAGGCCAGGCAGCGATGCGCCCGAACGTGGCCTTGAGTCCGACCAGGCCGGTGAAGCTCGACGGCAGGCGGATCGAGCCGCCGCCATCCGTGCCGATGGCGATCGGCCCCAGCCCGGCTGCGACCGCCGCGCCGGCGCCCCCCGACGAACCGCCCGGCGTGCGGGCCATGTCCCAGGGATTGCGCGTGATGCCGTGCAGCGGCGAATCGGTCACGGCCTTGTGGCCGTACTCGGAGCTGGTGCTCTGCGCGAAGACGATCGCGCCCGCCTCGCGCAACCGCGCCACCGCCGGGGCATCCACCTCCGACAGCGTCGCGTCTGCAAGCTTGCTGCCCATGCGGGCCGGCCAACCTTTCACGCGTACCAGCTCCTTGATCGACACCGGCACGCCGTCGATCGGCGACAGCGGCTTGCTCTTTTTCCAGCGTCTCTCCGAGGCCTTGGCCATGGCGAGCGCCGGTTCGGCGTCGATGTGGCAAAGCGCATTGAGGCGCGGATTGACGGTCTCGACGCGCTTCAGTACCGCTTTCATCGTCTCAAGAGGTGAGGCTTTCCCCTTCGCGTAGAGCCTGCCGAGATCGGCGGCGCTCGCCCGGGTCAGATCGGTCGTCACGCAGCAACTCCTTTGATGTTACGGTACTGCCGTGCAAGCTGCTCGGCCTGATATTCGGCGGCCATCGCCTGCTCGGTACGGCCGAGCTTGCGGTAGAGGTCGGCGAGTCCCCGCTTGGTCGCCGGTATGGTTGGCCGCTCGCGTTCGTCGGCTTGCAGGATCTTGAGGGCGGCGTCGTTCCAGCCGGAGCGGACCAGCGCGTCGACATGGATGGCGCCAAACAGCGAACGCTGGGCGATGCTGCCGCCGATCGTCGCCAGGTGCGGCATGGCCTGACCGAGAAGACGCGCCGCTTCTGCATGATCGCCACAGGCATGGGCGGCGAGACCGTGCGCAGCCGGAACAGTGCAGTCGGCCCAGGCCTCGCGCTCGAACGGCTTGGCCCCTTGCGCACGGTCCTCGAGGCTCGCCAACATCTCGGTGACCGCGCTTCGTTCGCCGGCGCGCGCCAACGCATAGAGATACTGCAGGTCCAGGAACGGCACGAAGTGATCGTGCAAACGGCCTTTGACATAGGAGGCGATGTCGGCCCAGCGCGGGCCGACATCGACACCGCGCAGCTCCAGCCGCGCCAGCAGCGAGATGGCGTTGATCTGGTCCTCGGAAAACTCCTTCCACACGCCCCATACGCGCCCGTCGAACAGCGCGAGCGCGTCATCGGGGCGATCGAGATCGATCAGGAAAAGCGCGAGATGCCACCAGTTGTGGGTGTACATGAAGGAGTTGCACTCTTCCCACGTATCGGCCACCGAGCCGAGGAAGGCGACGCCCTCGACTAGGCGGCCGCGCGCCTCGAGGCAATGGGCCAGCGCGTGATGCGCCCAGGGATCCTTCCGCTCCATGTCGATGGCGCGTCGGGCATGCGCCTCGGCTTCGTCGAGGCGGTTGCATTCCTCGAGGCCGAACGCGCACATCCCCCAGGCGAAATGGTTCTCGCGATTTGCCGCCAGCAGCCGCTCGCCGATCCGCAGTAGTGCCTTGGCGTCACCGCGGTTGAAGGCGTGAAGTTGCCCGAGCTTGCCCGCCAGCAGATCGCGCGGCCATTCGGATACCATCTTCTCGTGGATTTCGAGGCTCTCGTCGGTGTCGCCGGCGAGCCAGGCGGCAGTTGCGGCAATCCACGCCCGTTCCCGCGCGCTCGCATCCTTCTCCATTGTCCGCGCGCGCTGCAGATATCGGGTGCCGATGATGCGGCCTTCGGCCGAGTTCATCGACAGCGCGAGATTGGCCGCCATGACCGGCAAGAGCGCGCAGCGCTCCTCGCGATCGGCGGCCGCCATGAAGTCGGGGAAGCGCTTGCCGAAGGCGAGCCACTCCTCGCGCAGGAAGTCCAGTGCCTCGATCGCGCGCGCGTCGGCACCGCCGACCTCCAACCCCTGACCATCCCGTGCCACGCTGTCTCCCTCCGGTCCGAGTCTTGCATGGTTGAACAGGGAGAGCAAAACGTTGCGCCGGAGGATAGTCCGCGCCGGATTTGCCAGCGACCGCTACGGTCAGCTTTTGGGTGAGCCGCCGAGGAAGCAGTAGATGAGGCCGCTCGGCGAGGCGCAGATGTGGCTGTTGCCGTCGGGCGCCAGTTGCTTCAGCACGGCGTGCGGCGGCACACGTACCCAATGCCCGTCGACGAGGGCGCGCCAGGTGCCGTCGTCGGTGAGATAGGCGCGTGTCGGCCGGCAATCGCCGAGACGGCCGTCGGCCGTGCCGTTGCAACACGAATAGCCCGTGCCGGGCTGCTTCAGGTCGCGATACCAGTCGTGATTTTCGACATGTCCCTGGCCGTGGAAACCATCCTGCGCTGGGGCGGCCACGGCGAGAGCAAAAAGGAGGGGGACCGCAAGAACAACAGACCGACTGCGAAAGGGCATGAAGCAGGCCCCTCTGCACAACACCAGTCGAGCCGGTCACGTATTCGCAGCGACGCGCCATTGCGCTCGACTGAATCCGTTGTGCCGATGTTAGCCCAAGTCGCTGTGAATGTCGTCAGCTCTTCGGTACGCCGCCGATGAAACAGTAGATCATTCCGCCCTTTCCAGCACAGACATGTGAATTGCCGTCCGGCGCCAGGGTCTTCAGCACGACGCTCGGCGGCACGGGCTGCCAGTGACCGTCGACGAGCGCGCGCCACGTCCCATCGCTCGTCTTGTAGGCGCGGGTCGGGCGGCAATCACCGTGCGTCGCGTCGCCGTCGCAACACGAGTAGCCTGTGCCGGGCTGCTTGAGGGTCTTGTACCAGTCGTGATGTTCGGCGTGACCGCGGCCCCATGCGCCGTCGATCGGCGCTTCGTCTCTCGGTTGATCGTCGCTCGATTGATCGTTGTGGGCATGGCTCGACATATCCTGGGCCACCGCCGAAAGAGCGAACGCCATCGTGAGCGCGACTGAAAGGGAAAGGACGCGCATGAGGGACCGACCTCCTCAGGCGCTTAAACGTGCTCACAGGGACGGAAGTTGCGAAAGGCTGGGCTGCGCATGGCGCAATCCGCCGACGATGGCGAAGAAGTCAGGATCGTCGGCCTTGAGCAGGCCGTGCCGGACGAAGAAGTCGATCAGCACCAAATTGCAATTGTATTTGAAGCGGTTGGTATCGCGTACCGTTTCGAACACGCGCTGCACCGGCCAAAGCTCGAAGGTCTCGACTTCGCCGTCAGATGCCTGCGGTATGAAATCTTCGGGCAGCTCGAGATCGAAGCAGGTCATGATGTCGGGCTTGAGCTGGGCGCCCGACTGGTTCCAGTAGGAAACATAACCGACGGCCCTCGCCTCGCGGGCGAGCTTGGGCGGGATCGCGGCCTCTTCGCCGCACTCCTTCACCAGATTGTCGAGAATGCCGATGCCGGCCGGTTGACCGCCGGCGACCGTGTTGTCGAGTTCGCCCGGGAAGGTCGGCTTGGCGCGCGAACGCTGCGGCACCCAAATATGAAGGCCGTCCCTCTTGCGCACGTAACCGGTCATGTGCGGGCCGTAAGCGCGCACGCCGAACCACGGCACCGCCGCGCGCTCCATGGTCATGAGCGCCGGCCGCCAGAATTCCCAGGTCACGGGGTAGGGCTCTTCGCGCCACTGCCCCTTGAAGTGGCCTTGCGCGCGCAGCTCGAGCAGGAAGGCGTGCATGGCGGCCGTGCGCTTGGTCGGCGCATCGAGGGTGCCGGCGAAGTACCAGCCCTGTTTGCGATGCGTGAAAAGCTCGGGCTTCGCAGCCAGCACCGGTGCGAAGTCGCGATGAATGAAGCCGGCGCGCTCGGTGCCGATGAGCCACGGCTCGAACTGGCGCAGGTCGGCGTTGTTGCAGCGCGCGATATGGTCGAGGAAGGACATCGCGAGACGACTAGCATAAAGTGGCGTGAATGACAGAAGACGAACTGCAGTCCTTGCTCGAACAGGCCATTCCCGCCAACGAGCGCTACGGGCTTTTCGTCGAGGAATGTCGAGACCAGGACGTGCGGCTGCGGTTCTCCGTGGACGGGGGCGAGCGGTGGTCCATGCCGGCGCTCCTTGCACTGGTGGATGCCTCGTTGCGGGCGGCGGCAGGTATCGAAGCCCGCGTGACGCACCTTAACGTCACAGTGATCAGGCCGGCGCAACAGGCGGACGTGCTCGCGCTTTCGCGCGTGATCCGCCGCGACCGGGCGACCGTTCATGCCGAGACGTGGCTGTTCAGCCACGCCGTCGTCGAACCGATGCTGCACGCGACGGCGAGTCTGAGTGCACGACGTTGAAGGCGTCCCGACGAGGAGGCGCTATCGTGGCCGCTGTTGCCGACCGGCTCAGAGCGGTGGAATTCGGATCTTCTGGCCCGGGAAGATCAGGTTGGCATCCTTGATCACCTCGCGGTTGGCCTCGAAGATCTTGGGGTACTTGTTGGCGTCCTTGTAGAAATGCTGCGCGATGGCCGACAGCGTGTCGCCGGACTTGATGATGTAGTACTGCGTCTGGTCCTCGGCGGCGGGAGCCTTCATTCCGTCGACGCTGACGTTGCCCACGCCCTTCGTGTTGCCGGCGATGAGGATCGCTTTCTGCAGGGCCTCCGTGCTCGATGCCTGGCCGCCGAGCGCCACGGTGCCGGAAGCGGGGTCATAGTCGACGGTCAATCCCTCGATGCCCTTGAGGGACGCCTCGATCTCCGCCTTGATCTTGTCGTTCGCCTCCGCATCGCTGTTGAAGATCTTGCGGCCGATGTCGCGCACGAAATCGAACAGACCCATGGCTGCCTCCCGCGTTGCCGTGGCGACCATGCTAGGTAGCGTGCAGCGCCGGCGCAACCGAAGCACCGCCA
>NZ_DATBFE010000118.1:0-3275 GCF_036558665.1 Reyranella sp. | reverse complement strand
ACATGAGGACCCTGTCGCGCTGGACCGAGCCCGGCACGAAGTTCAACTACAATAGCGGCGAGACCGATCTCGTCGGCATCGTGGTCTCCAATGCCGTCGGAAGGTCGCTATCGCAGTACGCCTCCGAGAAGCTCTGGCAGGCCTATGGCATGGAGCGCGACGCCACGTGGATGATCGACCCGGCTGGCCACGAGCGCGGCGGCTGCTGCCTGTCGATGACGCTTGGTGACTACGCCCGCTTCGGCCAGTTCATGCTGGACGGCGGCATCGCGCGCGGTCGGCAGGTCCTGCCCATCGGATGGATCGCCCAGGCAACGTCGCGGCAGATCACCTATGGCTGGCGCGACTCCTCCGGTTACGGATACTTCTGGTGGGTGGGCCAGGACGGCGCCTACGATGCTTCCGGCATCTTCGGCCAATCGATCACTGTCGTCCCTGACGAGCGACTGGTGATCGTCATCAACTCGGCCTGGCCCAAGGCCGTGGCTGGCGATCTAGCCGGTGCGCGCAACGCCTTCATCAACGGCGTGCGCGCGGCGGCGAAGACGCTTTAGGGGAGAAGCAGCGTACCGCTACGATGGTAAAGATACTTGGCAGCTTCGACGGAGGGAAACATGCGGGCCTACGTACCGAGTGCGGTTATTCTTGCTTTGTTTGCAAACACGGCCGACGCGGAGACATGGCAGGCTCAGCCCGTGAGCAACGAAGCGAAATCCGTCAGCGCTTGCGGATCTATCGGCCCACTGTACACGTTTGAGCTTATCGATAGCCAGTTCACGGCAAGTACTACTTTAGGCAAGTCTTTCACGATCACGATCCCGTCAGACGGGAAGATCGATCAGAAGTACAACGGGGGTTGGTACGAAATGGTCGGCAACGTCCGGACAAGGCAGTTGGAAATCATTAACGCCCCCGACTGTCGGTGGACACTGCGGAATTGCGAGCCGCCCTATGCGGCCCGGCGCTACTGCTAGCCCAGACGCTAGCGCCGCCTTTCACATCCAAGAGGTAATGGCGCCCCTTCAGCGATCCCGACGCCGCCCCACAGCGGATCGAGGGTCATGTCGACGAGCTGCTGGCGACCATCGATCGCGGACGGGTACGCATACGGCCAAGGCCGCGGCGAAGGCACTTGATTGCAGGCGTGAACTGAGGTTCTACGCCGCGATCTTTTGCAGCCGGTGTCGCTTCCAGTTCCAGGGCAGCAAGTCGTCGATCCGTTTGGCCGGGTGATCCTGCAAGCGTGCCAGGAGATCAGCGAGCCAGGCCTGTGGGTCGACGTCGTTGAGCTTTGCAGACTCGATCAAGGTGTAGATGGCGGCGGCGCGGCGGCCGCCGCCGTCGGAACCGGCGAAGGTCCAGTTGTGACGGCCTACGGCGATGCCGCGCAATGCCCGCTCGGCGGCGTTATTGGTCATGCACAGCCGGCCATCGTCGAGGAAGCGGACCAGACCGTCCCAGCGATTGAGGCTGTAGGCGATCGCCTTGGCGACCTGGCTGTTGGGCGAGAGCCTGTCGTGCTGCTGGCGCAGCCAAGCCTCCAGCGCTTCGGCCCGCGGCCGGCTGCGCTCCTGCCGCATCCGCCGGCGCTCGGCCGGCGGCTTACCGCTGATCTCGCGCTCGATGTCGAACAGCGCATCGATGCGCGACACCGCCTCGATGGCAATCGGTGCCTTGGTGAACCGTGCCAGGTCGAAGAACTTGCGTCTGGCATGGGCCCAGCACACCGCCTCGACGATCGGCCCGGGCTTGCGGCCGGCCTCGTAGAGCCGATTGAATCCGGCATAGGCATCGGCCTGCATCAGCCCGGTGTAACCGGCCAGGTGCGCCTCGGGATGCACGCCGCCGCGATCGGGCGAGTAGAAGTAGACCGCCGCCGGCGGATCGGTGCCGGCGAACGGCCGGTCGTCGCGCACGTAGGTCCACAGCCGCCCGGTACGGGTCTTGCCGGCGGCGAGCACCGGTACCGTCGTCTCGTCGGCGTGGATGCGTGCGGCCGCAAAGACATGGTTGCGGATCGCCTCGATCATCGGCATCAGCGTCGCCGCCGACGCGCCGACCCAGTCGGCCAAGGTCGACACGTCGAGCGGCACACCCTCGCGGGCATAGGTGGCGGCCTGACGCGTCAGCGGCAGATGCAGGCCGTACTTGCCGAACAGCACGTGCGCCAGCAGGCCAGGGCCGGCGCGGCCGCGCGCGATCGGGTGCGACGGCGCCGGTGGCTGGGCGATCTTCTCGCAGCTCCGGCACGAGAACTTCTCGCGTACATGCTGGATCACCTTCCACTGGCGCGGCACCAGCTCCAGCATCTCGGTCACGTCCTCGCCCAGCTTGTGCAGCGACCCGCCGCAGCACGGGCACGCGCTCGGCGCCGGGTGGACCACGCGCTCGCGCGGCAGATGCTCCGGCAGCGGCCGGCGCGCCGGCTTGCGGCGCTCGAACGACTGCACGACCACGCCCGGCGTCTCGGCCGGCTTGCTCGCCTGCGCCGCCGCCTCCGCCTGCGCCTCGTCCTCCTCGAGCTCGAACAGCTGCAGCTCGAGCTGGTCGAGCAGCGCCCTACGCTCCGACGACTGGCCGAACCGCTCGTGCCGCAGCTTGGCGATCGTGTGCCGCAGCTTCTCGATCTCGAGACCGCGAGCCGTGGCCTCGTTCTCGGCCGTCGCGGCGCGCGCTTCGGCCGCCGTCAGCGCTGCGCGCTGTGCCACGATCAGCGCCTTCAGCGCTGCGATGTCGTCCGGCAGAGGCTCGTCGGGGGGGCGCGGCACATCGCGATTGTGGCGACACCAACGGCTCAGGCAATCATCTTGACGCTCGACGAGTCGTCATGTCGCATGACCTTCGCCAAGGCTTCGGCCGACTCGGGCGGAGTAACCTCCGCCCCAATCAACCTGCAACCTGCGGTCGCCACGTCCGATCCGGCAGGCGCCAGTCGATCCCCTCCAGCAGGTAGCCAAGCTGCGCCGCGCTGATCGTCACCGCATCGCCTTCCGTGCGCGGCCACACGAAACGGCCGCGCTCCAGACGCTTGGCCAGCAGGCACATCCCCTGGCCGTCGTGCCAAAGGATCTTCAACAACCCGCCCCGCTTGCCGCGGAACACGAACAGATGCCCACAGTGCGGATCGCGCTTCAGCACCTCTTGCACCACCAACGCCAGGCCGTCGAAGCCGCGACGCATGTCCGTCGTCCCGCTCGCCAACCACACCCGCGTCTCCGAGGGCAGCCCGATCATCGGCCCAGCGCCCGCAGCACCCGGCCCAGCGCTGCCTCGTC
>NZ_DATBFE010000117.1:0-20124 GCF_036558665.1 Reyranella sp. | reverse complement strand
GTTCGGCAAGAACCATCTCGGCGATCGCGACGAGCACCTGCCGACGAGGCACGGCTTCGACGAATTCTTCGGCAACCTCTACCATCTCAACGCCGAGGAGGAGCCGGAAGGTTACTTCTACCCGAAGGACCCGGAATTCCGAAAGAAGTACGGGCCTCGCGGCGTGATCAAGTCATCCGCCGACGGCAAGATCGAGGATACGGGCCCGCTCAATACCAAGCGCATGGAGACGGTCGACGAGGAGTTCCTGGCCGCCGCGAAGGATTTCATCGACCGGCAGCACAAGGCCGACAAGCCGTTCTTCGTCTGGTTCAACTCGACCCGCATGCATGTCTTCACCCATCTCAAGAAGGAGTCGCTGGGAAAGACCGGCAAAGGCATCGAGGCCGACGGCATGGTCGAGCATGACGGCCACGTCGGGCAGCTCCTGAAGCAGCTCGACGACCTGAAGATCGCCGACAATACCATCGTCCTCTACACCACCGACAATGGGGCCGAGATCGCGCTGTGGCCCGACGGCGGCATGACCCCGTTCCATGGCGAAAAAGGCACGACATGGGAGGGTGGCTTTCGCATTCCGATGATGGTGCGCTGGCCTGGCGTGATAAAGCCCGGCACGCAGTACAACGACGTCATTTCCCTGATCGACTGGTTTCCGACGTTGTGCGCAGCCGCTGGCATTCCCGACATCAAGGAGAAGATGAAGACGGGCTTCTCTGCCAGTGGCAAGACGTTCAAGGTCCATCTCGACGGCTTCGACTTCCTGCCCTACTTCAAAGGTGAGGCGAAGCAAGGGCCACGTGACGCCCTGTACTACTTCGATCAGGGCGGCAATTTGAATGCCGTGCGCTGGAACGACTGGAAGGTGAGCTTCGCGTCTTCCTCGGAGGGGAATATCGCCACCGCCACGCGTGAGGTGACGGCCTGGGCACTGATCACCAACCTGCGCATGGATCCCTACGAGCGCGGATTGAAGGAGGGCGGCAACGCCATGGATTTCTTCGCCCGGCAGATCTGGCTGCTCGTGCCCATCCAGGGAAGGATCAAGGAGTTCTTCGTCGACTTCGACCAGTTCCCATACCAGCTGGGCAACTCGCTCAATGCCGGCGGGATCGGCTACGGTCTGTTGCGTCAGCAGGACGCCATGAAGCGGCTGAAGGACCTGGAGAACCTGAAGCCGCAATGACCTTGGGCCGACGCGGGCCTCCTCGGTGGCGGACCCGCGCCTTGTGCAGGAGAGAGCGGTGAAACGCCGAGAGACGTCCGGCTCGGGCCATCGGCTGGTGACACTTGACGGGTGGCGATGGCATGTGAGTGAAGTGAGCGGATGATGCCGGCGCGCGACGCGATCCATCAGATCTCGACGGAGGTCAACGCCTCGGTGATCGGCCAGGAGCGGGTGGTCGAGCGGCTGATCATCGCGCTCCTGGCCGACGGCAACGTGCTGCTGGAAGGCCTGCCGGGACTTGCCAAGACACGCGCCATCAAGAGCCTGTCACGCAGTCTCGAATCCGAGTTCAGCCGCATCCAGTTCACGCCCGACCTCCTGCCGTCGGACGTGACGGGAGGCGAGATCTATCTCAGCCAGGGCGCGGGGGCCGGCACCTTCCAGTTCCGGCAAGGCCCCGTGTTCGGCAACCTCATCCTGGCCGACGAGATCAATCGTGCGCCGGCCAAGGTGCAGTCGGCCTTGCTGGAAGCGATGGAGGAACGGCAGGTGACCGTGTCGGGCAAGCGCTACAAGCTGCCCGACCTCTTCATGGTGCTGGCGACCCAGAACCCGATCGAGCAGGAGGGCACCTATCCGCTGCCCGAAGCGCAGATGGATCGCTTTCTGATGCATGTCCGGATCGACTATCCGAGCGATACCGACGAGGTGAAGGTCCTGCAGCTCGTGCGTGGCGAGCAGCAACAGGGGCGACAGGACTCGGCGCGCGAAAAGGTGCCCCAGAAGGCCGTCTTCGAGGCACGCGGCGAGATCGACAAGATCGTCAGCGTGGCTGCCGTGGAGAGCTATATCGTGGCGCTTGTCGCGGCGACGCGAAGGCCGGCCGGCTTCGGTGACAACCTCAAGAAGTGGATCTCGATCGGCGCCAGCCCGCGCGGCTCGCTGGCGCTCGATCGCTGCTCGCGCGTCCATGCCTGGCTTCGCGGCCGCGATCACGTCCTGCCTTCCGATGTGCAGGTGATTGTGCATGACTGCCTGCGCCACCGCATCAGCCTCAGCTACCAGGCGAGCGCCGACGGAGTGGGCAAGGATCAGGTGATCGACGAGATCGTGCAGCAGGTCGCGGTCGCGGGTTGAACTTTTTGGGGGAGGGATTGTTGATCCAAAAGACAGCGACTTTGGCGGTCCTGATCGTCGGGCTTTCGACGATCGGCTGCGCCTTGCCGGAACGCGGACCGGCGGTGCCGCGTGCGAATACGATGCAGGCCCTTCCGCTGGGGCTGCCCAACGCCCGCTTCTTTCCCGACGCCGATCCCACGCCGGCGATCGAGGAAGGCATGGCCGCCCTTCAGCGTGAAGAGGTCGCGTTGGGCATTGCCGGCAATCCAAACGCGCGGCTGCCGCCCGCCTACTTCCTGGCGGTGTCGGGTGGCGGCGACAACGGAGCGTTCGGCTCCGGCCTCTTGAACGGCTGGACCGAGACCGGCACGCGGCCGCAATTCAAGATGGTGACGGGCGTCAGCACCGGCGCCTTGATCGCCCCGTTCGCCTTTCTCGGGCCCGCCTACGATGCGCAATTGCGCGAGGTCTACACGACCATGACGCCGGAGAAGGTCTACCACCAGCGCGGCTATCCGGCCGCCTTGTTCAATGACGCCATGGCGGACACCTCGCCGCTGGCGCAGCTCATCGCCAAATACGCAAATCAGGATCTCCTGGACGCGATCGCGGCGGAGTACCGCAAGGGCCGGCTCTTGATGATCGGCACCACCAATCTCGATGCGCAGCGGCCGGTGATCTGGAACGTCGGCGCCATTGCCGCCAGCGGCCATCCGGGCGCCCTCGACCTCGTGCGCAAGATCCTGCGCGCCTCGTCGGCCATTCCGGCCGCCTTTCAGCCGGTACTGATCGATGTCGAGCTCGACGGCCGCAAGTACCAGGAGCTGCATGTCGACGGCGGCGCCATCGCCCAGCTCTTTCTTTATCCGCCGTCGATCGATCTCAAGAGCGCCGGTGCCCGGCGCGAGCGGCATGCCTACATCATCCGCAACGCGCGCCTCGACCCCGACTACGCGATGACCGAACCACGGACGATCTCGATCGCCGGCCGCGCCGTCAGCACGATGCTGTCGGCGAGTGGCCGCAACGACGTGCTGCGGACCTACTTCGTCACCCAGCGCGACGGCGTCGACTACAACCTCGCCTACATCGGCACCGATTTCCAGATGACGGAAGAGGGGCAGTTCGAGCAGCCCTATATGCGAGCGCTCTACGACTACGGGTACCAGCAGGCGAAGGAGGGCCGCGCCTGGCACAAGACGCCGCCCGGACTCGCCGAGCCCAACATGACGGTCCATCGGTGAGAGGGGACCTTGCCCGCGCAAAGCCAAGGATATGTCACCCTCGATGGCCTGCTCGGCCTGAGGCATCGCGCCAGGGGTTTCAGCTTCCTGCCGCGCCAGCCGGTGCACAGCCTGCTGACCGGCCGGCATGCCTCGCGGCTGCGCGGACGCGGTCTCGATTTCGAGGAGCTGCGTCACTACGCCGAGGGTGACGACACGCGCACCATCGACTGGCTGGCGACGGCGCGGCGCGCCAGTCCCCATGTCCGCGTCTACACCGAGGAACGCGACCGCAGCGTCCTGCTGCTGGTCGATCAGCGGCTGTCGATGTTTTTCGGCAGCCGCCGCGCCATGAAGTCGGTGGTGGCGGCGGAAGCGGCGGCGCTGGCCGCGTTCCGGGTGACATCGCTGGGCGATCGGGCGGGAGCCGTGGTCTTTTCCGAGAATGCCGTGACCGAAATCCGCCCGCAGGCACGCGAGGCCGGAGTGCGGCGACTGCTGCCGGAGATCGTGCGGCAGAACCATCTGCTCACGGCGAAGGATCCTCTCGGGCCCGATCCGGGCCTGCTCAATGTCGCGCTGGAACACGCGGCACGGCTCGCCAACCATGACTGGCTGGTCGTGCTCATTTCCGACGTATCCGGCGCCAACGCGCGGACGGCCGAACTGGTCACCAGGATCACCGCTCACAACGATTTCCTGACCGTCTTCGTGCATGATCCGCTGGAAGCCGAACTGCCCGCCATCGGCCGCGCGGTGCTCGCGGAAGCGGACCGCCAGATCGAGGTCGATCTGTCGGCCAGCGCTTTGCGCCGCGGCTTCGCCGAGGATTTTGCCGGCAGGCGCGAGCGAGGTGCCCACTTCTCGCTCCATCATGCCATTCCGGTACTGCCACTCTCGACCCATCGCGACGTGGCCGGGCAGTTCCGCGAGCTGCTGGGACGACGGCTCGAGCGCCGCCGGCGTGCCGCGTGAGCGATCCGGCCGACCTTTCCAATCTGCGCGACATCGTCACGCCGCCCGATGTTTCGCTGTGGCCGCCGGCACCGGGCTGGTGGATCGTCGGGGCTGCCCTACTGGCGAGCGCGGCCGTGCTCGCGGCCATGGCGGTCCTTCGCTATCGACGCAACGCCTATCGGCGCGCGGCGCTCGTCGAACTGACGGGCACGGAGCACCTGCCACCGGGCGAGGCGGCGCAGCGCATCACCGCGATCCTGAAACGGGCGGCGCTCGTCGCCTATGCTCGGCCCGAGGTTGCCGAGCTGAGTGGCGATGCCTGGCTCGGCTTCCTCGACCGGACCGGGCGTACCGACGCCTTTACGGCGGGGCCTGCACGAAGGTTGGTGTCGCTCGCATATGGCGGTGGAGGCGAAGCGTCGAACCTTCGGCCCATCGTCTCGGGCGCACGCGCCTGGGTGCGCCGGCACCGATGCTGACCTTCGCCGATCCCTGGCTCGCCCTCCTGCTGCCGGCGCCAGTGCTGGTCTACTGGCTGCTGCCCGCGCATGCCGAGAGCAGGCGCGGCGTGCGCGTGCCGTTCTTTGCCCTGCTGGTCTCGCTCACCGGCCAGTCGCCCCAGGCCGGCGTCGTCGTCGGCCGGCGCGGCATATGGCGCAGCGCGAGTCTCGCCGTTTGCTGGCTGCTGGCGCTCGCCGCGCTGATGCGGCCGCAATGGATCGAGCCGCCGGTGCATCACGACAGGCCCGCGCGCGACCTTCTGTTGCTCGTCGACCTTTCCGGCTCGATGGACACGCAGGACTTCACCGACGTCTCCGGCAACAAGGTCAACCGGCTGACGGCGGTGAAGCAGGTGCTCGACGACTTCCTGTCGAGGCGCAAGGGCGATCGCGTCGGCGTGGTCGTCTTCGGCAATGCGCCGTTCGTGCTGGTTCCCTTCACGACCGATCTCGATCTCTGCCGCAAGCTCGTCCAGGAAATGCAGGTCGGCATGGCTGGTCCCCGGACGGTGTTCGGCGACGCGATCGGGCTCGGCGTCACGTTGTTCGCCCATTCGACCGTGCCCGCGCGGACCATGATCGCGCTCACCGATGGCAACGATACGGCGAGCAGCGTGCCGCCGGCCGATGCCGCCCGAGTCGCGCGCGACCACAAGATCGTCATTCACACCGTCGCCATCGGCGATCCGACGGCAGCCGGCGAGGATAAGCTCGACGAGGCAGCCCTCAAGGACGTGGCGAGCGTCACCGGTGGCGGCTTCTACCGCGCTTTGGATCGCACCGAGCTGGCTGACATCTATCGCCGGCTCGACGCCATCGAGACGCGCAAGATCGACACGGTGAGCTTCAGCCCCAAGCGCGAGCTGTTCTGGCTTCCGTTGCTGGTCATGACGGTCTTCTCCATGGTGGTCGAAGCGGGATTGCTGCTCGCTTCGGCGCCGCCGCTGCGACGGCCGAAGGCGGTGCATCCATGAACGCCTTCATCGAGAGCTTGCACTTCCTGCGGCCCTGGGCATTGCTGCTGGTCGTGCCGGCACTCGCACTATGGTGGGCGGGCAGGCGGGCGGCCGATACGACGCGGCGCTGGGCCCGCGTGATCGACCCCGAGCTGTTGAAGCTGCTTGTCGTGGGTGACGCTGCCGCTCGCCGTTTCGCACCGAACGATGTTCTGATGCTGGCGTGGCTGGTCGCGGCAATCGCCATCGCCGGTCCGACCTGGAGGCGGGAACCGTCACCCTTCGCCGACGCCCAGCCGCCGGTGATGATCGTGCTCAAGGTGGCGCCGTCGATGACCACTACCGACCTGGCGCCGACGCGGCTCGATCGTGCACGCCAGAAGATCGCCGATCTCTTGAAGAGGCGCGAGGGCGGTGCAGCCGGGTTGATCGCCTATAGCGGCTCCGCGCATCTGGTTTTGCCGCCGACGGCGGATCACGAGATCGTCCTGGCCATGGCCGGGGCGCTGGCTCCGGCGATCATGCCGCGCGAAGGCGATCGGCTTGCCGATGCGGTTGCGCTGGCGGCGCAGGTGCTGCGCGACGGAGGCCGCGGGGGCTCGATACTGATCGTGGCCGACACAGTGGCTCCCGGTCAGGCGGAAGCCCTCGAGGCGGCGAAAGGCGCACCGGTCGTGTTCTTCGCCGTCGCGCCGGCGGCTTCCGTCGAGGCCGACAAGCCGCTGCAAGCCGCTGTTTCCGAACTCGGCGCGCGGCTGGTCGAAACCACGATCGACAATGACGATATCGCGGTGCTCTTGCGTCGCCTCACCGATCGCGGCAACGCTACGATGCCGCCGGGCGAGACCGAGCGCTGGCAGGAGGCAGGGTATTGGCTGAGCTTCCTCGTCGCGGCGCTGGTTCTGGGCTGGTTCCGGCGCGGCTGGGTGATCTCGACATGAGGCACCTGCGCATCCTTCTCGCTGCGATCGCCGGCGCCGCCCTCGTGGCGCTGCTGACGACGGGCTGGTGGGTCGGCTGGGCCGATCTCATGGCGACGCCGGACCAGCGCGGGCGCAGGCTGATGGACCAACGCCGCTACGCCGATGCGGCTGCCGCCTTTGCCGATCCGATGTGGCGCGGCGTTGCGTTGATGAAGGGCGGCGACTTCAAGGGCGCCGAGCAGGCCTTCGGTGGCCTGGATACCGCTCAATCGGCGTATGACCAGGGCAATGCGCTGGTGATGCTGGGCCGCTACGACGACGCCGTTGGCCGCTATGACCGTGCCCTGTCGCTGCGGCCGGGCTGGGCCGACGCCGAGGCCAACCGCTCGCTGGCCCGATTGCGCGCGGAAAGGGTGAAGAAGACGGGCGGTGATACCGGCATCCCCGACCAGAAGGCCGACGAGGTCGTGTACGACCGGAACAAGAAGAGCCGGGAAGGCATGGAGACCCGGATCACCGGGCAGATGACCGATGCGGCCGTGCGTGATTTGTGGCTGAAACGGGTGCAGACTCGGCCGGCCGATTTCCTCAAGGCGCGCTTCCTCTACCAGCTCCGGGAGACGAAGCCATGAGGTCGTTGCTGCTGGCGTTGCTGCTGTGCGGGCTCGGCTCCCTTTGCCGTGCGCAGGACGTCATGGTGCGCAGCCACCTCGAGCCGCAAGCAGGAGCCGTCGTCGGGCAGCATGTGCGAATCATGGTCGACGTGCTGTTCAAGGACGAGATGCCAAGACCGCCGCGTGTGACGATCGACGAGGTGCCCGGAGCGCAGATCCTGCGTCTCGAGACACAGGGCACCACGATGACCGAGGTGATCGACGGTCGGTCCTACATCGGAAAGCGCTTCGAGTTCGCGCTCTATCCGCGGCGCGGCGGAACGATGGTCGTGCCCGCCGCCGCCGTCACCCTGCTCGATGCCAAGGGCGACGAAGCGGGCGAAGCTCGAGGTCAGGAGGTGAGGACGGAGATCACGGTTCCTCCCGGCGTGGACACGGCGGGTCCCGTGATCGCCAGCAAGGAGGTCACGCTCGAAGAGCAATGGTCGCCGCCTCGCACAACCTCCTTCAAGTCGGGCGATGCCGTGGTGAGGACGATCACGCGGACGGCTGCCGACGTGCCGGCCATGGCCATGCGGGATCTCGACTTCCCCGCGCCGGCTGGCATGCGCGTCTACCGCGATCCGCCGCAAGCTCTCGATCGGGTGGATCGTGGCGACCTGGTGGGGAAGCGGATCGATAGGATCACCTACGTCTTCGAGAGTGCCGGTGGCTATGTGCTTCCCGGGGTCGCCCAGCCGTGGTGGGATTTGACGGCGAACCGCCTTCGGCAAGCCGCGGGCGAGGGTCTGCAGGTTGCGGTGGTGGCGCCTGTTGCCCCTCGTGATTGGCGCCGTCTCGGCGCCGTCGTTGCCGGTGCACTGGCAGGCTTGGCATGCGTATCCTGGTGGGCCGCGGTCCGCTTCCGGGACGGCTACCGGCAATGGCTTCAATCGGAAGCGAAGGCATTCCGGGATTTGCAAGCCGCCTGCCGACAGGCCGACCTGCCGAAGATCTATCGCCAGTTGCTGGCATGGCGTCGACACATTGCGCGACCCGACGCCGTCGCCGGCCTCGTCGAAAACCTCGAACAGGTCCTGTTCAATTCCGGCTCGCCGGCTCGCTGGTCGAGTGCCCAATGCCAGGCGTTTTCGCGAAAAGCGAGCCTGTCGAGGCGAACCTTGCGGAAACAGGCGTCGGACCGCGGGAAGCCGCCTGATCTGCCGCCGCTCAACCCATTGCTTTCCGGCTCGGGAGGAGGCCGTCCATGAACATCGCATCCCTGCAAGCCAATGCCGATCGGACCTTCGACACCCTGATGAGGGCCGGCGACGAGACACCATTGATCTCGAGCTTTGCTGCGCGCCGGCCGACGGTGGAAGAACGCCTTTCGACGGGTAAAGCCTTGCGTGCCAAGATCTCCCGAGGCGCGCACGCGCGGTATGAAAGACACCGCGATCGCCTCGATCCGGTCGAGATTCTGGAACGACAGAACAAGGGCCGCGTGGAGAAGCTGGTACCGGTGCGCTACGCACGCATGCTCGCCTCGCCGTTCGCCTTCCTCCGCGGCTCCGCCGCAGTAATGGCGGCCGATCTTTCGCATACACCGGTCACGGGACTTGCGGTTGGCGCGTGCGGCGACATGCATGTGTCGAACTTCGGCGTGTTCGCATCGGCCGAGCGCAACCTGATCTTCGCCATCAACGACTTCGACGAGATCCATCCGGGTCCGTGGGAGTGGGACCTCAAGCGCCTGGCCGCGAGCGCGGCCGTGGCGATCAGGTTTCAGGGCGGCGACAAGGAAGCTTCGGAAAGCGCCGCGCGTGAGACCGTGCGCAGTTACCGGAAGCGCATGCGGCGGTATGCCGAGATGGGATATCTCGAGGTCTGGTACGACCGCATCGACGAACGGGCGGTTCTCGACGCCCTGTCGCCCAAGGCGCGGCGCAATGCCGAGCGCATCATGGACAAGGCGCGGTCGAAGGGGAATTTGGGGGTGCTCGAGAAGCTCACCGAGCAGGTGGACGGAGAGCACCGCATCATCGAGGACATTCCGTTGATCGTGCGCGAGACCCATACCGACCACGGCATGCCGGCCGAAGTCGCGCTCGACCGCATGCTGCATTCCTACCTTGCCTCACTCACCGTCGACCGTCGCCGCCTGCTGGCGCGATATCGCATCGTCGATTCGGTCCGCAAGGTCGTGGGTGTGGGCAGTGTCGGCACCGGCTGCTGGGTAGTGCTGCTGCAGGGTGTCGACGGTGACGATCCGCTTTTCCTTCAGGTCAAGCAGGCGCAGGAATCCGTGCTGGCGCCTTATGTCGACTACAAACTCACATTCGACAATCAAGGCGAGCGCGTCGTCGTCGGGCAACGCCTGACGCAAGGCTCGCCGGATATCTTTCTCGGATGGGGCGAGGCCGACAACGTCCAGTTCTATGTGCGACAGCTTGCCGACATGAAGGGCAGCGTCAGGTTCAGCGAACGCGACGATCAAGGCCTTGAGGATTTCGAGGAATACTGCGGGCTTTGCGGCTGGGCCCTGGCCTTGGCGCATGCCAAATCGGGCGACCCTGCGATGATCGCCGGCTATTGCGGGAACAGCGACGCCCTGGATGAGGCAATCGGCAAGTTCGCCCTGGCCTATGCAAGGCAAACCGAACACGACCATGACGTGCTCACCAAGGCCCGCCGCACGGGCCGAATCAAGGTCGCCAGCGAGCAACTGGTGAAATAGCGACGCATGGTCGCTGGATTGTCGACGAACCGCGGTTTGCCTGCAGGGCTTGCGATAGCGCTGCCCATGCTGTTTGCGCTCGTCGATAGCGAAGCCGGTGCCCAGACCACCTACAGCGACGATTTCTGGCCGGAGATCGATCTGCACGTACGCCTCGACGAGGCAACCCAGGTGATCGGCATGGTGACGTACAACCGAGACCAGGACAGCGGGCAGGTCTACCAGGCGGAAGGTGGGGCGGTCGTCGAGCATCGCTTCGCCGACTGGTTCTATGGACGCATCGGCTATCGGCACGCCAACGCGACCGACGGCGGCCCGTTCGTCGAGAACCGGCTTCTTACAGAACAGACCTTTCGCATCCGGCTGCCCGGGAAAGTCTCGATCGACGCCCGTACGCGCGAGGATTTTCGCTGGCTCAATACGGGTTATTCGATGCGGTTTCGCGAACGCCTGCAGGTTCAGCGCGACACGTCGATCGGCGACTACGTCTTCCAGCCTTATGCCTCGGCCGAGGTCTATTTCGATACCCGCTACGGCCAGTTCGCGCGTTATCGCCTGATCGTCGGCTCGACCTTCCCGATCGATCGCCACCTCAGCGTCGAACCCTATCTTGCCCGTCAGGTCGATTTCGCTTCGAGCAGCGCCGTCGTGCATGCGCTCGGGCTCATTCTTCACCTTTCGTTTTGAAGCAAGGCGAAGCAACTTCCCGGCAAGCGGGCCAGTTGATGGCGCCGGAGCAGGACTTCGTCTGGTGTCAAATTCCCCGGACCGGGGTCGTCATGTCCGATGCCCGAAGGCGGCCCTGGCCATCGAAGGTCGTGGGCGCAGCGCAAACGGGTGATGGGCATTTCGGCCCGCCGCATCCCACATCAGCCGCGGATCGAAGGCCTCGGCGGCGATGATGGTGACCAGGACGACGGCACAGAACGCCACGGCGCCGACGCCAGGCTCGATGGTCGCGACCGCGCCGAACTGCACCAGCGCGCCCAGGAGCGATTCCATGAAGATATCGACCATCGACCATCGGCCGATCCAGGCGACGACATAATAGAGCCGCGTGCGCTGGGGCAGCAGAACGCTCGCCCCCGCCTCGGTGGTCACCAGCATGGTTGCCATCAGCATGACCGCAAGACCGATCAGCTTGAATACCGGCACCAGTATGCTGGCGAAGAAGACCAGCAGCGCCAGCGGATACATCTCAGAGGCGAGCAATTCCTCGACGCCGCCCAGGATGGTGCTGGGCGCACCGGCGCCAGCCTGGATCACGGTGAGCACGGGATAGTAGTTGGCGGGGATATAGAGAATGGCGCCCGCGATCACGAACGCCCACGTCCGGTTCAGGCTGTCCGGCTTGCGCGCGTGCAGCGCCGAGCCGCAGCGCGGGCAGCGCCCGGCATGGCCGGCCGGGATGCTGACCAGGCCGCATGCCTCGCAGGCGACGATGCCGGGCCGGAAGACGAGCGGTCGCGACTCCGCCATCGGTGCATGAGTCTGCCCGGTACGCTCGATGGCCTCCCACACCGCATCGGGCTCGAGCACGGTATCGGCCCATACGACGACGACCGTCAGCAGCCCGAGCGCGTAGACAGCGGGCCCGATGTCCATCTGCACAAGGTCGCCGAGTTTGGTGTAGGCCACGAACACGCCGAGCAGCAGCACCTCCAGCATCGACCAGGTGGCGATCTTGCGGGCGAACAGGAAGACGCCGCGCAGGTTGGGCGGCGGCGTATGAAGCTTGAGACCCACCAGAACGTAGATGGCACCGGCGAACTTGCCGAGCGGCGCGAGGCCCGTAGTGAAGGCCACGGCAAGCGCCAGCGGCCACAGGCCCTGGCGCACCAGCTCCAACGGGCCGGAGACGAGCGTGGTCTCGTGCACGATGCCCGCGGTGGAGACCTTCATCAGCATGGCCGTCCAAACCATGATGTAGAGGACGAGGGCGGCGACATTGAGGGCGAGCCCGCGATCGAGCGGGTCACGCCGCGTCCGACGCAGCAAGGTGCCGCAACGCAGGCAGCTCGACCGCATGTCCGGACCGAGTTCGGGCACGACCTGGAACAGGCCGCAGCCCATGCACTCGCGAAGCTCCCGGTGGGTGGTCACGACTGAAGCATGACCGCGAGGCCATCGGTCAATTCGGCCACGGCCTCGCTGGCAGCGGCGACCTGACCCGCGACGTCCGGCGTCGGCGGGTGCTTGACGATGCGAAAGCTCCTCGCCGTCGAACGCGTCGGCCGATTGAATTCGACGGCAGCCTGGGACTGGAGCTCGAGCTCGCCCGAGGCGTCGAGATCGAGGCGCTGGATATTCACCGCCAGCACGGCGTTCGGGTCGGCCGAGATGGCGCCGCCCTCGGCATAGATGCGGCTCGACGGCAGGCGCTGCGACAGGCCGAGCACGATCACTCGGCTCAGCATCGTCGCCAGGCTCTCGCCCCACCAGTCGTTGGACATCACCCCGAGCCTGTAGGCCTCCGACGACCGGACGATCTGCTTGCGATCGAGATAGCCCGCGAGGCCGATGTCGCGCAGTTGCACGACCTTCGGACCGCCGTTCAGCACCGGTCCCGGCTTCATCGGGATGGAGTAGAGCACAGGGTCGGGCGACGAGCAGGCCGCCGCGAACGCGGGCAGTGCTAGCCGGACAAGCTGCCGACGGCCGAGAAACATCCGGTCATTCCTTGCCTGTGTTGGTGCGGCCCCTGATCAGGGCTTCGGGATGGCGCGCCAGAAGGTCGGTCAGCGCACGAAGCGAACGTGCAGTCTCGTTGAGCTGCGGCAGCAGGCGGTCCATCTCGCGGCTGAACCGGGAATCGCTGCCATAGGCGGAGTTCATCGAGGTGACCAGCCGGTTCGCCTGAGCCAGTGCGCTGTCGAGCTTGTTGGCGATGTCGGGCAGCCGGGCGAGCGCGGGTGAAGCGTCGGTGTCGAGCTTTCGCGCGATGTTCTGCAGGTCGGCCATCGTCGCCTCGAGCGAAGCCAGAGTCTTCCTCATCTGCGGTCCGTTAACCGTCTCGTCGACACCCTTCAATGTCGCGCTGAGACTCCGGCCGATGGCCTGGAAGTCGATGCGATTGATCTTGGACAGCAACTCCGCGGCCGAGCGGGTAATGGCGTCGAAGCCGCCGGTCTGCGTCGACGGGATAACGAAGACGTCGCCCTCGCGCCCGAGCTCCGCCGGGGGCGCGTCCGGGACCTGCTCGATGGCAACGACCTTCTGGCCAGTGATCAGGCTCGTCGACTGCAGTGTGGCGCGAAAGCCCCGCTTGACCATCTCGGCGGCGATCGTGCCGAGCGGGACGTTTGCCGCCTGTTCGGCCGAGGCCACGCCAGCGATGCGTTCGCCTTCGATCCGGTAATGGACCGGTACCACGATGCGGTCGGACTTGGGATCATAGGCAAGGCCGACATCGGTGACTTCGCCGATCTTGAGGCCGTGCAGCGTGACGTCGGCGCCGACTTCCAGCCCGGATACCGAGCCTTCGAAGGTCGACATCATGCTGAGGCGCCGGCCGAAGCCGGCGGTCTTGGCCGCGTCGTGGCTCGGGTACAGCGGAAAGCTGTGGTCGGCCGCGCTCACCGGCGCCTTGGTGTCGGGCTTGGTGTCGAAGGCGATGCCTCCGAGCAGCACTGCCCTGACCGACTCCATCTGCAATTGGATGCCACTCGGTCCCATCTTCAATGACAGGCCCGAGGCATTCCAGAACAGCGAATCGTCATGCACGTACTTGTCGAACGGTTCCCGTACAAACGCGTGCACCGTGACGTTGCGCGCCATGTGGCCCAGTTCCCAGCCGAGAACCGTGCCGACCTCGATGTCGCGATAGAAGATCGGTGAGCCCAGGCTGATCGAGCCGACGCTCGAAGTCTCGAGCTTGAAGACGGTGCCTGGCGCCGATACCGGCAGAACCGGCGGATTGGCGCTGCCGACGAAGTGACGTTGTGCCTTGCCTTTCTCGGTTGAGGGAAGCATGCCGATATAGGATCCGGACAGAAGCGTATCGAGGCCGGAGATGCGGCCGGCGAAGAGCTGCGGCTTGACCACCCAGAAGATCGTCTTGTCGCTAAGCAGGGGCTCGGCCTCGCGCGTCGTCTCGACAGTGACGAGCACCTGGGAGAAATCCGGGGTCACGGCAATCGACTTCACCGTGCCCATGGTCACGTCCTTGAACTTCAACTGCGACTGGCCGGGCTGCAGGCCGCCCGCCGATTCGAAGCTGATCGTGATGGTCGGGCCGCGCTTGGAGAAGGTATCCCAGGCAAGCCACGCACCAATCAATGCAGTGACAACTGGCACGATCCAGACGAGCGGTATGCGGCGCGCCGGGCGCTTGGCGGCCGTCGGTACAGCTACCGCTTCCTGGTGTGTGTCCATACCCGATCGCCCCCGCGACGTCATGGCTTGCCGCCCGCAATCAGCAGCCGCGATGAGGCTAGCCGACCGTTCCGGGCAAGACTAGCGAGGATCGATCCGCCGCCCTCGATTTCGATTAAATTGCACCGCTCCGGCCGGTCGATCACTCGTATTCGCCCGTCGGCCGGCAAGCTCCCGAAGCTGTGGAACGTCGTGCGCCGCCATCGGCGAAGATCGGTCGTGGGTCGCATTTGACTCATCGCGGCAGGGTGCGCTGCAGGCGCTCGATTTCCGCGGCCACGGCGCGGTCGTCGGGACGCAGTGCGCGCAGCGTCATGAGATGGCCGAGCGCTGCCTGCATCTCGCCGCCGCGGATCGACCAGATCGCCGCTGCCGACAGCGATTCGACATCGTAGGGATGGCGGGCAAGCACGCCCTCCAGCGTTTTGCGAGCCTCGGCCAGCCGGCCGGTTTGTTCGAGTGCCACGGCGTAGACGTAGCCGTAGCGTGCCGTTGCCGGCTCCAGGTCGGCGGCTCGTCGCAGCTCTTCGAGAGCCAATTCACCGCGCCGCTGCCGCACCAGGGAAAGGCCGAGCTGGAAATGTGCCAGCGCCGATTGAGGGTTGTGTTTCAGGGCGTCGCGCAGGATGTGCTCGGCCTGCGCCTCGTCGCGGCGGGCGCGATAGAGCTCGGCGCGCTGGGCATAGGCGGGCACGAAGGTTGGATCGACGGTGATCGCGCGGGCGAGATGATCGTCGGCAAGCGGCGTGTTGGCGCGACGAATCTCCAGCAGCGCGAGGTTCATGTGGGCCTCAGCGCGGTCAGAGTTGTAGTTCTGGACGGCGATGTACTCATCCAACGCACGCCGGAAGCTTTGGCGATCGCCTTGCGACAGGCGCCGTTCGGTCGGGCCGGCGAGAGCGCGCGCGGCCGCGATGCGCACCGCGCGCACAGGATCGCGCAGAAGGGGAACGAGTTCCGCCGTCCAGGCATCCGCATCGCCGGCCGCGATAGCCTCGGCTGCGGCGGTGCGGACCAGTGGATCCAGGTCGGCCAGGGCGCGGTGGAGATCGATGCCGGCGAGCGCGGGATCGAGACCGTTGGAGCGGGCGATGGCGCTCGCCCGGACGATCGCCGGCTGGGCGTCGTCGTTGGCGATCTTGGCCAGCAGGCCTGAGGCACCGGGTGCGCCGCGGTCCGCGGCGAAGAACGCCCGGGCGAACGTCTGGAACCCGGACGGCGCGTGACCCAGGCGCTTCTCGAGTTCCCGCGCCGCCCATCCCTCGGGCTTGTCGGCGTGGCAGCCCGCGCAAACGTCGGGCGTGCCCAGCGCGTCGGCGAGGTCGGGGCGCGGCACGCGGAAGCTGTGATCGTGGCGGGGATCGACGATCATGTAGGTCACGACCGGCATGTGGCAGGAGACGCATTGCCCGGCCGTGGATGCCGGATCGTGGAAGTGATGCGCCCTGCTGTCGTAGCGCGCGGCCTCGTGGCATTGCCCGCAGAGCGCATTGCCTTCGGCGCGCAGCTTCTGGGTATGCGGATCGTGGCAGTCGCCGCAGCTCACGCCCTTCGAGAACATGCGGCTTTGCAGGAACGAGCCGTAGTTGAACACCTCGTCCTGCATCTGGCCGTCGACCCGATAGACGCCACGATCGAGCAGCGTCGCATGGAAGCCGTCGGCGAAAGGCTGGCCGGCATGGAAGGCGTCGGTCAATTGCGAGCGTCGGGCGTGGCAGCGCGCGCACGTCTCGACTTCGGCAATCCGTCCTTCCGTCGGCACGTTCGGTCGCGCCGCTGGATCGGTGCCCCAGACATTGCGAGAACGTGGCGGAAAGGCCGCCGGCAATCTGACCTGCGGATTGGCAAGATGGGCGCTGGCCGGTCCGTGACAGGCCTCGCAGCCGACCCCAGCTTCGCTCCACGTGGAATGATAGGCATTGGCCGCCGCGTCATAACCCTTGCGCAGGTTGGTGACGTGGCAATCGATGCACATGAAGTTGGCGGCCTGCTGGATGCCGGTCCAGTGCAGCGGATCGCCCGGCGCGAGTTTCTGGCCGGGGTAGAGATCGAACCAGCGCTGTCCGCCGGCGCTCGGGAGCCTTGTATCCCACGCGATGCCGAATGCCTGCAGCCGGCCGCCGGGCATTTCCACCAGGTATTGCTGCAAGGGCAACAGGCCCAGCGTGAACTTGACCTCGAACTCGCCCGGCTTGCCATCGGGCCCTGGCGTCTCGATCACAAAGCGGGCGTCGCGCTTGCGAAAGACAGTTACGACGCCATCCTTCTCGAATCGGGCATCATCGAAATCACCCAGTACGGTCTTGTCGGTCGCCAGCTGGAGCGCGTGCGCGTGCTGTGATTTCCTCCAGGCGTCGCTCTCGCGCCTGTGGCAGGCAGCACAACGCTCGCTGCCCACGAAGCTCGGCGCGCCGTCAGCCGCTGCACCCGGGCTCCCTGCGGTCTGCGCACGCAGATGGAGCACGCCCATGCTGACAACGAAGACCAGGAGCGGAAAGGAGAAGCGAAGGATCCGTCGGTCACGCACCTGCAAAGTATCGCAATTGTCGCGGTTCATCGATATCGCAAGAGATCAAGACGCTCGGCGGCCGGTTCGCTGGACGAGCTCGGCGGGCAATGCGGTGGATTTGGATCATGCGGCGACAGGGCACGCGAACTCGACGACAGGACGACGACAAGGACCCACTGACGTGCAGGTTTCCACGCCGGCTGTCCTTGTAACCTTGTCCGAACACAACGTCTCTCAATCCGTGCGCGGCGCGTTTAGCGTGTCTTTGCCCACTGCGCCCTGCTTCTTCACGACCAGCTCGACGTCGAGGAGTCCCATCCTTTCGAAGTTCAACGTTGCGAGGATCGTCCGGCCCAGAACCAGCGGCTCCTTCAGTCCCTGAAAGAGCAGGTGATAGCCCCGTGGCTTCAGCTCGATCGGCAGATCGACCGAAAGCCTCAACCCTTTCGCCATCGGCCGCATGCGGATTTCCGATCCTACGACCTTGATACCGTAGAGATCGACCTTCTCTGCAATGGAACAGTGTGCGCCGAGCAGGCGGTCTTCCCGGGGGCCGCTGTTGAGCAGGATCATGAAGCCGCCGGCTTCGCGCGATTCGACCGTCTGAACGCGTGCCCAGGGATTTCGAACGCCAATGCCTGCCATGCGGTGCCTATTTGGGGAACATGAACTGGATTTGGGCACGGAGTTGCCATTCCGCGCCGTAGTCGGGGCGTACCACGTTGTAGTAGGCGGAGAGCTGCGCATTGAGCGGCAGTTTGCCGAGGTGGAAGATTTTCCCGATGCCGCCGCCCAGCGGCAGGGTGAACTGCTGGTTCGCGGCCGCCAGCCAGTTCATGGTGATGATGGGAGACGAGGTGAGGTAGAGCCCGCCCTCGAAGTTGTAGTTGATGAAGGGTTGCAGCAGGCCGTTGCTGTAGGCCGGCGCGTTGGCATTCGTGCCGAGCGACCACACGTTGTTCACCAGCGCGCCGAACACCCATGGATTTCCGTGTTCGAGGTGCAGCAACACGCCTGACGGCCCCATGCCGAGATTGTCGTTGCCGAGCGTGGCACTGGTATGGGTCGGAATCTGGACAATCGGACCCACGCCCCAGATCCAGTGGCCAGGCTGGGCCGGCGAGAGAAAGGCCGTCAACTGCAGATCGCCCAGCCCGTTGACGGCCCCGACCCGTGGCCCCAGCGAGGGATTGAAGATCACCGGCATGATGGTGCGGGTGATGACGTTCCATTCCTCGGTGATGCCGAAAGGGATCACCGGCTGGATGTTCAGGATGTCTTGCACGCCGTGGTCGGGGCCGTAGTTGAAGTTGGTATTGTTCTGGAACGGCACGCTGATCAGGTTGCCGACCGGGTTCTGCGCAAGCTTGGCGAGGTCCTCGTTGCTGAGCGCGCTCTGCGCCGAGGTGGTGGCGATTTCCATGCTCGCTGCAAGCGTGACGGCGATTGCCACGAAACGGGACGGCCGCCGCATGACTTTCTTGCTCAGTAGCAGGGCAGCAGCGGTGGCGCGCCACACGGCGCGCGATAGGAGGGAGCCGCGGACATGTCGGGCGGCGCGGTGAGGCCATAGTTCGGCGCGGGCCGGCGCACCGGCGCGTCGGGCGAGGGATTGGACCATCCGGTGAAGGCGCTGTTGGGGCCGACGACCGGCGTCGTGCCGCCGGTCGTCTGGTTCTGGCCGAGATAGCTGATCCCGCCCGAGCCGAGGCCGAACCAGATCGTGTCGATGAAGATCGAGGCCGGCCCGTCGGCTGTGCCGAGTTCGCCTTCCAGGACGGCCACCTCGAAGGTCAGCTTTTCGCCGTCGAGTCTCGGATGCTTCAGCACGACCACGGCATCACTCACTGCCGAGCCATCGGCACGAAACGCCGAGACCGTGGCGTTCGGCGGGTCCTTGGCGAAGCTGCCCGACGACCAGAGCTCGACCACCTCCTTGATCGGAATGTGGCCGGCGCTGCGTACCGGCCGGTCGGCGAACAGGATCGCCGAGGGCAGGGGGCCGTCGAGCGCGAGGGTCTGGCCGGTGAGTTTCGCGGCGCGCGAGTTGAGCACGATGAGGGCCTGTGCCGACTTCGTGTGCGACGGAACGCCGATCGTCTTCAGCCCGTTCGGCGCCGCGGCCGGGGCACTCGTCGGCGTCTGGGCGAGTGCGCCGAGCGGCGTGGCGAGCAACGCAGCGAGCACGCCGGAACTTCGGAGGAAACGAGGAGCGATCATGCCTGGGACCTCAGTAACACGGCGGATACGGATGGTAGCCGCAGGCCGGCCGGTAGGCGTACGGCGCGTAGTAGGGGTGAGCGGCGCCGTACCATGCGGCGCGGTAGGCGGTGCGGCGAGCCACGCCTGCGTAGGAAAGCGGCGTCCACGGCCGGCCGATGATGTCGATGAAGACCGAGGCGGCGCCGTCGGCATCCTTGAGATCGCCTTCCAGCAGGTCGACGTCGAAGACGAGCTGGTCGTTCGCCAGTTTCGGCGTCTTCAGGACGACTACCGCGTCGCGGACGCCTGCACCGTCCCTGGTGAAAACCGAAACGGTTGCGTTGGGCGGGTCCTTGCCGAAATTGTCGCTGCCGCTATTCCAATCCTCGACGATGTGCGCGGTGAGGTCGTGTCCGGCGGCGCGCACGGGCCGATCGGCAAAGATGATGGCATTGGGCGCCACCCCATTGAGGGTGAGCTTCTGGCCTTGCAGCGTGGCGCCTCGGGCATTGAACACGATCAGCGACGGAACCATCGCCGGTTTGGCGTGGCTCGGCTGACCGATGGTCTTGGGCGGAGGGGTGGCGCCGCTCGAAGTCTGGGCGCGTGCGCCACCCAGGAGCAAGGCGCACGCCGCCATGGCGACGATGCCGGTCACGATTCGCCTGGACGCCATGCCCTCTCCTGATCGGTAGCTCGGACGGATGATCGGTCTACTGGATGACGATGACGACGCGGCGGTTCTGCGGCTCGCGCACGCCGTCGCCGGTCGGGACCAGCAGATCGGTCTCGCCCTTGCCGACGACCGAGATCGCCGTCGCCGGCACGCCGTCGCGCACCAGCGCGTCCTTGACCGCGTTGGC
>NZ_DATBFE010000116.1:0-5303 GCF_036558665.1 Reyranella sp. | reverse complement strand
GTCTATTGCATCGATCCACGCGGTCTCGGGCCGTTGCGGCGCTGGCTGGACCAGTTCTGGGACCACGCTCTCGACGCCTTCAAAGCCGAAGTCGAACGCAGCCATCCTTCGCCCAGGAGACGCCAATCATGACTCGCACGATTTCCCTCGCGCCCGTCTTCAAGAAGATCGACGTCGATGCGCCGCCGGCAAAGGCGTTCGAGATCTTTGCCGCCTTTCGCTGGTGGCCCAGGTCGCATTCGATCCTGGAGTCGAAGTCGCCGCAGGTCGCCGTGACGGTCGAACCGAGGGTCGGCGGCCGCTGGTTCGAGCGCGGCGAGGATGGCTCGGAATGCGACTGGGGCAAGGTGGTCGCCTGGGAACCGCCGACGCGGATGGTGATGACCTGGATGCTCGACAGCACGTTCCAGATCAACCCGAAGGTGGTCACCGAGGTCGAAGTGACCTTCACACCGATCGGCGCGAACAGGACCCATGTCTCGCTCGAACATCGCCTGTTCGACCGCTACGGCGAGGAAGGCGAAAAGATGCACGCCGCCGTCGACTCGCCGGACGGCTGGACGGGCCTCTTGAAGGCGTTCGCGGAGGCCGCGGCGGCCTGACGCCGTTCAGCCGACCTGCACGTCTTCCCAGAAGCCGATCCAGTGGTCGACCGGCTTCATCCGGGCTTGCGGGGCCTCGTAGGACCAGGCCGCCCGCTTGCTGGTCCTGGCGCCGTCGACGACATCGTAGAACTGCACGCCGTGCGGGCATTTGAGGTCGTTCTCGGTCTTGGGCGCCATCTTCAGGAGATCCATGCGCACCGAGTCGCGTGGGAAGTAGACGTAGCCATCGACTTCCTCCGTGCGATCGCTCCTGGCGATCTCCTTGCCGTGCCAATTCGCGGTCGTCATCCGTCGGCTCCTTGCAATTGCGGGTCGGATCGCACGCAATTAGGTGATGCGTTCGCTCGCTGTTTCAATAGCAAAGCGACATGCGCCTCGGGGGAGCGCGCCGCGAGACGAAAGGGTGCCTCGCCTTCTGCTCGCGATGAGCCCCTCCCGTGGCGCGAGTCACGTGTCGCAAGGCGGCGTCATCCCGAGCGCAGCGAGGGGTCCTCACACGGCTCTCGCCAGGAAGGCGGCGAGCTTGTCGAACGAGCCGGTCCAGCCGTTCTTGTGGGCGTCGAAGCTCGGCGTGTCGAGGAACGGACCATGGATCAGTGTCAGCTCGGTCTTGCCGCCGACCGCGCGCAGTTCGATGCGCACCGTCGTCTCGTGGCCGCGTGGCTTCTCGTAGTCGCCGTCGGCGTGGTGCGCCCACGTGAAGACCAGCCTGGCCGGCTTCTCGATCTCAATATATTTGCCCGACGAGGCGAAGACGCGGTCGTCCTCGCCGTGACGGCCCTTGATGCGCCAGGCACCGCCCGGCCGCACATCGATCACGCATTCGTCGATCATGACGCCGGGCGGGCACATCCACTGGACGAACTGCTCCCGCTCGGCCCAGGCCGCGAATACGCGCTCGCGCGGCGCGTCGAAGATGCGCACGAGACGCAGCATGTTGCTGTCGATGACCGTGTCCATGGTTTGCTCCTCGCTCGTTGGCGGTCAGTACTGATCGTGCCGGCGAACCCACGCCATGGGGAACGACAGCTCCTCCTCGTCCCGCCCCTTCGAGGTCATGTCGAGCAGGTGATAGGTGCCGTTCAGCACGTCGAGGCCCCGCGCATAGGTCGAATAGGTGTGGCAGATCGCGCCGTCCTCGCCGCGGCGGAAGACGCTGAGACCCGGCGCTTCCTCGCCGTAGGGCTTGATCGTGCCGAAGTTGTACTTGGGCGCCGCCTCGTCCGGCTTGAACGACACGCCGTAGTCGAAGTTGAAGTCGCTGCCGAGCGACGATACCCAGCGCATCGTCCAGCCCATCCGCTTCCTGTAGGCATCGAGCTTGGCAATGGGTGCGCGCGAGACGAGCACGAACGACGTGTCGCGATGCGCGAGATGCGCATCGATGCCGTTGAAGTTGTCGCTCCAGAACGAGCAGCTCGGACAACCTTCGTTCCAGTCCGGCCCGAACATGAAATGCTGGACGATGAGCTGGCCGCGGCCGGCGAACAGATCGCCGAGTGTGACGCGTCCCTCGGGCGCCTCGAAGACATAGTCCTTCTCGACGCGCTCCCACGGCAGCTGGCGCCGCTCGCGGGCAAGCTCCTCGCGCAGACGCGTGAACGCCTTCTCCTTCGCAAGATGCGCCTTGCGGGCTTCCAACCACTCTTCGTGGGAAACGATGCGCGGTGTCATGCGGTCCTCCTTTGACATGAGCTGGATCAGGAGCGGCGGCGGCGCCGACTCTTCTCCTTCGTCTCCTTCACCGGCTTGGGCGCGGTGCGCTTGAGGAACGCGTCGAGCCGGTCGAACTGCTGCTCCCAGAAACGGCGATAGAACTCGATCCAGTCGGCGGCGGCGCGAAAACCTTCGCCGCGCAGCGAACAACGCCGCCACTGCGCCTCGGTATGGCGCTCGATCAGGCCGGCATCGGTCAGCACGCGCAAATGCCGCGACACGGCGGGCAGCGACATGTCGAACGGCTCGGCGAGCTCGCCCACGGTCGCCGCGCCGCTGGCGAGCCGCGCCAAGATGGCCCGGCGGGTCGGGTCGGCCAAAGCGCCAAAGGTTTGCGAGAGTGTATCCATATTTAACGAATAAGTTAAATACGAGATGCACGGCCGTCAAGCCCTTAACTGCAGGGTATTCGGCGGGAGGTCCGAACCGGCGCCGTCCAGCAACGGAGCTGGGAATGGCGCTACAGGCCCGTGCCGCTCCCCTCGCCAGGACCCGTCCAATCACAGGCGCGCAGGTCGGCTTCCGGGCAAGCGCACGACCTGCTGGAGTTCGCCCGGCGCTGATCCCGGGGCAAAGGCTGGAGCGGGGCTAACCCCGCTTCCAGGTCGTGCCCCCGGGGCCGTCCTCCAGGATCACGCCCTTCGACTTGAGATCGTCGCGAATGCGGTCGGATTCCTTGAAGTCCTTCGCCTTGCGCGCGGCCTGGCGTGCGGCGATCGAAGCCTCGATCTCGGAGTCTCCCGGTCCCGAAATGCCGGCCGGCATCCAGCGGAACCAGGCTTCGGCGTCCTGCTGCAGGAGGCCGAGCGCATTGGCGCCGGCGAGAAGCGAAGCGGCATCGGAGAGCCGATGCACGGCGCTGATCGCAAGCGGCGTATTGAGGTCGTCCGACAGTGCCTCCTCGACGGGCTGCGGCACCGCATCCGCCGGACGAGCCGACTTGCCGCGCAGCAGGCCGTACCAACGATCGAGAGTCGCCCTGGCCTGCTGAAGCCCTTCGTGCGTGAAGTCGAGCGGCTGACGATAGTGCGCCATGAGCAGCAACAGGCGGATCGCCTCGGCCGGATACTGGTCCAGGAGTTCGTGCACGGTGAGGAAGTTGCCGAGCGATTTGCTCATCTTCTCGCCGGAGATGTTGAGGAACCCGTTGTGCATCCAGTACTTGGCCATGATGGCATGACCGAACGCACTGCGGCTCTGTGCGATCTCGTTCTCGTGATGCGGGAAGATGAGATCGAGGCCGCCGCCATGGATGTCGAACGTCTCGCCGAGCAGGGCGCCGCTCATCGCCGAGCACTCGATATGCCAGCCCGGGCGGCCGCGGCCCCACCGGCTCGGCCAGCCGGCCTGGTCGTCGGCCGACGGCTTCCAGAGCACGAAGTCCGCCGGATCCTTCTTGTAGGGCGCCACCTCGACGCGCGCGCCCGCGATCAGCTCGTCGCGCGGCTTGCGCGACAGGCGGCCGTAGTCGGGCATGCTGGGCACGCTGAACAGCACGTGGCCGTCCGCGGTGTAGGCGTGACCGCTGCTAATCAGGCGCTCGATCAGCGCAATCATCTGCCCGACATATTCGGTTGCGCGCGGCTCGGCGTCGGGCGCGAGCGCGCCCAGCCGTCGCATGTCGCTCTGGTAGGAGCCGGCCGTGCGCCTGGTCAGGGCTTCGATCGGCTCGCCGCTTTCCGCGGCACGCGCCATGATCTTGTCGTCGATGTCGGTGATGTTGCGCACGTAGGTGACGCGCGGATGGCGCCGCTTCAGCAGGCGATAGAGCACGTCGAAGGCGACGACGGGCCGCGCATTGCCGATATGGACGTAGTCGTAGACTGTCGGACCGCAGACATAGAGGCGCACATGCGCCGGATCGATCGGCACGAACGGCTCTTTTTCGCGCGATAGCGTGTTGTAGACGACAAGGGACATCGCCCCTTCCTCCCGAATCACATGCAGACGAGTTCCGATGGCCCGCGACCGGGCCTCAGACCTCGATACATCGCGCGGCGAACGCGGCCGGGAGAAGAAAATGCGACACGGGACCTATTTATACGAAGCGTTCACGCTGCGCAAACGCCCCTCCATAGAAGGATCCTCGCCCTCGCTTCCGCTCACCCGAACGCTGGAGGGATCGTTGTTCCGCTCAGGCCGCCCTCCCCTGCAGCCTTGCGGTCACCTTGGCGCGGCCAATCAAAGGCAGAAGCTTCGCCATCTCGGGGCCGGTCTCGCGGCCGGTGAGCGCAAGACGGAGCGGATGGAAGAGGGCTCGACCCTTGCGGCCGCTCGCCACCGACAGGACGCCCGTCCAGGTCTTCCACGTGCTCTCGCTCCACGGCTCGCCAGGCAGCGCCTTGACCGCTTCGTGGAGAAACGGCCCGTCTTCGATTGTGGGCACGATGGGTCCACGCACGACCTCGGCCCAGATCCTGGCGTCGGCCAGCGTCATCAGATTGCCCCGCACGGCGAGCCAAAGCGCCTCGTCGACGACGTCGTCGTCGAGCCGGTCGCGCACCGCCTCGTAGGACAGGATGTGCAATGTGCGGGCGCTGAGGTGACCCAACTCCTCCTCGGAGAAGCGAGCCGACGCGCGACCGACGCGAGCGAATTCGATTGTGCCAACCAACGTGTCGAGCGAAGACACCGGCTCGACCAGATCGGCCGTGCCGAGACGGGCCAGCAAGGCATCGATCGCCAACGCCTCGATCCCGCGGTCGCGCAGATCGGCGATCGAAAGCGACCCGGCGCGCTTGCTCAGGCCGCCGCCCGCTGCATCGACCAGCAGCGGCAGATGGGCGAATATCGGCACCGCGGCGTCGAGCGCACGGAACATCTGGATTTGCGCGCCTGTGTTGGTCACATGGTCCTCGCCGCGAATCACGTGGGTGATGCCGAAGGCGATGTCGTCCACCACCGAGGTGAAGCTGTAGAGATACGAACCGTCGGCGCGCACCAGGACAGGATCGCTCTGGCTCGCCTCGTCGACATGCTGGG